>DASZCS010000058.1:0-9131 GCA_035942855.1 Pyrinomonadaceae bacterium | reverse complement strand
GAGTAGTCTTCATCGGAAGACTACTCCGGCACGCCCCTTCGGTTCCTGATGCGGCGTGAGTAAATTTTTCTCAGCGAGACTTTTTTTCAGTCAGCCTTTTTCAGTCAGCTTTTTTCAGCGAGACTTTTTTTAGCGCGTCTTGGGTTCGGACACGAAAGTCTTGTTCACGATCTTCCACTCGCCGTCGATCTTGAGCATGGACATGTAATCGGTCAGACGTGCGCTCGGATAATCGAGCAGCACCTTGACGACGGCGGCGTTGCCAGTGATGTCTATGCTCTGGATGCTGCGCTTGCGTGCGGCCTCGTCGGGCGCAGGCTTGCCCGACGCGCCCGCGATGTATTCGGCGCTCGTGCGTTGCGTGAACTTGCCGTCGCGCATCCAGAAGAGTTTCGCCTCCGGATGAAAGACTTTCTGGAAGTGCTGGCCGTCGCCGGTCGCGTGGCCGCGAAAATAATGTTCGATGGCCTGACGCACGGCGGCCTCTTCCGCGTTCGGCTGCTGCCCGGCACGCGCCTTCTGCAACCACACTCCCGCCCCCGCCGCGCACGCCACAAGGACGACTAACAAACAGAGTTTCTTCATGACCCTCTCCCGCGAAAATTTTGTTTGGAGTTTCGAGACGCCGCGCCCGCTGAAAGCCGATTGGACGAGCTTTAAAATTCGCGTGCGATGCTTCTCAAGTATGGATAACTGAACGCTCGCACGCTGCGACAAGTTCACTCATTTTCCACGCGTCCTGCCACGCCGGCGCTCAATCACTTTCCGCGCGCGGCTCGTCCCGGACGACTTCGTACAACTCCGCGGCCTGCTGCTTGGAAGTCTGCCGCGCCGTCGGCACGGCCAGCACGCGCACGGTCAACCAACGCTCACGACGCTTGATCGTGATCTCTTCGCCCACGCGCACCGCTCGCGACGAACGCGCCGCCGCGCCCCCCACCAAGACCGCCCCGGCCTCGCACAACTCCTGCGCCACCGTCCGCCTCAACACCAGACGGCTCGCACGTAAAAACTGATCCAGACGCATAAAAAAAAGTGACGAGTAACAGGTGACGAGTGACAAGTTAAAACACAAGCGTGTTCTTTAACTTGTCACTCGTCACTCGTCACTTGTCACTGAGTTGTTACTGTTTCTTGAAGCCGTTCGCTTCGGGTTTCTTCTTGTCGTCTTTCCTGGGGGTCGTCGCCGGGGTCGTTGTGGCGGGCTTTGCCTCGGCTTTCAAGAGCGGGAGCACGCCTTCCTGATAGTCCTTGGCGACTTCGATGTAGGCGTCGCGGCGCAAACTTTCGAGATAGGCTTTGCGCTCTTTGTCCATGCGCGTGACGGTGATGGCCTCGCGCACTTTGTTGTCGTCGAACGTGGCATCGCCTCCGGCCGTGCGCTCGTCCAAGCGCAGGATGATGATGCCGCCTTCGGTGTCAATCGGGTTGGTCACGCCGCCCGGCTGCAAGCCCTTGAGCGCGCGCGCCACTTCCTCTTTCGAGATGTCGCTCATGGCGTAAGTGCCGAGTTTGCCTTTCGACTCCGGCGCGACACGCTTGCCCTCGACCTCGCGTTCCGATTGCACCATCGCCATCGCGCCGAAGTCCGCCCCGGCGCGCAACTGTGCCACCAATTTGTCGGCGCGTTCGCGCACTTCCTTCGGGTCTTTCCCGACGGTGCTCAGGAAGATTTCCGAGAGCGTGATGGCTTCGGGCTTGCGAAACTTCTCTTTGTTCGCTTCGTAGTAAGCGCGCACTTCGGAATCGGTCAGACTGTAAAAGATTTTCTGATCGACTTCGCGGCCGAGCACCCACGTCTTCATGATCTCCGTGCGCATCGAGGCGCGCACGCCCGCCGGTTTGATCCCCGTCGCTTCCATCGCCCTTTCGAGTTCGGCGAGCGTCTTGAAACCTTCTCGCCGCGCTACTTCGAGCATGCGCCGGTTGATCTCGGCCTCCACGTCCGTGTCCATGCCCATCTCCTTGCCCTTCTGAAGCAGAAGTTGTTCGTTGACGAGCGTGGCGATGATCTCGTTGCGCCGTTTGTTGACCTCTTCGGTGGCCTGCTGCTCGGTCATGCCGCGCTGATGGCGAAGCGCCTCGACGGCCTCGGCCATGTCCCGCTTCAACATTGAGAGCGTGACCACGTCGGCGTTGACCTGCGCGATCACTTCGTCGATGACGCGCGGCACGCCCTCTTCCTGCGCCCACACGCGCAGGGCGGCCGACGGCGCAAGGAACGCGCCCGCCAATAATGCAACCGACGCGACGCGGCGGACACTCTTTAAAAATTTTGACTTCACAGATTTTTACTCCTTACCAACTTCGGCCGAACGCCCTGCTTACGGCGACGACGCGAACGGCCTTTCAAATTGTCGAATCGAATTCCTCTTGATTTGCCTTAAATCCGCAAGCGGGGCGAGACAGGCTTTAAAAACGGTCGGGTGAAAATTCAGGTTTCAAGTTGCAAGTCGAAGCAGCTTTCTCGAAAGACCCGCAATCTGCAACTTGCGGCCTATTCTATTCCGCGGCGCTGATTTGCAGCAACAGGCCGTGGGCTGTTTCGATCAGGTTGTCGGCCTCTTCCTCATTGAGGTCAACGCGCAAAACGCCGTTCGGCGTGAAACTCGTCCCCGTCCTCTGGCCTACGAGCGCGAGCAATTTTTCCGGCGCGACGCGCGCCCGCTCGCTCAGTTTGATCGCGATTCCTGTGGGCGTCCGGTCGAGCGACAGCACGCCGACCTCTTCGGCCGTGCGACGCAGGCGCGCGTAACTCAGAAGGCGTTCGACCGATTCCGGGATGCGGCCGTAGCGGTCTTCCGTCTCGGCGCGAATCTGCCTCAAGGTCTCGTCGTCGCGCGCCGAGGCGATGCGTTTGTAGGTGCGAAGCCTCTGCCCCATGTCCGAGATGTAATCCTCGGAGATCGCAACGTCGACGCCCAGATTGAGCGAGACGGAGGTTTCGTCCTGCACGTCTTCGCCACGCAACTCGGCGACGGTGCGCTCTAACATCTGCGTGTAAAGATCGAAGCCGAGCGCGTCCATGTGGCCTGACTGTTGGCCGCCGAGCAAATTTCCCGCCCCGCGCAGTTCAAGGTCTAACGCAGCGACGCGAAAGCCCGCACCGAGGTCGGAAAATTCGCGTATGGCCGCCAGTCTACGCCTGGCAATCGGCGTCAGTTCCTGTTCCGACGGAATCAACAAATAGGCGTAAGCCCGTCGGTTCGAGCGCCCGACGCGACCGCGCAGTTGATACAGTTGCGCCAGCCCGTAGTGATCGGCACGGTTTATGATGATGGTGTTGGCGCGCGGGATGTCTATGCCGTTCTCGATGATGGTGGTGGCGACCAAAACATCGTATTTATAGGCCATAAAATCGAGCATCACCGATTCCATCTCCTTCTCGTTCATCTGCCCGTGCGCGATGCAGACGCGCGCCTGCGGCACGAGCCGCTGGACGAGCGCGGCGATGGTGTCGATGGTTTCGACGCGGTTGTGGATGAAGAAGACCTGACCGCCGCGCCCCAGTTCCAACTCGATGGCCGACTTGATGACCGACTCGCCGAACTGCACCACCTGCGTCTGGATGGCGAGACGGTCGCGCGGCGGCGTCTCGATCACAGACATATCGCGCAAGCCCATCAGAGACATATTGAGCGTGCGCGGGATGGGCGTGGCCGAAAGCGTCAGCACGTCAACCTTCTTCTTCAACTGCTTGAGCCGCTCCTTGTGCGCCACGCCGAAACGCTGCTCCTCGTCCACGACGACCAGACCGAGATCGCGAAACTTCAAATCCTTCGACAGTATCCGGTGCGTGCCGATGAGTATGTCCACCTCGCCCGCTTCGACCTTGCGGACGACCTCCTTTTGCTCCTTCGGCGTGCGGAAACGCGAGAGCAGTTCGACGCGGACGGGAAAGGCCGCGTAGCGAGCCGTGAACGTCTCGTAGTGCTGGTAGGCGAGCACGGTTGTGGGCGTCAAGACGGCCACCTGCTTCGATTCCATCACGGCCTTGAAGGCCGCGCGCATCGCTACCTCGGTCTTGCCGTAGCCCACGTCGCCGCAGAGAAGCCTGTCCATCGGCGTCCCGGCTTCCATGTCGGCCTTCACGTCTTCGATGGCCGTCTCTTGATCCGGCGTCGGCACGTATTCGAAGCCGTCTTCAAATTCGCGCTGCCAGGGGCTATCGGCCGCGTAGGCGTAGCCGCCAACGAGTTTGCGTTCGGCGTAGAGGCGCAACAGTTCGTCGGCCATGTCGCGCATGGCGCGCTTGGCCTTGGCCTTCGTCTTCTGCCAGCCGAGCCCGCCGAGACGGTCGAGCACGGGTTCGTGCCCCTCCGCGCTCGAATAACGCTGCACGAGATCGAGGCGTTCGACCGGCACGTACAACTTCGCGTCGTCGGCGTAGTAGAGCAACATGAACTCGCCGCGCCGCCCCGGGCCTAGATCGAGCGTCTGCAAACCACCGAAGCGCGCGATGCCGTGGTCGATGTGGACGACGTAGTCGCCCACTTTCAGGTCGCGGAAATCTGACAGAAACGCCGCCGTCTTCGACTTCTTGCGCGGGCGCTTGGCGGAGGTGGACGCCTGCCCCGTGCCCGGCGCGCGATGCTCCACGGTCGCGCCGTCGTGCGCTTCGTCGAACAGATCATTTTCGACGTGGACGACCAGCCCGGCCGAAGGCAACTCGAATCCGCCCGACAGACGCCCGACCGTGACAATGGCCTGTCCCTCTTCCGCCGCGCCGCCCTCGCCCGCAGAGACGACGCGCGCCGCGACGTTGTACTCCGAAAGCATCTCGCCGACGCGCTCTGCGATCCCTGCGCTCGGCATGGCGAACAAGACGCGCGCCCGCTGTTCTCCTTGCGCGCGGCGCACGTCGGCGGCCAGTTCAGCGATGCGCCCGTGATAGCGACGCGCCGCGCGCGCGTTCCATTCGATTTCGGGGGCGCGTTCGACGGCCGGGAAGAGAAAGAGCGGCGCGTGCGTCGAGCGTGCGCGACCAATGGTCACGGCCGCCGTCGCTTCCGCTTCGCCCGCGAAACGTTCGTCCGTCGCAGCCGCCGAGCGGCCGAGCGTGCGCAGTTCGACGCGCGCCGTCTGCGCCACTCGCTCGCGCAACTCTTCCGCCGTCAGGTAAAGTTCTTCCGGCCGCAGGGCGATCTCGTCGGCCGCCTCCATCTCGACATAACGCGTCTGCAAAGTCTCGTAAGTGTTTCCGAGAAACGTCTCAAGGGCGGCGGGTTCGTCTATCACGAACAGAGTCTCTTCGCGCAGGTAATCGAACGCGCTCGCGGGCGTGGAATGGACGAGCGAGACGAGCCATTCCCAGCCCGCAAACGTCTCGCCCTCTTCGGCCAACGCCGTGCGGTCGCGCAGAGCGCGCGCATAACGTTCCTCGCTCCAACGTTCCTCGGCCAGTTCCGCCCACAAACGAAAATCGTCGCGGCCGACCGCATACTCGCGCATCGGCACGATCTCGATCTCCTTAAGCTGTGCGACGGACAACTGCGTCTCCGGGTCGAACTCGCGTATGGAATCGACCGTGTCGCCGAAGAACTCCACGCGCACAGGGCGTTCGTGTCCCGGCGACCACACGTCCAGAATTCCGCCGCGCAAAGAGAACTCGCCGACCGCGCCGATTGGGTCTTCGCGCACGTAACCGGAAGCGAGCAACAGTTCGATCAACTCTTCCGGCGCGTGGTCTTCGTCGCGACGAAGACGCGCGCCCGTCGCACGCAATTGTTCAGGCGTGACGGTGCGACGCGCCAGCGCACGCGCCGTCAACAACACGAAACTCCCGCGCCCCTGCGCGAGGCGCCACAACGTCAGAGCGCGCCGCTCCAACGTCTCCGCGTGCGGAGACGATCCGGCATACGGGTCGCTTTCAGAGGCGGGCAGCGTCAACACCAAAGAGCGCGCGCTCTCTTCCGTCTCACTCTCTCGCCCGCGCCGCCTGAGCGCCTCGCTCCAAAAACAGAGATCACGATCCCACTGTTCCAGATCGCGGCTCGCCTGCACGACGACCGCCAGACGCATCCCCGTCTCGCGCTGCAACGCCGCGAGCACCAGCGCCCGCGCCGCCCCGGAAGTCAGCCCGCTCACCGAAACCACGCGCGCCCCGCCACGCACCTCCGCCACGAGACGCCGCAACTCCTCGCCCGCCAGCACGCCCCTCAGCGCGTCCTCCAACGCCGCTCCCTTTTGCACCGCACTACTCATAACTTTTTGGTGAATGGTCAATGGTAAATGGTGAATGGTAAAAAGCGGGTTTCATCCATTCACCATTTACCATTGACCATTTACTTCTTCTTGATTCTCTCGATGATGTCGGTCGTCGAAGCGCCTGCGACGAAGGGCAACGAAAGCACGCGCCCGCCCGCCGCTTCGACCTCTTCGCGGCCGTGGATTTCGTCCAGGCCGTAGTCGCCGCCTTTGACCAGCACGTCGGGCAGCAGTTCCGCGATGAGCGTGCGCGGCGAGAGCGCGTCGAACACTGTGACGTAGCTGACCGAGGCGAGCGCCGCGAGCATTTCGGCGCGTTCCTCTTGATTCAACACGGGGCGCGACTCGCCTTTGAGCGCGCGCACGGCCGCGTCCGAGTTGATGGCGACGAGCAGCGCGTCGCCGAGCGCGCGAGCCGCCTGCAAGTAGCGCACATGGCCGACGTGCAGGATGTCGAAACACCCGTTCGTGAACACGAGCCTCTGCCCCTCCGCGCGCAAACGCACGCGCACCGCCCGCGCCTCCTCCGGCGTAAGAATCTTCTCGTTCATATGCTGCGATGAGGTTGATGCTAGCACGAGCTATTAGCGATTAGCTATTAGCTGTTAGCTTCAAACGGAAGCGCGCCATCATCGCAGCCCGCTTAGTCGTTTACTGGAAGCTGGAGTTCGCCCAATTACCACGCGCGTTGTTCCTTCTGAAAGCTAACAGCTAATAGCTAACAGCTAATCGCTGATCTATAATTCCCCTTTTCGCCCGGAGCAAGGATAGATGACAGAGAACAACACGACGCCCTTCATTGAAGACAACGACCAGACGCGCGCGCGCCGCGAGCACTTAGAGAAGATTCAACAACTCACCGGCAACGCCTATCCGAACAAGTTCGGGCGCTCGAACCTGACCGCGAGCGTAGAGGGCGAAGACACGATTTCGTCCGTCGTCGCCAAGTTCAAAGGATACGAACCGCCGCGCGAGACGGGCGGCAAACCTGCGCCCGAACAACTCGAAGCGGCGAACACGGAGTTGCGCGCCTTCGGCGACGTGCGCCTCAGCGGTCGCCTCGCCGTACCGCCGCGCGTGATGGGCAAGGCCGCGTTCGTGCATCTCTCGGACGGGCGCGAACGTCTGCAAATCTACGTGCGCCGCGACGACGTGCGGCCGATGCAGCATCGAGGGCACGAACTCGACGGCTGGGAACTCTTCTCTTTGCTCGACCACGGCGACTTCATCGGCGTCGAAGGCTTCCTCTTCATCACCAAGACGGGCGAACTCTCCGTACACGTCCACACCTTCGAGTTTCTCACAAAGGCGCTTTTGCCGATGCCCGACAAGATGCACGGCATCAGCGACCCCGAAATCCGTCAGCGCCAACGCTACGCAGACCTGATTGCCGGAAGCCTCAAGATTGACAAAGACGAGGACGACACGGAACACGAACTGACGCCCCGCGAAGTCTTCGAACGCCGCTCGAAGATCATACGCGAGATGCGCAACTTTCTGGACGCACGCGGCTACATCGAAGTCGAGACGCCCATGCTCTCGCCCATCGCTTCGGGTGCGGCCGCGCGTCCCTTCAAGACGCACCACAACGCGCTCGGCATAGACCTCTACGCGCGCATCGCGCCCGAACTCTATCTCAAGCGCCTCTTGGTCGGCGGCTTCGAACGCGTCTACGAACTCAATCGCAACTTCCGCAACGAAGGCATCGACCGCACACACAACCCCGAATTCACCATGCTCGAATTCTACTGTGCATACATGGATGTCAACGGCATGATGGACTTCTGCGAAGAGATGCTGCGCCAATCGGTCGTCGCCGCGACGGGGGGAACGGTCGTCAGCTTTGAAGAACAGGAATACGATTTCGGTCGTCCTTTCGAGCGCGTGTCCATGCGCGAGATCGTCAGACGTTTTGCGCCTGATGTCGAATTGACGGATGAAAATCTGATCGAGATGTTTGAGACGCACGCCGAGCCGCATCTGGGGCAGCCGACCTTTATCGTTGATTATCCCAAGTCTATCTCCCCGCTCTCGAAAGCGTCGCCTGATGATCCGTCGGTTGCGGAGCGGTTCGAGTTGTACATCAATGGGATGGAGTGTGCGAACGGGTTTTCGGAGTTGAATGACCCGGTCGAACAATATGAGCGGTTTAAGGAACAGGCAGGGGCGCGCGAGCGTGGGGATGAAGAGGCGATGCAGATGGATACGGATTACGTGCGGGCGCTCGCTTACGGAATGCCTCCGGCGGCGGGCATCGGCATCGGCATCGACCGCATCGTAATGCTCCTGACCAACCGTCGCTCCATACGCGACGTGATTCTCTTCCCGCACATGCGCCCCGTCGCGCCGAAAGCGGAAGAAACAGACTTGCAAGCGGAATCAAAGGATGAATTGGCGGATGGCGCGGAAGCGTGAACTTGTTCGCCGGAACTTTTAACCCCTAATCCCCTGAAACTTCGTCCGGCGAAGCGGACGTGAAAGAGAGTTGAATTGAGATGACCCGAAAAATTTTTGCAGTTTCCCTGATGTTGGTTGTGGCCGCGATGTTCGCGTTCGCACAGGACAAAGCGGCGCAGCCGGTGAAGTTGACCGGCTACCTGATTGACGGCATGTGTGCGGCGGAGGGCGATGGCGAAGCCGTGGCCGAGACGGCGAAAGGCCACCCGACGGCGTGCTCGCTGATGCCGAGTTGCGCCGCGAAAGGTTTCGCGCTCGTCGTGGACACGAAGGTTTACAAATTTGACGAGGCAGGCAACAAGGCCGCGCACGCCGTCTTGAAGGCGACGAAGGCGGTCAAAGGTTTGCGCGTCGAAGTGGAAGGCACACTCGACGGACAGACGCTTCGCGCGACGAAGGTGTCGGAAGTCAAAGCGGCGGAGTAAGAGTTCGCTGCGGAAAACATTTGGCGCGTCTCACGTAAACCG
>DASZCS010000057.1:0-15576 GCA_035942855.1 Pyrinomonadaceae bacterium | reverse complement strand
GCATTTAAGTCTTCCTTTGCGTCTTTGCGCCTCCAGTGTAAGACGTTCTTTCTATCCGAAGCTGAATCTCTACCCGCGTCTTACAAATTGACGGCGGCCATTCCGGCCGCGGGGTAGCGCGTGCCTGCGGCGACGCCTTTCGGCGCGATCTCGTCGATGCGCGCCAGTTCTTCCGGCATGATGCGAACTTCGAGCGCACCCACGTTCTCTTCCAGATACTTGCGCCGCTTCGTACCCGGTATTGGCACGATGTCTGAGCCTTGCGCCAGCACCCACGCGAGCGCGAGTTGCGCGGGCGTGCAACGTTTCTCCGCCGCCATCTCTTCGATGCGTTTGACGAGTTCGAGATTCTTCTGGAAGTTCTCGCCTTGAAAGCGCGGCGCGTTGCGCCGGTAGTCGTCCGCCGCCAGATCGTCAAAACTTTTGATCTGGCCGGTCAGGAAACCGCGCCCCAGTGGGCTATAGGGCACGAAGCCGATGCCGAGTTCGCGGCACGCATCGAGGATGCCGTCTTCCGGGTCGCGGCTCCACAGAGAGTATTCGGTTTGCAGCGCCGCGATCGGATGAACCGCGTGCGCTCGCCGGATCGTCTCAATGCCCGCTTCCGACAGACCGAGGTGTCGCACCTTACCCTCTTCGACGAGTCGCGCCATCTCGCCGACCGTCTCTTCGATGGGCGTGCGCGGATCGACGCGATGCTGGTAGTAGAGATCGATGGTTTCGACGCCGAGCCGCTTGAGACTCCCTTCGCACGCCGCGCGCACGTATTCGGGACGGCCGTTGACGCCGAGGAAACTTCCGTCTGCGCCGCGCACGTTGCCGAACTTGGTCGCCAGGACAACTTCGTCGCGGTGTCCTTTGATGGCGCGTCCGACGAGTTCTTCATTCGTGTGCGGGCCGTACATGTCGGCCGTGTCGAGAAAGTTGACGCCCAGTTCCAACGCGCGGTGAATCGTGGCAATGGATTCCGACTCTTCGCGCCCGGCGTAAAAATCCGACATCCCCATGCAGCCCAAACCGAGAGCGGACAGTTCCAATCCCGCCCGGCCTAATTGTCGTTTCTCCATCCTCAGCACTCCTAAAAAAATTCAGATGCCGAATCAACTTTCACACATCCACATCTGCTACGCATCCGCCGCTTATAAAGATTTCATGTCGATGACAAAGCGATAGCGCACGTCGGATTTGATGGTGCGCTCGTAAGCCTCGTTGATGTTCTGAATGGGGATCACTTCAACGTCTGAGGCGACGTTGTGCTCGGCGCAATAGTCGAGCATCTCCTGCGTCTCGCGGATGCCGCCGATCATCGAACCGGCCAGTTGTCTCCCGTTCGTGATGAGCGAGAAGGCGGGCACTTCCAGCGGCTTTTCGGGTGCGCCGACGAGCACCATCGTCCCTTCGCGGCCGAGCAGGTTGAGATATTGATTGAGATCGTGCTGCGCGCTCACGGTGTCGAGGATGAAGTGAAACGTGCCCGCCAGCGGTTCGAGATTCGCCGCATCCCTCGTCACGACGAAGTGGTGCGCGCCGAGTCTCAGCGCATCCGCTTCCTTCGCGTGCGAGGTGCTGAAGACAGTGACCTCCGCGCCCATCGCGGCGGCCAGTTTGACGCCCATGTGACCGAGGCCGCCGAGGCCGACGACGCCGACGCGCTGCCCCGCGCCCACGTTGTAACGACGCAAAGGTGAGTAGGTCGTGATGCCTGCGCACAGGAGCGGCGCGACCTGTTCGAGCGGCAGGTTCGTGGGAACGCGCAGCGTGTAGTTTTCGTCCACGACGATCTGCGTGGAATAGCCGCCGTAGGTCGGTGTCTGCTCGTCACGCTCCGTCCCGTTGTAGGTGGCGACGAGATGATTCAGGCAATACTGTTCCTCGCCCTCGCGGCAACTGTCGCACGTGCGGCAAGAGTCTACGAAACAACCGACGCCCGCCAGGTCGCCCTCTTTGAAACGCGTGACCTCTGCGCCCGTGCGCGCGATGCGCCCGACGATCTCGTGGCCGGGAACCATCGGGTAGATGGAATTCTCCCATTCGTTGCGCGCCTGATGTATGTCCGAGTGGCACACGCCGCAATAGAGTATTTCGATCAGTACGTCGTGCGCGCCCACGTCGCGCCGTTCAAAGCTGAAAGGCTCGAGCGGCGCGGTGGCCGCCTGCGTTGCATAGCCTCTGGTCTTGAGCATCAGTTCACTTCCTTTCCCCTTCGATTCCTGTCACTCAGTCGGCGCACGAATGCGCGAAGTCAACTTCCGCGCCGCGCACCTGTTTTCGCCGTGCGAGAAGTTGTAGCAACTAGTGTTGTCGATTTCTTCACCATGAAGACACAAAGACACGGAGTTCGGTACGGAAGCGGACGCACGCCATCTTGTCGCGCGGGGGAAAGCCGTGTTAAGTTCTCAGCAAAAGAGACTCACGGACACGTTTGGGAAGGAAGAAGGCCGTATGGGTGAGATGCAACGGGGCAATCGCACTGTCCTCGTCGTGGATGATTCGGGCGACATCCGCGAGTTGATGCGGATGATGTTGCAGATGAAGAACTGTCTGGTCGTCGAGGCCACGAACGGGCAGGAGGCCGTAGACCTCGCGCCGCAGGTGCATCCCGGCCTGATCCTGATGGACTTGAGCATGCCCGTGCTCGACGGCTACGAGGCGACCCGCCGGATCAAAGCGCAAGACCAGACTCAGAACATTCCGATTGTGGCCGTCTCGGCCTTCTGCGACATGGAGAACCGGCACAAGGCCGTCGCCGCCGGTTGCATCGAGTGCGTCAGTAAACCCATCGACTTCGCCGTCATCGGCGACGTAATCAATCGCTACCTCTCAACCTGAAGCTAGCAGCCTCTAACAAAAACAAGAAACCACGATAAGGACACGAAGCAACACGAAGAAGAGTTAGTGTTGTTTCGTGTGACGCGCGTGGTTTCTTGTTTTTAGTTTTCTTAGCTGCTCTAAAACTCGAACACGCGTCTCGTCCTTTCCTCGGCGCGCAGACTCTCGCCCGCCGCGTCTACTTGCGGCTCGTCACTCCGGCCAGACCCACGACGACGGCGACGAACTCCGGCGGATTGACCGGCTTCGCCACATGAACCTGAAAGCCCGCCAGCAGCGCGCGCATGCGGTCATGTTCCTGCGCATAAGCCGTCAGGGCGATGGCCGGAATCCGCCCGCCCTCTTCCGGGCTGAGCGCGCGCACGCGGCGCAGGAGCGCATAACCGTCCTCTTGCGGCATGCCGATGTCGCTCACCAGTATGTCCGGCTTGAACTCTTTGAAGGCCGCGAGCGCTTCCGCAGCGGACGCCGCCGCGCGCACGCGCGCTCCCGTCTGCTCCATGATCGTCTGCAACAACAGGCGCGCATCCGCTTCGTCGTCAACGATGAGCACGCGCAGGTTCGCCAGTTCAGGAACGCGGCCGACCGCCGCGTTCATTTCGGCGCGCGACGCAGGTAGTTTTTGCGCTTCGGCCGTCGCGCTGCCGGCGCGTTCGGCGTCCGCCGCAGGCAATTCGATGGTAAAGGTCGCGCCCAGTCCTTCGCCCGCGCTCTCGACGCTGACCGTGCCGCCGTGCAGTTCGACGAGATGACGCACGATTGAGAGGCCGAGGCCGAGGCCGCCGTGCTGTCGCGTGATCGTGCCGTCGGCCTGTCGGAAGCGGTCGAAGACGTAGGGGAGAAAATCGCGATTGATGCCCTGCCCCGTGTCGGCCACCGCGACGCGGACGTGACCGCCCGCGCGGCTCAAGCTCACGGCCACCTCGCCGCCGCCCGGCGTGAACTTGACGGCGTTCGCCAGCAGATTCCACATCACCTGTTGCAGACGCGCCGTGTCGCCCCAGACGACGGCCAGGCGCTCTGCCTGTTTCGTCTCCGACTTGAGCGTGATGCCTTTGGTCGTCGCTGCCGGGCGCACCGAGTCGAGCGCCGTTTCGATAATCGCGCCGAGTTCGATGGGGCGCGCATCGAGCGTGACCTTGCCCGTGATGATGCGCGACACGTCCAGCAGGTCTTCGATGATCTGCGTCTGCGCCAGAGCGTTGCGCTGGATGGTTTCGATGGCGCGCGCCGTGGTGGCCGCATCGAAGTCGCCCGTGCGCAACATGCTCGACCAGCCGACGATGGCCGTCAAAGGCGTGCGCAGTTCGTGCGAGACGGTGGCGAGGAATTCGTCTTTGAGACGGTTGGCCGTCTCGGCTTCGGCGCGCAGACGTTGCTCTGTTTCGTAGAGGCGTGCGCGTTCCAGAGCCTGCGCGCATTGCTGCGCGAGCGCGAGCATGTAGGCGCGGTCGTCTTCGTCGAACGCTTGCGCGCGCGGAAAGCTCAAGCCCATCGCGCCGCGCGTGTGGCCTTTGACCGTGAGCGGCAGGGCGACGAGCGCGCTGCTGCCCGTGACGGAAGCGAGCGGGCCGAGCATCGGGTAGCGTTCCGCATAATCGGCGAAGGATTCAACGAGCACCGGCAGGCGTTCGCGCACGGCGTCGGCCAAAGGCACGGGCGCTTCCAGGGCGAAACGTCTCCACCCTTCGACCACTGCGGGCGGGAAGCCCACGGTCTTCACGATCTCCAACTCCGTGCCCGCTTCGTCGAGCAGGACGACGACGCCCGCGTGCGCGTTCAGGGAACTGATGCCCTGTTCGATGACGGCCGTGGCGACCTGCTGCGGCGTGAGCGCCTGCGAGAGCGCCGTGGAGACGGCTTGCAGGCGCGCAAGACGGTCGGAAGTGCGTTCGGCCGCTTCTCTCGTCTGTCGCTCGGCGCGATAGAGGCGCGCGTTTTCGACGGCGAGCGCCGCGCGGCGCGCGAGGTCTTCGGCGAGCGCGAGGTCTTCCGTCGTGTGATGACGGCTCGACTCGGTGTTGACGAACGTGACGACGCCGAGCACGCGCTCGCGTATCTTGAGCGGCACGAGCATCGCGGAACGAAAACCGATCTGCCGCATGAGTTCCAGATGCTTTTCGTCGCGCGCCCCGGCGACGAGAAGTTCGTCCGGGATGTCCGGGTAAAACTCCGATTGTCCCGTGCGCAACACCTGATAGAGGCCGTGCGGCTCGGACGGGTCGGGCGGATAGCGCTCGTACACTTCGTGCGCCCACTCGATCTTGGCCGGGTCGATATGTGCGACGGCGAGACGCCGGAGCGTGCCCGCTTCGTCGGCCATGTCGATGGCGCACCAGTCCGCGAACTGCGGGACGGCGAGGCGCGCAACCGTCTTGAGCGTCTTCTCGTATTCGAGCGTTGAAGAGAGCGCCGTGCTGGCTTCGGCGAGAAAATGTTCGTTGGCCTCTTGCCGCATGCGCTCGGTGATGTCCATCGTCACGCCGCGCATCCCGACGGGGCGGCCTGTGTCTTCGAGAATGACGGAAGACTGCGCTTCGACGCAGACGGCGCGGCCGTCCTTGCGCATCCAGCGAAAACGGCTCGTGCCGACTTTGCCGCTCGTGAAGATGGCCGCCGCTTCGCGCGCGGCGCGTTCGCGGTCTTCCGGGTGGACGATTGAAAGCCAGAAGTTAGGCGTGGAGAGCCAGTCTTCGACCGTGTAGCCGAGCATCGTCTCGACGTAATCGCTGACGAAGTTGATGCGCTGTGTGGCCTCGTCCGGTTCGCCCCAAGCCTCCCACACCACGCCCGGAACGCTCCCGACCATCGCTTGCAGGTGTCGCCTCTGGCTTTCGAGCAGAGCGGCGAGACGCGCCTTCTCGGCCTCCGCGCGCTTGCGCGCCGTCACGTCGCGCGCCACGCCTTCGATGGCCGCAGGCTGGCCGTCTGTATAGGAAATTCTCGTGCTCACTTCGAGCGTCAGGCGGCGACGGTCTTTCGTCAGGATGTCAACTTCGTAGACGGTCGGGCTCGGGTCTTCGAGTTTGCGCCTGACCATCTCGCGTGCGCGTTCGAGGTGTTCCGGCGCGACGACCTGCGAGATGTTCAGGCCGCCGAGAATCTCTTCGCGCGTGTAGCCTGTGATCTCCGCTCCGGCGCGATTGATCGAGAGATAGTTGCCCTGCAAATCGTGCGCGTAGATGATGTCGTTGGCGTTCTCCAACAGGCTGCGGTAACGCTCCTCGCTTTCGCGCTGCGATTGTTCGGCCTGTTTGCGCGCGGTGATGTCCGTGTCCGAACCCGTCAAACGGAGCGCACGCCCCGATGCGTCGCGCAAGGCCACGCCCTGCGCCAGAAACCAGAGATAACGGCCGTCCTTGTGGCGGCGTCTGACTTCCACTTCGTAACGCGGCGTGCGGCCTTCGATGTGCGCTCTCGTAGCGGCGATTGTGTTCTCTTTGTCTTCTTCGTGGACGAGCGCGCACCACGCGTCGAGATTGTTTTCCAGTTCGTCGTCGGCGTAGCCGAGCAGGGCTTTGAGGTTCGGCGACAGAAAGAGGTCGTTAGTTTCGAGGTCTAAATCCCAGATGCCGACGCGCCCGGATTCGGCCGCGCGCTGGTAGCGCGATTCGCTTTCGCGCAAAGCCGCCTCGGCCTGCTTGCGCGCCGTCACGTCGCGCGCCACGCAGACGTGCAAACCGGGCAGGACGTGTGCGCGCGAACTCCATTCCAACTCGACGACGCTTCCATCGGCGGCGCGCATCGGGAAGTCGCCCTCGAACACGCCCGTCTCGGCGAGAGACCGGAAGGCGCGTTGCGCGTCCGCTTCACGTTCCGGCAGCATGTACTGGCTGAAGTGTGCGCCGACGAGTTGTTCGCGCGACGCTTTCAGGATGCGGCACAAACTCTCGTTGACATCGACGTAACGACCGCTCTCGCCGTCAACGACCATGATGCCGTCGAGCGTGGTTTCAAAGAGCGCGCGGTAACGCGCCTCGCTCTCGCGCAGGGCCTCTTCGGCGGCGACGCGCGCCGTGATGTCTTCGTGCATGAGCACGACTTCGCGCACACGCCCTTGCTCGTCCTTGATCGGATAAGCGACGGCCTTCGTCCAGCGGCGCGGCTCCGCGTGGCGCGTGACGTTCGGGATAGTGGCCTCGGGGTCGTAGCAGATGGGAGGTATTTCGACCGACTCTCCGGCGAAGGCGCGGCGGATGTAGGACATGATGCCGCGTTCGACGAGTTGCCGGTCTTCGAGAATGTTGTAGCCCTCGATTTGATCGAGCGTCACGCCCCACAACTCTTCCCACGCGCGATTGACACGCAGAATGCGCCCGTCGGGCGACATGATCTGGATGCTGAGCGGCGATTGTTCGAGGATGGCGCGAAAGCGGTCGTCCGTGGGCGACTCGACGGCGCTGTCTTTTGTAACCATTGTGAACTCTGAAACGACCCTGATCAGACCTTGAGACGATCTTGAGACGAACTTCGGCGAAGACCGCCGGACGGTCGCTCCATTTTAGTCTAAGTTCGCGGATGGGGCTATGAAGAACGCGGGCACAAAGAACACAACCGTGGTGTTCTTTGTGCCCGCGTTGTCGCACGTCGCCGGGGAGACGATCCGGCCGTCGCGGCTTGGCTCAGCGGCGTCGTTTGAGATTCCGGCGCGGAGCGGGTTTCTTTGGGGGCGGCGGCGGGTACGGCCTGATGTACTTGAGAGAGTTCAGTCGCATGAGAGCCGCCTGCGTCTCGTTCTCCTGAACGGTTTCGGGCGCTTGCACCGGCCCGTTGGCGAGAATAACGCTGAAGTCTCCACCAGCCTTTTGGCCTTGCGAGCCGTGGCAGCCCATACACCCGCCCATCAGAAATTTTTTGGTGGGCGGCTTGTTCGGATCAACCACGAAGAAGGTGTTGAAATCTTTGCCGGGCGGTTGCGGCGCGATGAACTTGCTGTAATTGAAAATCGTACCGTTGATGCCATTCAGCCCGCCGCTGAAGCGTTGCAGCGAAGGATTGGTTTCGACCACCTCGTTGGCGAGGTAATAAGTCGGCTCGTTCTCCGGCGTGACATCGTCTATGTCAATGGGTTGCGCCTGCACGTTGATCAGGCGGTAGTTCAACCAGACGGCCTTACTGTTTGCGGCGGCGATGGCCTGATGCGCCGCTTGATTGGCGGCGATGATCGTCGGCGGGATCATAAACAGGCGGCGGTTGACGGTGACGGGCTTGGTGTAGAGCGTTTTACCGTCAGCCAGCGTCGTTACCTCTTTCCCCGTGGCGTTGTGATAATAGAGTTGCGGGCTGTTGGTGTTGACGGTGGGGACGGCCGTGGTGGTCTCCTTCTGCACGGAACCGGGCGTCGGCGCGGCCGGCGTAATGGTCAACTCGGGGAGGAAGGGCGGGTTGTTGACGTATTGGGGTTTCGTCGTGCCGTCGGGCATTTCAATCGGGACGCCGTTGGCGTCAACGATGTTGTTGATGTGGCCGAAGGTGGCATAGATGAAAGTGGGAGCGTTCGGCGTCTTCTGGATAATGTGCAGCGCGACGAGCGCCCACGTCTCGCCCGCCTGATCCGAGTCCACAAAGCCGGGCGTGGTGGTCGGGGGATTGCCCGTCACCGTGTTTGTGTAATAACGCACCCGCGCCGTGTAGAACTTGCTGGCGTCCTCGTTTTTGTTGAGGCGTCGCCACGCCATTTTGCACTCAATCGTGCCGAGTTTCTTGTTCTTCGGATCGCTTCGAGGCAAGTTGATGTAAGGAGGGGGAAACATCTGTGCATTGCCGGTCTGCACGAAGCCTCCGGTATTCGTTTTAATCGGCGCATCGCCCGGCAGCGACCATAATTTGTTGGCCGCGACGTAGGCGTAATGCGTCTGGTTGACCTTCGCCTGAAAGAGAATCTTTTCGAGTTGATTCGTCTTCGTACTTCCGCCCGTGCCGGAATGCGGGTCGATGATTCCGGCGTACATCGCGTTGAGGGTGATCTGCGTTACCTCGTCGAGATTATTGAAGGGCGGGTAGGCGGGAACTTTCTGGCCTTTGGATGGGGGCACGGAGGCGGCGTATTGATATTTGGGGGCGGAACTGAAACCGAAGTCGGACTTGGTCGGATCGTAACCGTTTGGCGCGCCGGTGCCGGGGAAGACCTCGACTTTATGACGGAACGTTTCAAAGACTACTTGCCCCGTCGGCCCGGCCTGCCCGTAAGTTGCGCTCGTGAGCGGCACGCCGCGGGGGAAGGTGGCGGGGTTGCCCTGCCCCTGCGCAGGCGCAGGCCAAGTCAGCGCGATGAACTCCTGCCACGCGAAGTAGGCCGCTTCCTGTAGGTTAGACGGGTCTTGCACGTCGAAGGTCGGCGTGAAGGGCGTGATGATGATCGAAGGCGTTTGCGGTGTGGTCGCGGCGGCCGGGTTGGCGCTGGTGTTGAACCGGCCGATTAACATGGTGAGAGAGACGGCCGAGAGTAGGAGGCCGACGGCGGCGTAGCGTGTGAACTGGGGCTTCATTGAATTTCAACTGCCTTTCTTGGAAGGGGTGTGGGTTCTCATCTGGAGAGGATGCGGTTTTGACTAACAGAGTTTCTTGCCGGCGTGCCGCTCGTGTCGGGCGGCGCGGCACGCCGGGAAAGCATTTACGTCGCTCGGCTAAAGTTCGCACCGAAACGGCTCTCGGCCGGACGGGCGAAGCCGCGCCAGATCACTTCCCGTTTGCGCGTCGCGACGTTAAGCGCAAACATTCGCAGTCGTGAGATTGTGCCTGAGTCGAGCGCGCGTCCGCGCCTGAAGTCTCAAGAGCAGGTCGGGTTGTTGTTCATCCAGGTGTAAAAGTTATTGACCCATTCCGGCGGCCAGGGGTTTCCCGGCGGCATGATGCCTTTCGAAACATGGTCGTAGATATTCTGAGCATTCGCCACAACACTGGCGCAACTCGATAAATCGATCTGCCCCTGACTGTTGTTCAACATGCAGGTCACTTCCGCGGGGGTGAAGTAAGTCTTGATGAGTGCCCAGGTGGGGGCGGCCTCGGTGGTCACCTTGCGCGCGGGTCTGGGCTGAGAGATGTTCGGTTTCCTTTTCCCCGCGGCGGCGTTCGTTTTCTTTGTAGCTTTGGAGGTGTTCGATTTCTTTGTGGGCATAGACCTTTCCTTCTGTTTGGCAGGCGAGTTATTGAGTGGTCTGAAAAGGCTCCCTTAAGAACCCACTTCAGTGTGAGAAAGCGGGCATACTTCCCTAGGGTTCGACGGCACTGTCAGCCCTAGCACGTTGGAGAGCAACCGTGAGACTTAAACCTTGAAGGTGAGAAAACCGTTTAGACTGCCCTTATTCGCCATAGCACTTAAGCGGGTGATGCGGTGAAGCGACTTAAGCTACAGGGCAGAATCTTTCAAGATGTGACGACGCGGACTCTAGCACACGCCATTCGACAACACAATTAATTTCCCGAAGCGGTAAATGGTGAGGGGTGAATGGTGAATAGAAAGATCTGGTCTTCTCTATTCACCATTCACTTTCTGCTCTCGTCACTACTTGATTCCGATCCAACCGCTCGCGGGGGCGTACTGCTTCTTCCCGGCATCAATGGTGACGACGTATGCGCCCGCTGCGCCGACGCGACGGTTGGGGCCGTAGGTCAGAGGCGGCATGAGTCCCGTGTCGTATTCGTAGAGATTTTCGAGCGCTGTGATCAACTTCTCGCGGCTCAAGTCGCGCCCGGCGCGCTTCAAGCCCTCGACCAGCAGTTGCGCCGAGACGTAGGCCGACACCTGCGCGGCGACGTGGCCTTGCGGCAGTTTGTACTTGACGGCGAGCGCACGCAGTTGTTCCAAACCCGCGGGCTTGATGTCCGACGGCACGCTCGGAAACGAGAGGTAAATTTTGCCCTTGAAGGAGACGGCTGCGTCCAGAAAGTCGCGCCCCGTGAGCGCGCCCGGCATGTAGAGCGCGGGCGTCCAGTTCGGCACGGCGGACGTTGCCGACAGAAAGGCGCGTTGCTCTTCGCCGCTTCCCAGAAGGAAGACCGTGTTGACGTTCTTCGCGCTCAACTCGCGCACGACCACGGGCGCGTCGAAACGCCCGCGCGCGTATTTCAAGACGACGGGCGCGCTCCATCCGGCCTTCTTCATCTCCGCCTCGATGGCGGCGGCGATGCCCGCGTTGAGTTCGCTCTCTTGATAGACAATACCAGAGCGCGCCGCGGTGCTCTTGTCTTCGTTAAATTTCTGCGCGGCGAATTGGACGAGCGCGCGCGCCTGATCGTCTATGCCTGAGAGCAGGTAGAAGACTTGACGATTGACGGACGCGCCGACGGGCGGGTAGAGCGTGAAGGGGCCGACGAGCGGCACTTCCTGTTCTTGCGCGAGCGCGGCCACCTCTTTGTCCGCCCCCGCGATCATCGCGGAAGAGAGGGCGAAGACTCCTTCGTCCCGGATCAAACGTTCGACGTTCGCCGTCGTGGCTGCGGGCGTGTCGCCCGTCTCCGCCAGTTTCAACTCGATCTTGCGATTGTAGACTCCGCCCTGACTGTTGACCTCTTCGAAGTAGGCCGCGACGACCGACTTGATCGCCTGCCCCATCTCTGCGAGCGCGCCGCGCGCCGGGACGAGCATGCCGATGCGGATGCTCGCTTCGCTCAGGCCAGGGTCGCGATCCGTGCCGAGGCGCTTGAGGTAAGCGATGAGGTCTGCCATGTCCTCGCGCGCCATCTGGTAACGCGGCATGACGTTCAAGAGGCGATTGCTCGCCGGGTCGAGGCCGCGCGTGACGGCGAGTTCGAGCGCGCGCTCGGTGTAGGGCGGGTGCTTGCGCCCGCTCGCGTGCGTGATGCCGTAGGGCTTAGTGAGAGCCGCCCAGGTGATGTTCGAGGGCGTGACGCCGCCTTCGGGTTTGCCCTGCCCGTCCGCGCCGTGGCAACCGGCGCAGGTCAGAGTGCTGGCGGGCACTTCGAGCGGCGGCTCGCCGAGATAGGCGGTCACCTCTCTGCCCGAAGCGCTCGTCCCGCGCAGGTAAATCTGCTTGCCGCGCCTCTCCTCCGGCGTCAGCGCGACAGCGCTGACGGGCGAGGTTTGAGTCTGAGAGATAGACGGCGTTTGAGTTTGACGGGCGGAGGGTGCGTTCGTCTGTGCAGAGGCGACGCGCGCGGGCGTCAACCACTCAGACAGTTGCAGGCACGCGGCGAGGGCGACGAGAGACAAGGCGGCGAACGCGCGTAGTCGTCGCGTGCCGTGCCGCCCGATGAAGTGTCTTCGCCGTGTGCTGCCCGGTCGTGTGGGGTGGTGTTGTGGCCGCATCATTTATCGCCGGGGGTCGTCGTGGTCGCGGCGGGTTTGTCGTCGATGACGCTCTTTACAACCTTGACCAACTCGTCCGCCTGTGCGAGGCCGAAGGCTTTCTTCCAGAGGCCGGTGCGCTCGTTGCCGATGATGAAGATGTTGGTGTGCTGCTCGCGCTGCTCGACGTACTGGCCGAGTTTGTAGAGCGCCCAATCGACGTTCTCTTTCTTGCCCGTCAGAAACAGGCGGCCGGGCACGGCATTCAACTTCTTCGCATACTCTTTGAGCGCCTGCGGCGTATCCACGGTCGGATCGACGCTGATCGAGACGATGAAAAGGTCTTTGCCCATGCGTTCCTTGAACTCCGCCTGCAACTTCTCAAGGTTGCGATTCATCGGCAGACAACTGCCCTGACAGGTGGCGAAGAAGGCGTTGACGATGACGACGTGATCTTTCAGCACGTCGCTGTAGAGACGCATCCGCTCGCCGTTCTGATTGACGAGTTCAACGTCCGTGAAATACTTCTGCGCGGCCGACGCCTCGCCCTTCGGCGCGGGCACGCCCGCCGGTTGATTCGGCCTGGGCGGCGCTTTCCGTTGACCTGCGGCGGGCGGCGATGTCGGTTGTGGCGGCGCTGTCGCAGACGGCTGTTGCGCTGTTGGAGACGGCTGCTTCGCAGTTGCGGATGGCTGCTTCGCGCCAGTCGTCTGCGCGGCGAGACTGATGCAGCCGAACGCGAAGGCGACGAGGACGAGCGACGCGGCGCGGAAGAGTCCGGCGGATGCGCGACGAAGGCGTGTGCGTTCGCGTTGATGCTTGATGGTCATAACTTCTGTTACCTCTGTGAAAAAATCTCTCGCCAAGAGTATCTCAGCAAACCAGGAAACCACGAACACACCCGCGCGACACGAAGAAGAGTTTAGTGTTCTTTAGTGTGCATTCGTGGTTTCCTGTTTTTGCTTGTGCCGTCAACGCCCGCCCTTCGTAGCAGTCGCTTTAGTCGTGGCCGCTTCGGCGTTCAGAATCAGGTGCGGTATCTGCCTGTAGGCGACGCCGAGCGAAGGACACTGGAAGAAGATATAGTAAACGCCCGACTGCGGCGGCACGAAATTGATCTCGTAGACGCCTTCGCCCACGGACTTCGCCCAATGTCTCTGCTGCCAGATGCCGGGCGCGAGAAAAGTGAGCACGCCCATGTCTTTCAAGTCGGCGCGCGGCTGCTTCGTCTGTGTGTCCGTCACCTTGAAACGCAACTGCACGCTCTCGCCCGCGCGCAGGTTCGGCTCCTTCAACAGAGGCTCGACGCGGATCGCCACCTCTCGCTTCTTCTGAAACGCAGGGTTCTCCTTGATCGACATCTCGAAGCAGTTGATGATGCGCGGCGAGTCGAGCAGGAAGGCCACGTCGTAATTGCCGCGCGCAGTCAGTTGCGTTTTGGTCGAATAGACGCCGGGCGCGATTTCACGCAGGGATGCGTCCCACACCATCAGGGCGCGCGGCTCGCGTTTGTAGTTCGTAAAGCTCCCCATCGGCGCGGCCATGCCTTCCTGATAGTAGTAGATCATCTTGTCGGCCGGATTGGCGACGAGCACCGCGTTCTGTTCGGCCGAGGGGACGACCACGTCCGCCGCCGAACGACTCGCGGACAAGCCCGGAGCTTTCTGCCCGCCGGGGAAACGCGACACAGACGATTCAATCGTGCCCGCGCCGAGTTGCGACAGGTTGATCATGGAGACGTGTTCGTTGCCGAGCGCGCGCACGTAGGCGAACTGTTTGGTGAACGTGACTTGATCGGGCGCGTCGGCGACCGAGACGTTGTGCAGCAGGCGGTTGGTCGAAGCGTCGAAGATGTGGACGACGTTCTCCTTCGGGTTGACGGCGAAGCCGTGGCGTCCGTCGGGCGCGAAGCGCAGGGTCGCCACGCCCGGCTTCGTCTCGATGCCCGCCGCGATGGTGTGGCTTGCGGGATCGACGACCGCGATGCGGCCTTCCCTTTCGTGCGCGACGTAGACGGCGCGGCCGAGCGGCGAATAGGCGAGCGACGAAGGATGCGCGCCCGTCTTGAGGTCTTTGACTTTGGCGAGCCGCGCCACTTCGACGACGGAGAGCGTGCCGTCCGTCCGGTTGGTGACGTAGGCGAAGCGGTCGTCCGAACTGAAAGCGATCTCGTGATGCCCCGCGCCGGTCGTAATTTGAGCGACGACTTTCTGCGTCGTCGTGTCGATGACGGTGACGCCGCCCGGCGCCGTCTCGTTCAAGCCGTCCGTCCCGACCCACAAATATCTGCCGTCCGCTTGCAGGCGCAGCCGCACGGGCTTTGCTCCCGTGTCAAGATTCTCTGTGACCTTCCACGTCGAAGTGTCCACGACGGCCACTTGATTGACGAGCGGCATCGAGACGTAGAGACGTCGGCGGTCAGCGCTCATCACCCAATCTTCGCCGGGGCTTTTGAGGAAGACGACCGTGAGCAACTTGGTCGTGCCGAAGCCGAGCAGCGGATCGATCACGGAGATGTTCGGTTCGTCGTTCAGGGCGAGGACGTAATAGGAGTTGAGGTCGATGGCCGGGCGCTGGCTGAGTTGCGCCGTCAGAAACGACTGCACCTTCTCGCGGCAGGCTTTGGCGTCAGTCGAGGTCGTGCCGCGCGCACGCTCGTCGATCCATGCGGCCGGGCGCAGCTTGCCGACGGGCTGCCCTGTCGTCGTGTCTTTGACGGAGAAAGTGACGACAGCCTCTTTGCCTTCCTGCAACTCTTCGCCGCGCGTGCCGGGTTCGATCTTGAATTCGATGTTGATGCCTTCGCGCGTGATCCTTTGCGGCGCATTTGAAGCGGGCGGTACAGCCGGTTCAGTCGCGGCGACGGGCGTGGGCAAAGGCGTTGGCGTTGGCGGCGGCATCCCCGAACGCGGCCTTTGCGCGACGGACGCCGTGGCGCAAACGACTAAGAGGATGCTCGTCAGGATCGTTTTGCGGATGCTTTTGGTGTTCATCATAAATATCCCGTTCATGGCTGGTTGTTCGTCGCCGACCGAATCGGTCGCCGTCGCCCGGCGGCACGTCCTCAGGCGGCATGTGCCGGGAGAGAGCGGAAGCGCGTTTTTGCTTCGCACGCCTTCGACAATTGCGCTGGCCGCAACGCGGCGACCAGGACAAAAGGTCTAACGCGTGATGGCCTTCAAGTCTCGCATGGTGGAGCAGAAGGAGCGGACGGCGACGTGGCCGTCGTTGGCGTAGTCGAGCAGGGATTGACGCAGTTGCGCCGAGTCGTCGAAGACGAAGACGGTGCGGCCGTTGTGGCGTCTGATGTCCTCGATGGTGAAACTGCGGCAGCGCAGGAAACTCGCCAGCATGAGATCGCTGGTTTCAAACGGGACGCGGGCAGACGTAGGCTGGTTCATCTCTCTTCATCTTTCCTTCATCGAATGTTCATCTGCGCGGCCGCGTCAACGCCGTCGGCCGCGAAAAAAGTTTCCACGTCGCGCGCCCCTCTTCACGAG
>DASZCS010000056.1:0-24969 GCA_035942855.1 Pyrinomonadaceae bacterium | reverse complement strand
GACTGGAAGCGCGCGTCGCCGCGCGTCGCACCTGGGGCGATTGCTACGGCCACGTTCTCGTCGCCACGGGACGCGCCGAAGTGATGCTCGATCCCGTGATGAACGTCTGGGACTGCGCGCCGCTCCTGACCATACTCGAAGAAGCCGGAGGCACGTTTACGGACTGGCGGGGCGAGCGAACCATTCGCGGCGGCAACGCCGTCTCCACCAACGGGCTGCTCAAGGAGACGGTCTTCGACTTGATCAATCAGGATTGATTCACACAGTTTTTGTGGAGAGAGAAAGTTGGGATTCAGATGTTGATTATTCCGGCCATCGATCTGAAAGACGGGCGATGCGTGCGCCTGACGCAGGGGCGACGCGCGGAGGCCAAAGTCTATGATGGCGACCCGGTGGAGATCGCGCGGCAATTTGAAGCGGAGGGCGCGCGGATGCTGCACGTGGTCGATCTCGACGGGGCGTTCGCCGAAACGAACTCGCCGAACCGTGAGGTGGCGCGGCGCATCATCGAAGCGGTCTCCGTGCCCGTGCAGTTCGGTGGCGGCTTGCGGCGTGAGCGAGACGTGCGTGAGTTGATTGAATGCGGCGCGGCGCGCGTGGTCGTCGGCACGCTCGTCGTCGAGTCTGAGGAATTGCTCGTGCGGCTCGTGGATTCGTTCGGCGCGCGCATCGCCGTCGGCATCGACGCGCGTGATGGGCGCGTCGTGACGCGCGGTTGGGAGCGACAGGAGAAGATCGCGGCGACGGAGTTGGCCGCGCGCGTGGCGGCTGTGGGTGTCGCGCGAATCATTTATACTGACGTGGCGCGCGACGGGATGCTCGCAGGTGTGAACGTCGAACAGACGCGCGAGGTGGCGCGACGTTCGGGCGTGCCCGTCACGGCTTCGGGCGGCGTCTCTTCGCTCGCGGACGTGGCGCGTCTCAGAGAGGCGTGCGAAACAGGGATCGACAGCGTCATCATCGGCAAGGCTTTTTACGAAAAACGTTTCACCCTCGCCGAAGCGAACCGCGCGGCCGAAGCCGTGGCGACATAAGGCGCGGACGCGCCGCGGGTCGATCAATTTGATGAACAGGATCAAGGTGGGTGTTTGATGAAAAGTCTGGACAGCACTTTCTACTCCGTCCTCGATCTCGCGCCCGTGAAGGACGGAGGCTCGATTGCCGAGACGTTTCGCGAGACGCTGGACTTAGCGCGCCACGCCGAGCGTTGGGGCTATCGCCGCTTCTGGCTGGCCGAGCACCACAACATGCCGGGCATCGCCAGCGCCGCCACCGCCGTGCTCATCGCCTACGTCGCGGGCGCCACGCAAACAATTCGTGTCGGATCGGGCGGCGTGATGCTGCCGAACCACGCGCCGCTCGTCGTCGCCGAACAATTCGGCACGCTCGAATCGCTCTATCCCGGGCGCATCGACCTCGGACTCGGGCGCGCGCCGGGAACCGATCAGCGCACGGCGCGTGCGCTCAGGCGACATCTCGTCGCCGCCGAAGATGATTTCCCGCGCGACGTGGCCGAGTTGCAATCCTATTTCGCAACGGTGCGGCCGGGTCAGACGGTGCGCGCAGTGCCCGGCGCGGGATTGCGTGTTCCCATCTGGCTTCTCGGTTCGAGTCTCTTCAGCGCGGAACTGGCGGCCAGACTCGGACTGCCCTTCGCCTTCGCTTCACACTTCGCGCCCGATTACCTGTCGGCCGCGCTCGACGTTTACAGGCGCGAGTTTCGACCTTCGGAGACGCTTCCGTCACCGCACGCGATGGTCGGCGTCAACGTGTTCGCGGCCGAGACGGATGCGGAGGCGCGTCGCCTGTTCACCTCGCTCCAGCGTCAATTCATCAACCTGCGTCGCGGCGTGCCCGGACTCCTGCAACCGCCGGATGAAACGTTGGAAGCGGAGTTGACGCCGTTCGAGCGTGCCGGTGTCGAACGCACGCTCGCCTGTTCCGTCGTCGGCTCGCGCGAGACGGTGCGGCGTGGCTTGCAGGATTTCGTCGCGGCGACCGAAGCTGACGAACTCATCGTGACGGCGCAGATTTACGACCACGCTGCGCGCCTGCGTTCTTTCGAGATCGTCGCAGAGGTGATGCGCGCAGGGAAAGGTGAGAGATAGCTTTGAGTTTGAACGTGCGGACGGTCGTGGCGACGCGTTACGTGACGCCTTTGCGCGAGGGCGGATCGCTGCCGGCCATCGTCGAAGCGGACGACGACGGCCTCTACGTCCTGAAATTTCGCGGCGCGGGGCAGGGGCCGAAGGCGCTCATCGCCGAACTCGTCGCGGGCGAGACGGCGCGTGCGCTCGCGTTGCCCGTTCCCGAAATAGTCTTCGTCGAACTCGACGGGGCGCTCGCCGACACCGAGCCCGACCCGGAAATTCAAGACCTCCTGCGCGCGAGCGTCGGGCTGAATCTCGCGCTCGACTACCTGCCGGGTTCGGTGACGTTCGACCCGCTCGTCGAACGTCTCAGCCCCGAACTCGCTTCGTCGATCGTCTGGTTCGATGCCTACGTGACGAACGTTGACCGCACGGCGCGCAACGCCAACATGCTGATGTGGCACAAGCGACTCTGGCTGATAGACCACGGCGCGTCGCTCTACTTTCAACACACCTGGACTAATTATCTGGAACGCAGCCGCGCGCCGTTCGCGCACATCAAGGATCACGTCCTGCTCTCTTCGGCGACGCTCATACGCGAGATGGACGAGACGCTGGCCGCGCGCTTGACGCCGGAAGTCATTCGGGAGATCGTCAGTCTCATTCCGGACGTGTGGCTTGGCGCGGAATCCGGTTTCAAGGACGGGTCGGAGCAGAGGCAGGCTTACGTCGATTATCTGGTGCGGCGGCTCGAAGCGCCGCGCGTGTTCGCGGAGGAGGCGGCGCGTGTCCGTTCGTCACTCGTTTAATTACGCCGTCGTGCGCGTCGTGCCGCACGCCGAGCGCGAAGAGTTCGTCAACGTCGGCGTGATCGTCCATTGTCAGGCGACGGATTTTCTCGACGCCGCTTTCGAACTGGACGAACGACGCCTCGCGGCCTTCGCGCCCGATCTGGACTTAAACGAACTGCGCGCGCATCTGGAAGCCATACGCCTGATCTGCGAGGGCGGCGAGCGCGGCGGAACCATCGGTCGCCTGCCGCGTCGCGCCCGTTTCGACTGGCTGGTTGCGCCGCGCAGCACAATCGTGCAAACTTCGCCCGTACACGCAGGGCTCTGCTCCGATCCGCGCCGCGCTCTCGTCGATCTGCTGCGCAAGATGGTGTGCATGCCGCCACAAATTATTTGACCCATTGTTTGACCCGCCGGACGCGCCTGTGGCCGGGAAATTCCCGTCGATTAAGCGTCTCTGTATCTTAAATAGAGTATTCCGTCCGCATCGGAGGAAAGCCCATGTCTCTCTCGCCCCGCCGGCGACAAGCCGTGCAAATTTTGCGTCTCGTGGCCGCCATCGCGCTGCTGTTCAATCTCCCGCTCGCGTTGACTGTGTCCGAGGCGCGTGCGCGCGCCGCACGAGGCGGCAACGAACACAGAAGCGCACGCGTCGCAGAGTCGTCTGCGGCGGCGGTCTCGAAGGGCGCGGCCGGACAATCGGCGCAAACTCTCAACACGACGCCGCTCAGCGAGAGAGTCCTGGTCGTCTACAACGCGAACTACCCGGAGTCGCTTGAAGTGGCCGACTACTACATGGCGCGGCGCGGCATCCCGTCCGCGAACAAGTGCGCCGTCTCGCCCTCTTCGGACGTTTATCTCACCTATGCCGAATTCCTGACCGCCGTGAAGATGCCCGTGCAACAGTGTCTCGACACGCTCGGCAGGCAGAACATTCTCTACATCGTCAATAGCTACAAGATGCCCTTCGACCTCGGAGAGCTTCCGCTGCCCTTGCCGGGCGAAGCACAGGTCGGCCGCTCGCTCGATCAATTTCTCGCCGACGTCTGGGACGAACTCGGCGCGAGCAGTCTGTACAATCCCTATTTCACGGAGCAGTATTCGCAGTACAACTTCTACACGGATTTCACTTCACTGGCCGACTACCGCGCGAGCGAAGGGGCGCAGACCGTCTACTCGGTGTGGCGTCTGGACGCGCCGAGCGCCGCGCTCGCCAAAGGTTTGGTTGACAAGGCCATCTCGACCGAACAGGCGGGCGGCTTGCGCGGGCGCGGCTGCTTCGACCGCAACCGCGGTCAGTTGAGTTACCAATACATCGACGTGGGCTATCTCGAAACCGACTGGAACCTCTATCGCGCGGCCGAGTTTGTGCGCGAGAAAGGTTTTGAGGTGACCGAGGACTCATACGAGGCTCTGTTCGGCACGCCGCCCGCTCCCGCACGCTGCGATAACACAGCGATGTACGCGGGCTGGCACAGTCTCCTGCTCTACAATGACGCGTTCAGTTGGGTTGAAGGCTCCATCGGTCTGCACCTGGAGAGCGCGGCGGCCAACAACCCGCGCGGCGGTACGGGCTGGGTTCCCAATGCCATCGAGCGCGGTCTGACCGTCACGGCCGGGGCGATCACGGAGCCTTTCACCGAAGCACAGCCGCGCGTTGACGGCTTCTTCCGAGACCTCTTTCAAGGTGCAAACGTCGGCGACGCGCTGTTGCGCAACACGCTCTGGCTGAAGTGGCACATGGTCTATCTGGGCGACCCGCTCTATCGCCCCTTCGCCAGTTCCACCTTCCCGGTCGCACCCCAAGCGCCTGCTGCCCCGTGGCTCTCTCAAGACATCGGCGCGGTCGGCTTGCCCGGCGGCGCGCAGCAGTACAAAGGCAACTTCGCGGTCGAAGGCTCAGGCCAGATCGTCCACGGCCTGCTCGAAGATTCGTTCCAATACACCTACCAGCCTTTGCAGGGCGACGGCGAGATCATCGCGCGCGTCTCGCGTCTGGACAACACGGCCAACATCAGTCAGGCAGGCGTGATGTTCCGCGAAAGTTTGACGGCGGGAGCGCGCTACGTCACGTTGAACGTGGTGGGCGGCTACGATGGGCTGGAAATCTACCGCCGCGCCGCGCCGGACAATCCGACGTTCTGGACTTACGGTGGCGCGGGGCGCGCGCCTTACTGGTTCAAAATCTCGCGCAGCGGCAACGAGTTCAAAGGCTACGTCTCGCCCGACGGCGTGATGTGGACGCTCGTGTTAACCGACACGCTCGATTTTCCCGCAAACGCCTATGCCGGTCTGTTCGTCGCCTCCGGCGACAACGAGCGTCTGAGCAGATCATTCTTCGACAACGTCACCGTCCGCACCGGCAACAGCCCGACGCCCACACCCACGCCCACACCCACGCCGACACCGACGCCAACGCCGACCGCAACTCCAACGCCTACTCCAACGCCAACTCCGACACCGACGCCTACCCCTACACCAACGCCAACACCGACCCCTACACCGACGCCAACACCAACACCTACGCCTACTCCAACACCTGCGCCGACGCCGCCGCCAACTCCAACACCCACACCGACCCCAACGCCGACGCCTACTCCGACCCCGGCGGTCGATGTCTTATGGGTGGATGATGCCGTGCCTGCGGGCGCTGTCATGGCGGGCGATAACGAAGCGTGGAATTGGGTGAGCGCCAACCCGTCGCCCTATTCGGGCGCGGTCGCGCATCAGTCGAGCGTCTTCGCCGGAACACACCAGCACTACTTCTACGGTGCGACGAGCACGCTCGCGATCAACGCCGGAGACAAGTTGATCACTTACGTCTATCTCGACCCGTCGAACGTACCGAGCGAGTTGATGCTCCAATGGAACGACGGCAGTTGGGAGCACCGCGCTTACTGGGGCGCGAACATCATCCCCTGGGGCACGGACGGGACGGAGAGCCGGCGCTACATGGGCGCGCTGCCCGCCGCCGGCCAATGGGTGCGACTGGAAATCCCTGCCGCGCAGGTCGGCCTTGAAGGCAAGACGCTCTATGGCATGGCCTTCACCATGTACGGCGGTCGTGCGACCTGGGACGCCGCAGGCAAATCAACCGGTTCGGCGTCGTCCACGCCGACACCGACGCCTACGCCGACAGCTACGCCAACACCAACTCCGACGCCAACTCCGACCCCGACTCCGACGCCTACCCCGACGCCCACGCCCGCACCGAGCGGCGACGTGGTATGGGTCGAAGATGCTGTCCCCTCGGGCGGCATTCTCGGCGGCGATGCAGAGGGTTGGAACTGGGTGAGCAGTAATCCCGCGCCCCACTCAGGCGCGACAGCGCACCAGTCGAACGTCTTCGCCGGAACGCATCAACACTACTTCTACAACGCGACGAGCACGCTCGCGATCAACGCCGGAGATAAACTGATCACTTACGTCTACCTCGACCCCGCCAACCTGCCTTCGCAAATCATGCTTCAATGGAACGACGGCAGTTGGGAGCACCGCGCCTATTGGGGCGCGAACATCATCTCGTGGGGTACGGACGGGACGAACTCGCGCCGCTACATGGGCGCGCTGCCCCCGGCCGGTCAATGGGTGAGGCTCGAAGTCCCCGCGAGCCAAGTCGGCCTTGAAGGCAAAACGCTCAGTGGCATGGCCTTCACGATGTATGGTGGTCGCGCCACCTGGGATTACGCGGGCAAGTCCGGTTCCGCGTCGGCCACGCCGACACCGACGCCGACTCCGTCACCAACGGCAACCCCGACGCCCACACCAACGCCTACCCCGACGCCGACACCGACGCCCACGCCGCAGACGGGCGAGGTGTTTTGGATTGACGATGCCGTCCCTGCGGGCGCTGTCATCGGCGGAGACTTCGAAGGTTGGAACTGGATCAGTTCCAGCCCCGCGCCCTACTCAGGCGCGGCCGCACACCAGTCAAACATCTTCGGCGGAATACATCAACACTATTTCTACAACGCCGCCGCTCCCTTTATGATCGACGCCGGAGACAAGTTGATCGCATACGTCTACCTCGATCCCTTGAATGTGCCGAACGAGTTAATGCTCCAATGGAACGACGGCAGCAGTTGGGAGCATCGCGCCTACTGGGGCGCGAATTATATCTCGTGGGGCACGGACGGGACGAACTCGCGCCGCTACATGGGCGCGCTGCCTCCGGCCGGTCAATGGGTGCGACTCGAAGTCCCCGCCGCGCAGGTCGGCTTGGCCGGTCGCGCTTTGCGCGGCATGGCCTTCACTCTCCACGGCGGCCGCGCCACCTGGGACGCGGCCGGTAAGTCACCCTCGCCTTCGCCTCCCGTGACGGCACAGTCGGCGGGGAAACCTCCGGGCGACCGAATCTCAAAATCGCCGCGTGCGCGATTACGCGTGCGGCCTTGAAGATCATCGCCGATTCATACAAAGGAGCCATCTTTTGATGTTTAGTAAAGTGCGGAGTCATCTTTTGATGTTTAGTAAACTGCTCGGAGTCGTGCTGTTCGCCGTGCTGCTCGTGCCCGCGAACGGGCGCGCGGCGCAGGAAGGCATACCTTTCTTCACCACAGATTTTCCGCCCGAAGAATTCGCCGCGCGTCGCGCCAAAGTCTACGACGAGATCGGCACGGGCAAGATCGCGCTCGTGCAGGGCGCACCCAGTCCTTCCGGCTTCGTGCGCTTCCGCCAGTCGAACGAGTTCTATTACCTGTGCGGCATCGAATCGCCGCACGCCTATCTTTTGCTCGACGGCACGGCGCGCAGGGCGACGCTCTACGTGCCGCATCGCAACGAGGGGCGCGAACAGGTCGAGGGCAAAGTCCTCTCGGCCGAAGACGCGGAGCTGATCAAACGGCTCTCCGGCATCGACGCCGTCTACGGCTCCGAACATCTCGCCGAACACCTGTCGCGCTTCGCACGCCTCGGTCAAGGGCCGCGCACTTTGCTCACGCCTTTCAGTCCGGCCGAAGGCCTGGCGACGAGCCGCGACGGAGCGATCCGCGCCGTGGCCGACATCGCCTCAGACCCCTGGGACGCCTCTCCATCGCGCGAAGGACGCTTCGCCGAAACACTGCGCACGCGCTTTCCGCAATTCGAGATACAGGACTTGTCGCCCACGCTCGACAAGCTGCGCCTGATCAAAAGCCCGCGCGAGATCGCGCTCATTAGCCGCGCCACGCGCCTGTCGTCTCTGGCGCTGTTGGAGGCGATGCGCTCGACCGTGCCCGGCATCACCGAATACGAGTTGGACGCTGTCGCCAAGTACGTCTATTACCGCAACGGCGCGCAGGGCGACGCCTACTATTCGCTCGTCGCCAGCGGCACGAACGCCTGGTATCCGCATTACAGTTCGGGCAAACGCAAAATGCTGGACGGCGATTTCCTGTTGATGGACTACGCGCCGGACTTTGGCTACTACATGAGCGACGTGACGCGCATGTGGCCGGTCAACGGCCGATTCAACGCGTGGCAACGCGAACTCTACGGTTTTTATCTGGAGTGTTATCAGGCCATCCTGAAGCACATCCGTCCGGGCGTGACGCCGCAGGTGATTAAACAGGACGCGCTGAAAGATATGCAGCAGGCGCTTCAGCGCACGCGCTTCTCCAAGCCCATCTATGAGAGCGCCGCGCGCAATTTCGTTGAGAGCTACGGGCGGGGCGCGACGAACGCGCGCACGTCGCTCGGTCACTGGATCGGGATGGCGACGCACGATGTGGGACAGTACGGCGAACCCCTGCGCGCCGGGATGGTCTTCAGCATCGAACCGGCGCTGCGCGTTCCCGAAGAGAAGATTTACATACGACTCGAAGACGTGATCGTCATCACGGACAAGGGCGCGGACATCATCACGGGTTGGCTGCCGATGGACATCGCGGGCATCGAAAAAGTGATGAGGGAAGAAGGCATCTTGCAGCGCTACCCGCGAGACACGTCTCAATAGCGTCGCTCTCAAAAAACTTCAACCACGAATCCACACGAAACAGGACGAAACAAGACGCAACTCTTGTTCGTGTTGTCTCGTGTGGATTCGTGGTTTTTGAATGCTCTTAGTTTCGCTCTTTCGGCACGAGGCGCGCGCCTAAGGGGACGTATTGCCGCTTGTTCATGTCGAGGCCGACGATGTAGGAACCGCTTGCGCCGACGCGCCGGTTCGCGCCGAAGGAGAGCGGCGGGACGACGCCCGTTTTGAATTCTCTGAGTCCTTCGAGCGAAGACCGGAGCGCGGCGCGCGACAATTCGCGCCCGCTCGCCTTCGTCGCCTCGACTAAGGTTTTGGCCGCACCGTAAGCGACCGACTGAAACGCCGGACTCGTCAAAGGCACGTTCGCCTTGCGCATGACGTTGACGAACTCTGTGAAGTCGTCCGCGCCGGGCAAGGCCGCCGGGTAGGCCAGAAAAATTTGCGGCGCGAGAGCGGCGGGCGCGTCGAAAGCGCTGTGGCCGATCATCACCACCGAACTCAGCAGCGCCACGTTCAACTTCGCCTCTCCAAGAGCGCGCGCCAGCTCCCCGAACTGCTCCGCGCCGCCGAAGAAGAACACTGCATCCGGTTTCTGTCGCGCCACCAACTCGACCACGGGCGCGACACGAAACGCGCCCGCCGCATAAGTCTCGTCCGCCACGATCTGCATGGCGTGAAGTTTCGCCTGCGCCACAGCACCCGCGCGCGCGTCAGAGTCGAATTCGCCCGCGGACGAGATGACGACGGCGCGCACGGGCGTTCGCTCTTTGAACCTGGCGGCGGCGAAGTCTACGAGCGCGCGTGCCTGATCCTCGAAGGTGGGCAGCAGGTAGAAGACGAAAGGATTCGGCGGGACGGACACGCGCGGCGAGAGCGTGACGGGGCCGACGAGGGCGACCTCTTTGCGTCTGAGATAGTCGTTCACGGCCGTGCTTCCAGCGCCCGGCTCGAAACTGGCGACGAGCGCAAAGACGCCTTCGCGTTCCACGAGTCTTTCGGTGGCCGCGAGCGTCCCTTCGGCGTCGCCGCGCGAATCCACGACGACGAGATCGAATTGTCGTCCGTAGATGCCGCCCCCGGCGTTGACCTCCGCGAAGTAGGCCGCGAGTGTGGCGCGCATGTCCTCGCCCACGCGCGCGAGCGCGCCTGTGAGCGGAAGCGCCGCGCCCACTTTGATCCGGCGGTCGTCGATGCCGGGGTCTGCGTCCGCTTCCTTGCCGAGTTGCTTGAGGTAGGCGATGAGGTCGCCCATTTGCGCGGCCGTCAACAGATATTGCGGCATGCCCGGGTGAAGGCGCGCGCCGGTCGGGTCGAGTCCGGCGGTGATGGCGCGTGCGAGCGTCGCTTCGGTGTATGGCGGGCGCTCGCGCCGCGTGAGCGCAGAGGTGTGCGGGCGCACGAGCGCGTCCCAGTTGACGGGCGGCGGCTCTATTCCGCCTTCGCGTGTGCCTTCGCCGCGCAGGCCGTGGCAGTTGGCGCAGGGGAAAGCCGAGGCAGGCAGTTCGAGTTTGTCGCCGCCGATGAGCGACTTGATCTCCGTGCCGTCGGCGCTCTCGCCTTTGAGGTAGATCTGCTTGCCGCGTTTTTCCTGCGGCGACAACTCGCGGCGTGCGTTCTCGCCCTGCGCTGTCGCGCCCGCACGCGCGTCGTGGATCGTCCAGAGCGCAGCGATGCAGGCGACGAGCAAGAGGATCAGCTTGGTGCGACGAAGACGAACTTTCATTTACGTCTCTTAAACTTTAGAGCCGGTCACAAAACTAAGAGTGAAACCACGAACGGACACGAAACAACACTAAACTTCTTCTTCGTGTTGTTTCGTGTCCGTTCGTGGTTTCATGATTTGGCGTTCTTAATAACGAAGAAACTGTTTGAGAGCCAGCGTCGGGACAGCTCTCAAACAGTTTCGGAGTTTGACGCGGCGCGTCGGATTATTTCGCGGGCAACAGCTTCAAGACGGCCGTGGCGATCTCTTTGGGGTTCGACATGGCGTGCAGTTTCACCCATTCGCCCGTCGCATCGTTGCCGACGATCAACTTGAGGCCGTGTTGATTTTTGTCTTCGACGTAGCTGCCGAGTTTGTAGAGCACCCAGTCGAGATTCTCCTTCTTGCCCGTCAAAAAGTACCAGCCCGGTTTGGCCTTGAAACTCTCCGCATACTTTTTCAAAGCGGCGGGCGTGTCCATCTCCGGATCGACGCTGACCGAGAGCATGACGATCTCCTTGCCGAGATGCGCGCCGAGTTGTTCCTGCACTTTGGCGAGGTTCGCGGTCATCGGCGAACACGCGCCCTTGCAGGTGGTGAAGAGAAAGTTGATGAGGACGATCTTGTTCTTCAACAAGTCGTCGTAGAAACGGACGGGGCGATTGTCCTGCGTGAGCAAGACGTGGTTCGGAAAGTAGGCCGCGCCGCCCGCGGACTTGGGCGTGCCGCCGCCGCTCGTCGGCAACATCTGTGCGCTCGCGTTCGTCGTCGGCAGCGGCACTTGCGTCTCGCCGCGTTCGCCCGCGTCGGCGCTCGCTTTGCTCTTGCTCGCGGCTTCGTTGACGACCTTGACGAGCGTGGAGGCCGGAGAGAGGCCGTAGGTGCGCGTCCAGTAACCGGCGGCGTCGTTGCCGATGAGCATCATGGGCGTGTGGTCGTTCTTGTCTGCGGCCGATGCGCCGAGGGCTTTCAGCAGTTGGTCGATCTCGGGTTTGCTGCCCGTCACGAAAGTCCAGCCGGGCGCGGCCTTGAACTTCGCGCTGAACTCTTTCAGACGCGCGGGCACATCGGTCGTCGGATCGACGCTGACCGAGATCAATTCGATGTCGCGCCCGACGCGCTCGCCCAGTTCCTGTTGGACGCGGCGCATGGTGGCCGTCAAAGGCGGGCAGATGGTCGTGCAGGTGGTGAAGATGAAATTGATCGCCACGGTCTTGCCGCGCACGAGGTCTGTGTAGAAGTTGAGCTTCTGGCCGTGCTGGTTGTAGACGACGGTGTCCGGAATTTTGAGCGAGTTCGGCGCGAGCGTGGTCGTGCCCTTCGCCGTCGCAGCGGGCGGTGCGGCGTCCGTCGCAGGCGTCGTGCTGTTGGTTTCGGCCGTGTGGCCTTCGTGGCCTTCATGCCCGGCCGCCGTTGCCGTAGTCTCCGCCTTGCGCAACTTCATGTTGCACTTCGGGCAGAGCGCAGGCTTGTTCGATTTCACCTCCGGGTGCATCGGGCAAGTGTAGACGGCCGCTGCTTGGGCAGGCGTCGCTTTCTTCCGCACGGCGGGTTTGCGTTGCGCCAGAACGCTCGTGCTCTCGGAGAGCAGCGGCAGGACGGAGAGTGCGCAGAGGACTGCGAACGATAAAAGCGCGCGTGTGATTTTCGATTGCATGATAATTTCCTCTTTGTGAGAACGGCAATTACTGGTTGCCGGGTTTCTTCTCTCCGGCCACTTCGCCGTCCGTGACGACGACGGTGGTGAACGGCAAATCCGCGAAGGCGACGCCGCGCGAGGCGACGCGCACCATCACGTTATAGACCGCCGCATGCGGGAACACCTGCGTGATCTCGTATTCGCCCGCGCCCACTTCCTTCGCCCAGTGTCTCTGCTGCCAGATGCCGGGCGGCTCGAAGACCAGAACCTGCACGTCTGTCAGCCCCGTGATCGGCTCTTTGGAAATCGAGTCGGCGAGTTTGAAACGCAAGGGGACGCCCGCGCCGCCCGTCTTGAACTTCTGCCCACTGAAAGCGGCCGTCACGACGACGGTGCTTTTCTCTTCCGTGTCGGGCGCGTTCGGCGACTTGCCCACGTCCGCGCGGAAGCAATGCGCGATACGGTTCTCGTTGATCAGGACGGGCACGTCGAAGCTGCCCGCGCGTCCGAGCTTCACGGGCACGGAGTAAGTGCCGGGCGCAGTTTCGGAGAGGCTGCGGTCGAGCAGGAGGATGCCGCGTGCGCGCCGCTTGTAATTGCTGAGCGTGCCCATCGGAGCCATCATGCCCTCGACGTAAAAATAGGTCATCGTGTCGGGCGCGTGCGCGATCATGACGGAGTTGCCTTCGGGCGTCGGCACGATCATGCTGGCGACGCCGAGGTCGTCGGGGCTGGTGACCGGCGCGCGCTGCCCGGCCTGCACGTCAACCGCCGTTACCTTTCCCTTGCCGACGCTGTCGAGTTCGATGAGGGAAAACTTTTCCGAAGCCGTGCCGCGCACGTAGGCGTAGCGATTGGTGAAGACGACCTGATCGGGACTCTTCACGACGGTCGTTCCGCCGACGATGCGGTTCGTCGCCGCGTCGAAGACGGAGACTTTGCTTTCGAGTTGGTTGACGGCGAAGCCGTAGCGCCCGCGCGGCTCGAAGCCGAGCGCGACCGTGCCGCGCGCGAGCGGGATGGTCGCCACAATTTTCTGCGTGGCCGGGTCGATGGCCGCGACGGTCGCGCCGTTAATCGAGGCGACGTAGACGAGACGGCTGGCCGCGCTGTAGGCGACGGGGACGGGCGTTTTGCCGACCGGGATGTCGGCCACTTTGGCGAACGAGCGCGTGTCGATGGCCGTCACCGTGTCGGCCGCGCTGTTGGTGACGTAAGCGAACGTGCCGTCGGCCGTGAACGCGATGTTGTGAAGCCCTGCGCCGACTGCGACGGTGCGCAGGAGTTTGTTCGTCGCCGTGTCGATGACTGCGACGAGGGGCGAGTCGTCGAGGCCGACCCAGACGCGACCGCCTGCGGGTTCAAGCGCGACGCGCATGGGCTTGTGCTTGCCTTCGATCCGGATCGTGTCCACGAGCTTTCTCGTGATCGTGTTGACGACGGCGACGGCCGATTGCTCGGGCAGCGTGACGTAGAGCCACTCCTTGTTTTTGCTCAGGACGAAATCCGCGCCGTTCGAGGGCAGCGTGACGATGCTTTCGAGTTTCGTCTTGCTGAAAGCGATCTGCGGGTTGGTGAAAGTGAGCGTGCGGTCGTGGTTGAGCGTCAGCAGAAGATAGCTGTTGAGGTCGAGGTCGGCGCGTGCGCTCAGGAGTCCGCCCATAAAGGTGCGAATCTTATCTTTGCACTGAGCGTCGGTCGTCTCTGCGGCCGAAGCGAGGCGTGCGCTGAACCAGGCGTTCGGGTGCAAATTCGTGATGGGCTGACCCGTGCGCGCGTCCGTCACGCGGAAGGTGGCGACGGCATCCGCGCCCGCGACGAGTCCGGCCGCGGGACGCTCGCCGTTCGTCGTCGGCGACGGCTCCAGCGAAAAATCGACGGCGATGCCTTCCTTCTCCACGCGCTGTTTGACGGTGGCGGGAGCTTTGGATGCATCGGCCTTCTTCGGCGCGGCCATCGGCCCGGCCACCTGCGCGAGCGTGCCCGTCGAAAGGATCAGACTACAGGCGAGCGCGAGCGCGAGCGTCTGCGCCTTCTTGCCGCCCCAATATCTTTTCAAATTTCTCAGACTGCTTATTCGCATCGGAAAACTTCCTCGTGAGTGTAAAACTGCCTCGTGACTGTATCAGGGGAAAATGTGTTTCGTTAGATAGTAAAGTTATTGGTGTCGGATGTGAAGAGTGCGGCCTAAACCGCAGGCCGCACTCTTCTTCCGGTTAAGCTCCGCTCCGTGTTTATCGACAACCCGGAGCGAGCGAGTTGATTGCTATTGCGGCACGTACATCGGGTCGCAACTAAGGCAAGGGTCGCCGCCTCCCGTGATCGGAGTGCTGGCCGCCGTGACGCGGAAGATGCCCCACAGGCCGCTCGTGAAGTGGTAACTCTCCTGCGTGCGCATGAGGTAGTCGCCGGGTTGACGGAAACCGCCGCCCGCGCTCGGCAGGATGATGTTCCAGTGACGACGAGCGGTGTGGCCGCCCTGCGAGCCGAGGAACATCGAATCCGGTTCCGGATCGACGCCCGGCCGCCATTGCACGGTCGAGTTGTCCACCCAAGCCTCGTGGTGCCAGCCGTGACCGTGGACGGTGAAGGCGTGCTGGCGCGGATGTCCGGTCGGCTGGACGACGCGGAAGCGCACGGGCGTGCCCGCCGCCACCGAGAAGACCGGCGTTTCCGGATCGCCGTGGACGGTCGAACTCAGAGCGTTCACCTGATTCACGTCGTTGAGCAATTCGGACACGTGCTGGAACGTGGTGTGATCCACCTTGCTCATCTCGGCCATGAATCCGAGCCGCGCCCAGATGGGTTCGGTCTTGTAGTTGAAGCCCTTCATGCCGGAGTCTTCCGAATCGGACTCTTCCGTGTAGTTGCGCACGGGGTTGCCGTTCGCAGCCTTCATCACGATGTCATCCTGGAAGAGGACGTTGAACTCTTTGAAGAGCACGTTGCCGTTCGAGTCTCTCACCACGGCTTCGCTGTAGGTGTCGGTCGGAGTAGACCATACCGCGCCCTGCGGCTCGATGACGATCATGCCGATGGCTCCGTGCGAGCCGTGCTTCATGATGTCGCCGTAGTCCGTCAGGTTGATCGCGCCGTACTCGATGGGAGTGGCGGTGCGAGAACCGTCCGGGTTCACGTCGACGCGTCCGGCGTACCAGCGATACGTGGTCTTCTCACCCGGCGCGACCGTTTGCCGGTCGTTGAGGCCGACGTTCGCGCCGTCGCTGGTGCGCACGTCATACTCCAACAACTGCGGGTGCAGACTGACCTCGTTCGAGGGCTTCAGTTGGTTGAGGTTCAAGCCAGGCACGATCATCGGCATGAAGTTCCAGGACGGATAATCGGGCAGGGTCGTGGGCAGATAGTTCGTCAACTGCACGTTCAGACAGTCGCCCGCGTTGGCGCGCAGGATGAGCGGTTCGAGCCGCTTCGTGCCCGCCTTGACGGCCGCCACATCGTCGCGTTGGACGAAGACGATACCGGCCGGGTCGGTCAACCCGAACTTCTTGTTGTAGACGATGCCTGCGGTCGAGAATTCCGTGGCGAGGCGTGCCTCGACATAGAAACTCTTCTTGGGCGAACCGGCCGGGCAGAAGTCCGTGCGCAGGCCGGGGTCGCTGCTGCTGACCGCGCCCGCCAGGTTATTGGGCAGCGGCGCAACGCCGGGGCGTGCCCCGCGATACGAACGCATGATGCCCCACATGCCGTCCCAGAGGTTGTCTGTCGCGGCGCTGCTGTACATGAAGTCCGCGACGTCCGGATTGCCGCCGCGCACGTTGCCGACAGCCGGGATGGGCGGCAACTCGAACTCGAAGTGTTCGGAGATGCCGATGGCCTGACCGTTGTAGTAACCGGAGTTGGCGACGTTCGGTTCGTGCAGCCACTTGCCGCCGTGCAGGTTGAAGACGTGCTGTTCTTCCTGTGAGCCCTGTATGAGACGCACCTGAATCTTGTCGCCTTCGTAGCCTTCGAGGATAGGCGTGAACGGATCGCCGTGGATCACGTTGCCCTGTTCATCCTTCGAACGGAAGATGTTCGCCATGTTGCCGCGCGGGCCGGCGTGCTGCACTTTCGTGGCCGGGTCGGCGATGCGAAGCGGGATCGGTTCGTTGCGATAGTTGATCAGGCTCGTGCCCGGATCGTCTGCCGAGATGGATTCCGGCCGCGGGATGTCGGGCGGCGCGACGATGTGCGGCAGTCCGACTTCCTTGCGTCCCGGCGGGTTGATGGGTTTGAGATCGGGCGTGTAGACGATGGCGAAGTCGGCGAACGCGAGGTTGAACTCGCGGTAGCTCGGCGATTGATCCCACGTGTAGGGCGTATCGTAGATGATGTTCGCCTTGTAGGACGTGGGGCCGCCGTCGGCGCGCGTGCCGAGGTAAGTTCCGTCAAACGCCTGCCACACGGAATCGGTCGGTTCGACGACGAGCGCGGCGTAGAGGCCGTGGTGCTGATGCGAACTGGGGCCGAAGTGATCGTGCGTGAAGACGGTGCGGATCGTGCGGTCTTCGCCCGAGCGGTTGACGAGCGGGTCAGCCCACCAGCGTTGCGTGGTGGTCTGCGCGCCGACCCATTGGCCGTTCGGCCCTGAGCCGAAGAACGGGTGCGTTTTGGCAGTCAGAATCTGCGTGCCGCCGATCGACTGCTGGTAGACGTTGTTGGCATGGATGCGCTCGCGCACGGCGTCGGGCGCAAACGTGCCGTCTTCGTAGTTCCAGCCGTTGCCCGCGCCGTCCGACGCGGTCACGTCGAACTTCACGAGGTGTATGTGCTGGCCGATGATGTCGGTCGGCGTGTAGACCTGGAAGTCGTCGAGGTTGAGCGCCTTGGGCACAAGGTTCGTCGATTTGAAGACGATGCAGTCGCCGGAGTTGGCGCGGAAGAAAAGCGGCTCGGGCGGACGCGTGCCGTTCAAGGTCGGCTGAACGTCGTGATCGAGCACCATGATGCGCGCCTGCCTGTCATGCCAACCGGCGCGGTTGACGGTCATGTCGAACTGCAAGTAAGCCGCGCGATAGTTGCGCGTCGGGACGGCGCGTGTCTGACCCGCACCGTCTGTGAAGTTGTCGGGGCAGGGGTCTGCGAACGGTGCGCCCGGTTTGGGCGCGCGACCGTTGACGAAGAACTTACCGGCCGCGCCCGACGCCGTGTAGGACGGGTAGGCCGCGCCCGGCCAACCGGCCGGAGTCGTGGCGGCAGTGCCGCCGGGGAACAAGCCCTGATGGAAGTCCATCGCCTTCTTCTCCGCAGGCGTGCCCGTCTGCGGCAGGATTTCGAGGTTGGCCGAAGTCAACTCGTGCGCGAAGGCCAGAAGGTTCGGGTCTTTGTTGAGCGACAGGACGCGCGCCGCCACGGGGTCGTTCAAGTGTGCGGCCGGAACGGCTGCTTTACCGCTGATGTGCGTGGCCGACAGGACGCGGTGACGGGGAAGTCCGCCATCGTGATCCATGTCGAGCGGCGGCTGCGGCGGACGGTGTCCGGCCTGAGCCGCGACGTAGAACGGATAGCCTTTGAACTCTGCCGTCGGCATCGGCGGCATCGCTTTGTTCGGGAGCGGGATGATGGCCGGGTTCGGCGTGCCGCCCGCGATTTCGGCGTCGGGCAGATTGCGGTCGGCCGTGCCCGCTTCAAAAACGTCGTGCGCGCGCCACAGTTCCCACATGCCTTGTGCGAAGTGCGGGTAGAGGTGACAGTGGAAGATCGAGTCGCCGACGGTCAGGTTGCGGTTGCCCGAACCACCGTAGTTGATTTCGTAGGTGAACGCGCCGCCGGGGCCGATGGTCTGCGAGTCGAGATAGGTCGAGCCGTCTTCACGCGATTCGTGCAACCACTGATGCGCGTGCAGGTGGAAGACGTGCGTTTCTTTCGGCCCGGCGTGAAGGTTGCGGAAGCGGACGGGGTCGCCCATGTAAGAGTGGTGGACGTTCGAAGGATCGTCCGGGAAGAGAGCTTCGACGGCCTTGCCGGTGGCATCCTTGCGGACGTTCATGGCCGGGTCGCCGTTAGCCCATGATTCGAGGAAGAACTCTTCGAAGGCGCAGTCGGGGCAGTTGGCTGCCGGGCCGACCTTCTTCTTGACGGCCAGAATCTCAGCGCCGAGACCGCCCGAACCGTAGTTGACGGCGAAGCCGTCGCGGACGCCGTGGAAGAGGTCCTGGTTGAGTTCGGGGAACGCCTGCACGGTCTTCGTCTCGTCGTGGAAGATGACCGTGAACTCGCGGAAGGATTCGCCGCACGTGCCGGAGGGCGGAGCGTTTTCGCAGTTCTCGCCGAAGCCGGTGATGATCGCGTTGATGTCCGAATAGATGATCTCGTTCGAGGAGTTGAGCATGTTCAAGACGGGCAGGTTGTCCGCGCCGATCTTGTCGTAGTTGATCTTGGGCGTGCCGTTCGGGTTCGTGCCCACAGTGACCGCCTGCAACTGCGCGGCCGTCACCTGCGAGCGATACCACTTCGAGCCGCGCGGCTGGACGTTGACCGAGCCGAAGAGGCCGAGGTCGAGTTGGCCGCCGTCGCCTTCGCCGCCCGCCACAGTGCCCATCGAGTAGAAGAGGTACTGGCCCTGCTTGCGCGCGTACCACTGGTAAATCTTGGTTTCGCCCGGCGCGGCGAGCGAAGAGGCGTTGTTGCCGACGTTCGCGCCGTCCGCGGCGATGTTCAGATATTCCATGCCGTTGACGTGCATCGAGGCGGCGCGCGTCGCGGGCGAATCGTTCTTCTGTAGTTTGATATTGCCGTCCACCACAACGTCGCCGTCTTCGTCGACGACGTTAACTTTGCCGTCGGCGAGCGTGCGCAGTTTTAACTGGGACTCATCGTAAGAGGTCGTGCCCTCTGTCGGCATGAAGAAAGGCGGCTTGTCGAAATAGGCGAGCCGCGAAGTGCCGTTGGCCGCGTTGATCTGATCGATCTCGGAGCGGCTCGGCGTCAGCAGGTTCGTGAAGTTAACGGTCAGACAGTCGCCCTCGTTCGCGCGCAGGACGAGCGGGCGCGGGCGTTTGCCGGGGCGCAGGCGCACGTTTCCGGCGACGAAGCCCTTGGTCGAATCGATCAAGGTCACGTCGCGCTTGAGCGCGTAAAGCATGCCTGCGGGGTTGAACGCGCCGAAGCGGTTGTAGGTGTACAACTGATCGAGCGCCACGACGTTCGCCGTGATGGTGCGGCTGCACACGGCCGCCGGGACGGGATTTTGCACGACGGCAGCGGTGGTCGTCGTCGTAGTCGTCGTCGCGGCCGACGTGTTCGTGGTCGTCGGCGCGTTTACCGTCGAAGCGGTCGCCGTCGTCGAAGCGGGGAGGGCAGCCGTCGTGCTTTCGGTCGCAGTTGCTTCCTTGGCCGGGGCGGCGGTCGTCTCCGTCTTGGCGGCGGTCGAAGTGGTCGCCGTGTCGCCTGACTTTACGTCGGACGCCGTGGCGGCGGTCTTCTCGTCGCCGGTGCGGACGAGTTCCGCGTTCGTGTCGCCGGGCAGGCGCGTCGAAACGGCGTTCGTGTCGCCTTCGCTACGGCGCGCGTACCTGTTGAGGTGGCTTAAATTTTCACCGTTGCCGGTGACGCTAAAGGGTAGATGATTCTTGGCCGCGAGCCGTTGGGCTGTGGCCGGACTGCCGGCGAGCACGAGCAGGCCGAGCAACATCAAGATGCTGCCGGCGAACTTCGCGCGTGTGCCGCTTTTCCTATGCCCCTTCATGCTTTTACTTCTCCTTCTATGGTTGTTGGACGATGTGCGGCGGCGCGTCTTCATTAGTTGTCAGCCTAAGGTGAGGCCGCGCCGCATCGAGTATTTGTGAGTGTTTCAATCTGCGTATCTACAAAGACGTTTTAGCGTGCCAGCCCGCCCTCGTTTCTCTCTATCCGGAGGTTGTCGAAGACGGTGGTGCCGACCGGCGACGTGGCTGCGTACTGCCTCACCATCAGGACGCTCTGCAAGTTGGTCAGAGCGAACTTGCGGGGCGCGGTGTGCAGCGTCGTCCAAGTGACACCATCGGGGCTGGCCTCGAAGTTGACGGTGTCTGCCGCGCGGTTGTGGCGGATGCGCCAGAAGCGATGCGCGGCTGCGTCGTAATTGAGCACGGCCTGCGTCAGGACGCCGCCCGCGCTCTGTTGCAGCACGAGGTTGTCGTAGACGCCGCCCACACCGAACAGCAGGTAGTTGTTCCCGTCGATCAGGAATAGATAGCTCCCGTAATTGGGCAGGGTCGGAATGTTCACGCCTTGGATGGAGATGCGCGCATCGGTCAGATCAAAGTTGGTGGCTGCCCAGTAGCCGTCGTAGTTGGTCGAGGTTGCGGCGGGCGTGATCTCAAGGCGGCCGTTCTGCTCGGCGACGGTGAAGTCGGGCGTCGCGAGCGTGTGCCACTTCTTCACGTCGCGCGCGTTGTCGTTGAAGTCGTCGCTCTGCGGGAAGAGAGGCCGGTAGCGTTCGAAGCGGAAGTTGTCGAAGGTGGCCGTGCCGGGCGCGGCGTTGGTCGTGTCCCCTGTGCCCACGCCGAAAAACGTCCACAGCGAATGGATGGGGAAGCGGACAGGCACAGTTTTCCGCGTCGTCCACGTCACGCCGTCAGTGCTCGTGTCGAAGCTGACGGTGTTAGTGTCCGAGTTGTGGCGGAAACGCCAGAAGCGTATGCCAGCGTCCCGAGGCGTATAGGTTCGGTCGAGGACTCCGTCGGCCGTAGCGTCGTAGAAATCATATCCCGCGCCGGTTATGAACATGAGGTAATTCTTGCTCTCGGCGTCGAGATAAATTTTGAAGCAGGTCCAGACTGAGCCCGTCTGAGTTGCCGGCTGCACCTCGACTTGCATTGTCTTGTCCCTGAAGTCGAATGTCGCCGGCAGGTACACACCGGGCCAGCCCGCGGTATTCGGCGCAGGCGACACCTCGATGCGCCCGTTCTGTTCTATGACCGTGGCTGGCGGGGCACTGTCGAAAACTGACCACGTCTGCGGGTCAAGCACGTTGTCGTTGAAGTCGTCGGCCAGAAGGACGGCCGGCGTCGGGTTCGTCTCGTGCCAGAGGTTGTCGAAAACGGTGGTTCCGGTGGGCGACGTGGCCGCGTACTGCCTGACCATGAGCCATGTGTACAAGTTACTAAGCTGGAACTTGCGCGGCACGGTGCTCAGCGCCGTCCACGTCTGGCCGTCCGGGCTGGCCTCGAAGACGACGGTGTCGTTCGCACGATTGTGGCGAATGCGCCAGAAGCGGTGCGCGGCTGCGTCGTAATTGAGCACGGTCTGCTCCAGGACGCCGCCCACGCTCTGTTGCAGCACGAGGTTGTTGTACACGCCCCCCACGCCGAACAGCAGGTAGTTGACCCCGTCGCTCACGAATAGATAGCTCCCGTAGTTGGGCAGGGTCGGAACGCTCACGCCTTCGACCGAGATACGCGAGTCCATCAGGTCAACGGTGGTGGCCGAGTAATAGCCGTCGTAATAGTTGTCGTAACTGGTCGAGGTTCCAGCGGGCGTGATCTCGAGTCGGCCGTTCTGTTCGGCGACGTTGAAGTCGGGCGTCGCGAGCGTGAGCCACTTCTGCGCGTCACGCGTGTTGTCGTTGAAGTCGTCGCTGATGGTGTTGGCGGCGAAGGCCAAGAGGTTCGGCGAGCCTGCGCCGGGGTTCGTGACCTTGCCCGTCGTCGCCGCGTTCCTGATGGCCTGTTGGACGGTATCGGGCTGATCGCCGGGACGCGCGGCAAGGTAGCGCGCGACAAGACCCGCGACGTGCGGCGCGGCCGAAGACGTGCCGGAGCGCATGAAGGTCGAAGCGTCGTCGAGGCTATGCGCCGAAGTGATCTCGACGCCGGGCGCGAACACGTCAACAGGTGCGCCGAAGTTCGAGAAGGTGGCGCGGCTGTCGTTCCGGTCGGTGGCCGCGACGGTGATCGCTTCGGCGACGCGCGCGGGCGAGTGCAGAGAGGCGTCGCGGTTCAGATTGCCCGCCGCGACGACGTAGGTGATCCCCGTTGCGATAGAGTTGCGCACAGCCAGATCGAGCGCATCGTTGCCGTTGCCGACGAAGAAACTCATGTTGGCGACGGCCGGTTTGACGTGGTTCGCCGTCACCCAATCGACGCCCGCGATGATTCTCGATGCGAGCGCCTGATTGGAACAGTTGAGCACGCGGACGGCGTGAAGTTTGACGCCCTTGGCGACGCCGTAGGTGTTGCCGCCGATGAGACCGGCGACATGCGTGCCGTGGCCGTTACAGTCAACGCCGTTGCGCCCGTCGCCCACGTTGTCGTAGGCGAAGACGGCGCGACCGCCGAATTCCTGATGCGTCAGACGAATGCCGCCGTCGATGACGTAAGCGTTCACTCCCGCGCCGCTCGTCGCATAGTTGTAAGAGTTATTCAGGACGGGTTCGCGCTGATCCAGGCGGTCGAGCGGCCACGGCGCGTTTGTCTGCGTCGAAGCGCCCGTCACTTCCACGTCCGCTTCGACGAAGGCGACCTGCGGGTTGCGGCTGAGCGCGGCGGCCTGCGCGTCGTTCAACTCGACGGAGAAGCCGCGCAGCGCATTCTCGTAAGTGAAGCCGAGCGTGCCGCCGTGTGCGCGGACGAGCGCTTCGGCCGCCGCGTTGACGTGTCCGTCCGCGACGCTCTCGTTGAAGACCACGATGTAATGGTTGGGCACGGCCGCCGCGCTCTTGCGAAATTTCGCGGCGGGCGCTGCCGCAGGCGTCGCCGGGACGACGGGAGCGGCGGCCGCTGCTGCGCGGCGTTGCGCGTAAGCTTCGGGGGCGGCAGCGGGCGCGAGCGAGAGGGCACACAAACCGATGCTCAAAAAAAGGGGCGTTAGTTTCTTCATAGCCTTGTTCGTGTCTGCTTTTCTCTACACGCGTTTTCGGGTGGGGCGCGCAGGGTGGGCGTGCGCGCTCCCGCGTGTTTGAAATCAATCGTCTGTCGAACGGTTAACCGTGCCTAGATTACAAAGCCTGCCAGTCCGGGTAGAAGTCATCCGCCGTCCAAGCGTTAATGCCGTCGCCCGTGTTGAAGGTGAGGCGGATGCGATTCGTGCCGTCGGCGTTCATCACGTAGATTTCGCCACGGCCATCGTCCAGACCGCTCTGGAACGTGACGCGGCTATCGTCGGACGACCAGGAGGGGTTGTATTCGTAAGCCTGGTTGTTCGAGATGTTCGTGCGCCCGCTGCCGTCTGCGTTCATCACGAAAATCTGATCGGTGCGCGGGTCATTGCCGCCATCGAAGACGAAGGCTAGACGCGCGCCGTCGGACGACCACGCCGGGTAGTAATCGTTGTTCGCACCCGTCGCATTCAGATTGTTGGTGATGTTCACCTGATTGCTGCCGTCGGCGTTCATCACGAAGATTTCGATGTTGTCGTAGGCGACCGGAGAGCCACGGAAAGAGGGGAACGCGATCTTCGTGCCGTCGGGCGACCAGGTGGGGTCGATGTCCGCTCCGGCGCTGTAGGTCAGACGGCGCTCGTTCGTGCCGTCAACGTTGATGGCGTAGATTTCCCAGTCGCCGTCGCGGCTGGAGCGGAAGGCGATCTGTTTGCCGTCGGGCGACCAGGCGGCTTCCGCGTTGTGACCCGTCTGGTTGCTGGTGACGCGACGGACGTTCGTGCCGTCGGCGTTCATCACGTAGACCTGATAATAGAGGTCGTCGCCGCGCCCGCTCGTGAAAGCGATCTGCGTGCCGTCGGGCGAGTATTCCGGCCAGTAGTCGTCGCTGTAGTCGTGGAAGGTGAGGCGCGTCTGCTCAGTGCCGTCGGGGTTGATCGTATAGAGTTCGAAGTCGCTTCCGTCGCGGCAGCTGGAGAAGACGATCTTGCCGTCAGGCCGGTAGAGCAGGCGGTTGGGCGAACCCGCGCCGAGGTTCGTGATCTTGTCCGTGGTGGCGCTGCGCGTGATGGCCGCTGCGACCGAGGCGGGCGTCGCCTGCGGGTTGCCGCTCAGGTAGCGCGCCGCCATACCGGCGACGAAGGGCGCGGCCGAAGACGTGCCGTTGCGCGGTGCGGGAGAGATAGCCGTGTCGCTCGTGCTGTGCGCCGAGACGATCCCGACACCGGGCGCGTAGATGTCCACGACCGCGCCGAAGTTTGAGAAGGTCGCCTGATTGTCGTTCTGGTCGGTGGCGGCGACCGTGATCGCTTCGGGCACGCGCGCGGGCGAGTGCAGGGAAGCGTCGCGCGTCAGGTTGCCAGCGGCCGCCACGGTCGTCACGCCAGCAGCGATCAAGCCGCTCACGGCCGTGTCCAAGGCCGGGCTGGCATTGCCGACGAAGAAACTCATGTTGGCGACGGCCGGTTTGACGTGGTTGAGCTTTACCCAATCGACGCCCGCGATGACGGCCGACGCAAGCCCCTGATTCGTGCAGTTGAGCACACGGACGGATTGAAGCGTGACGCCTTTGGCGACGCCGTAAGTCGCACCGCCGATGAGACCGGCGACGTGCGTGCCGTGGCCGTTACAGTCCGCACCCGCGCGGCCGTCGTTCACATTGTCGTAGGCGAAGACGGCGCGACCGCCGAATTCCTGATGCGTGAAGCGAATGCCGCCGTCGATGACGTAGGCGTTCACTCCCGCGCCCGAATTGGCGTAGTTGTAAGAATTGTTGAGCGGGAGGCTGCGCTGGTCGATGCGGTCGAGCGCCCAGGTGGGACTGGTTTGCACGGCCGCGCCTTCGACCAACGAATCTTCTTCGACGTATTCGACCTGCGGGTTGCGGCTGAGGGCGATGGCGCGCGCCTCGCTCAACTCGACGGAGAAGCCGCGCAGCGCGTGTTGATAAACGAAGCCAACTTTGCCGCCGTGCTCGCGCGCCAGTTGCGCGGCG
>DASZCS010000055.1:0-146226 GCA_035942855.1 Pyrinomonadaceae bacterium | reverse complement strand
GCTCCTGGTGTTTGTTCACCAGGAGCCGCACGCCTCTTTCTTTCCGTCGCGTTTCTCCGTGCGCGCCGATGTTCTGTCTAATCCTCGTAGCCGTTCGGGTGCGCCTGCATCCAATCCCACGCGGATTGGACGATGAGGCGCAGGTCTTGAAACTGTGGCGACCAGCCGAGGTCCTGTCTGATGCGCGCTGAACTGGCGACGAGGAACGCAGGGTCGCCCGCGCGCCTTTGGCCGACACGCACTTCGATGTCGCGCCCGGTGACGGCGCGCGCCACGTCGATTACTTCTTTGACCGTGTAGCCGTCGCCGCCGCAGCCGAGGTTGTAGATGGCGCTCCGCTCTCCGAGGATGGAGAGAGAGAGTATGTGTGCGCGTGCGAGATCGACGACGTGTATGTAGTCGCGCACGCACGTGCCGTCGCGCGTCGGGTAGTCTTCGCCGTAAATCTCCACCGCCTTGCGTCGCCCCGTGGCTGCTTGCAGGATGATCGGGATAAGGTGCGATTCGGGGTCGTGCATCTCGCCGCAGCGCGCGGTTGCGCCCGCCGCGTTGAAGTAGCGCAGGGAGGCGTAACGTATCCCGTAAGCGTGTTCGTACCAGCGGAGCGCGTGCTCGAAGGCGAGTTTGGTTTGGCCGTAAGTGTTCGTCGGGTTCGTCGCGTCAGTCTCTTCGACGGGCTGCTTTTCCGGTTCGCCGTAAGTCGCGGCGGTCGAAGAGAAGACGATGCGCCGCACGCCCGCATCATTCATCGCGTCGAGCAGCACAAGCCCCGCGACGACATTGTTGCGGTAATACTTCGACGGGTTCAACACCGACTCGCCGACGAGCGAATCGGCCGCCATGTGTATCACGGCCTCCGTCCCGCGCTCGCGGAACACACGCCGCAGGCGCTCTCCGTCCATCAAATCCGCTTCGACCAGTTCTGCGCCTTCCACCACCGCCCCGCGATGACCTTTATACAGGCTGTCATAGACGACGACCTCGTGGCCGTCGCCGACCAACTCTTCCGTCACGACGCTCCCGATGTAGCCCGCCCCTCCCGTCACAAGTACGCGCATGATTTCCACACCGAACGGCCGCCCGCGTTCACCACAACGACGCCGCCGTTCTTCCCCTTTACTTGTCGGAATCCCAAAACTTGTGCCCGATGATAGCATGCACCGCGCCCATGCCTCACTTCGCGGGTCGCCTCATCGTCGCCGCCTCAGATAGCGATAGACAATTCCCTTAAACTCGGAGCATCATTCGCAAAAAGGAGATTTGAAATGCGAGATGTCCTTCAAAATGAAAACCCGATTGGAATCAGTACCGCAGACCTTAGAACAGCGGCGCTGATCAGCTTTGTCCTCGTGCTGCCATTTACCATTCTCGAATCTTTGAATCAGACCATAAGCAGGCAGAATGCCCCCGCGCTAATCGTATTATTTGGACTGTTGTGGCTCTTACCCGTGGCGTTCATCCTCATCCTTGTACCGACGGTGCGAAACCTGCGAGCGGGACGCAGCCTCTCGACGAATCCCATCAATCTTTTGTTCAGGGGCGCTTTGCTGGTACTCATCGCGTTGCTGTGGGGAGGCTTGCTGATCGACCAAGTGCCCTGCTTTATGGGCGTCCCGAATTGCGATTAGATAGTGCGTGCTTGCGACGCGCCGCCCAAGAACTCAAAGGCTTGGTTTGATTCCGCGTCCTGTTTGATTCGGGCGTTCGGACGCCGCGCCCCGAACGAATTTGTGAAACCGAAGCGAGGCTCAAGGCGTGTAAGCGAAGCATGAAATCGTCTCTAAGTATAGCTCGCGGTTTGTTGGCTGTGTTGGTTGTGTTCGGCGCGTTCCAGTTCGCGTCCGTGTGCTTCGCGCAGCCCGGCGTGGCGGACGTGGATGTGCGCGTGGTGACGGACGAGGCGGAGGCGGTGCTTGCCGTTCTGGCAAAGAGGAAAGCGAATCAACCGGTTGGCGAGGCGGATTGGCAGCGAGTGTTTCAGAGCGAGGGTTACACACGGCTCAAACGGCGCGAGACTTCGCTGAAGCGCTCTTTTGAAGATGCCGATTTTAAAACCTTCGTCCTCTCCGACGCCTTGGCCGCACGCGCCGAAGCCCTCGCCGACACGCTCGCCAAGTGGAAGCGCGCGGGCATTACGGGGGCGGCTCGCCTCGCTCTGGCTTATTTGCCGAAGGGGGCGCGCATCAGAGCGAAGGTTTATCCCGTCATCAAGCCGAGAGAGAACAGTTTCGTCTTCGAAGTGAACACAGACCCGGCCATCTTCCTCTACCTCGACCCGGCCAAAAGTAAAGAGAAGTTTGAAAACAATCTCGCGCACGAACTGCACCACATCGGCTACGGGAGCGGTTGTCCGTCCCGCCAGGCGTCCGACGAAATCTCTAAATTGCCCGAACACGTGCAGAGCGCTATTACATGGATCGGGGCTTTCGGCGAAGGCATCGCGATGCTGGCGGCGGCAGGCGGCCCCGACACGCACCCGCATGCCGTGAGCGATCCGCAGGAGCGTGCGCTGTGGGACAAGGAGATGGCAAATTTCAACGACGACTTGAGGAAGGTCGAGAAGTTTTTGCTCGACGTGTTAGAGAAACGTTTGACGGGCGAGGAAGCGCAGAAGACGGGTTTTTCGTTCTTCGGCGTGCAGGGCGCGTGGTACACCGTCGGCTGGAAGATGTCCGTACTTATCGAGAAAACTTACGGGCGACAGAAGTTGATCGAGTGCATCTGCGACCAACGCAAACTGCTCCCTCTCTATAACAAGGCGGCGGCCGAGCACAATCGCCGCGCGCGCTCTCCTCTGGCTTTATGGTCGCAGCCATTGATTAAAAGCATCGCGCCTGCCGGCTCGTAGTCGTTGCCGAAGGCGATCCGCTAACAGCGGCGACATAACTTAACCACCCCGCGTTCACTCACGACGCACACGGCTGGCAGCGACGACTGCACACCGCACGACAAGTCTCTCCAAACGGCGCGCGAAAGCTTGCCTCTCATCAAGCATGTATGTTTTCTTTGGTGCTGCTCGTATCACGTCCAGAAATTCCAGCACAGACGAATTACCCATGTTGAAACTATTTCGCGCCACGCTCGCACTCTCGCTCGTCGCCCTCGTGCTCGTCGCCGCGACGTTACAACGCCCGCGCGCCGCCGCGTCAGTTCAAGGATCGAAACGCCGTGTCAGTCTCTTGTTGACGAACGGAAAGATTTTTACGGGCGACGCGCGGGGGACGCTCGCCGAGGCGGTCGCCGTCGATGGCGAACGCATCGTGGCGGTCGGGACGAACTCCGAGATGGCGCGAGACTACCAAGCCGAGCGCACGGTCGATCTGCGCGGTCGGCTCGTCACGCCCGGCTTCAACGACGCGCACATACATTTCATCGGCGGCGGACTCTCCCTGCTGCGCGTGGAACTGCTCGGCGCGCGCACGCTCGAAGAGGCCAAGGCGCGCATCGCGGCGAAGGCGCGTGAACTGCCGCCGGGCGCCTGGATCACCGGGCGCGGATGGGATCACACGCTATGGGGCGGACAGTGGCCGACGCGCGCAGACCTCGACGCCGTCGCCCCGAACAATCCCGTCTTCGTGCAGCGCGTGGACGGCCACGTCAGTTGGGCAAACTCGCTCGCGCTGAAGCTGGCGAACGTCACGCGCGACACGCGTGCGCCCGAAGGCGGCGAGATTCTGCGCGACGCCGCAGGTGAGCCGACCGGGATTTTGAAAGAGACGGCCGCCGGGCTTGTCGGGCGCGTCGTGCCGCAGCCGACGCGCGCCGAGCGCATGCAGGCCGCCGAACGCGCGCTCGCCGAAGCGCGCCGCTACGGTCTGACTTCGATTCAGGACAACTCCGGCTACGAATCAATCGAACTCTACCGCGAACTGCTCGCCGCAGGAAAACTGACCGTCCGCGTCGCCGAGTGGCAAAACTTCGAGGACACGGTTGAGCGTCTGCAAGCGCAGCGCACCGAGTTCGCTTCCTTCAAGATCGATCCTTTGCGCATCCGCCTGACGGCTTTGAAAGGCTACGTTGACGGCACACTGGGATCGCGCACGGCCGCCATGCTCGCGCCCTTCGCCGACGACCCGCACAACAGCGGCATCCCGCGCCGCCCGCCCGAAGAACTCACGCGCATGATCGTCGAACGGTCAAACGAAGGTTTTCAGATCGCTTTACACGCCATCGGCGACCGTGCCAACCGCATGGCTCTTGATGGCTTTGAACGAGCCTTCACGGAAGGTGTTTATATCGAAAGAGGGATCAAAGAGGGAGTCTTAGACCCCAAGCTGATCGCTTCGCCTGAGTTTGCCAAACAAGCTGGTGCGTATCTGCAATCTCGCGTCCGTCACCGCGTCGAGCACGCGCAGGTCGTCGCGCCCACGGACTTCGCGCGCTTTCGCTCGCTCGGCGTCGTCGCTTCGATGCAGCCCGCGCATGCCATCTCGGACAAACGTTGGGCGCAGGAGCGTCTCGGCGAGTATCGCGTGCAAGGTGCGTATGCCTGGCACAAGATGCGCTCGTTCGGCATCCACATGCCGTTCGGCACTGACTGGCCGGTCGAACCGATCAATCCCTATCTCGGTCTCTACGCGGCCGTCACGCGCCAGAGCACGGAAGGCGACCCGCCCGGCGGCTGGTGGCCGCAGGAGCGCCTGACCATTGCCGAAGCCATCCGCTGCTACACGGCCGAACCCGCCTACGCTTCTTTTGAAGAGACGGAGAAAGGACAGATCGCACCCGGCATGCTCGCCGACATCATCGTCCACACGCGCGATCTGTTGACCATCCGCCCCGAAGAGATTTTGCAGACCGAAACCGCCATGACCATCTTCGGCGGCCGCATCGTCTACGAGCGCGATGCAAAGTGAGTCTCGCGCTTCTTCAAGGGCACGCGCCAGAGTGAGTTTTCAACATGCGGCGACGCTTAAAAACTTTTCTCCACTTAACGCTCGCCCTGCTCGCCCTGTCGGCGGGCGACTGCTTGCATGCGCGCCCGTCGATCCCCCAAGCTGGGGCAGCTGCCCGGCGGTCGCAAACGACTTCGCGTGCGCGCTCGCAAAAGGTCTCGCCCTCACCCGCTTCCGTTCGGCGCGCGCCCGAACGCTTTTTTAAGGATGCCATCAAATTCGACGGCACGCTGCACTTCACAGACCAAAAGCTCGGCGAGCGCAGCGAGAGGTATAAGTACGAGATCGGTCTTGTCTACCCGCGGCTCGCAGGAGGGGCGCGTCCGGCGCGCGTCAACAGTTTTAACCGGACGGTCGCCGCCGTGTTGAAGGAAGTCGGAAATTTTCGCGCGTGGACGCAGGGGACGAAAGACACACGCGGAAAGCGCCCTTCGGAGTGGGCGGATGTCTTCGACACTCTCTACGGCGATTACGACGTAACTTATGCGTCCGACGAACTCATCAGCATCCGCTTCGACCTGTACACCTTCGGTTGGGGCGCGGCGCGTTCCACTCAGCATTACCTTGTCTTTAATTACGCTCTCGCGTCGGGCAGGCGTCTCGCCCTGTCAGACCTCTTTCGTCCGGAAGCGAAGTACCTGCGCGTCATCGCAGACTTCTGCGTCGCCGACCTGCGCAGACAGAGAAAGGCCGTCTGCGAAAACAGAGACCCGCGCGACTGCGAACCGCCCAGTGAGATTTCGCCGACACACCCGAACCTCTCGCCCCTGCCCGGTAATTTCCGTAATTGGAATCTGACGCGCACGGGCTTGTTGATGAATTTCGACGAGTGCCGTCTCGCTTCGTGCATCGAGGGAGAGCAGTTTGTGACGATCCCTTACGCCGAACTGAAACACCTCGCCCCGGCCAAAGGCATCATCGCGCAGTTGGCACAGGGCGGGAACGAATAAATTTTTCGACCAGCAGCTATGACTAGAAACTTCCGTCTCTATCCGTCGCGACAAAGCGCAGCCTTCCTGTTCATCGCTCTCCTCGCCTGTCTCTTCTTCCTCGTGCCGAACGCCGCGCATGCGGCGTGGCGCGCGGTCGGTGATGTCTCGACGGTGGCGCGCGAGACGAATGGCGTCACGCTCACTCTGTCGAGCGGGGCGCGCGTGGCCGTGACGTTTTTCGATTTGGACGTGGTGCGCGTGCGCCTTGTGCCGCGCGGCGCGTTCGAGCGCGATTATTCGTATGCCGTCTGGCCGCGAGACAGAAAGACGGTCGCGGCTGTCATCAGAGAGACGCGCGATGCGATTGAGATCACGACGCGCGTCGAGGGGCCGAAGATCGTCATCCAACGGCGGCCATTCACCGTGACGGTGCTCGATGCGCGCGGGCAAGTCGTCGTCGCAGACGACGCGGCGCGGCCTGTTTCGTTTGATCCTGAGAGCGGTGCTATTGAAGGGTCGAAGCGACGCGACGAGTTGGAGTTTTATTACGGCTTCGGCGAGAAGGCGCTCGGTACGTCGCGGCAGGGGCAGGTGTTGGTCAACTGGAACACGGACGCCTATGCCTACGGGCACGGCACTGATCCGATCTACCAGTCCATCCCCTTCTTCATCGCGCTCCGGCAGGGTCGCGCCTACGGCCTGTTTTTCGACAACACCTATCGCACCTATTTCGACATGGGACGCACCGCCCCGCACCGCTACACCTTCGGCGCTGCCGGGGGCGAGTTGAACTATTACGTCTTCACGGGCGGCCGCGAGCGCACCCCGCAGAAGGTGCTCGAAGATTACACGGAATTGACCGGCCGCACGCCTCTGCCGCCGCTGTGGTCGCTCGGCTATCAACAATCGCGCTGGTCTTATCATCCCGAAGCGCGCGTGCGCGAGATCGCGCGCGGCTTTCGCACGCGCAAGATTCCGGCCGACGTGCTCTACCTGGACATCGACTACATGGACGGCTTCCGCGTCTTCACCTGGGACAAGCGGAAGTTTCCCGAACCCGCGCGCATGTTGAACGACCTGTCGAAAGACGGTTTTCGCACCGTCCTCATCATCGATCCGGGAATCAAAGTTGACGAAAATTATCCGGTCTACACGGAGGGACGCGCTTTGGGTCTGTTCCATCAGACGAAGGATGGGCGCGAGTTTCAGGCGAAGGTGTGGCCGGGCGTCTGCGCCTTTCCCGACTTCACGAACCCGAAGGCGCGCGCATGGTTCGGCTCGCTCTATCGCAGGCATCTGGACGAGGGCGTCGCGGGCTTCTGGAACGACATGAACGAGCCTGCGACCTTTCCGCCCGACAATCGCCCGCCGCAACCCAACGTCATGCACGACGCGGCCAAGACCTTCCCGCTGGATGTGCGCCACTTCGGCGAGGGAGCGCCCGGCGACCATGCGCGCTATCACAACACCTACGGCATGCAGATGGCGCGCGCCACTTTCGAGGGCTTACAGAATTTGCGTCCCGACGCGCGCCCCTTCGTCCTGACGCGCGCGGGCTACGCGGGCGTCCAACGCTTCTCCGCCGTCTGGACCGGCGACAACGTGCCGAGTTGGGAACACCTGCAACTCTCCATTCCGATGCTCACGAACATGAGCGTCTCCGGCGTGCCCTTCGTCGGCGCGGACGTGGGCGGCTTTACCGGAAACGCGAGCGCCGAACTCTACACGCGCTGGCTGCAAGCGGCCTCGCTCACGCCCTTCTTCCGCTCGCACGTCGCCGCCGAACTGCAAGACCGCGAACCCTGGTCGTTCGGCGAAACACACGAGAAGATCAACCGCGCCTCAATCGAGTTGCGCTATCAACTCCTGCCCTACATCTACACGCTCTTTCAAGAGCACGAGCGTACGGGCATGCCCGTCATGCGCCCCTTGTGGTTCAACTATCCGACCGATTACAACACCTACGCTCCGGCGCTGACGGCCGAACAGTTTTTGCTTGGCAATGACCTGTTGGTCGCGCCCGTCGTCGTGCCGAGTGCGACGAGTCGTCCGGTCTATTTCCCCAAAGGCGACACGTGGATCGACTGGTGGACGGGCGCGCGTTACGCGGGCGGCACGACCGCCGAGATCGACGCGCCGCTCTCGCGTCTCCCGCTCTTTGCGCGCGCAGGGGCGATCATCCCCGTGCAGTCTGTCATCCAGCACACGGGCGAGATGGCGCGCGCGCCGCTCTCCGTCACCGTCGTCTACGGCGCGAATGGCGAGGGGCACATCCATCAAGACACGGGCGACGGTTACGGCTATCGACAGAACGCCTGGCGCGCGACGACCGTGACACAGACGAGCAGCGCCGCAAGTGCGGCGAGCGGCGGCGAGCGCACGATTCGCTTACGGCACGTCGGCGACTTTGCGGGCGCGCGCGCCGTGAGCCTCGTCGAAGTGCTCGGCATAGACGAGCGGCCGAAGCGGATTTTGATCGACGGGCGCGAAGCACGCGGCATCTCCTTCGAGCGCGAAGGGCGGCGTCTGCGCGTGCCGCTGCCTGACAGCGTGACGAGCGAGATTAAGATTGTCCCGTGAGCTACGGCGATATGCAGTTGTCGGAAACTTGTCTTTCCTCCGTGTACCTCTGTGCCCTCTGTGGTTAATGTTCTCATATTCACCACATGAGGACACGGAGGAACACGGAGTGAGCAGGAAAATTTTATGAGCGAGACGGCGGACGTGGTGATCATCGGCGGCGGCATCGTGGGCGCGAGCGTCGCGTTTCATCTGGCCGAGCGCGGCTGCACCGATGTCGTCATCCTCGAACGCGAGGCCGAGCAGGGCTTGGGTTCGACGGGCAAGGCGACGGGCGGCGTCCGCGCGCAGTTTGCGACCCCGACGAACATCCAGATGTCGCGCTACTCAATCGACTTCTTCACGCGCTTCGAGGAAGCGACCGGACACGCGTGCGGCTACGAACCGGCCGGTTATCTCTTCGTCGCCACGAGCGAGGCGCAACTTCGTTACCTGTCAGCGGCGCGCGACGAACAACGTCGCGCCGGACTCACAAACGTCGAACTGATTGAGAGAGACGAGATCGCGCGGCGCGTGCCGGGTCTCTGCACGGACGACGTGCTCGGCGGCTCTTTCTGCCAGACGGACGGCTTCATCGCACCGCTCAAGGTCTTGCACGGCTTTACGGCGCGGGCACAGGAGCGCGGCGTGCGCGTGTGGACTCAGGCAGAAGTGACGGGGATCGACGTTAAGGGCGGGCGCATCGCGGGCGTGCAGACTTCGCGCGGGCGCATCGAGACGCGTGCGTTGGTCAACGCTTCGGGCGCGTGGGCAGGAGTGACGGCGCGTCTGGCGGGTGTGGAGATTCCGGTCGTGCCGCTGCGCCGTCAGTTGGTGAGCGTGCGACCCGCTGTGCCTCTGCCCGCGGGGCTGCCGATGGTCATAGACATGACGGACGGCTTTCACTTCCGCCCCGAATCGAGCGAACTCGGCGCTGCGGCCGGGGCGCTCATGGCGTGGCCTGACGACGCGGAGACGCCCGGCTTCAAGACCGACTTCGATCCGGCCTTCACCGAAAAAGTTTTCAGGCGCGCACGCACGCGCGCACCTTTTCTCGCCGACTCAACAGTCAACGCGAGCCGCTGCCGCGCCGGACTCTACGAACTGACGCCCGACCATCACGCCATCATCTGCGAATCGAAAGAAGTCCGCGGCTTCTATCTCGCCAACGGTTTCAGCGGCCACGGCGTCATGCACTCTCCCGCCACCGGCCGCATCGTCTCCGAGCTGATTCTCGACGGCCACGCCACAACGCTCGACGCAAGCGCGCTCCACGCCGACAGATTCGCCAACGGCCAACTGAACGCGGAAACTTCCGTACTCTGAAATAGTGAATAGTAAATGGTAAATGGTGAATGGTGAATGGAGAAGACGGTTCTTTCCATTCACCATTTACCATTTACTATTCACCAATCTTCATCGTTTCAATCGAGCATCACGACTTCGCCATCGACGACGCGCGCGAGGTATTCGCCGTCGCGCATGACCCAAGCGACGCGGCGACCCGTGCGCGCGAGTTCAGCCCACTCGCTCGATTTCGTCGGGTTCTGTTCGATAAGCAGCGCGCCGCGCGAGAGTTTGACGTAGCGCAGGCCGGAGCGCGCAAACTTTTGCACGCCGCGCCCGCCGCCGAACAGTTTTTCATAAGCGACGAGGATGCGTCCCGGCGTCAGTTCGTCCGCGTTGTCGGCGTCGTTGTTTTTGTTTCGCTCAGGCATGAGGCGCGGCCGTGCCGTCGTGTGTCTGATGGCCGTCCTTGTTTTGCCCGCCGCCGTCGTTTGCGGCGGGGCGAAGGTCTCGGCCGTCCCTGCGGCTTTCGCCGAGGATGCGTTCGACGAGTTCGAGGAGGTCTTTGGAGCGATAGGGTTTGGCGAGGTAGGCGTCGAAGCCCGCGTCGAGCGCGCGCTGGCGATCCTGATCGGCGGCGAAGGCCGTCACGGCGATGCAGTGCAGGCCGCGCGTGCGTTCGTCCGCGCGCAGGGCGCGGAGCGTGCCCCAACCGTCGAGCACCGGCATCGAAAGATCGATCAGGGCGATGTCCGGCAGTTCCGCTCGCGCCGCCGCGACGCACTCGTGCCCGTCGCGCGTCTCGCGCACGCTGTAACCGGCCGTCTCCAACATCAGGCGCAGGAGTTCCCGGTTATCGTCATAATCGTCGGCGATCAGGATGCGGGACTGAGGCATGTTCGTTTCGGCGGCGGGAGAACCTGTCAGCCTTTTCCTATTTTGCTGAGATGCTTTTGCACGACGGAGCAAAAGGGTCTTGAGCGAGCGGCGCGCTCCTTATAACGTAGCCGCGCCTGCGTGTCAAACAGAATCATCTTTCCTCTTCCGAGACTTGTCTTGACACCGTGCGCGCGTGCCCGCCATAATCCTTCGCGGCGTTTCGTGCTTCTAACAACGCGCGCCTTCGGTCAGTCGCTAGCACCTGACAGACCGTTTTGGAAACCTACCGGGCGGGGCCTGGCTCCGCATTACCAGCAACACGAGCACAGCAGAAGGAGAGTCACAGGTGGCAGGAAGCGAAGACTTGGAACAGAGTTTGCGCGCCGAAGTGGAGAACTATATCAAGGCGCGCGTGCAGGGGCATCAAGAGGAGATCGCGCGCGTGCAGAGTCAGGTCAACGAAGCGTTCACGCGCCTCAACGAAAGACTATCCGATGCCTCGCTCTCGGACGCGCCGCTCGCCATCTCGATCTCGGAGCACCTGCGCGCCGCGACCGGCAAAGGCACGGAAGAGGCCGCGCAGTCGTCTGCGCGCGCACGCGCCACAAGCGACATCGCGCTCCTGAAAGCCGCCGTCGAGGACATCGACAACCAGCGTTCGCAAGCCGAGATTCTCAACACGCTCGTCAATCGCGCCGCCGCCTTCTCGCCCCGACTCGCCTTCTTCGTCGTCAAGAACGAACGCGCGACGGGCTGGCGCGCGCGCGGACTCGAAGGCACGGTCGGCGACGATGCGGTGCGCGAAATCTCTCTGCCGCTCGCGGCCGATACTTTACTGAGCCGCGCCGCCTCTTCGCGCTCGACCTGGAGCGGTGCGCCCGGCACGAACGCGGACGACCACCAGTTGATCTCCAAACTCGGCGACGAAGCGCCGCAGCGCATGGTCGCCATTCCGCTCGTCGCGCGCGACAAGTGCGTGGCGGTGCTCTACGCGGACAGCGCCGCGCTCGAACCCGAAGCGATCAACCTCGAAGCTCTGGAGACGCTCGTGCGCGTCACGAGCATGGCCGTCGAACTGCTCGCGCTCAAGCGCCCCGCGCCGCGCCCTTCCGAACGCTTACAGGCCGCGCAGCCGTTCGCCGCCCGGCCACAACAGTCGGCACAGCCGCCCACGCCCGCCGGAACGGGCACGCCCTCCGGGGGCGACGCTTCGATGGGACGCGGTTTTGAACCGACGCCGCCACCGCCGCAGCCCGCGCCGCAGGCCTCGCACGAACCCACGCTCGTGGCCGAGCCGCGCGAGGAACGCGGCATCGAACCGTCTTACGCCGTCGATGCGCGCCCCCCGGCCGCGCCGGAAACGTCTGCGATGGGCGAACGCTCTACGCCCGCTCAAGTTTCTGTCGAACCGTCGGCCGCGAGCGCGACGCCTGCGGCCGCGCCGCTCGGCGGCAGTTCACGCCGCTCGGACGCGGAGTTGCCCATCGAAGTCAGCGATGAGGAACGCCGCTATCATAACGACGCACGCCGCTTCGCTCGCCTGCTCGTCTCCGAGATCAAGCTCTACAACGAACAGAAGGTGAGAGACGGACGCGAGCAGGGCAATCTCTACGAACGCCTGCGCGAAGAGATCGATCGCTCGCGCCAGATGTACGACAAGCGCGTTGCGCCGAACGTCGCCTCGCGCTACGACTATTTCCACCACGAACTCGTCAACACGCTCGCCGAAGGCAACGCCGCCAAACTCGGCGGCGACTATCCCGGCGCACAAGCCGCGATGTAAGCGAAGTTCTCAAGACGCAACAGAGTCAGGCCGCGAGCATCACGTTCGCGGCCTGACTCTTTTCTCCCTCTTCCTTTGTGTCTTCGTGTCTTGGTGGTTAATCAATTCATTCACCACCAAGACACGAAGACACGAAGAAGCACGGAGAAGACTTTGAGTTTCGTGAAATCGCTACAGCCTCCCTCATCCTTCTTTCGCTCGACGGGCAAACGACTCTCATCGCCCGGCGCATCCTAGCTGAGTCTCGGCGTGCCGCCGCTAACGAGTTGTCATCAGGCTCAACTTGATCTCCCCGCCACGGCAAGTTAGTTTAACTTTCATCCGTTCACATCAACGCGTGCAGCTATGTTCTATCGTGGGGGAAGGTAAAGGTTTTGAAAAAGATTCGTCGCCCGTCTCAGGTCGTCTTCGTGTCAGTGATCTCCGCCGTCGCCCTTGCGTGCGCAGTGCTTCTGCCGTTTGCGAGCGCGAGTTGCAGCGGCGCGCCGCCCGCAAATCAGGCGGGCAGCGCCGAGGCCGTCGAACGCCTCCGCGCGCTGACGCACGCCGCGCCGCCCGCGACGATGCCCACAGAGAGCGCCGTCGCAGCCATCGAGACCGGGCACGCGAACACGACGGCCGCGGCGCTCGCGCGTCTCCTGCGCGCACGCGTCAAACTCGCGGCGAACGATCTGGCGGGCGCAATCTCTCTGCTCGACTCCGAAGCCTTCCGCCGTCAGACCGCCATCGGCGACTACGCGCTGCTGCTACGCGCCGACGCGCTCGCCAAACTGGGACGACGCACCGAAGCACGCGCCGCTTACGAACAACTCGTGCGCGATTATCCACAAGCGCTGCGCGCACGCGATGCCGCTCTGCGCAACGCCGAGATCGCTTTGCAGGACAACGCGGCAGCGGCCGTGCCCCTGCTCCTCAAAACTTTGTCGGACGCAGACGATGGGGGCGCACTCCTGCTCACGGCCAAAGCATATGAACAGACGGGCGACACGACACGCGCCCTCGCCGCCTACCGCCGCGTCTATTTCTACGCGCCCGCCTCTGCCGTAGCGTCGGAAGCTGCGCGCTCGCTCGCGCGCCTCGGCTCGTCGCTCGCGCCCGTCTCCGTTGACGAAGCAAGGACGCGCGCGCACCTTCTCTACGAAGCGAAGCGTCATGCGGAAGCCGCTGCCGCTTTCGGCGAAGCCTTCGCGCGCTTTCCCGCAACGGCCGATAGCCCTTCGCAGTTGCGTCGCGGCATCGCCGCCTACAACGCGGGCACGAGCCGTCTCGCGGAAGCCTCCGCGGTCTTGAACGCCGTGCCCGCTTCGGCGGGCGAAGCGCGCGTCGAAGCCCTCTTCTATCTCGTGCAGACGCACGCGAAGCTGCGCCAGTGGGAACAGGCGCGCACGGTGCACGCCGAGATGCGCCGCGCCTTCCCCGAACACACGCACACGCGCCGCGCGCTTGCCGCCGCCGGGCAGATCGCCAAAGATGCGAAGAACACTCTTGAGGCCGCAAACTTTTACCGCGCCGCCGTCGCCGCTTATCCCGGCGCTGCGGAAGTGGCGCAGGCGCAGTTTGAACTCGCCTGGGCGGCGCACGAGTCGAAGAACTACGCGGAGAGCGCGCGTCTCCTGCTCGAACATCTCGCGCTCTACGCCGACCGCAACACGGACAATCGCGGCCGCGCCGGATACTGGGCGGCGCGCGATGCCGAACGCGCCGGGAAACTCGCAGACGCGCGCATGCTCTATCAAGCGATGCTGCAACGCTACGATGCCAACTGGTACGGCGACCTCGCGCGCCAACGTCTCGACGCCTTGAAGCGCACGAACCCGAACGCCGACTCTGTAGCGTCCAACCCCGCGCCCGATTCACAACTCGCACGCGCCGTCGTCAATCTCTCCACCGTCTCCGTCGCCGAAGAGACGGCCACTGCGTCGGCCGATGCAGTGCTCTCCAAGGCAGACCAGTTGAACGTCGTCGGTCTGGACGAATATGCGCTCGAAGAGGTGAACGAGTTGTTGGAGTCTGCGCCGCGCAGCCCGCGTCTGAATCTGGCGAAGGCGCGCGTCTACCGCACGCGCCAGCAGAACTTGCAGGCATTCCTCGCGCTGCAAAAAAGCTATCCCGATTATTCGCAAATGAAGCCGGAGGAACTGACGCGCGAAGAGTGGGATGTGTTCTACCCGCTCGCCTACTGGGACGCCATCACGCGCGAGGGACGTGCGCGCAGCATCGATCCTTATCGCATCGCCGGTCTCATTCGTCAGGAATCCGTCTTCGACCCGCGCGCCGCTTCGCACGCGAACGCTTACGGGTTGATGCAACTGCTGCTTGAGACGGCGCAGCGCACCGCGCGCAAGTACGGCATCGGGCGCACCGTCACGCGCGAAACGCTCTTGAACGATCCGCAACTCAACATACAGATCGGCACGGGCTACCTGCGCGATCAACTCGACAACTTTGGGCGCATCGAGTATGTCGCCGCCGCCTACAACGCAGGGCCGGGACGCGCCGTGCGCTGGCGCGCGGAACTTCCGGCCGAGATGGACGAGTGGGCAGAGGCCGTGCCCTTCCGCGAGACGCGCGGCTACGTGCAGGGCGTCGTCCGCAACACGCTCCAATACAAACGACTCTACGACGAGGCGGGCCGTTTTCGTCCCGAAGTCGGCGCACGCGCCGCGCGTCCCGCTGCGACGGGCGCGCAGAACAACACGAACGCGCCCGCCAACAACACGGCCGTCCGCCCGCGCCGCGCGACGCCCAACGACGAAGAGTTCAGAGAGGAACAATAGACGCGGCGCGCGGAATGGAAGGAGGCGTGCATGAAAGAGACGACGAAAGAAGAAACGAAGCGGCAGAGGCGGCGCGCGGCGCGCAACTCCTTAACTTTCAGACTTCTCTCCAGCACCGCCCTGCTCGCTCTCGTCTTCGGTCACGCCTCATCCCAAGCGCGTGCTCAGAAAAAGAAGGCAACTACGCGCGCGAATAAGACGAACACCACTCAAGGCAAGACAACCACCGCGAACAAGACCAACGCAAACGCCGCCGTAGCATCCGCTAAAGCCAAGTCGCCCGCCGTCGCGGCGCGCTCAATTCTGTTGAAGACCGAGCCGAAGGCCGTCGTCTGGTTAGATGAAGTGCGGCGCGGCGTGACGGACGACGCGGGACAGTTGGAGATCGCGCGGGTTTCGCCCGGCCGCCACACTCTGCGCGTGCGCGCGGCGGGCTTCGCCGAACGCACGCTCTCGCTTCTGCCCGCGCAGCGCGGCGCGCTCACACTTAAATTGACGCCTACCACGGACGAAGCCGAACTTCTCTTCCAACAGGCCGAAGATGCGCGCGAACGCGCCGCGAGCGACGACGCGCGCCGCGCGGCCGCCGAACTTTACGAGCGTGCCCTGCGCCTTCGTCCGCGCTTCGCCGCCGCGCACGTCGGCCGGGCGCGCGTGCTTTCGGATTTGAATGATTACGAAGGCGCGCTCGCAGAGGTTGAGGAAGCGCGAAGAGATCGCCCCAATTGGGCGGAAGCGTCGGTCGTCGAGGGACGCATCCTGCGCGCGTCGGCGCAAAACGCGGAGGCGGCGGAAGCCTACCTGCGCGCCCTCACTGAAGCGCGCGGCTTCCAACCCGAAGCCCACACCGGCCTCGGCATCATCTACGAAGAAGAAGGCAAGTATGAGGAAGCGGCGGCGGCTTACCGAAAAGCCGTCGCCCAACTCTCCGACACCGAACCCGTCCTCTACGAACTTCTCGGCAGAGTCTACGAACGGCTCGAAAAGTACAAAGAGGCCGTGGCCGCCTACGAGAAATATCTCGCGCTCGCACCGAACGGCAAACTCGCCCCCGCTGTCCAATCCGTCATCGATCAACTACGCAAACAAGCGGCGGAACAAAACGATGAACGATAGACTGGTGAATGGTAAATGGTGAATAGTGAATGGTGAAAACCTGTCTTCATCCATTTACCATTTACTATTTACCATTCACCACTTCATTCATTTTCGTCGCAGCGCGGGGCGAGTTTGCCGAAGACGGCGCGGCCGATGAGCGCCATGATCGTGCCGATGACGGGGCCGGCGATGAATCCCCCGGCGCGCGTCATTAACGCCGTCGCCATCGGCACGGTTGTGCCTTCGGGCACGTTGAGCGCGTCCCAGTGGCGAAAGTAAGTGTCGAGGTCTGCGACGTAGCTGATGAGCGTGGCGAGGAAGATCAATATCTGCGAGAACAGGCCGAGTACGACGCCGATGAGGATCGTGCCGACCCAGGTGAAGTTGCCCACGCGGTTCGACATCGCGCCGTAGATGAGCGTGCAGATGATCGTCACGCCGAGGATGGAGAACATCGCGTTGCCGCGCGGCGCGTAAGGGATGCCCGCGAGGCCAAGTGAGAAACGCGCAATCGTCCAGATGATGATCAGAACTAAAGGCAGGCGCACGAAGCGCAGGACACGTGAAAGCATGGGGGTGTTCCTCTCAGGTGAAATTTTAACTTCTGATGATTTGAACTAACCGCGTGAAGTCGTGTCACGGCAGGCGAGGCTAAAGTCTGCCGATCCACTTTTCGTAATCGTCTCGCGTGCGCTCAAGCCACTCGCGGAAAGTAACGCGGTCGGGCGACGCGGCAAACTCCGCAACCGCCTTGAGCAGATCGGTCTTCACGCGATGCAGGTAAAAGCGGACGCCGTCGTGCAATCTGTTTTTATCTTTCGCACTGAGCGTCGGAAATCGCTGCGCCAGATAGTCGACCGTCTGCGGCTCGACCTCTTCCTTGAGCGCGGAGACCTGCGCCCTGAAACGCTTGGCCGCCGTGGCCTCATCTTCATTCGACGCCTGGAGAGTTTTTTGCATGAGCGCGACGGCTCGCGTCAGTTGCAGTTTGCGGCCGTGCTTGAGCGCGATCATTTCGGCAGCCTTTTGCGGTTGGCCTTCGAACGTGCCGTCCATGAAAAGCACCGTCAGGACGGACACTTTTTGCAGCCCGTCCGGCGCGTAGCCTTCCGGCATCATCTCGCCGCTCGCCCCGCCGTTCGCGCGCAACTCGTAAACTTCCCCCGCCTTGATGAGCGTCTCGTCCCGCGGGTTCTGCGCTCCGGTCAGTATAAGTTGACCCTGCTCGTTCAAATAAGTCACGCGGAGCGCCGCGATGTCTTTGCCTGAGAGATTGCGCAGCCGCATGACGTAGGAAGGAAACAACGTCTCGCGCGGCTCGATGCCGACGAGTTGGAGAGCGCTCACCTGACTTTCAAAGTAGGGCAGCACACGTGTCTGCGGCCGCACGCGCACCACGCTGAACTCGATCGGCTCGACGCCGAACTCTTTCAACTTCTCGGCCACCGTCGTCTCGCCCTCGGCGAGATCGTAAACGGCAACCTCTGTCTGTTCGTCGAACTGGCGCTCGCCCCTATGCAGCGAGACTTTGATCTTGAGCGTGCGTTCGTCTACCACGGACGAAGAGAAATCGACGGCCAGCACGGGCAAAAAGTTCGCGGGCGGCGACCATGTTTGAATCCGCCGGAAACGCCCGAACCAGACGCCTCCCGTGGCCGAAATGTAGGTCGGGCGGTCTTTCTCATTACGGATTTCGACGGCGAGACGCGGTAGTGGCGGCTTGGGCGTGTCTTGCTTCCGCGCCGTTTCCTGAGCCGAAGCCGTGACTACCAAGAGCACGAGCGTCCAAATGAGCGGGTAGAATCTACGCACCGCACGTCCTCCCCAAGTGAGACTTTTGCCGCGAGACTTTTGCCGTGAGACTTTCGCCTCTTACAACCAACCCAATTTTTTCGCGACGACGACGAGCAGGAAGGATAGCACGAGAAAAGTCGCCAGCCACGGTCGGTTGCCCATCGGGCACTTATTGTCTTTCGTCTCTTCACTCATCGCTCAAGTTTTGCGTTTGCATGAGGCGCGCTGATTGTGCGAGCATCGCGCCCGGCAGTTAAACTATCTCCCGAACCCACTGACACGAGCTAAATTTACATGACACGACCCGTCGCCACAACACCGCCACAGCGCCGCCACGTCTCCGAGAAGGCCAGCCGCTTCACCGAATCAGTCATCCGCGAGATGACGCGCGAAGCCTTGAAGCACGGCGCGGTCAATCTCTCGCAAGGCTTCCCCGATTTCCCCGCGCCCGCCGAGATCAAAGAGGCCGCGCGCCGCGCCATCAACGCGGACATAAACCAATATGCGATCACCTGGGGCGCACGCGATTTCCGCGAGGCGATTGCGGAGAAGACGAAGTGGTATCTGAACCTGGACGTTGACCCGGAGACGGAGTTGACCGTCACCTGCGGTTCGACCGAAGGCATGATCGCGGCCATGATGGCGACCGTCGATCCGGGCGAAGAGGTCGTCATCTTCGAGCCGTTCTACGAAAACTACGCGCCCGACGCCATTCTCTCCGACGCGCGCCCGCGCTACGTCCCCCTGCGCGCGCCCGACTGGACGTTCGACCGCGACGAACTCCGTGCAGCCTTCAACGAGCGCACTAAGGCCATCATCATCTGCAACCCCAACAACCCGACCGGCAAAGTCTTCACGCGCGACGAACTCGAATTTATCGCCGCACTTTGCCGCGAACACGATACGCTCTGCTTCACAGACGAAATCTACGAGCACATCCTCTACCCGCGCGACGGGCGCGAGACGAAGCACATCTCGATGGCGCAGCTCGAAGGGATGCGCGAGCGCACCGTCATCGTCAACTCGATGTCGAAGACCTATTCGGTGACGGGCTGGCGCGTCGGCTACTGCATCGCGCCGCCACACATCACCTCGGCGATTCGCAAAGTGCACGACTTCCTGACCGTCGGCGCAGCGGCTCCGCTGCAAGCCGCGGGAGCAATGGCGCTGCGCCTGCCCGCCACCTACTACGAACATCTACAGGCCGACTACATCGCACGCCGTGACCTACTCTTGCCCATACTGGAAGAAGTCGGCTTCCGCATCTTTCGTCCCGACGGCGCTTACTACGTGATGACGGACATCTCGGCGTTCAACTTCCCGGACGACGTTACCTTCACGCGCCACCTGATCCAAAAGGTCGGCGTCGCCTGCGTGCCCGGTTCGAGCTTCTACAGCGACCCCGCGCTCGGCGCGCAACAGGTGCGCTTCTGCTTCTGCAAAAAAGACGAGACGCTTCACGCCGCCGCCGAACGTCTCCAACAACTTCGCTCCTGAGCGCCCCGGCGTTCGGCTTCAGGAGATCGGGAGCGGAGACTGAAAGGGAGCCGCCGTGTGGGATACTAAACGTCAAATCATCTGGCTCTCGACCGCCATCATCTTCGGCACGTTCGTCGTCTATCAACACGCACGCGACGACCCGGAGGGCTTCGACCCGGCCTACTTCGCCCTCCTCGAAGTCATCCTCCTCCTCGTCATCGCCGCGATGTTTTATTTCTACTCAAGGGAGAAATAGAGGTCAGAGGTTAGAGGTCAGAGGTCAGTGAAGACAGTTTTTGTTTAACTGACCTCTGACCTCTGACCTCTGTTACTTTTGAGTTGGTGGCTGTGCCGACTTGTAGCGGAGAGTAATGCCGGGGTTGCCGACGATGAGCAGGCGGCGCGCTTCGGAATAGGGCATCGCCGTGGGGGCGTACGAGAGCAGATAGCGATTTTTGCGCAGCTCGTCGCAGATGGCCTTGGCGGACTCGGCCGGTTTGTCGAGCGGCAGGATGCGTCCGCCCGTGCCTTCGACGAGTTGCTGGACGACCTGCGTGGGCTTCGGCCGGTCGCGGCGGTGCGCGCCGCCCGTCCGGTCTTGGATTTGCAGCGCGTAGACCGTGATGTCCGACTTTTGCAGTTCGTGCAGGAGGTCTTTGAACTTCGTATTGCTGCCGCGGTCGAGGCCGTCCGCGATGAGCACGATGACGCGCTTGCGATTCGATCCGGTCAAGGGGCGCAAGGCCACTTCGATCACGTCGTTGATGGCGTCGAACAGGTGCGGGTTACCCTTCTTTCTCAAGAGCGCGACGGCTTCTTCAACGTCCTTCGTCTTGTCCGTCCAATCGACCGAAAGTTGTTCGGCGCGTTCGTCAAAGCCCGCGATGAGCAGTTGGTCGCCTTCGTAGATCTCGTAGGCGAACTCGCGCGCCACACTTGCCAGCTTCGGCACGTCCGTGCGCAGGGAGAAAGAGTTGTCGAACAGCAGCACGATGCGCGCGGGGCCTGTGTCGGGCAGCAAATTCTGGATGCTTTGTTCGATGCCGTCGTCGTAGAGGGCAATATCTTTGGAGGTGATGGGCGCGCTTGAGCCGTCTTCGCGCACGGCGACGAGGTTGAGCGTCGTGGCGCGTTCGCGTGAATTGACGGGACGCCGCCCCGCCTGTCCGAGCGCCACGAGACACGCGGCCACGATCAGACCTGAGACGATTAAAACTTTAGGATACGACACTTGGCTTGGCCTCGAACTGAAGGAGTGTTTGACTAATCGCTTTTCGAGGGCTTGGATGTCGCCACCGTCCGAGAGGTTTTCTTGCGTTTGGGTTCTTCGGCAGGCGCGTCTGCTTTAGTTTCGGTCGCGGCGGGTTTGCCGTCGCCCGCCCCGTCCGTCTTCGTCTCCGCTGAAGTCACGGTCTTGGCGGGTTCTTTGTCGCCGTCGCCCGTCTTTTTCCCTGCGTAGTCCGTCACGTACCAGCCCGAACCTTTGAACTGAAAACTGGTCGGCGACCACTCTTTCTCCAACTTCCCGCCGCAATTCTTACAACGCTTCAGAGGCTTGTCCGTAATCTTCTGCATCACCTCGATGCGCGCGCCGCATTTCTGGCAACTGTATTCGTAAATCGGCATAAATATTCCAACCGTCTTCAGCCAACGAATTCGAGTTTGAACGTTTTAACTGCACGCGATTATACGGAGCACTCCGAAGCCGCGCAACCGCGTGCGAAATCATACCGGAGACTCCTCGCATAGCCCTTTACTTACGCTTGAGGGCAAAAAAAATTTCTCCGAAAGCGACTTTTTTTGCACACTTTTCATACGCCTAGAGCCTCCAACAGCCCCTAAAACATCGCTCAGGATGAACGACCGACGGGACAAGTTTTAGTCTCTCAGTAACTTGCGCCCGCGTGGATTAAATACAGACAGCATAAGGACTTATTTGCATAACTTCAATTCGCTAAAAGCAACCGAAACGCAATACTGTCCATCTTATCCGCGGTCTCGATAAATGCTCTTTGCATATCGTTTCCACCATGCGTAGCCCCCAAAACCTTTGCACCGCATCAACGATGCAACCGTCTGAGTCGAAACTTCGATTTCGACCCAAGCTCACATGGAGAACGACTGAATGCAGATTACCCGGCACGTCCCTCATTTCCGCTCTTTCAAACTATCACTTTTAACGCTTTTCGCCCTGTTTCTCGTCGCCAATTTCACCAGCATCGGAACCAGAGTCTTTGCCCCTTCGGCCGCGGCGAACATCCGTACCAAAGTAAACTTCATCCCCACAGATATCCCCACTTCGGGCGATACGGAGATCGACGAGTTGATCTTCGAAGCAGGCAAGGAGTTCGGCGTTGACCCGCGCCTGATTCACGCCGTCGCCTATCAGGAATCGCGCTACAAGCACGAAGCCGAATCGCATGCGGGCGCGAAAGGTCTCATGCAGATGATGCCCGCCACCGCAGAGCGTTTCGCCGTCGAAGGCAAGACCGGCATGGCGCAGAACGTCTACGCCGGAACGAAATTGCTCCGCTGGCTCTTGAAGCGTTTCGACGGTAACGTTGAACTCGCGCTTGCAGGCTACAACGCCGGCGAAGGCTCCGTCGATAAGTACGACGGCATCCCGCCCTACAAAGAGACGGAAAACTACGTCCGCAAGATCAAGGCCAACTACGGCAAGACCTATCACCCCGTCCTCGCCCCCGCAGATGCGCGCATCTACTTCGGCCTCGAAAACTAAATAGTGAATGGTCAATGGTAAATGGTGAATGGAGGAAGACAGTTCCGCTCCATTCACCATTCACCATTTACCATTGACCATTTACCATTCACTTGTCTTCTTCATTCTTTGTTATCATCCCGGCGAGTCCGCTTTGTTAAGGAGCAGCAGCGCCGTTGTCTTTGCATCCCACGCCGATTACGAACCTCGAATCGCTCTCGCTCGAACGCAAGATCAAGATGCACGAGGCGCGCGAAGCGATCATCAATCGCCTCGCGCCCTCGATCCACACCAAGATCGATCTCGACAAATTCCTGCAAGCCGTCGTCAGCGAACTCGGGCAGATGATGGACGTGGATCGCTGCGACGTGATCCAACTCGCTTCCGAAGGCGAACTGCGCATCAGCCACGAGTGGCGCGCGAGCGCAGACATTCCTTCCAGCCTCGGCACGTCCGTGCCCGTCGATTTCCGCCAACTCGCCGGTCGCTTCAACCTCGCGCAACCCATTCGCATCGACGACACGGCCGCGCCCGGCCTTGATCCGAAAGTGAGCCTGCTGCCCGCTAGCCTCAACACGCGCTCGCTCCTCGTCGTGCCCGTCGTCCTGGCGGGCGACGTGCTCGGCCTCGTCGGCATGCACACGGTACGCGCCGTGCGCAAGTGGCTCGACGAAGAAGTCTCTTTCCTGCAATCCATCGCACGCCAGATCGCAGTCGGCTATCAATACGCGCGCCTCTACACGGATCAGCAGCGCGAGGCGCATCGCACGCGCGCGCTCCTTGAGATCGCCAACACCCTGAACGCGCGCTCGGACTTTGGCGAAGTTACGTCGCTCGTGCTCGAACGCGCGCTGGCGCTCGTCGGCGCGGACTATTGCGCGCTCGGCGTGATGAACCCGACGGGCAAGGCCGTCAGCCTCGCAGCCTTCAAGGCCGCGCCGCACAGCGCGACCGAGGGCGTGCGCGGTCTCATCAAAGAGCACGGCCAGTCAATCGACATCACGGACTACCCGGCCATACAGGAGTTGTTCAAGGAAGGCAAGACTTTGCAAGTCTTCGACCAGACTTTGCCGCCGCCCGTGCGCTTCGTCTTCAACGCGACTTTGGGCGGCCACGCTGCGCTCGTCGCGCCCGTCCACATCGGCGGGCAGACTTTCGGACTACTCGGCTTGGTGTGGAGCGCGCCGCGCGAGAGTTTCGACGAACACGAGACGGCGCTCGTCGAAGGCATCGCGGATCAACTCGGCACAGCTCTGGAGCGCGACCAACTCTCTGCGGAAGTGATGCGCCTGCGCACAGTGCTGCATCAACGTCGCGCCGAAGACCGCATCATCGGCCAAGCGCCCGCCATCCGTCGCGCCATCGAACTTGCCTTGAACGTTGCAGACACGCAAACCTCCGTGCTCATACAGGGCGAATCTGGTACGGGCAAGGAACTCTTAGCCAACCTGATCCACTACAACTCGCGCAGCCAGGATCGCGCCTACATCAAGATCAACTGCGGCGCGATTCCCGAAACGCTTCTCGAATCCGAACTCTTCGGCCACGAGCGCGGCGCGTTTACGGATGCGCGCGCGCGTCGCCGCGGCAAGTTTGAAGAGGCCGACGGCGGCACGCTCTTTCTGGACGAGATCGGCGAGATGAGTTTGTCGGCGCAGGTGCGCCTGCTTCGCGTCCTGCAAGATGGCGAGTTCACGCGCGTTGGCGGTAACGAAGTGATCAAGGCGGACGTGCGCGTCATCGCCGCCTCGAACGTCGATCTCGAACGAGCGGTCGAAGCGGGCACGTTCCGGCGCGATCTCTTCTATCGTCTCTCGGTCTTCCCCATTCGCCTGCCCGCTCTGCGCGAGCGCGCCGAAGACGTGCACCCGCTCGTCATCCATTTTCTCGAACACTACAAACAAAAGACCGGCCGCTACATCTCAGGCATCTCCAAAGACGCACTGGCCGCGCTCACCGGCTACGACTGGCCGGGCAACGTCCGCGAACTGGAGAACGCCGTCGAACGCGCCGTCATCATCGCTTCGGGGCGACAGATCGAACTCGACGATCTGCCCGAAGCCATCAGCCGTCCGGTCGCCGAAGCGCGCGCACTGACGCGCAGCGAACGCACGCGCGCCTCGGCCGAAGGCCGCCACATCAAACTCGAACTCGACATCCCTTCCACCCTCGAAGAGATCGAACGCCGCGCCATCGAAGCCACGCTCGACTACACGGGCGGCGACAAAACACGCACCGCACGCACCCTCGGCATCGGCCGCAAAACTCTCTACCGCAAACTGCTCGGCTACCGCTCCCACGATGACGACGGCGCGGGCAGTTAACCGCCGATGTTACCGCTCGCTTCCATCATCCGATTGAGTGAAGACAGAGGCCGGGCACTTCTCTGTGTAACCGGAAGCGGGGCTAGGCGTGTTCGGCATTGACGCTTTATCTGACAGGAATATAATTCTGCGCGTCGCCCGCGTGCCCGGTTGTAAGCGTCGTTCTTTCGTGAGTCTCACCAATGCTTTTCAAACTATGAGTCGTCTCCGACCACGCCCTATGCCAACCGCCGCACTTACAATCCCGGGAGACTCCCCTGCATGACAGACGCGAGCACCACAACAGCAGCAGTTCGAGAGTTACAGAGTGCTCGGGCAGCACGCCATCGAGCAGATTTTCAGTGAGCCGTCCCGCCCGAAAGTAATTTCGCAGACATCAGAAAACAGATTGAAAAATACCTGAGCAGAACCAAAAACAACGGAGACCGCGAAAGCGAGGAGGAAACAATGACGACTCAAGCTCTCTCATATGAAGACTACCTCGAAGCCTTGCCCACAGACAGACGCGCAGAGATCGCGCGTGTCTGGAACATGGTGCGCAAACATGTGCCGGACGGGTACACGGAAGAGATCGGCGAGAAGTTTTTGACCTACAAAGCGGGCGATGAATGGCTCGTCGCACTGGCGAACCAGAAGAATTACATCAGTCTCTACCTGATGCCGCTCTATTTGTTCCCTGAGATGAAAGAGAAGTTCGATGCGGCGGCCGGGAAACTGAAGTGCGGCAAAAGCTGCATCAACTTCAAGCGCGCCGACGAACTGCCGCTCGAAGTGCTCGGCGAAGTGTTGGGCGCATACGACGCGGAAGAATACGCGGAGCGCGTCCGGCAGGCTCGCCACGCCGACGGGTCGCCGCGCCGTAAAAGCAAAGGTTAAGGCCGTGTGAACGGTCGCGCGTCGTCGATTTCGGAGTCGTCGAACAACTGAAAAGGCGCGTGTTAATCGTCGTCCCGGCGCGGCGTTTATGTGTGTATGGACAGCCTTTACACAACGATGAGCGGCGACTCCGTCTTCGCACGCGCCCACGCACGTGTGCGGCGCGAGAGACTGTTGAAAGTCTTCACCGTCTGCACCAGAATTCTGCTCGCGCTCGGCTTTCTTCCTTCGGGCTTGACGAAAGTGCTCGGCAATCGCTTCACCATTCTTGGGATCGACAACCCCGTCGGCTTCTTCTTCGAGGCGATGTACCGGACTGGCTTTTACTGGCGCTTCATCGGCCTGTGCCAACTCGCCGCAGCCCTCTTGCTCGTCATCCCCCGCACGGCGACCATCGGCGCGCTCATCTACTTCCCGCTCATCCTCAACATTTTCATCATCACCGTCTCGCTGCACTTTCAGGGCACGCCCTTCATCACCGGCCTCATGCTGCTGGCGAGCGTCTATCTACTCTGTTGGGACTACGATAAGTTGAAGCACCTCGTCAGGTGACTCAGCGCGCACGCTAAGAGCGGAACCACGAACAGACACGCGCACCACACGAACCTCTTCTTCGTGTGGTGCGCGTGTCTGTTCGTGGTTTCATGGCTTTCTTAAACGCTCCAAATATTTGCCACAAACCCGGCGGGTGCGGTGTTCTCTCATTTGGGTGTAAAAAATCAACTGTTGATAATTGTCGGATTCGTTAACGGAGGTCGCGCCCGTGAGATTCGCCGTAAATTCGCTCGCGCTGCAAGGAGTTCGTTTGAGAGCCACACTGCTTTCGCTCTTTTTCATCAACGCGCTCGCGTTGCCCCTTTCAACTTTCGCACAGCAGCGGCAGCCGGAACAAAACGGGCGCGCCGTGGAGTTGCCCGCCTCGCCCGTGGGGCGTGTGGTCGGTGCGCTGCTGAAAACTCTGAACGACGCCGACGCGAGCGCGCAACTCGATTTCATCCGGGCTAACTTCTCCGAGCGGATGCTTGAAGAGACGCCGCCCGATGCGTGGCTCACCTTCTTCAGGAAACTGCGACAGCAGAGCGGCGGCATAGACGTGATGCTGGTGTCGCCCGACAGCAACGAGAGATTTCTGGTGCTCGACGTACGCAGCCGTCGCGGCAACCACTGGGCGCGTATGTTCTTCTCGCTCGCGCGCGGCGGCGACGCGGCGACGGCTCAGAAGTTCTCCAACGTGGGGATATTCGGCATCCGCGATCCGCAACTCGAACGCGCCGACGCGTGGTCGCAAAGTAAGATGCCGGAAGCGGACACCTTGAAAGAGATCAAGCGACACGCCGAACGGCTCGCCGCCGAGGATCGCTTTTCCGGCGTCGTGCTCGTTGCCAGAGGCGAGCGCGTCGTCTTGCAGGAGGCTTACGGCATGGCCGAGAAAAGTTTCGGTGTGCCGAATCGCGTGGACACGAAGTTTAACCTCGGCTCGATGAACAAGATGTTCACCTCGGTCGCCATCGCTCAACTCGTCGAACGCGGCAAACTCTCATTCCAGGACACGCTGGCGAAAGTGTTGCCGGAATATCCGAATCGACAGGCGGCCGAGAAGATCACCGTCCACCACTTGCTGACGCACACTTCCGGCCTCGGCGACTTTTTCGACAACCCGCAGTTTCGTCCGCACCGCGAACGCTACGTCAAACCTGCCGACTACTTCCCTCTCTTCGCCGCCGAAACTTTGCGCTTCGAGCCGGGCGCGCGTTTCGGTTACAGCAACGCAGGCTTCGTCGTGCTCGGCGCAATCGTCGAGCGCGTGTCGGGACAGAGTTATTTCGACTACGTGCGCGAACACATCTACCGCCCGGCCGGGATGACCGACAGCGATTCCTACGAGTTGACGGAGGTAGTGCCGAACCTCGCGGTCGGCTACGCGCGTTTTCAAGACGATCCGATGGGCATCGATCCGCGCCGCTCGAACGTCGCGTTTCTGCCCTGGCGCGGGAGTCCGGCCGGGGGCGGCTATGCAAGCGCGCCCGATCTGTTGAAGTTCGCACGCGCCCTCGGCGCGCACAAACTTTTAAGCGCGCAGATGACCGAACTGGTGACGGGCGCGAAGGTGTCGATGACGGGTTCGCCGCGTGCGGGAGCGAAGTACGGCTACGGCTTCGCGTCGGAGATGCTGGCGAACGCAAAAGAGATACGCGGGCACAGCGGCGGCGGCGCAAACTCCGGCGTCAACTCGTCTCTCCTGATGTTTTGGGACGGCAGTTACACGGTCGTCGTCACGGGCAACTACGACGCGCCCGCCGCCGAAAACCTCGCGCACAAAATATGCGACTTCCTCGCGCGGCAATAGCGAATACTTGTTGACGAGAGACGAAAACCGTCGGTCTTGAATATTTGTTGACGGGAACATCCGCGCGTTCACGTGCGTAAGGTTCGGGGCGACTCAAATCGACGCGTCGCCGAAAGTGAACCTCGCGCTATGAAATCTCTGTCCGCGTTTCTGCTCGTCTTACACATCCTTACCGGAAGCCTCGCCGTCCTCGTCGGCCTCGTCGCGCTCGTCACGCGTAAGCCTGTGCGGCCGACTGCCACAGCAGGCGCGGGCGGCACGCACAAAAAGTCCGGCCGCCTGTTTCTCTACGCGATGTCGGTCGTCATCGGCACGGCCACGTTGCTCACGTTCATCAGTCTTAACCCTTACTTCGCGGGGCTGACGGCCGCCTCCGCCGTCGCAGTCTTCTCAGGCTATCGTGTGCTCGGGCGCAAGCGTCCCGACTTGAATCCTGAGCACCGTGCGCGCGCCGTCGATTGGCTTGTCGCGCTCGTGGTGCTCGGCGTCGCTCTACTGCTCATCGCGCTCGGCGCGACTGGCGGCATCAAAAGGAACTTGCCGGTCGTCTACTCGCTCGGCGTCGGCAGCACGCTTTACGCTGGTTACGACCTCTATCGTTTCGCACGCCCGCTCGCGCGTCCCTTCACGCCGAACCTCTGGCTCTACGAACATCTCGTCAAAATGATCGGCGGCTACTTCGGCGCGGTCGCGGCCTTTTCCGGCAGCGTCCTCGTCCTGCTGCCCGAACCCTGGCGTCAACTCTGGGCTACCTCGCTCGGCCAGACTCTCGCCGTCGTCCTCGTCATCTACTACTGGCGCAAACTGAAGACCCGCCCGCCGCAAGACAAACTCGCGGATGCTACTCAGTTTGCGACAAGTCGGTGACTGCACGACAGACTTTTGTTAACGATGCCCCAGTGTGATTGAAGTGTGATTGAAGTGTGATTGAAGCTGCCGGTCGTTGGTCGAGCGTGCTAAAATCGCGTCATGAATTACAAGGAACTGATTACCATCGAACCGGGCAAGCGCGGCGGTAAGCCTTGCATCCGGGGGATGCGCATCACCGTCTACGACGTGCTCTCTTATCTCGCTGCAGGGATGACCGAGCAGGAAATTTTGGACGATTTCCCATACCTCACCAGAGAAGACATCCTCGCTTGCCTTAGTTACGCCGCCGACCGCGAGCGACAGCAAATGGTTGTTCAGGTGTGAAACTGCTCTTCGACCAAAATCTCTCGCCCCGGCTCGTCGTCTACCTATCCACCTCTATCCAAACTCTGCGCACGTTCACCTCGTCGGCCTTGATCAAGCGACGGATCAAACTATCTGGGAATACGCGCGCCTGAATAACTTCATCGTTGTTACTAAAGATGCGGATTACAGCGACCTGAGCGTGCTGTCGGGTTACCCGCCTAAAGTTATCAGGATCAGGCGCGGCAACTGTGAGACGCGCGAGATCGAATCACTGCTTCGGTCGGATTACGAGGCGATCAAAGCTCTCGACGAAGATGCCGCGATAGGTATTCTGATGCTCTTCTAATGAGTGTTTCTTGCGCCGCTTTGCGGCTCTTTGTTATAGTTTTTGCGCGAGAAGACAGGCGTTAAGTTTTTCGGAGAAAAGAGGTCACTGAACGATGTCCAGACAAGCTATCCAGTCGAACCGTAGGCGACGCGAAGAAGAGACCGGCCTTTCGACGCAACTCACCTGCTTCCTTCTCGGCGGCGCGGTCGGCGCGCTGGCGGCGCTGCTGTTTGCGCCGAAGTCGGGGCGTGAGTTACGCGGCGACATCGCCGACGCCACGCGGCAGGGCGTGGATCGCGCGCGCGACAAGGCCAACGAGTATTACGAAGTTTCGCGCGGACGCGCGACGGAACTTTACTCGACCGCTTCGGCGAAGGCGGGCGAAGTGGCGGGCGCGGCGCGGCAGGCGGCCGCACGGCGCCGCGAGAATTTGTCCGCCGCCATCGACGCGGGCAAACGCGCCTACGCCGAAGAGAAACGCCGCACCGAAAGCTCCAACGTACTCAACCAGGCTCCGGCCTACTACGAACCGGACAAATCCTAACGATTGCGGACTCCGCAACACCTTTATGTCTTCGTTGGCTTTTCAGATGAGCACGAGTGATCCGGCCTTTTGGGTCTTGGTGATCGTTGCCGTGGCGTTCGTCGGCATCGCCGCCGCGCTGGTGGCGATGGCGTTCGCGGTGCGGCGCGTGATGTTGACGGTGTCGAACCTCGAACGGCGTGCCGAGCCGCTCCTTGACCGCGTGGCGCAGATGAGCGAGCAGGTGAAAGAGATCGCGGCGCAGGGCAAAGAGGTGGCCGAACAGGTGACGCTCATGTCGTCGCATCTGGCGACGGCTTCCGTACACTTCTCGGAATCGTCCGCGCTCATCAAGGAAGAGGTGCGCGAACTCAAGCAACTCGTCGGCTACACGACCGTGACTGCGCGCGACAAGGTCGAACGCGTCAGCACGGCCATCGATCAGGCGCAGCGGCAGTTCTCCGCCACCACGCTGTTTATCCACACGAAGCTGGTCGAACCGGCGCGCGAGTTGGCCGCGATTATGGCGGGCGTCCGGCGCGGTCTGGAAGTGCTGGTGTCGCCCGCCCCAAAACAGATTGACCAGACATACGGAGAGGACGAGATGTTCATCGGCTAACCTCGACGCCGAGAGCGGCGTCCGACTCCACATTCCCAAAGTCCCAGGTTCAAGGTCAGACTTTGGACTTGGGACTTTCCAATTTTTGTTGCAAGATTCAAAGCGAAAATATCGAACATCGTTATGACAACCGAAACACCGCTCGAACTGAAAAAGACCGTCAATCTGCCGAAGACCAACTTCGCGCAGAAGGCCAATCTCGCGCAGGCCGAACCCGCGCGCCTCAAGAAATGGGACGCGCTCAACCTCTATCAACTGATCCGCGAAGCGCGGCGCGGGCGCGACAAGTTCATCCTCCACGACGGCCCGCCTTACGCCAACGCAGATATCCATCTCGGCACGGCGCTCAACAAGATCGTCAAAGACTTCGTCGTTAAATCACGCACGATGTTCGGCTACGACGCGCCCTACGTGCCCGGCTACGACTGCCACGGTCTGCCCATCGAACTCTACGTAGACAAAAAGCTCGGCGCAAAGAAAGCGAACATGCCGGCGGTGAGCGTGCGCCGCGCCTGCCGCGAACACGCGACCGAAGCCTTGAAGCGGCAGACGCGCGACTTTCAACGGCTCGGCATCCTCGGCCTCTGGGAGAATCCTTACCTGACGATGTCGAACCAGTACGAGGCCGAGACGGCGCGCCTCTTCGGCCGCTTCGTCGAGCGCGGCTACGTCTACAAAGGCGCGCGCCCCGTTTACTGGTGCGTCTACGATCAGACGGCGCTCGCGGAAGCCGAAGTCGAATACAAAGAGCACACGAGTCCGTCCGTCTACGTAAAGTTTCCTTTAGCGTCCGACCCTGCGCGGATCGATCCGGCGCTCGCCGGGCGCAAAGTCTTCTTCCTCATCTGGACGACGACGCCGTGGACGCTGCCCGCCAATCTAGCCATCGCCGTCAACCCTAACTTCGAGTATGCGGCGATTGAAAACGGCGAAGAGGTTTACGTCGTCGCAAGCGAACTGGCGGAAGCGGTCGCCGCGAAATGCGGACTCGATACGCCGCGCGTGCTGGCACGTTTCGCGGGCGCGAAACTCGAACGCCTCGAATGTCGTCATGCGTGGCTCGAACGACCGTCGCTCGTCATCCTCGGCGAACACGTCACGCTCGGCGGCGAGGCCGATGCCGAGACGGAACTCGACGTGCGCGAGGCGCGCGACAAGTCTGCGACGGGCAAGGCGGGCACGGGCTGCGTCCACACCGCGCCCGGTCACGGCCACGACGATTTCGTGATCGGCAAGCAGTACGGTCTGGACATCTATTGCCCGGTGGATCACGCGGGACGTTTCACAGAGGAAGTCGAGCACTTCGCGGGCGAGCGCGTGTTCGAGGCGAACGCTCGTATAGTCGAGTTTCTCAAAGAGCGCGGCGCGCTGTTATTCAGCGAAAATTATAGTCATCGCTACCCGCATTGCTGGCGCTGCAAAAATCCCGTCATCTTCCGCGCCACGCCGCAGTGGTTCATCTCGCTCGACGCGCGCGCGGCGGAAGCACACGTCGAACAGGACGAAGACGGGCGCGACCTGACGAACTACACGGAGAACGAAGCGCCCGCACCCGAATCTCTGCGCACGGGCGCGCTACGCGAAGTGGAGCGGACGGTAAGTTGGATTCCGGCGTGGGGCGAAGACCGCATGCGCAACATGCTGCGCGGTCGCCCAGATTGGTGCGTCTCGCGCCAGCGCGTGTGGGGCGTGCCCATTCCTGCCTTCTACTGCGACGGCTGCGGCGAGACGATTGCCGACCCGTCCGTTATCAAACAGGTGGCCGACATCTTCGAGCGCGAAACTTCCGATGCGTGGTATGCGCGCGAGGCGAAGGATTTGCTGCCCGAAGGATTCGCGTGCACTAAATGCAACGGGACGACATTCACGAAGGAGCAGGACATTCTCGACGTGTGGTTCGACAGCGGCTCGTCGTGCGTCGCCGTGCTCGAACACTACGAAGAGTTGAATTTTCCGGCGGACATGTACCTCGAAGGCGGCGACCAGTATCGCGGCTGGTTCAACTCGTCTCTGATGGTCGGCCTTGCCGCGCACGACCGCGCGCCCTATCGCACGGTCTTGACGCACGGCTGGGTGGTTGACGGACAGGGCAAGGCGATGCACAAGTCTGCGGGCAACTCGGTCTCGCCAAATGAAGTGATCAAAGAGTCGGGCGCTGAGATCATACGCCTGTGGTGCGCGTCTTCCGATTACCACGAGGACATGCGCTGCTCTGCGGAAATCCTGCAACGCGTCTCGGACGCCTATCGCAAGATGCGCAACACCGCACGCTTCGCGCTCGGCAACCTAGACGGTTTCAACCCGGCGCGTGACACAGTCGCATACGAAGAGATGCAGGAGATCGACCGTTGGGCGCTCGGCGAACTCGACGCGGTCGTGGAACGCGTGCGCGCGGCTTACGAGGCTTACGAGTTTCACACGGTCTATCACACGCTCTATCACTTCTGCACCGTGACGCTCTCGGCGCGTTACTTCGACATCATCAAGGACAGGCTCTACACGGCCGCGCCGCGTTCTCACGCGCGCCGTTCGGCGCAGACGGCGCTGCACCGCGTCGCAGACGCGCTCGCACGCCTGCTCGCGCCCCTCCTCGTCTTCACCGCAGACGAAATCTGGGAAAACATCCCGCGCGGAGAAACGAGCGGCGACGACGCGGAGGGCGCGTCAGCTTCCGTCCACGTCGCGGAGTTTCCCGTCGCTGCCAATTCGCGTGACACTGAGTTGGCCGCGCGTTGGTCGCAATTGTTCGAAGTGCGCGACATGGTTCTGCGTGAACTCGAAAACGCGCGCAACGCGAAATTGATCGGGAGCGGACTGGATGCGCGCGTCCGTCTGAACGCGCCCGCGCCCGTCCACGCGCTGCTTGCGCAGTATGAAGACCAACTGCGTTACATCTTCATCGTGTCGCAGGTCGCGCTCGTGAAGACAGATGAGGCGGACGCCTCTCTCAGCGTCGCGGTCGAGCGCGCCGAAGGCGAGAAGTGCGAGCGTTGCTGGAACTATTCCACGCGCGTCGGCGAATCAACTCGCTATCCGACGGCGTGCGAACGCTGCACGGCGGCGCTCGCAGAGATCGAAGGGGAAGGAGTCGCTTCGTGAAAGCGCGCACGCTCAGTTGGCGCATCTGGTATCTGCTCGCGGCCTTCGGCATCTATCTTGTAGATCAGATGTCGAAGGCCTGGGCGGTGCGTACGCTCAGGCTCGGCGAGGACAAGACGATCATCCGTGGCTTTCTGGATTTCGCTTACGCCGAGAACCCGGGGATCGCCTTCGGGCAGTTGCAGGAGGGAGGCTGGTGGGGGCGTTGGGCGCTCGCGGCGCTCGCCGTCGCAGCGGCCGTCGCCGTCCTCACCTACTTCTTCCGCACGCCGCGCAGCGACGACCGCATCCTCGGCGCGTGCTCTCTCCTGCTCGCAGGCATCGCGGGCAACCTGACGGATCGCGTACGCCTCGGCCACGTCATCGACTTCATACTCGTGCACGCGGGCGACTATCATTGGCCGACCTTCAACGTCGCCGACGCCGCCATCTGCACCGGCGCTGGCTTGCTTATCCTCGATCTCATCCTCGAAGGCAGGAAGCAGAAGCAGGAGTCAACCGTCGGCAGCCAGTAATTTTGTCGTCCGTTGTCAGTAGCCCGTTGTCGCTTGTTTGTCTCCGGCGCGCAAGTAACTGTAGATTGAAGTGCGCAACTGACAACGGACTACCGACAACGGACAACTAATCGAACATGTACCCCGAACTTTTTCGCATCGGCGATTTCCCCGTCAACACTTACGGCGTGCTGCTGGCGCTGGCCTTTCTCGCGGCGCTCCTTGTGTCGGCGCGTCTGGGCGCGCGCGACGGGTTGCCGCGCGAGCGTCTGTTCGATCTGGGATTGTGGTTGTTGCTGGCCGCCATCGTCGGTTCGAAGTTGTTGTTGCTGGTGGTCGAACCGGAATATAGAGCCGCCCCCTTGCGTCTGCTCTCTCTGGACTTTTTGCGTTCGGGCGGCGTGTTCTACGGCGGCTTCATCGGCGCGGTCGTGACCGCCTACGTGCTTGTGCGTCGCTATCAACTGCCGTGGTGGAAGACGGCGGACGCCTTTGCGCCGGGGATCGCTTTGGGGCAGGCCATCGGGCGGCAGGGCTGCTTCGCCGCAGGGTGCTGCTGGGGCAAGCCGACCAGTTTGCCCTGGGGCGTGCGCTTCTCCGAACTCGGACATCAAGTGACGGGCGTGCCCATCGACACACACCTCCACCCGACGCAGCTTTACGAATCCTTCGCCGCCTTCGTCTTCTTCGCGCTTCTGGTGTGGCTGCATCGACGCAAAACTTTCAACGGCCAGGTCATACTCACTTACGGCGTGCTCTACGGCGCGGCGCGTTTTGTGATCGAGTTCTTCCGCGACGACCCGCGCGGCGACATCCTCGGCCTCACTTCATGGACGCACCTCTCCACGTCGCAGTTGATCAGTTTGCTTGTCGGCATCACGAGTCTCGTCCTCCTGATACGTCGCCGCGCGTCGGGCGGGGCGGCAACCGGCGACACGCGCAAAGTGGCCGACAGCGCCGCCCGCGCCTGAACGATGGACGACCACAGCGCAAACGATCCGGGCCACCACTTGGAAGAAGACGGCGCGCGCGCCTCACACGAAGCGGACGCGCCCGCCGCGAGCGATGCGGAGACGGAGGGGACGACGCTCGCTTTCGTCGTTGACGAGACGGATGCGGGCACGCGGCTCGATGCCTTCCTCGCCGCGCGCGTCGCGGGTGTCAGCCGCACGCGTCTCAAGCAGGCTATCGAAGACGCCGACGTGCTCGTCGCGGGACGCGCCGCGAAACCTTCCTATAAGCTGCGCGCGGGCGACGCTGTGGAACTCGAAACACCCGCGCCGCCCGCCTCGAACTTCACGCCCGAAGACATTCCGCTCGACATCTTCTACGAAGACGATTCGCTCCTCGTCCTGAACAAACCCGCCGGACTCGTCGTCCACCCGGCGGCTGGAGTCGCTTCGGGCACGCTCGCCAACGCGCTCGCTTTTCACTTTCAGAAACTTTCCACACACGCGGGCGCGTCGCGCCCCGGCATCGTGCATCGTCTCGACCGCGACACTTCGGGGCTGATGGTCGTCGCCAAAACGGAGAGCGCGCACGAGCACTTGGCCGATCAATTTCGCGCGCGCGAGGTTTTCAAATCCTACGTCGCGCTCGTGCACGGCCGCGTGCGCGAGGGAAGCGGGCGCATCGAAGAACCGATTGCGCGCGACCCGCGCCAGCGCACGCGCATGAGTGTCGTGCGCGGCGGACGCCCCGCCCTCTCGCTCTATCGCGTGCGCCGCGCCTACGAACGCTTCACGCTGCTCGAAGTCGAGATCAAGACCGGGCGCACGCATCAAATCCGCGTCCATCTGGCGCACCTCAAACATCCGGTCGTCGGCGACAAAGTTTACAACGACGGGCGCGACGCGACCGTCCCCGACGCGCGCCTGCGCGCAGCCATCCGCGCTATGGGGCGACAGTTTCTACACGCCGAACGCCTTGGCTTTCGCCACCCGCAGACGGGCGCACCCTTGAGCTTTCAAGCGCCCCTGCCGCCCGCACTCGCAGGCCTGCTCGAAGCGCTGGAACAGGCTTAAGTCGAACTCTCTCGCTCCTTAAATCAAGTAGCATCCCGGCCGTGCACGGCATGCGTTCGGGCAGACGTGTTGTTATACTGTCGGGTCGTCGGACCAGGCCGTCGGAAGGCAACTGCCGCTCGCCCGCGCGGCATCGAACCGTTGCGACGCTTGGAGATTCAAAGGGCTTCAACCTTTTCCATTCCGTCCCTGTCGATTCAAACACATGAGATTCGCCGTCTACACATTTTTGTTTACCGCCGCCCTCGTTCTCTCTGCGCTCCCGTCGCTCGACCTGCGAGCCGCGGCGCAGAACGCGGGACAACAGCAACCCGCGCCGCGCCAAACTCCCACACCCGTGCCTGAGCAGGACGACTTGCAGGGCGGTCAGGTCTTCACGCGCGAAGTGCAACTGCCCATCACCGTGACGGACAAGAAAGAGCAGTTCGTCGCCGGACTCAAGGCCAGCGATTTTCTCATCTACGAAGACAAGCAGCCGCAGCAGATCGCCAGTTTCCGCGACGAAGCGGCGGGCACGCCCATTTACGTCGCGGTCTTGATGGACATCTCCTCTTCGGCCGCCGCCAAGCTGCGCTTCGAGAAAGAGTCGGCCAAAGATTTTCTCTACACCGTCGTGCGCGTGCGCAAGGACAAAGCGGCCTTCGCCACCTTCGACGAAGACATCAATCTCTTGCAGGACTTCACGGACAAGCTCGACAAACTCGACACGGCCGTCGATAGCGTTAAGAAGCCGGGCACGTCGACCGCTCTCTACGACGCCGTCTGGCGCATGTGCGACGAGAAGATGCGCGGCGTCACGGGGCGGCGCGTGATCGTCGTCATCACGGACGGGACGGACACTTCGAGCCGCGCGCGTCTGGAAGAGGCCATCGAGATGGCGCAGCGCACCGAGACGATCATCTTCGCCATCTCCACGAAGTCCGGGTTTTCGAGCGTCGTGCCGGGCGTAGAAGCGGGCACGGTCAAGGACGACGACGATAAGCGGCTCGACCGACTGGCCGACTCGACGGGCGGCAAAGCCTTCTTCATCGGCGACCGCCTCGAACTCGAACGCGCCTTCACGCGCGTGGCGCGCGAACTGCGCGGCCAGTACATCGTCACCTACCGGCCGACCAACAAAAACTACGACGGCAGCTTTCGCCGCATCGAAGTTAAACTCGCCGCCCAGCACGACGGCCTCAAAGTTCGCACCCGCCGCGGCTACACGGCCTGGGCGGACAGAAATAAGTAGTGAATGGTGAATGGTAAATAGTAAATGGTTGAAGACAGGTTTTTACCATTCACCATTTACTATTTACCATTCACCAAAGAAGGGTAAGTTGAAAGTAATGTTTGATCGCATCCGGTTTGTGGGCGTGTTGAGTTTTATTCTCGCGGCGGGCTTGAGTGTGGGCGGCGCGCTCATCGTGGGCGCGCGGGCGCAGGAAGACGGAGCGCAGCAGTCGAGCGTCGTAGCCTCGTCCGCGCAACAGCCGCAGCAACAGCCGACGCCGCGACCTACTCCCGCACGCGTGGATGAAAACACGACTCTCGACGACGACGAGATCGAGCGCGTCGATACCAGTTTAACGAACGTCATCTTCTCGGCCGTAGACAAGAACAAGCGCTTCGTCACGAACCTCAAACAGGAAGACATACGCGTGCTCGAAGACGGCGTGCCGCAACAGATATTCACTTTCCAGCAACAGATCGATCTGCCGCTCTCGCTCGCCATCGTCATCGACACGAGCATCTCGCAGGAACGCACGCTGCCCGAAGAGAAGGCCGCCGCGCGCGCCTTCGTGGATGCCGTCATGCGCCCCTCGAAGGACGAGGTGGCCGTGCTGTCTTTCACAGGCGAGTCCACGCTCGAACAGGGCTTGACCGGAAATCCGGTGCGCGTGCGCAGCGCCATCGAGCGCGTCGAGTTCGTGCCGCCCTCCGGCTACATCGGCCGCGGCGTTACCGTCGGCGGCACGCCGCCAATCTCCGGCGACAACCAGTCCACGGCCGGTTCGACTGCCATCTGGGACGCCGTCTACGCCACCTGCCACGAGGTGATGATTGAAACGTCTGACAAGACGCGCCGCGCCATCATCCTGCTCACGGATGGCGACGACACGAGCAGTACGTTGAAGTTGGACGAAGCCGTATCCGAAGCCCTCAAGACCGAAACGCTCGTCTTCGCCATCGGCATCGGCGACAGCTTCGGCTACAGCGGCGTTGACGAAGGGTCGCTTCGCAAGATCACCGAGCGCACGGGCGGCCGCGCCTACTTCCCGCGCAGCGAGGAAGATTTGCGCAACGCCTTCGCGCAAATTCAACGCGAACTGCGCGAGCAGTTTCTCGTCGCCTACTCGCCGACCAACAAGCGTCGCGACGGCACGTATCGCAAACTACAGATCGAGATCGTCAACCCCGAACTCCGCAAGCAGAACATCAAACTCAGCTACCGACAGGGCTATTTCGCCAAGAGCGACACCGCCCCCGCCTCGCGCCGCAGAAGGTAAAAAGCGGTAAATGGTAAATGGTGAATGGAAGAAAATCAGTTCTTTCCATTCACCATTCACCATTTACCACTTCTTATCTATCTTTCGCCGCGTTCCTCTTCGACGGTCGTTTGCAGTTCGACGGTCAGTTTCCGCACGTCAACTTGATCCCAGGGTTCTATGAGACGCAGGGTTTCGTCGAGGATGCGGCGCTGGTGTTCGGGAAAGTTCGGCTGGCCTGAGACTGTGCCGAACTCGCCCTTGTAATAGACGCCGCGCGGCGGCCGCACGCGCTCAATGGCTTCTTTGTCCACGGCGAGCACGATGGTCGTGATCCCTGCGGCTTCGAGAGCGCGCGCGGCCAGACCCATCGTCTGATGACAGAGGCGCGAGGCCGGGATGAGCAGCGCCGCCTGCGCCGCGTAGCGCCCGACGCGTTCGACGAGTTGCGGCAAGGCGTTGTCTACAAAGCGCCCCGCGCTCGGAATGAAGCCGCAGAAACTCCAGAAGACCGGATTGAGGCGACCGATGATGCCGTTGGCCTCGAACTCGAACAGGCGCGCGAGCGGCACTTGCGAGTTCATGTCCTGTTCGACGGCCGCCGGGTCGTAACCGCGCGCAGCCCAGCGCAAGTCTTCCGCTTCGATGAGCGTCGGGATTTCGCGGAAAGAGGCGTCGCCGCCGGGGATGCTCGTGTCGAACGGCTCGGAGCCGTCGATGTACGCGCCCGCCGAAGTGATGACGGCGAGGTTGAGCATGGGCAGTGCGCGCCGCGCCGGTTTGAAGGGCGCGCGGCGGTTTTCGACCCAGGGGTAATGCTCGCCCAGATCGTTGCCGCGCATCTCGTTGATCCGCTTCCAGCGCTGGTAGCTTTCGCGCCACTCGTCAATTCGCTCAATCGTTTCCACCATGTTCTCCTTCGGAGTAGACCCTAAACGTTGAAGCCTCGAAACCTGCTTTAACCCGAGACCCGAAACTAAGCATTACGGTTGCGCCGCGCGACAAGGATGAAGGCGACGACGGCGGCAAGCATAGCCGCCGACATCGCGACGACCGAATAACCATGCAGGCCGTTGAAGGCGACGCGCAAGGGATCGCTCGCGGCCACTTCGTCAACCGGCCGTCCCATCGCAGTGCGTAGCGCGGCCATGCGCGCGCTGATGAGCCAGTGGCCGACGCCCGTTGCCAAAGCTAACAACGCGAGCGCGCACAGTTCGACGACGAAAGCGCGCCGCGCCCTCGCGACGCTTCTGCGTGCGAAGGCCGTCGCCAAAAGCAGCAGCGCGACGACGAAGCCGGAGACGTTCACCACGGCGATGGTGCGCGAGACGATTGCGCCCGCCAACTCGCGCGCCGGAAGCACCTTGAACGCCCCCGGAGCGACCGCGAAACTGAGCAGCAGGGCCGCTCCGAGCCACATGCCGAGCAGGAGCAGACGCGCGTCGCCGAGCGTGCCCGCCGTCGCAGTCGTCCGCGCGTCGGTTGCGTCGGTCGCGTGTCGTCGGGAGCCTTCGCCCGCACGTGTGCTCTCTTCAACTAACGCGCGCCCGCGCCTTTCGTCTAAATTCGCTTCCATCAATCGTACTCCATCACTTCGGGCAACAACTTGATCTTCGGCAGAACCATTTCAGGTAGAGGCAGTTCGCGCGGGTCGGGCACGCTCAGGAGCCACGCGAGCGCGCGGTCGAGTTGCGCTTGATAGTCCACCAGATCGAGCGACATGAAACAGGGCGTGCCGAGACGTGCAAACTTCTCTTTCGCCATCAGGTACATCCGTCGCGCCGCGCCGCGCCGCCCGATCTCCAGATGATGAAAGGCCACGGCCGACTGAATCAACGCCTGCAAAAAAAGCTTCTCGCGCGGCGCAGCGTCGTCCACCCAGCGCGCCTCCCACGCGTCGTGCGCCGCGTGAAACTCGCCCTCGTTGTAAAGATCGATGCCCGCCAGATAATCGCCGGGATAAGCGGCGGCGTGCTCCGCCGTGTAAGCCTGCTCTCCCGCGTCGTCTTCCATTTCGGACATTATAAGTAAGCTATTAGCTGTTAGCTATTAGCTTTTAGCTTTTAGCTTTTAGCTTTTAGTCATTGACTGTCTGCTGTCAGCGTCAAGCTGCTGCTTTTGTTTTAGCTAACAGCTAATAGCTAACAGCTAACAGCTCTTTCAGCTAATAGCTCCCTCAATATCTCGGCACGCTCGGGTCGACTTCGCGCGACCAACGTTCGATGCCGCCCGCGAGATTGGACATCTTCGTGAAACCCTGACCGGCGAGATAGGCGCAGACCTGAGCGCTACGTATGCCGTGATGACACATCACGACGATCTCTTCCTCCGCATCGAGCGCGCCCGCCCACTGCGCGAAACGACTGAGCGGCAGAAGCTCCGCGCCCTCGACGCGCGCCAACTCGAACTCCTCCGGCTCGCGCACGTCGATCAGGCGCATGAGCTCGCCACGCGCCGCGCGCTCCGCAAACTCCGCAGGCGAGATCGTCTTGTAGCTCATCTCACATCCTCACTCACAAATTTCTCTCGTCGGCTCGGCGCAAAATGGCTTCTTCACTTGCCGCCGAGCCGCGCCGCGAGCACCTTGGCGGCGGTTGCGCCCGCGCCCACGGCGCTGCTGATCGTGGGGCTGAGCGGGTTCGAGATGTCGCCGACGGCGAAGACGTTCCGGGCGCTCGTCTCCTGTTCGCTCGACACCGTGACGTAGCCGCGCGCGTCCTGTTGCAGTTGACCGCGAAACAGTTCGTCGTTCGGTTCGACGCCGATGCGGACGAGCACTCCGCCGACCGCCATCTGAAACGGCTTGATCGCGCCGCGCCGCAAAATCTCTATCGCCTCCACCTGCTCCGCGCCGATGATGCGCTGCGCCTGCGCTTCCGTAAAGACCGTGATGCAATGCTCCGCGCGCAGGCGCTCGACAAACTCCGCGCGCGCCGACAGATGTTTGCCGCGATGCACGAGCGTGACCGTCGGACAGACCTCGGCTAAGAGCAGAGCGTTCTCGACGGCCGCGTCGCCGCCGCCGATGACGCACACGTCCAAATTCGCCAGTCGCTCGCGGTCGCGCATGACGGAATCAACCACGCCGCGCCCCGCCAGTTCCACCTCGCCCGGAATGCCGAGACGACGCCGCCTCACGCCCGTCGCCAACACCAGCCCGATTGACTGCAACTCCTCGCCGCTCCTGAGCGCAACGCGTTTCGCCTTGAGATCGACGCTCTCGATCTCAACCTCAGTCCACAGGTCAAGCTCCGCGTCGGCCACTTGCGCGGCGAACAGGTCGCGCAACTCGCGCCCGTTCTGCGCGCGCAGGCCGAGATAATTGTTGATCGGGTTGTAGACGTTCAGCAGTTGCCCGCCGACCTCCGCGCCCGCTTCCAGGACGAGCGCGTCCAAGCCCAGATCGTCGCACCAGAGCGCGGCCGACAACCCGGCAGCCCCCGCCCCGATGATGATCACGTCGTACATAAAAAGCTGTTAGCTGTTGGCTATTAGCTGTTAGCTTGCAGCGTTACAAAGCGATGCTTGGTCAGCCGTCCGTGTTCAGTTGTGCGTTTAAAACTTCGAGCGTTGACGCGAGCATCAGGAAGCAACTGACAACTGACCATTGACCGCCGGCGAATCAGTCTGGTTGCGAAGCACGGCGCGCATGTAGTCGGCGATCTTTTCGGGAGCGAGACTTGAGGCGCGCAACACTCCCGCAGCGTCAACGAAGTTGAAGGCAGAACTCAAGCTTTCCGTGTCGAGTTGCCAACGCGCTTCGCGGTTCTGTTCGAGGGCGTTTAGTTCGGCGACGAGCGGCGCGAAGTCCGGCCGCGTGACGGGCGGGCGCACCACCGTCTCCGCCCAGGAGTGATAGGGATAATCGGCACGATAGCCCCAGCCGTCCGCAAGCGGGATGGCGATGAGATAGACGCGTCCGCGCGCGTGTTCGGTGATGGCCGTGTAGGGCGCGGTGTGGCGCGTGGGCGAGAAGCCGCGCGCGCCGTACAGTTCGCGCGAGAGCGTGACGAAGGACAAGCCCGTCTCCGCGTCTTCTTCCACGCGCGACGCGCCGCGCGCGAAACTCTCAAGCGAGCGTTCGATGAGCGCCCATTCGTCGTGCCACAGGTGCTCGTAATAGCTCGTGCGCGTAATGACGCGTTCGACTTCGGGCAACACCAGAGCGTAAGCGCGCGCTTCGTCCACCCGAGCATCGCCCGCGAGATGACGTGCGAGCGGCGAGGCCACGCCAACAGCGTCCGGCACGAAGCCGTCGCCGCCCTGAATAACGAGGCTCGCGCGGATAGCCTCTGCGCCGGTGTTCGCGTAGAAGTCGCCCGCTTCAGCCGCAGCCACGAGCCCCGCGCGCAAAGGCAGCGCACGCTCGCCCGTGAGCATCGTCCAGACGGAGAGCACGCCGTCCGTGTCGAAATGATTGTTAGTGACGAGTTCGACGCCGCCGGTCAACTCGCGCGCACGGGGCGAGGCGACGACGTTCAAAGCGATCTCGGTTGAACTGTCGGCCTTGACCGCGTCGGGCGTCTCGTTTCCCTGCCAGTGCGAGAAGTGGATGCTGTTCGGCACGAGGCCGTCAACCGACAGTTTCGGCACGTCTTCCAACCCCGCGTGATAATACTCAAAACGCATACACACGATCCTTTCCGGCGACCCTCAGGGGGACTGAGTGGATGAACCGACGAGTCGATTCCTATTCATCGTTCATCGTTCCTACTTCATCGTTCCTACTTCTTCCTTTTCCTCGTCGATGCCTTCGAGCTTAACGTGTTCGTCGAGGCGCGTGATGACCATCCCTTCGCGCACTTTGAAGCGACAGGCGAGAGCGGTCTTGTCTTCGCGCCGTGTCTCGCCCGCTTCCGTGTACCAGAATTGGCAGTTGGTGCAGTCGCCGTTCCAGCAGAAGTCGCCGTAGGAGATGCTCTGCATCGAGAGGAACTGGAAGCAGCGCAACAGGCGATTGTTCTCCGGCACTTCAACGCGGCGGCCGAGAATTTCAATCGTCACCAGACGCTCGTATGGCTCAAACAGATCGCTGTCAATCAAGAGGGTTTCAACACCACCCTTCCCGTCGGCCTTCGGTAAAACTTTGTCCGGCAGTATAACCATAAAAAGACGTAAATCGTGAATCGTAAATCGTGAATAGAGAAAAGCAATTATGCTTTCTTCTATTCGCGGTTTACGATTTACGATTCGCGCGCGATGGCTGGTAAACTAGGGGCGCGAAGGGAGGTTGAACTGAACAGATGGGAATCGTGATGTATATCAAGCCGGGCTGTCCTTATTGCCAGCAGGCACGCGACTATTACAACTCGCAGGGCATAGCTTTCACCGAGTACGACGCGCAGAACGACCGTGCGCGACGCGCGGAGATGTTCGCCTATTCGGACGGCGACCCGACCGTGCCGTGCATCGTCGAAGACGGCGAGTACGTCGGTTCGGGTTGGGGCACGCCCCCGCGCGGTTGAACGGTGCACGACTAAGGCCGGCCGTGCGCCGGACAAAAAATCAGGGGAAAAGGGAAAGGGGGAAAGGTGAAAGGGAAAGACCGCAGGCCGAGATAAAAGTTGCTCCGAATAAAATTTGCTCCGGGCATAGTCTCTTTGCTTTTTCCCTTTTCCCTTAACCCTTCCCCTTTTCCCTTTTTTATCTTTGCCATCCCCCCCACGTTCGGAGTTAAAATAGTAACCATCGATGTTAGGTTCAACTCTGCTCAACTACCGGATCACGGAAAAACTCGGCTCAGGCGGGCAAGGCACAGTTTATAAAGCCGTCGATACCAGACTCGGCCGCACCCTCGTCCTCAAAGTGCTCTCGCCCGAATTGACTTCCCGCGAATCGAATCTCAAACGCTTCGAGCGCGAAGCCCAACTCGCCTCTTCGCTCGACCACCCGAATATCTGCGTCATCTACGGCCTGCATGAAGAGGGCGGCCTGCACTTCATCACGATGCAGTACATCGACGGGAAGAACGTCCGCCAACTCGTGCGCGGCCGCCCGCTCGAACTGCGCAGCGCCATCTCCATCACCATGCAGGTGGCCGATGCGCTCGCCGCCGCACACGCGCGCGGCATCATCCACCGCGACATCAAAGCGGGCAACGTGATGGTGACGAAGAACGGCACGGCCAAGGTGCTCGATTTCGGTCTCGCCAAACTCCTGGACGAACAGCAGAGCGGCGGCAAGGGCAAAGGCGACGTGCACCTCACAGAGATGGGCGTCCCTTACGGCACGGCCACCTACGCCGCGCCCGAACAGGCCACGGGCGCGCACGTCGATCATCGCGCCGACATCTTCTCCACCGGCGTCCTGCTCTACGAGATGCTGACGGGCATCTGGCCGTTTCAGGGCAAGACCAACGTAGAGGTGCGCTACGCCGTCCTGCACGACACGCCGCAACGCATCGAAGAGTTTCGGCAGGATGCGCCGCCGCGCCTGCAAGAGATACTCGACCGCGCGCTCGCCAAAGACCCGAAGGATCGTTACCAGCGCGTCGCGGAAATGCGCGACGACCTGCGCGCCGTCAAACGCGAACTGGCGGCGATGGGCGCGGTCGCACCCGACGCGACGGACGAGTTCGAACCCGTCGCGCCGCGCCATCAATCGGCCAACAACTCTTTCGGCCGCACCTTTCGCCGCTGGCTGCGAAACATCACGGGCACCGAGTCGCCTTCGGCCGCGCAGTCGTCCGCGCCGCCATCCTCTTCGCGCAATATCTCCACCGCGCCCAATCGCACCGAAGGCGAGACGCAGCAGACGACAAATCTCACCGAAGGCTCGAAGTCAATCGCCATTCTTCCCTTCCGCAATCTGAGCGGCGACGCCGAAGTCAGCTTCTACGAGTTCTCGCTCGCCGACGCAGTGATCACGGAACTGGCACGCTTGCGTTCGCTCGTGGTGCGTCCTTCGTCTCTGATCGTGAAGTATCAGGGGCACGAACGCGACCCGCGCGAGATCGGTCAGGAGTTGAGCGTCGGCGCGGTGCTCGCCGCCTCGTTTTTGCGCGCGGGCGAAAAACTGCGCGTCAACGCGCAACTGCTCGACGTGGCTTCCGGCGATTTGCTCTGGTCTGATCGTATCGACGCGACGGCCGACGACATCATCGCCGTGCAGGACAACATCGCACAGCGCATCGTCGAGGGCTTACGCCTCGAACTGACCCCGGCCGAGAAAGACAAGCTCGCCACGCCCGCCACGGCCAACTCCGACGCTTACAACCTCTACCTGCGCGGGCGCGATGCGATGGGGCGCTACATCTATCACACGCTCGCCAACGAAGACGTGGAAGAGGCCATTGAGAACTTCAAGCGCGCCATCGAACTCGATCCCAATTTCGCCCTCGCGCATTGCGCGCTCGGCGGCTGCTACGCCAATCGCGTCATCAAGTCGATGGGCGACTTCGAAGACTACGAACGCGCCGAAGAGGCTTTCCGCAAAGGTCTGGACATCGACCCGAAGATCATGGAAGCGCGCATGCACATGGTCTTCATCTATCTGGCGCGTGGCGAGAAGGCGAAGGCGCGCGCGGCCGTGGAGAATCTGCGCCACGAAGCGCCGAATGATGTCGGCGTGCAGTTTGTCGCCTCTTACCTCTATCGTCTCGACGGGGATTACGAACGCGCGCTGCGCAGTCTCGACCGCATGCTCACCTTGAACCCGGCCGAGCGCGTCGTCGTCAGTTACAACCGCGCGCGCATCCTGATGTATCAGGGACGGATGGAAGAGGCCATGCGCGCGCTCGACGAGGGCGCGAAGACTGAACCCGACCATCCGTTCATACGCACCTTCCGCGCCGTCGCGCTCTACCGGCAAGGCAGAGCCACAGAGGCGGCGGAAATCCTGCGCGACGTGCTCGACACGCACCCGGAGATGGACGGCATACGCCCGCACTACGCCATCGCCTTAAGTAAGCTCGGCCAGCACGAAGCGGCGCGCGCGCAGTTGACCGAGCGCGTCAAAGAGGTGGCCGAAGCCGACCACGACGCGCCCTACTGGATCGCGACGGCCTACGCCGTCGAAGGGATGCGTGATCAGGCGTTCAAGTGGTTGGAGCGCGCCATCAATCGCGGTAACGAAAACTTGCCGTGGTTTCGGACGAACCCTGAATGGGCGGCGCTCAGGGACGACCCGCGCTTCGAGCCTTTGATGGCACGCATCGAGAAATCACACGCGCAGGCGCGCGTCGGAGTGGAATAACCGAACCGTCCGGTTTGAGGTTTAGGGCGCGGGGTGACTGCACATGAAAACCTTCGTCATCGGCGACGTACACGGTCGGCGCGAACAGTTGAACAAACTGGTCGAGATGATTCCGCGCGACCCTGCGCGCGACATGCTCGTCCTCCTGGGCGACATCATCGACCGCGGCGAAGATGTGCCCGGCACGGTCGCCGACGTGGTGCGTCTGCACTCGGAGCAGCCTGAACGCGTCTTGTGCCTGCGCGGCAACCACGAACAGATGTTGCTCGACTTCATTGACGAAGGCGCGACGCTCTGGCTGCACGCGGCCGTCGGCAGCGAATGCACCTTCCAGCAGTACACCGGAAAACCCCTGCGCGTGCGGAGCGAACAGGACTTTCAGACTTTGCGCGAAGAGTTCACGGCGGCCGTCCCGCCCGCGCAACTTGAGTTCTTCCGCACGCTCCCGCTCTTTCACGAAGACGATTACGCCTTTTACGTCCACGCCGGTCTGCCCGGCGGCGCGCACCCGCGCGACACGCCCGCGCAGCATCTACTCTGGTCGCGTGACGGCAACTTCTTTCGCAACTACACGGGCAAGCCCTGCGTCTTCGGCCACACGCCCGCGCCGCTCCTGCCCTTGCGCGGACGACTCGGCCGCCACGGCATCTACATCTCGCACAGCGCCATCGGCATCGACAGCGGTTACATCAACACGTCGCCCCTCAGTTGTCTCCAACTCCCCGACTGCATGCTCTATCAGGCCTTCGCCGACGGCCACACGGCCACGCACCACCTCACGGCCTTCATGCCCGAACCCCTGCGCACGATGCAGCGACGGGTGACGACGAACCAGACGGTCTGAAATCCGGTGAAAGGGTAAGGGGAAAGGTAAAGAAAAGCGGCGCGCAGCCATTGAAGACTGCGCGCCGCTTTTTGTTTTCGGTTCGTCTTTAACCTTTACCCTTGACCCCTTCCCCTTTTCCCCCTCCTACGGTTTCCCGAAGCGTGCGCGATACTCTACGGAGTTGACGAAGCCGTGAACCATCGTGCGGAAGTCGCCGGGGTGGTTCTTGAGGTACGTCGTCCAGTTAATGAACCCATCTTCGTCCGGGTCGCGCTGTAGGTAGCCGAAGTATTGCATGGCGACGAACGCATCGTCGTACTCGTCCCTCAACACCTGCGGCAGTTCGACTATGTGGCGCACCACGTCGGCGCGAGTTTTTCTGCCCGCTTCCATGTCGGCGATGAGAGACTCCTTTTCCGCCGAACTCAACTTCAACCCGTTAAAGGCCACAAGGTCATTTAAGAAAACGCGCGGGCTGCTCGTCTCGTCGTACAGTTCCGTGAAGGATCGCCGTGTGACCCAATCGGCGGCGAAGGCGTTTTTCTGCGCCGCGATCTCCTCGGCCGTCTGCCCGTCGAGCCGCCGCACGTCGCGCAGGAAATTTACGTAGCGCGGGCGCTGGCCGTTCAGGCCAACCTTGTAGTAGCGATAGATGAAGTAGCCTTTGTCCTGAAATTCCAGCGAGCGGAAGAAAGCGGACGAAACCGTGACACGATTGCAGAGCGGATCGTCGTAGATGTTCGGACAGCGACGCAAGACATTGATCCACGCCGCGAGGCCGTCCGGCTCCGGCTCACGGTACAGGAAATCCCGGTAGTGCTGGCGCACGAAAGGCTCGTTATCGTCAATCGGGTTCGACGAAGAGTCGGACGCATCGTTATCGACGATTGTGACTATCGTCGGACTCACTGGGATTGTGCCGCCCGAGGCGTTCTTCAAGGTGATGATGAAAGTCTCAGGGTCTTCGCGGAAGGCGTCGTCGTTGATGAAGATGTTGACGGTCTTCTCACACTCACCGGGAGCGAAGGTGAGCGTGCCGTGAACGGCGTTGTAATCCTTCTGGCCGGAAGCCGTCTCGTCCGCCGAGTCGTATTCGACGCTCGTAAAGTCCTCCGGGCGGCCAAGGCACCTCACCTTGACGGCGACGCTGCCCGCGCCTTCGTTGACCGTGTAACTTGACCCTGAGATGTGAAGGCGCGGCGTGTCACTTAGGACAGCTAAGCCCCGCACCTCTTCTGTCGTGTTGAGCGTGCCGACGGCTTCCGCCGCGCCCGTAAGGCGGTTGATGTTATAGAGCACTGGGCGCGGGACATTGGCGACCTTGAAGACTGCGTAGGTCGCGATGCCCCAAAGGTCTGTGTCGAAGCCGAGCGCATCGGGGGCATCCACTCCGAGCGCGCCCATCGTGAAGAGTTGTCCCGTGTCGGGGGAGACGGGGTGTTCACCTATTGAGCCTAGCACAACGACCGTGTCGCGCGCCGAATCTATCCCGTAGAATGACGAGAAAGCGACGTGACGGGGGTAGTATTCTCTGGCATACGCCGAGCCGACGATGTGCGGCGTGTGCCCGGCGTTCCGGTCGTTGGCGGCGTAAGCAAGCTGACCGCCGCGCGCGAGAAGCGCTCCGGTGTTGGGCGCAAACCGTCGGTTCTCGCGCGTCGTCGCGGTGACGATGCGCAAGTGGCCGTCCCGCGGGTGGAAATCGAAGCTATAAGCGTCGCCCGCCTCCGGGTTCAACAGGCTGGCGGTGCTGACGGGCGTGGCGACGGCGAAGGCTTCGCCCGGCGTGATCCGGATGCGATAGAGACGTGCGGCGTCGGACAGGCCGTAGAGGTCAAGGTAGTCAAGGTAGTAGTCGTTAATGTAGTTGACGTCGATGTCGACGATCGATTCGCCCGTGGGCAGCCCCGTGATGGAAAGCGTCCGGTTGGTGCGGCCGGGCGTGTCGCTCTGGAAACGCAGCAGCTTATTCGTCTTCGTCAACGCGATCATCGGCGTGGAGATTGTGGTGCGCGGCAGGGTCAACGCCCACAGATATTCGTTCCGGCCGATCTCGCCGAGAAACTGGGCCGCGCCCGTCAGCAGATTTACCGAATAGAGACCTTGCAGGCCGGGGGCGGTTCCGCCGTGCGTTAAGATGAATGCCTTGTTTCCCAGGGGCGCGATGTCGAAGCCGTGTACCTCGAAGGCAAATCTGGTATCGATGCCGAGCGAGCCGACAGTGAACACCTGTCCGGTGTCGGGCGAAACCGGGTTGCCGTCGGGCGAGCCGATGCGCACGAGATTAGTGTCATTAATGCCGTAGAGTGTTGTAGACGCGCCCGCCAGGTTGTAGGTATAAGCCGCATTCGCAACTGCGACCGCCCCTGTGCTCGACTGTCCCGGCGCGAAGCTGAGTGCCGGATCGAAGGCAATGACCGCGCCGGTGTCCGGATTCATCCTGAAAAATATACTGGAGCCGGCGATCAACCGTACCTGATCCGTGACCGGATCAAAGTCCATCGCGAACTTTACGGGTTCAGGCAAGTTGAGGGTTAAAGCCGGAGCACCGACGGCTCGCGCATGTCCCGTCGCCTGATCGATGCGATACAATCTCTGGTCACTGCCGAAGCCGTATAGATCTCCGGTCAAAGGCCGTATATCAATGGCTCTCAAGTATTCACGACCCGGCAGACCTGAGATAGGAACTCTTTTCCTGATCTGCTGCGGCGACGCGCTATCAAAAAATATCAGTTCGTGCCTTACCGGCGAATAAGTCATCAAGGTCTCGGCGCGCGCGACGGACGCCCCCGCGAGCAGCAGCAATATCAACAGACAGTTCGATAGCAGTCTCGGCCTGTTCTTAGGCCGGGCATCGACGGCGCATGGATGAGAGGAATAAAAGCGTCGGACGAAAAGCAGGCGCGCGGGTGAAGACTGCACGGCGTTGCTCCTTTGAAAGCAGGCAAACGGTGAAAGAAGTTATGGGAGATAACTCAAACGCGTGCGTGAGATGATTCGGACTTTACGCCCACTCTAGCTGGCTGTCAAGAATTATTGCCCCGGGGAGTGTCTAAATAAAAGTTGCAAGTGGCGCAGGGTAGCGTGGGCACTTGCGTTTACGAAGTTGGCGTGCGTTGTAGCAGCGCACGAACAGATCAACCGCGCGACGCAGCGCGTGAATGCACCGACTAAAGCAACGTGAACGTCTGCCGAGTCTGGCCAGGTAGTGGCGCAAGTCAGCATTGATGGCTTCGACCGCGTAGGTCTCGCTCTTGTTGTACATCGAGGTGTGCGTGCCCCAATAACTCAAATCGCGATACACCAGCGCGGCGTCGGAGAAGTAGCGCGGGGCGTGTGGCGCGCGGTCAATCACACCTTGCAAGACTGCGGGCGTGCGCTCCCAGACTACGTCGTAAGAGACGACGCATCTAGTAGCTCAATCTACCGCCGTGACGACGTAGGCTTGCGTTTTTTTGAGCCGACGAAGGTGAACAACTCGTCGAGTTCGACCACCTCCGGCGCGCTCACCGACTGCTCGGAGATAGGCAAGGCAGCGTGATAAGAGTTGATCCAGTTGATGACTGATTGGTGATTGACACCTAAGACTCTCCCGATGCGGCGGAAGTTCACGCCCTCCAGATAGAGGCACACCGCTTCGCGCTTGGTTTCATCAGGATAGCCGAGTGGAAGCGGGTCGGGCGTGTACACACGAGCGCACGCTCGACACTTATAACGCTGGCTGCCGCGCATCGTGCGCCCGTAGGTAGTTTGGTCTTCTGTTGCTTGGCAGTGGGGACATTGGCTCATGCGCACAGCTTACAATACAACTTTGATTTAGACACTCCCTGCCCCGGTTGCCTCCCGCAGTAAGAGCAGGAGGCGACCGGGGCGTTGAGGCTTACGGACGGCCGAAGCGGGCGCGGTATTCGACGGAGTTGACGAAGCCGTGCACCATGACGCGATAGCCGTCGCCGCGATTGATGACGCGCATCCAGTTCTCGAAGCCTTCGGGTTCGGGGTCGCGTTTGAGGTAGCCGAAGTATTGCATGGTGACGAACGCCTCGTTGAACTCCCTACTGATGACCAGCGGGTGCTCGACGAAGTATCTCACCGCGTCGGCTTGAGTTTTTCTTCCCGCCTGTAAATCCGCAATCAGAGATTCCCTTTCCGGTGAAGTGAGGAACGACTCGCCGGCGCGAATTTCCAGTAATTGCACAAATAGTTCCGGACTTTCCTTCCCGGAATAGAGCCTTTGGAATTCGAAGCGCTTCACCCATTCGAGTGCGAAGGCGTTCTTTTGCGCCGCGATCTCCTCGGCCGTCTGCCCGTCCAAACGTCGCACGTCGCGCAGAAACTCTTCGTAACGCGGCGGCTTTCCGAGCAGGCCGACCTTGTGGTAGCGATAGATGAAATAGCCTTTATCCTGAAACTCCAAAGAGCGGAAGAAAGAGGAAGAGACTGTCACGCGGTCGCAGCGCGGATTGTTGTGGACGTTCGGGCAACGCCGGAGGACATTGACCCACGCCTCCAAACCTTCCGGCTCGGCCTCACGGTACAGGAAATCGCGGTAGTGCTGGCGCACGAAAAATTCTATGTCGTCAATCGGATTGAACGCGGACGTTTGCGAGTCGTCGTCCGCGATCGTCACGGTAGACGCGGCGTCCAAGATAGCAGCGCCAACCGCACGGTCGAGCCTGAGCGTGAATGTTTCCGCCCCTTCGGCCAACGCGTCGTTGGTGATGAAGACATCGAAAGTCTTTGTCGTCTCGCCGTGCGCGAAGCGGAGCGTGCCGCGCGCGGCGTGGTAATCGGCGCGCTGCGTGGCCGTCGCGTCCGCCGACTCGTATTCGACGCTCGCCGCCCCCGACGCATCACCCGCGCGCGTCACGGTGATGCGCACGCTTCCGGCCATTTCGCCCGCCGTGTAACCTGAGGAAGCGAACCGCAGCAGCGAACGCGTCTCGACCGCAAGGCCGCAAATTTCCTCCGACGTACCAAACGGCGCGATGGCCGTGGCCGCACCTGTCTGTAAATCAACGGAGTAGAGCGAGGGGCGCGGCGCATTGGCGAGATTGAAGACGGCGAAAGCCGAGTTGCCGGAAGGAGACACGTCGAAGCTGGTCGTATCGCCGGTATCGAACCCGATTAAGCCGACAGTGGAAAGCTGCCCTGTGTCGGGCGAAAGCGGCGTGCCCTTTGCAGAACCTATAGTGACGAGCGTGTCGCGCACGGAATCAATGGCGTAGAGGGTGGCCGCGAGCGGGTTCGCCAGTTCCGTCGTGTGTGCGGCGCTCGACACGCGCGGGGCGTGTGCTTCGTTCAAGTCGCCGGGGGCGTAGCGCGGCGGGGAGTTGACGGCGACGACCGCGCCCGTGTCCGGGTTGAGTTGCAGGTTGTCTCCCGTTCGTCCCACAAGGACGCGCAGACGGTCGGTTGCGGGATTGAAATCCAGAGCGTAGCCGCCCGCACTGTCCGGGACGAACGAGGCGGCCGTGCTGACCGCGACGGCGTCGGCGGAGGATGCGCCGTTTGGTGTCTCGATGCGATAGAGACGCGCGGCATCGGAGAGGGCGTAGAGTTGGCCGGTCTTGGGGCGTAGGTCTATAGCGACGAGCGTTTCGCCCGGAGGAAGCCCGTCGATGTGGAGCGTCTGGTCGATGCGGCCCGGCGTGGCGCTGTGGAAGCGCAGCAGTTTGTTGGTCTTCGTCAACGCCACCATTGGCACGGAGTTCGAGACGCGTGCGACGGTCAGCGCCCACAAAAATTCGTTCCGGCCGATCTCGCCGAGAAACCGGGCTGCGCCCGTCGTGAGATTCACCGAATAGAGAGCTTGCAAACCGGGGCTGGTGCCGCCGTGCGTTAAGATGAAGGCCGTGTTTTCTTCGGGCGCGATGTCGAATCCGTGTACGATGAAGGAAAATGTGGTATCGATGCCGAGCGACCCAACCATAAACACCTGTCCGCTGTTGGGTGACAGCGGGTTGCCATCGGGCGAGCCGATACGCATGAGATTAGTGCGATTGATACCGTAGAGCGTTGTCGTGGTCGCGCCCGCAAAGTTGTTGGTGTAAGCGATGTTGATAATCGCACCCGCCCCTGTGCCCGGTTGCCCCGGCGCAAGCTCAAATTGCTGCTCAGTGGCGATGAGCGCGCCGGTGTCCGGGTTCATCCTGAGATTTATATTATAGCCGCCAGTTAACCGCACCTGATCTGTCACCGGATCGAAATCCATACCGATCAATATAGGTTGAGGAAAATCCAGGGTTAAAGCTGGCGCGCTGAGGGCTTGCGCCTGCCCCGTCGCCAGATCGATGCGATACAATCTTTGGTCAGTGCCGAAGCCGTATAGCTCTCCCGTCGCAGGGCGTATATCTATAGCCGCGAGAGATTCACGGTTCGGGAGACCAGAGACGCGAACTCTTCTCGTGATGCGTTGCGGTGACCCGCTATCAAAGAACACAAGTTCGTGCGTCCCCAGTGAGTAAGCTATCAAGGTCACGCCGCGCGAGACGGACGCGCCCATCAAGAGCAGCAAGATTACCAGACAAGGCGTCCAACTTTTTGACCGCATGTGCGACGGATTTCTCATCACTTCTCCTTACAAAGCTATCGTCTCCGGCCTGCCCGTTCAGTAGGAATAAGTTTCCACAGGATTGGAGACAATAGATTTGCCTCTCGCGTTGACCGCCCGCACGCGGAAAGTGCCACCGTTGCCGAGACTGCCGAGCGGGTAGGTGGTGACGCCCGCTGCGACTCGTGCCGCTTCCGTGTAAATAAGTTGATAAGCGTTCGAGCCTGTTTTCCGCTCGATGATGAATTCTTCTTCGTCGGAACTGTTGTCCGTCCAACTCAGGTAAGGCTCATATGGATATTTATAGCCATGCGTGCCCCTGCCCGCCCCCCACATGATCAAATTGCCCGGCCCGTTCTGTATCCCGACGGCCGCATGCAGTTGAAGGATGTCGCAGCCGATGTCTTTGCCGTCCGTTCCTTGATTTCTGTAGGGGCTGGAAATGGAGAGTCGATAATCTTCCGCCAGCCGGTCAACGAAGAGTGCATCGTCGAGCGATGCCGGATAAAAGTTGTTCGCCGGATACCGGCTTTCGATTGCGTCCGCTAGCAGATTGCGCTGAAAGATGTAGCCAAGGAAATAAGCCTCAAGCCCGGCAGTGCCGGACGCGCCGCCGAAGATGCCGTAGTCATTATGCGCCATCTAGTTGTTGTTGAAGACGAAGCCCGAAACTGTGCTGCCCGTGATCGTCGCGGCAGAGCCGGTATGAAAGACCGTGTTATGGTCAACGGTCAGGCCATCCATCCCGTTATCGAACTGGATAAAATGGCCGGTCGTAGCGTCTCGGTCTATCCCGTACCATCTTGGCCCGTCAATGTCGTCAAACAAATTATTCCGCACCGTGATGCGTTTGCTGCGCGCGCCGTCGTTCTTGAACTGAACGCCGAAAGCGGCGTGGCGCACGATGTTATTGGTGAACGTGACATCTTCAATGACATCCGAACCATAAACGGTAAAGAGTACGGCAAACCCTACCTGACCAGCACGCCAGCAATGCTCCAGAATGTTGCCGTCAATCGTTACGCGCCGGGCTTGCTTTAATTCCAGCAGGTTCTTCACAGACCATCGCCCGCTCGCGCGCCACGCGAGCGGTTTGAATAAGTGATTGCGGCGAATCTCAATATCGGAAGGAATGAAATGAGTGGCCTCACCGCCGAACAGGATGTTTTCGGTGGCGGCCTCCAAATAGTTGTTGATGATCTTGTACGGGCCGGGGCCGCTGCTGCCCCAGATGGCTCTCGATTCAGAGCCTTCGGCCGGAGTCGAATGACAATCGGAGATGTGCGAGTTGATGATGTTCGTGCGAGCGCTGTGGAGGGAGATGCCATTTCGCAGATTGAGTTCTTCGTTGCCGTGTATGTAACAACGATCAATCGTCAGATCGCGCGGCACTTGATTAATGTCCCACTGGCCTCTCTCACCTAATTCGACCAAAGCAAAGATATTAAAGTTCGAGGGATGCGGGGGGGGCAACGGGGCGGTGATCTCTATGCCGAGCAGACGATAGTGATGTGCTCCCTGCTCAGTTTTCACGACAAATCGATTCTCTGCGAATCTGGCTTGCAGTTTGGGCATGACGTTCGCGTAAGCGGGCGTGATGCGCCGGCCTTCCGGCGGCAGGCTCGCGTCCGGGGCCGACGTGCGAATCGTGATCCATGCATCGCTGGTAGTATTTTTGTTACGTAGGATGAATGAATTGCCGGCGGCGGGCATGAAGGTCTGCCCCGCTTCGAGCAAGATCGTGTCGCCGGGGCGTGCGGCGTCGATGGCCGCCTGCAAGTTCGCGTACTGATTGCCGGGACTGGGGCCCACGGTCAAGGTGGCCGGGGAAAAAGAGGGATAGATGGGAAAGTCGTCGTCGCCGGGCGGCGGAGGGAGCGTGCCGTCGGTCGGCGCGGCGGATTGCTGCGCGCGGGCAGGCGAGGTGTGGAAGACGGAGACAGACATGATGAGCAAGATTAGAGTAAGCGCACCGGCACGACGGGGGAGTGTGGTCGGCATGAGGTTTCGGCTCCTTGGGGGATGAGGGCGGCCGTTTGTGGATCGCCTGAGAGGAAAGCGCTACTCGCACGCCGTTGAGGGGCGTCGAATGAAAGAGACGGGGGAAAACATCCGTTGGGTCGTGTGCGGTCGGCTGAGGGCTGCACGACTTTATTGATCCTTTGCGGACGGGCGAGGGAAAACGAAATTAAGCGGGTTTAACTTACGTGAGTCTAAATTACGTGAGTCAACTCTGTGGGCGCTCGTGAGACATTTGGACTCTAGCGCGGCTTGGTTAACCCGTCAAGAGTTTTTCCGCTGCCGCGCAGGAGCTTTTTTACGCCGTGGCGGCAGCGGTCGAAGACAAAATTTCGCGTGCGCGCCTCGTTTACGGACGACCGAAGCGCGCACGATATTCGACGGAGTTGACGAAGCCGTGCACCATGACGCGATAGCCGTCGCCGCGATTGATGACGCGCATCCAGTTCTCGAAGCCTTCGGGTTCGGGGTCGCGTTTGAGGTAGCCGAAGTATTGCATGGTGACGAACGCTTCGTTGTAGAGCGCCGCCTCGACGTTCTGATGTTCGGCGACAGCGCGCAGGACGCCCGCGTGCGTGCGCCTGCGCGCGCTCAGGTCTTCTTCGAGCGTCGTGCGCGTCACGTCGCCCGTGAGCGTCGTGCCTGAGTTTGCTTCCAGCCGCGCGACATAACTGATGGCTCCGTTCACGCCGCCCATGAAATGTTCTGCAATGAAGTCGTCGCGCTGGATGAACGCTTCGGTGTAGGCTTTTTTGCTGGCGTCGATTTCGGCGAGCGTCTGCCCGTTGATTCGCGCCGTGTCGCGCACGAACTCGGCGTAGGTCGGTCGCCGTTTGAAACTGACGCGATACATGCGATAGACGAAGCTGCCGCGCATCTGAAATTCGAGCGAGCGGAAGAAGGACGAAGAGATCGTCACGCGGTCGCAACGCTCGTCGCGGTTGATGTCCGGGCAGCGCGTCCAGACATCCACCCAAGCCTGTTGTCCGGCCGGTTCGGGTTCACGGCCGAGAAAGTCCAGATAGTGCATCCGCACGAAGAAGTTCGGCTCGTCAATCGGGTTTGAGGCGGCGGGCGTCTCGGCCGAGTCGTTGTCCGTGATGATAACGCTCGTGGTGGATTGCTCGCCGAGCGTCGCGCCGCCCGTCGCGTTCGTCAGCAAGATTTCGTAGAACTGGTCGCCTTCGACGTGCGCATCGTCAACGAGCGGGACGTGGATGGTCTTCGACGCTTCGCCCGGCGCGAAAAGAAGCGTGCCCGACGTTCTGAGGTAATCGGAACGTTCAGAGGCGCGGCGCGGGCAAGCGTCTTCGCCCTGACAAGCAAGGTCGGCCTTCGTCCCGTAATCGACGGAGGCCGCCTGCGACAGATCGCCGAGCCGTGTGACGACAAGCGAATCGCCGCCCGCCGACGCGCCGCCTTCGCGCACGCGGAACGAGGCGCTGCGCCACTGGATGGTGGAAATCGCTCTGTGCGGGATGAACGGGTCGGGCTGCACGTTCGGGTCATAGTCGGCTGCCGCGTTTTGCGTCAGGCGCGTGACGGGGCGGTCGAAGTTCCCGTCTGCATCAACCGCGTAGATGTCGCGCTGGCCGTCACGGTTGTTCGTAAAGAGGATGCGGTTGTCCGCCGTCCAGGAGGGATGCGTATGGGTCGAAGGGTGATTGGTGACAGAGGTGAACACGCCGCCCGTCAGCCACACGGTATGAATCTGCGGAATTGAGCCGTTGCTCGCGTAGGCAATGCGCGTGGCGTCGGGCGACCAGGTGGGGCCGCTCGCCGCAGGCGGGTAGGAGAAAGATTCGAAGGACGGGGCATTGTCGGCAACACGCGTTTTGCCGCTGCCATCTGCGTTGCAGACGAAGACAAAGAAGCGTACCAGGGGATCTTCGGGGTTGAAAGACCCTTCGCGGCCGAGGTAGGCGATGCGCGTCCCGTCGGGCGACCACTCGGGGTCGGCCACCTCCGAGCTGCCTTCGCTGATAGTTCGCAGTTGGCTGCCGTCCGTGTTGACGACGACGAGGTTCGATAGTTCGCCCATGAAGCTGCCGACGAAGACCAGCCGCGTCCCGTCCGGCGACCACGCCGGATCGTAGACGCGATAGTCGGACATAGTGTTATCGAGGTTCGTCACGGCGCGAACGTTCCCGCCGTCCGCATCCATCACATAGATATTAGAACGCCCGCTGCGGTCGCTCGTAAAAGCGATCTGCTTGCGGTCGGGCGACCAGACGGGCGTGGCGTCTTTGGCCGGATTGTTCGTCAGGTTCTTCTGATTGCCGCCGTCTGCGTCCATCACGTAGATTTCGGGGTTGCCGTCGCGCTCGTTGGTGAAGACGATCTTTCCTTCACCGGCCAAGAGCGGCTGCCACGCGGGCTGGCTGTCTATGATCTCCGGGCCGGTGCCGAACTTGATGGAACTCGGCGTGCCGTCAAAGTTCGCCACGCCGATGTCGGCTCTCAACTCGTCGTCGGTGCGATAGGCGATCTTGGTGCCATCCGGCGACCACGCCAGATCGAAGTAAGCGCCATTAGCGCGCCTGAGGTTGCTGCCGTCGGGCGAGACGAGGTAAGACCTGTTCGTGGGCGGATTCTGGAACAGGCCACCTTCAAACATGATCAGAGAGCCGTCAGGCGACCACTTGGGGCCGTTGATGCCGCGAACAGCATTGCCACTCACAATCTCTCTCTGATTGCTGCCGTCGGCGTTCATGACGCAGAGAGACGAGCCGGCGACGTATGCGATCCGCTCGCCGTCTGGCGACCATGTCGGGCTGGCCCCACCGCCATCGGTCAAATTCTTTTCACCGCTTCCGTCCACGTTTGCGATGTAAATATCCCGCGTGCCGTTGCGCTCGGCCGTATAAGCGAACCTGGTTCCATCCGGCGACCAGACGGCGGAGTAGACGGGGTTGGCGATGGGCACTCTTGTCTGATTGCTGCCGTCCGGATTCATCACGTAGATGCCGCCTTCCGCGTCAGCACTTGAGGAACGGTAGAAAGCTATCTTCGCACCGTCAGGCGACCAATCGGGAGACCCCTCGGAGGTGTTCTTGGTCGGCGTCAGATTAGTTAACTTGCTGCCGTCCGGATTCGCCACCCATATGTCGCGGTTGTACCAATTCATTCGGTCGCCGCCGACGAAAGCGATCTTGCCGTTCAGGCGACGACGCGGCACAGCCGAGCGGGAAGCGCCCGGCACGGAAGACGGCGACGCGGGGCGTGCGGCCGAAGCGACGAATGCGCGTTCGGGCGTCGTGAGGTAGAGGGTCAGACTCGCGGCGAAAAGGAGAGAGGCGACGTAGAGGGCAGCGGGCAGACGTTTTTTAGTTCTTCGAGGGTACATCTTAATTCTCCAGCGTGCCTGCGGAGGCGGGACGAGACAATGCCGTTAAAGTCCATCAATCGAAACGAGCCGGCCAAGTGTTTCGGGGGCGATTATTTCGGAGGCGTGTGATCCGCACGAACGGTCTGTGTTCAGCGCGCCGATTATGTTGTGTCGTCGGCGGAAGTGTCAAGAAACTTCAGGCGCGGCGTTCGAGGATGAGGCGCGCGATGGAGCGCAGGGTGGGCGCGTCCGTCTCGATTGACGCGAGCGCGTCGAGGGCTTCCCGGTAGACGAGTCGTGCGCGGCGGCTCGCGTCTTCGAGGCCGTGGAGCGCGGGGTAAGTCGCTTTCTGCGCGCGCGCGTCTTTGCCGGGCGTCTTGCCGAGAGCCTCGGCCGTAGCCGTCACGTCCAGAAGGTCGTCCGTAATCTGAAACAGTAGACCGAGCGCGGCGGCGTAGTCGCCGACGGCACGCAGTTCGCGCTCGCTCGCCCCGGCGATGAGCGCGCCCGCGCGTGCTGCCCCTGCGATGAGCGCGCCGGTCTTGCGGCGGTGAATGTCGTCTAGTTCGGCCTCCGTTACGTCGGCGCGCGACTCGGCCGCAAGGTCGTGCGCTTGCCCGGCCACCATCCCGCCGGGCGTGCCCGCGGCGCGCGCCAGTTCGGCGACGAGGCGGACGCGCACGCGTGCCTCAAGCGCATCGTCTTCCGCGATGGTCTGGAAGGCGAGCGTCTGCAAGGCATCGCCCGCGAGGATGGCCGTGGCCTCTCCGAATCTGATGTGGCAAGTGGGACGCCCGCGCCGCAGGTCGTCGTCGTCCATCGCGGGCAGATCGTCGTGTACGAGCGAGTAAGTGTGTATGAGTTCGTAGGCGCAGGCCGTGTCGATGAGATTTTCGACGCGCGCACCGAACGCCTCGCCCGTGGCGAGGACGAGCGCGGGGCGCAAACGTTTGCCGCCTGCGAACAGACTCCAACGCATCGCCGCGTGCACGTCCAGGGGTTGAGCGTCGGCGGCGGGCACGAGCACTTCGAGCCGCGCATCGACGTGTGCGCGCGCCCGCTCAAGATAGGCGCGCGCCGCTTCCGTCTCGCCCGCTTGAGTTGCGCGTGCCTCGATACCGGCGGTCGTGTCAGAAGACGCTCTCATCGTCCTCCGCATCTTCAAGGCCGTTTACAGCGCCGCCCGCCAGATCGAACTCGTCCGCATCGAGCGTGCCGAGGGCGCTTGTCGTCCGGCCGTCGCCGCCGCCATCGCGTTGCAACAACACCTCGATGCGTCGCTCGGCCTCCTGCAAACGCTCCTGGCATTCACGCGACAAACGCACGCCGCGCTCGAACAGTTCCAGACTCTTCTCCAGAGGCAACTCGCCGCGCTCCAACTCGCGCACGATCTTCTCCAGAGCCGCCAGCGACGCCTCGAAATTCTGATTCTGCGCTCCCGCTTTTTTCATCTTCATTTTAGAAAAGCGGTGAATAGTAAATGGTAAATGGTGAATAGTAGAAGAGAGTTTTTCACCATTCACCATTCACCATTTACCATTTACCATTCACCTGACTTCCTTCACCTTCCCGTCATCGGAAACGTGCGCGCGATTTGCTGCGCGACGCGCGTTGCCAGTTCATCGCTTTTGACGGAGACGATCTTCCAGGCGGGCTGTCCTTCCGCGCCGCCCATCAGACCCAACTCGACCGGGCGCTCGTTCATTTTGTACGTGACGGTCGCCGTGCGCGTCTGTCGTTCGCCTTCCTGTATCTTCGTCTCGCCCAGACGCCGGAGCGCGAGCGCACGCACGAAGAACGGATAATCGCGCGCGCCGCCCGCTTCGGCCAGTTGCCGCGTCTCCTCCATCAAAACGCCGCGCACCTGTTCGCGCACGCCCGGCAGCCACACCTGCGCGTTCTGCCCGATCTGACGGCGCACCTGCGGCGGGATGTCGAGCGCGTTGTCCGTGCCGCGCACCCGCTCGATCACCTGCGGCACGACGCTGCGGCTCACGCCGTCCACGTCAACCAGACGCTCGAACGCCTGCTGGTCGTCAGCCTCCGCCGCTTCCACCGCGAGCGCAAGCGTATATGACGGGCTGCTCTTGAAACTCTGCCACCACCACCAACCAATCAGGCACAGCAAGAGCGCAATGCCCGCGAGCGCAATCGCCCCGACGGACAAAACGCGCCGCCGCCGACCCTCGACGCGGCGCGCACGCAAACGCCCGCGCCCGCGCGCCACATTCGCGTCTCTATCTTCCGGCGGCTGCTCGACGTTGACGACGATGCGGCTGCGCCGACTCTTCTTCGCCCTGTCTCCCGGCACGGTGGACATCAGTTCTCGCCCTCCACTCCTTCAACCCTGCACGCGAGCGCGCCTTCGCCGAGTTGCACGCGCACGCGCTCGCCCGCGCGCACGCGCCGCGCCGAACGCACTACGCGCCCGCCCGCATCCTGCACGAGCGCGTAGCCGCGACCGAGCACGCCGAGCGGCGACAACGCATCGAGCGAAGCAACCGTCACTTCCAGACGGGCACGCGCTTCGTCCAGACGCGCGCCGAAGTTGGCGTCGAGTGCGGCGCGCGTCAAAGCCAAACGCACGCGCCCCTCGCTCGTGCGCGTACTCATGCGTGCGGGCGACAACTCTCGCGCCACTCCCTCGAATCTTCTCCGCGCCTGTTCAACTGAGCGCGCCATCGCTGCGTCCAGACGACGCGCCAGATCATCCGTCTCGCGTCGCGCCGCGCGCAGGCGCTCGCGCACCTCGTCGAAGCCTTCGGAACTCGCGGCCTCGCGCACGCGTTCGCGTTCTATCAACAGGCGATACTCAATGGCGCGCACGAGATCGCGCGTGAGCGTTAAGGTAACGGCCGTCATCTCGTCTTCGCGCGCGGCGACGAGTTCGGCCGCCGCCGAAGGTGTGGCCGCGCGCACGTCGGCCGCGAAATCCGCGATGGTGAAATCCGTCTCGTGACCGACCGCAGAGATCACCGGAATCTGCGAGGCGCGAATGGCGCGCGCCACCTCTTCCTCGTTGAACGCCCACAAATCTTCGCTCGACCCGCCCCCGCGCCCCACGATGATCGCGTCTATCAGATCGCGCGTGCGCCCCTCGCGCTCGGCGCGGCGATGATACTCGTTCAGAGACCTGATGGCGCGCACGATCTCTGCACCCGCACCCACGCCTTGCACGCGCGTCGGCGCAAGGAGAATGTCCACGGTGCGCGTGCGGCGCGTGATGACGTGGATGATGTCGCGCACCGCCGCGCCCGTCGGCGACGTGACGACGCCCACACGCCGTGGCAGCAAAGGCAAAGGCCGTTTCAACTCTTCCGCGAACAACCCTTCGGCCGCGAGCCGGTCGCGTAGTTGCTCAAACGCCACGCGCAGAGCGCCCGCGCCCACGGGGTCTAAGCCTTCGACCAGCAACTCGTACTCGCCGCGCGGTTCGTAGACCGTAAGACGCCCGCGCGCGCGCACCTGCAAACCGTCCGAAGGGCGAAAGCGGATGCGGCCGTTGACGCCGCGAAAACATTTCGCGTGAAGCTGCGCGCTCTCGTCCTTGATCGTGAAATACCAGTGGCCGGAAGCGGCCGCCTTGAAGTTTGAAATCTCGCCCTCAACCCACACGGCCGCGAAACGATTTTCGAGCGCGCCGCGCACCTGCGAAGTTAACTCCGAGACGGACAGCGGCCGTCGCTCCGTCTCGTCGAACAGCGATAACAGCAGAGGGCTTTTCATCAGTGCGGATGGTAACACCCGCCGCCGCACCTTTCCAAAAACGTAAGGCGCAAAGAAGAAATGCTAAAGGGGTCGGTCTGTTTTGGAAGTTAATCTTGACTCGGCGGCTGTTGAGTAGTCGTCGTTTCGACCGCCGGGCTGAGGCGCACGACCGCGCCTTCACGTGCAACGCGCACGCGCAGGCGACCGCGCGCGGCAGCCGAGGTGGTCGAGTAGCTGATGGTGTAGGAAGTGCGCAGTTGCGCCACCACGTCGTCGTAGGCTTGTTGGAGTTCGTCGAAGCGGCGCACGGGATAATAGACGCCGCCGGAGACGCTCGCCAGTTTGCGCCCCTCTTCGTCGGCGCGCGAAGTAAGCGTCAGGAAGCGCGTGCGCGTCGGGTCGAGCGTCGTGACGGCCGCAGGCGCGCTCGACGCGGGGATGAGGCCGGAAGGAATGTAGAGCGGGTAGATGACCGCGCCGGTCTCGATGATGGTTTCGAGGATCGAGGGAAAGGGGATGAACGAGCGATTGTCGTCGCCGTCGGAGATGACGACGATGGCCGTGCGCTCGTTCCTGAGCGGCTTCAAGGTATCGATGAGCGTGTAGGCGAGCGCGTCGTAGAGCGCCGTGCCGCCGCCCGCTTCGATGTCCTTGATGCGCTCGGCCAAAAGCGTGCGGTCGGTAGTGAAACCGGAGATGATCTGTATGTCGTCGCGGAAACTGATGATGGCGATGCGGTCTTGCGGGCTGACCGTGTTAACGAAGGCGAGCGCCGACTTGCGCACGAAGTCCAGACGTTCTTCGACGCTGCCCGACACGTCGAGCAACAGCACGAGGTTGAAGGGCACGCGCGACGTTTCGACCGCGACCACTTCGCGCTCCGTGTCGCCTTCGGTCACGTTGAAGTCTTTGCGCTCAAGTCCGGCGATGGCGCGCCCCTGTCTGTCCGTGACGTTCGCCGTCACGCGCACGAGTTGCGGCGCGACCTCGCGCGCCACCCGCTCGCCACGCGCCGCCACGGTCAAGACCGGCGCACCGCCGCGCGACGGAGGCAGAGTGCGCGCGTATTCGCCGACGAACCGAGGCGTGATCTTGCGTATGGCTTCGATCAAATCCTGATTGCCGCTGCGGATAATGGCGCGCGCCGCTTCGGTCAACTGCCGCTCGCGCAAATCCGCGGGCACGCTCGCCGGATCGACGCCGAAGAGAATCACGCCGCGCTCCGTCTCGAAGTCGAGCTTGACGCGCTCGTCGCGCTTCGCCTTCTTGTCGCCGATGCGCCCCGAAACCTCGAAACGCCCGCCGCGCTTCTCTTCAACTTTCCCCAGTTCCGTCTCGCTGTAAAAACGCGGGCGGCTCGCCGTCCAGCGAAAACTGTAGCGCAGCGAATCCACCGGCACGTCTGCGCGAATCGTCCCCGTGTCGGTCGCCGCCTCGACCTCGCTCAAAGAACCAGACACGTCAACCGCCCCGGCACGAGTCTCAACTTTCACATGCGCGCGTCGCGGTACACGCAAAAACAGATCGACGCGGTCGCGCTCGGAGCGTTCCTCCCTGACTTCGACTTCGACTTGCCCGCCGGCCGCGACCGTCTTCACGTCCGACTCTTTAACGGCCGCGCCCGGCGACTCTGCACGCACAAGGACGCGCCGCAATTCCTCGCCTTCCGGCGCGGCCACGACCGTCACGCGCCCGCTCAAGTTCTTCACAGAGATTTTGACGGCCGCACCCGCCGTCGCCTCCAACTCGCGCTCCAACGCTTGCGCGCGGCACACCGTTGCCGCCCCGCCGCCCAGACACAGCGCGCACAGCCACAACACACGAAGCCTGAAGGTCAGCTTAATCATTTGGAAACACGCCTCTGACAGAGATTGCTAGAAGGAAAACCCTTGCGGAGAGAACGGCACGCGCCAATCTTGCCGAATCCGCGCGTCTCGGTCAAGCACGGACAGGGACGATTTACAAGTTGGCAGACCGCGCGCGGCCGTCTAAAATCAACTCTCCCCTTCATCAACAGAATGAAATCGAACGAGAGAAAAACGCTTCTCATCTGCGTCGTGTCGCTCGCCGCGCTTATCCTCGTCGCAGGGTGCGTCCCCGTGCCGTCGGACGCTGGAGATGTTGCGCGCCGCGATCCTTCTCCTGCACCTTCGCCTGCGCGCTCGCCTGAGACTCGGCCTGCGCCTTCGCCCGCCGAGTCAAGCGCGAACTCCGCGCGTGCGGCGAACGCCGCGCCGATAGTAGAGACAGTAGAGTTATCAGAAACCGAACTGGGCGCGCTTGCTTCCGGCTCACCCGCCGCCGAGCAGAACCGCACGCTCAAAGACACTCTGCGCTGGACGTTCGGCGGCAAGCAGCAACGCGGTTGGGTCATCTACGTCCCGCTCATCCAACGCCTGATCGGCACGGACGAAGACGCAACGACCGAGCGTTTCGCCGCAAGCCTCGCGCGCTGGCAAAAGCGCGTGGGACTCGCCGCAACGGGCGTGCTCGACGAACCGACGCTCATGCGTATGATCCAGACGTGGCAGACGCGTCGCCTCAGGGACAGAACCTACCCGCAACCAGACCAGCTCGTCACCGTCTCCGGCGCGGAGTTCTGGGATAGTTCGCGCGCCGAAGACCTGCGCAAAGTCGAACGCCAAACTTACGCGGCTTACAAACGTATGCTGGCCGCCGCCATCGACGACTCGTCGGCGAAACTCGCCGGGCGCGGCGATGAACTGGCCGCCTCGGAAAAGTATCTGAAGATCATCTCGGCCTTTCGCTCGCGCGAGTATCAGGATCGCTTGCGCAAGTTAGAACCGCAGGCGGGTCGCGCCGCGCTCGCCGTCAACAGCCCGCACTTCACGGGTCGCGCGCTCGACCTCTACGTCGGCGGCGAACCCACCATCACCAAAGACCCGAACCGCCTGCTCCAGACGCAGACGCCCGCATATCGCTGGCTCGTCCGCAACGCCGAACGCTTCGGCTTCTGCCCCTACTTCTACGAACCCTGGCACTGGGAATACTGCGCCCCTTAAACGAGAACGAATCGTCAACGCGAAGGTGCGAAGTAGAAACGCCGAAGGGCGCGTAGATAAATTTATCTACGCGCCCTCTCTCATCAATCAAAACCTAGCCGTCTTCCGACTCGTGCCCTTAGGCCGCGCGTCGCTTCGCCGCCGGGTCTTTTCGCTTCGCGGCGGGCGAACCGACGAGCGGCAGTGTGCGCCCGTCCTTGAGCGCGCGCCCCGCCAGGATGCTCTCGACGCTCACGACGTACTTCTGCTTCGCCGTCACGCGCCCGAGCATCGCCTTCAAAGTCGCGTCGTCAACCCCGGCGGCGTCCACGCCGCTCGATTCGAGTTCGGTGCGCAAGAGCGCGACCGTGTTCGTGCCCCGGTCGTACACGTCCGGGTAGAGATGCAGTTGCCCGCCCTCGACGACCTGCGTGTCGTAGTTGATGTCAACCATCAAGGGCTGTTCGAGTTTGGCGACCACCGTGTTCTTCGTCCGCTTGGCATTGGCGATCTTCGACGCCGGAACGGGAAGACTTCGCGCCGCGACGATCTTCTCGGTCAGGTCGTAGAGGTCTGTGCGCAGCATGCGGATGCAGCCGTGCGAGACGAGATTGCCGAGGTCTGTCGGCGCGGCCGCCTGATGGATCAGGTAACCGTAGCCGAGCGGAATTTTAATTTTGCCGAGCGGGTTTCGACGGTCGCTCGCGCGTATCACTTCGCCCGCCTTGATGCCTTTGCGCCCCGTCACCCACTCGCTGTTCGGCGGAATCCAATCGGGATTCCAGATGATCTCCGTCGCCTGTTTCTCGCCAATCGAGATGGGAAAATCCCGCTTCCCGACCCCGATGGCATAGGTCTTCACCTCTTTGCCGTTCTGCCACAGGGTCAGGCGAAACGCGGGCACGTCAACCGTAATCTCGATCTCCCCTTCACCTGCCACGAACTGCGCGCGCTCGACACGGCCGCCCGTAAACTTATCCGAACGCACAGACTCGTTCGAGCGATACGGCGACACGAGTTGCTGCCCACGCGCCGCGTCTGCGCCAAACGACAAACCTGCGACCAATACCGTCAACGTAATAATTTGTTTTGGTAGAAATTTCATCGATAGTTTGTGTGCTCACGCGCTCTATTGGTTGCCTGTCAAATAGCCTCAATGCCCAGCGCGATAGTATTTGATGCCGAAATAGACGGCTTGGGAGAGGCCGAGGAAGAGGCCGATGACCGCGCCGAAGAGTTCGATCTTGCGCAGGTGTTGCTGCGCGACGGAGAGGACGAGCGACTCCAATTTCTCGACCGGATAATTCGAGACTTTGACGCGCACGATCTCGCCGATGTCAAACTCTTTGATGGCGATGGGCAGGCGTTCGCGCGCCGCCGCCGTGATGCGTTCGGTGAGCGCATCCGAGGCGCGCGCCACGGTGCTCGCGGGCAGGTGGTCGCCGATGCGCCCGATGGGCGCGATCAGCAGTCGTTCGATCTGCGCGCTCAGGATCGAATTAACGGTGCGCGCCGTGTCTTCACGCGAGAGCACGCCGAGCAGCGCGCGGGAGAGAAAGTTTTTGAGACGCGCGGCCGAATCGGGGCTGGCATGTTCGAGCAGCGCGCGGATGGTGTGCGGCCGGATGCGCGCCAGTGCGTCGGAGGTGTAGGCCGAGACGGTCGTTGAGAGTTCCGCGCCGCGTGCGATGGCGAGGATGCGCCCCGCCACTTGCTCTTTGATCAGTTCCAGCTTGTCGGGCGCGATCGTGCCGACGAGTTCGTTGATGGGACGCGCAAGCAGGTTGTCGATCATCGAATCGAGAAACGCTTCGGCCTCGTGCGCGAACGCTTCGCCGCGCAAAAATTCCTGCACGCGGCGCGGCAAAGTCTTGTTGACCATCTCGTCAACTTCGCCGTGGATGCGTTCGCGCGAGACGAAGATTTTTTTGAAGAAATTGAGTTGCGCGTAATACTCGTCAACTTCGCGTTTGATGAGCGCGCCGATCTGCGTGCGCGTCTTTTTGTTCGAGGCGATTTCGGCCAGATGCTCGGCGATGGGGCCGAGTTGGGCGTCGATGCGTTCTTTGATGATGGCGACGGCGTCGGGCGTGAACAGTTCGGCGAGCGTGGCGCGGCTGTGCGCGATCTCTTCAATGCGCGCGCTGACGAAATCGCGCACCTTGCCCTCGAAGCTGCGCTCGTTGACGATGTTGCGGAAGCGGTCTTCGACGAAGCCGACGATCTGCTCGTAGGTTTCGTCGTCGATGGCGTCGCTCAGGCGGCGCGCGAGCAGTTCATCGACGCGGCGGTCGATGAAAGAGTTGATGGCGGCGGCCGTCTCTTCGCTGCGCAGGATGGCGGCGACGTAATCGGCGACGCGCAGTTGGAGGGCGCTGATGGCATCGAGCACGGGCGCGCGCAGGGCCGCAGGGAGCGCTTCGATGAAAGAGCCGCGCGGCGTGTCGAGCAGATCGCGCGTCTGCGTGGTGACGAGGTCTGCGACTTTGCGTTGGAAGAAATCGGTCTTAAAGAGCGCGTCGGTGATCGTGTCGTGCGAGACGAGTTCGTTGCCGACGGCGTTGCCGATGGTTTGCGCGAGCCGTTCGCGGTGGCGCGGGATCATGCCCTGCGGCCAGATGGTGAGGCCGAAAAGTTTGACGGCGCGATGCGGCCGAAACAGCATGCGGACGGCGAGCCACGCCGCGCCGTAGCCATGCACGGTGGCGAAGACGACGAGAAACAACAGTTCCAAAATTTGCTGACGAGTGATGGCGCAAAATCCTCCCAACCGCGCGCGGCGACGAAAGTGTAAGCGTCAATTACTGGTAAATGGTAAATGGTAAATGGTGAATGGTGCAAAGCGTGTAAATCGTGAATCGTAAATCGTGAATAGAGGAAGACAGTTCTGCTCCATTCACCATTTACCATTTACCATTGACCAATCCCCCTTCATTTCCCCATGTCGTAGAACTTGCCGCCGCGTTCGGAGGCGAGGGGGAAGTTGGGGAGGACGCGGAAAGACATCAGGCCGACGGCCACGCGGTCGCCGACGCGGAAGCGCGCCGTCGCTGAGTCGGGCTTCGGACGCGTGACCATGATGGGCACGCCCGTCAGACGTTCGGACGTGTTGATGGTGACGTTGTAGAGTTGCGGCTTGCCTTCGACGTTCTGGCGCGCGACGAGGTCGAGGCGCACGGTGAGTCGTTCGTATGCGCCGACGAAGTCGATCTCTTCGACGATGCCGTTGGTGAGACGGCGCGCGCCTTCGGGCAGCGCGGCGGTCTCGCTCAGGCGCACGTCCTCGGGGCGAAAGACGAGTTTGATGGACTGGCCTTCGCGGAATCCGGCCGTCTCCTGCGGCGCAGGGATCGTGGCCGTCCCGATCTCGACCGCGCCCGCCGCAGCCACACCGAGCAGCAGGTTGGCCGCGCCGAGGAAGGTGGCGACATACTCGGTTTCGGGGCGGTTATAAACTTCGTCGGGCGTGCCCGTCTGTTCGAGTCGTCCGGCGTTGAGGACGGCGATGCGGTCGCCGAGTTCGAGCGCCTCTTCCTGATCGTGCGTGATAAAAATGGCGGGCACTTTGATCTGGCGCAGGAGCGCGCGGATTTCGCGTCTCAGACGGACGCGCGTTTGCGCGTCGAGCGCGCCGAAGGGTTCGTCGAAGAGCAGGACTTGCGGGTTGTAGGCGAGCGTCCGCGCGATGGCGACGCGCTGCTGCTGCCCGCCCGAGAGTTGCGAAGGATATTTGCGTCGATGTTCTTCGAGTTTGACGAGCGCGAGCAGGCGTTCAATTGTCTCTTTGATCTCCTGCTTCGGGCGTTTGCGTATGCGCAGGCCGTAGCCGATGTTCTGTTCGACCGTCATGCGCGGAAAGAGCGCGTAGGATTGGAAGATGACGCCGACGCCGCGCTCGCGCGCGGGCAGTTCCGTCACGTCGCGGCCGTGCAAGTGGACGCGGCCGCGGTCGGGTTCTTCGAGTCCGGCGATGATGCGCAGGATCGTGGTCTTGCCGCTGCCCGACGCGCCGAGGAGCACCAGAGTTTCGCCCTCGGCCACGTCGAAGCTGACATCTTCGAGCACCATCGTCCCCTTGAAACTCTTGCTCAACGAACGCACGCTCGTGGCCGCCACCGCCGAAGTCGCCGTCTCCTTCGCGGCGGGCGAGTCGCCGCGCTCCGCACGGTCAACGGTCGCGCCGTCGTTCGCGTCCTGCTTGCCTGTCAGTGTGGGTTCTGGTTTCATCGTCCGCTCTGAACTCATTCTGTATCGAGCCAATCGCGCGCGAAAAAGAGGATGCTGAAGATAACGAACGAAAAGAGCGCGAGCACGATGGCGACGGCGTTTGCCGCTTCGACCTGTCCCTCGTTGAACTTGGCGAAGATGTAGAGCGGCGCGGTCTGTGTGCGTCCGGCGAGGTTGCCGGAGACGAGGATGGTCGAGCCGAATTCGCCGACGGCGCGCGCGAAAGTCAGAAGCGCGCCCGTCACAATCGCGCCGCGCAAACTGGGCAGAGTGACGTGCCAGAATGTCTGCCAGCGCGTTGCGCCGATGGTTGCAGAGGCTTCTTCGAGCGAACGCGACATGGTGTCGAACACGGGCTTGATGACGCCGAAGGCAAGGGGGAACGTGACGAAGATGTTGGCGAGAATGATCGCCGTCGCCGTGAACATCAACTGGACGCCGTGCGGCGCGAGCAGCCGACCGAGAGTGCCGTAAGGCCCCCACAACAGCAGGAGCGCGAAGCCCGCCACGGCCGTCGGGATGGCCGTCGGCAGAGAGATGGTCACGATCAGTGCGTTGCGCCCCCAGAAGTGATAGCGCGACAAAACGTAAGCGGCGAACAGCCCGAACACGACGTTGAAGACGGTCGCCCAGAAGCTCGTCACGAGCGAGAGTTGCAGTGCGAACAGAGCCTCAGGCGCGGTCAACGCAGCCCAGAAACTCCCCAAGCCCTTGCTCGTCCCGAAAATAAAGATCGACAAGAGTGGCAAGAGCACGAGCGGCAGCATCAGCCCGATCATCGTCGCGATGCTCAGCGGTCGCACCACGTCGAACCCACGCACATGCCGCATGCTTGTGATAGCTGAACTCATAATCAAATTGGTGAATGGCGAATGATCAATGGTGAATGGATCGGAACTGTCTTCTTCCATTCACCATTGACCATTCACCATTTACTTCCGCTTCTGCACCTGATCGCGAAAGATTTTTTCGATCACGTCGGGGTAGGCGCGCGCCCAGCCTCCGAAGTATTGGACGGTGAAGGGCAAAGTGATCTTAGCAAACTCGGCGTTGCTGTCGTTGAACGATTCATTAGTTGAGGAGCGGAAGTGGTATTGCACGAAGGCGCGTTGGGCTTCGTCGCTCCAGAGATACTGCATGAAGGCTTCGACGACGGGGCGTTTCTCGGCCGTGATGTTGCGGTCGATGACGACCGCCGGGTGCTCGCTGAAGATCGTGGATTCGGGCACGACCACTTCGACCGGCGCTTTCGCTGCCTTCATCAACAACCCTTCGAGTTCGTAGGTGATGAGCGCGTCGCCGAAGCCCGTCTCGAACTGCGTGCGCGCTTCGCGCGCCGAGCCGGGCGTGGAGATGACGTTGCCCCAGACGGCTTGCAGCATCTTCAAGGCGCGTCCTTCGTCGCGTGCGCCCGCTTGCCGCTCCGCTTTGATCAACTCCGAGCCGTAGATGGCGAGGATCGACCACTGTGCGCCGCCGGAACTGACGGGATCTGGATGAATGAGTTTCACCCCCGGGCGTGCGAGGTCTGCAAAGTCGCGTATGCCTTTGGGGTTGCCCGCGCGAACGAGGATGACGAAGGGCGTCTTGTTGACGATGCCGCGCTGCGGGCGCGCGTGCCAGTCAGAGGTGACGAAGCCGCCTTGCTGTAGACGTTCAACGTCGCGCTCGATGGAGAGGATGGCGATGTCCGCGCCGACGCCTTGCAGGATTTGGTTCGTGATCGTCTCCGAACCGGCGAAAGAGGAGGTGAAGCGTACGTCCTGCCCGTGCTCCTGTTTCCACTTCGCCGCAAACGCCGGATAGACGGCTTTCTCCAGAGACTCTTTCATGATCGAGAAGCCGTAGAGCGTGATCTGCACGCCGCCCGCTTCGGCCGGAGCTTTCGGCAGGCAACTGCTGACCACAAGGAGCGCGAGCGGAAGCACAAGCGCCACGACGCGCCACCGAAACCCAACACCAACGCCGACGAGACTTGTCCGCTTCACGTCTGCCATAGACCTCCGCTCGAACGCACGCACTCCCGATCATTTTGTCTGCTGGAAAATGTTTGCACTCTATAGCACAGGCGGGAAGTTTTCGGGAAGACCAAACAGGGAAATGTAAGAGAAAAACAACGCTCCGTGCCGACTGCCGCGCTGAGATTTTCGGATCGGTTAACCAGAGAATGAAACCACGAATCGACACGAAACAGCACGAAACTGTCGTTCGTGTCGATTCGTGTCGATTCGTGGTTTCGTGCTTTCCTGAGTTGTCGTCGGCGCGCTTACTGTTCGCAGACGGTGGCGTAACACTCGACGATGCCCTTATTGAATTGGTCGTAGCATTTCAGAGTAGGCCCGCCCGCTTTGGCTTCGCACTTCTCAAGACGCCTCTGAACTTGAGCCTGACATTCTACACACGGGTCAACTTGTTGTGCGGCGTGCGCCGTGCGTCCGGAGTAAGACGTGGAGAACAGGAGCGCGAGCGCGCAGAAAATTACCGCGAGGGTCAGACAGACGAAAGTTTTTCTCATGTTGATGTTCCTCTTAAATTGAAATGCGGCCTAAGGATTCTCGGCGAGGCGGAGCGTTCCTATAATCCAAGCCGGACGGGAAAGTCAATAAGCAAACGTCTCGGTTCGCCCCACGCGCGCACGCCTCCCCGTAGCCGGAAGCGGCGCAATAAATATGTTTCAGGTGTCGCTTCGTTTCGCGGGGCGAGCGGCTGCGCTCGAACGTGATGTGCCTTTATACGCGTCCCGGCGGCGCGGAACGCGTGTTGCCATGCGTTGCGCGTTGAAGAAATTTACACATCCGTCGAGGAGAAATTTATGTCAAAGAAGTTTGCCGCGCTCGCGCTCTCTGCGCTGCTGGTTTGCATGGCCGGACTCGTCCAGCCCGTCGCTTTCGCGCAACAACAACAGCAAGCGGGTGCGCCCGCCGTCGTGCAGAGTGATGTGGCGCGTTCGGCCGATAAGATGAAGCGCAAGGTCGCGGAGTTCGGCACGGGGCCGCGCGCACAGGTGGAAGTCAGGTTGCGCGACGGGAGGAAACTGCGCGGCCAGATCAGCGAGATCACGGACGCGCACTTCACCGTCATCGAACGCAAGTCGAAGGCGACGACGAACGTGGCCTATTCCGAAGTCAAGAGCCTGAAGAATCGCTACGTGCCGCAATGGCTGAAAGTCGCGGACGTGGTCGCTCTGGGCGTGCTGGTTCCGTTAGTAATCGTTACGGTCGTCGCCGTCTCACACGGCCAGTGAACGAATCTCTGTGAGGGCGGCACGCTTCCGCGCGTCTCCGTCCTCGTCTCAAATCAACCTCAAACAGTCCGCTTAAAAATCTTCCCCGTCCACGGTGCGCGGGCGTATAATCCACGCCCGTCAAGGCCGCCCATGTCTCTTCACCCCGCACGCGCAGGCGGCACGCTTTAACCGTTCCTGACGCCGCAAACGTAAATTCTTGACGGTCGGGAAGAGACACATCGGCAATCACGATTCGGGTGAGATACGTTCCGAGATGTATCTCAAACACCTGTGAGCGGCCGCGCCGGGAAGACTCGCGGAAGAGAGGTTGAGGCACATGGAACAAAATTGGACGACCCGCCAGCACCCCGAAGGATTCACGCTCGACGTTCCGGCCGCGTGGGGGATGACTGCGGAAGAGGGACGCGTCAACGTCTTCGGGCCGAACCGCGAGCGCTTGACGATCATGCCGCTCAGGCTCGAAGCGCCTCTGCACGCCGAACACGCGCGCGATCTGCTGCTCGCCCTCGTGCGTCAATTCTGGCCTGAGCAGCGTTGGCAGATGCCGCGCGGCGGTTGGCAGTTTAACCAGCAGGGCGTCGCGGCGGTCGGGGCGGACGAGCGCGTGCTCAAAGAGACGGCGGCACTGTGGTGGGCGAACACGCCCGACGGCGCGGCCATCTTTTTCTACGCCCTCGCCGCGCCACCCGCGCTCTTTCCAAGGCTCACAGCAGACTTCGCGCGGATTCTGAACAGCTTCCGCATGACCGGCGGCAGCGGCGGCCAGCCTGCCTCGTCCAATCCTCTCGCCGGGATACAATTTCAGACGTGGGTTGACCCGTTGGAGAATGCGTTCAGCATCCAGGTTCCCGCGGGCTGGCATGTCAAGGGCGGCGTTTTCAGACCCACCATGGTCGCGCAGTCCGAGTTCGTCATACAGTCGCCTGACGGTCAGATCGTGATGCGCAGCGGCGACGTTAACTTCCCCTCAAAATTCATGGTTCCCGACATGAACCTCATGATGAACGGCCTGTGGGAAGGGCAATCGACGGGCGGCTACTTGATCATGAACTACAAGTCGGCGAGAGACTTCGCCGCTTATTACATTCAGAACACCGTCGGACGAAACTCTCAGAATCTACAATGGCTCGGCGCGCGGGATCGCACCGACCGTGTGCAGGCTCTCGCGTGGTACATGCAGGCGCTCGGTTTCACCATGCACACAGGCGCTGAGTTGAATTTTTCTTGCCAGTTCAGCGGGCGGCCTTACGTCGGCTACCAGTATGCGGAGACGGCCGTGACGCACCAGTCGCACGTGGCGACGCTGTGGGAGGTGCAAGCTCTCTTCGGCTTCATCGCCCCGCCTGAGTCTGCCCGACTCGCAGACGCAGTTCTCTTCCATGCCATCGCCAGTTTCCAGATGAACCCCCAGTGGATGATGCAACAACAGCAAATGAATGCGGTCATGGCCGAAAACCTGCGTCGCTACCGCGAGCACTCCAACCAACTCTGGCAGCAGACACAGGCCGAGCGCTGGGCTTCATGGGATCGCATCAGCGAACAGCGCGGCGACGTGCTGCGCGGCCACACGCGCGTCGTAGACCCGACAACCAATCAAGCCTACAAGGTGCAAAGCGGCAGCAGCTACTACTCCATAGACCCGACGCGTCAGGTGATCGTCGGCACGGACATTCCCTTCAAACCGGATTGGAATTATCAGGAATTGATCGAGACTTATTACTGATCCTTCGTGGCTGCGTGAGCCGCACGCGCGGCTTCAGCCGACGGGACGCAGCACGCGGCGCAGTGCGAGCGCGCTCATCTTGCCGAGCAGTGCAAGGTGGAAGAGTTCGCGCGTGAGGCGTCGGTAGTCGCGTCGTCCGGCGATGATGTCGTAGAGCAGGGCGTAAAGGTCCGGGTCGGTCTTGGCGAGTTCGATCACGCCGTCGATCATGCCGAAGTCCAGACCGAAGCGCGAAAGGCGGCGCAGGACGCGGCCATGCCGGTGGTCGGAAGTGAGCGCGCGCATGCGCAAGCTATAGGAAGCGAGCGCGCCCGCGTCGATGCCGCGTTCGAGCATCACGTCGGCGGCGGCGATGGCGGTCTGGATGGCGGTCATGATGCCTGCGCCTTTGAAGGGGCGGAGCCAGCCCGTCGCGTCGCCGACGGCGACGAAGCGATCCCAGGAGACGTTGCGCGCGTGGCGGACGGGCGCGTGGCCTTCGTAAAAATCGAGCTTCTGTAAGTCGAAGCGCGGGACGAGCGCGCGCACCTTCGGGTGCAGCAGAAAATCTTCCATGTCGATTGAAGTGACGCGGCGGCCGACGATGTTGACGAGCACGTGCGTCTGCTTCGGCGTGATCGCGCCGAACTCTATGCGCGGCAGAGAGCGCAGGAGAAAGGCGTGTATCTCGCCGCCGAGACGCCGCTCGATGTGGCGTTCGTCGCAAGTGAGGCGGACGATGATCGAGTGCATCGTCTCGCGCGGGCGACGATAGCGACACGCGCGGGGGCTGGATTGTTCGAGCACCGTGAGCAGGCCGTCGTCCAGTCCGCAGGCGGCGACGACCATGTCGGCCGAGCGCGAAGCGCCTTCGGAATAGACGCGCACGGGATGTTCGAGATTGTCGGGATAGAACTCAAGACCCGTCACGCGGTCGCGCACCAGTTCAGCGCCCGCCGCTTCGGCGCGTTCAAGCAGTAGTTGGTCAAACTCTGAACGCGAAACCATGAGCGCGGGTTCTTCGTTGCGCGGCGCGCGAAGTTCGATGTCGTTGTGGTCGCCGTGCAGGCGAAAGCCCTTGATCGTGCGTTTGACGAGCGCGGCGGGCAGTTCGAGTTCGAGATGTTCGCGGAGCAGTTCGGCCGTGGGCGGCACGAGCACGCCCATGCAGGGGTTGTGCTGGCGCGGGAAACGCTTCGGCTCGTAGATGAGGACGCGCAAACGCATGCCGCGCTTTTTCGCTTCCTGTAACAGACGCAGCGCGCACGCCGAACCGCCGGGGCCGCCGCCGATGACGACCACGCGCGACTCGTCGCGCAAAGACAGACCACGCACGCGCCTGACGGGTTCGCTCCGCGTGACTTTCGTGCGGACGTGTTCGAAGAAGAGAAAACTGGCGTGACCCGCCATGCGCGCAGCGAGTCGCGGGTGCAGCGCGCGCAAGAGGATGCGCTTGTAAGGTTGATCGCCCGTGAAGGCCGCGAGCAAGGCTTCGGAGAGCAGCGCGCGATTGCGTTCGCGCCCGCCGGGCGCTGCCCGCGCTTTGCGTTCGGCTTGCAGCGCGGCGAAATAGACGGGCGCGACGAGCGGGTGCGGAAAGATGCGGTCGTAGATTTCAAAGAGCGCGCGGCCGTACAAATTGTCGCGCCCGAAGACCTGCTGGCAGCGACGCCAGAAGTGCGCCTCGAAATCCGACGCCGAGACGCCGTGACTCACGACGCACTCGGCCGCGAGCCGCGCCGTGACGAGCGCCGACTCGACGCCGTTCTTCAAGTAGCGCGAATCCGACGCGTCGCCGACGATACAGAAGCGGTCGCTGTAAGGCAAACGCGCCGCGCCGACGGCGACGCGCGGGTGGCAGTGGCAATCGAGTTTCCAATCCGCAGGCAAATATTCGCGTATGTAAGATTCGCGGAGCAGTCGTTCGGTCGAGACGACATCCACGCTTTCGCCGATGGCCGTCACGGTGACGTGCTCGCCCTTCGGAATCAAAGCGACGTAGCGCACGTCGGGCTGCTTCAAGACGAAGAAGTGGATCAACTTGCCGAGCCGCGCGCGTTGAAAATCTTCCGCCACGCGCGCCTCGATCACACACGTCTTCCAAGTCGGCGGCGGTTGATAACCGTAGATGAGACGCGCGCCGAGTTGCGAATTGACGCCGAACGCGCCGACGACGAGGTCGTATTCCGCGCGCACGCCTTCGGCCGTGCGGACCGCGGGGCGGCGCTCCAGAGTGTCGGGCACGTCGATGTCGTGTATGTTCTGCGCGACGTGGCGCGCGCCGAGCCGCAGGGCTTGTTCGAGCAGGAATTGATCGAAGCTGCGCGCGCCGTCGGGCGTCTCTGTACTGACCGGCCCCGCGCCGCGATAGACGCCGTAGATGCGCCGCCCCGGCTCGTTCTCCAGACGCGCCGAGGCGTCCTGATAATGCACGGCGTAGCCTTCGAGTTCGTAGTGGATAACTTCAGGCGGGATGTTCGTGGTCGAGTGTTCGATCTCTTCGATGAGATTGTGGCCGATGGCTCCGGCGCACATGTTGCAGCCGGGCGCACCCTTCTTAGCGAAGTTTTTGCCGTCGTAGATTTCGACCTCGAAATGCAGACCGAGCGAACGCGCGCGGCGCAGCAGTTCGATGGCGAAGAAAGACCCGGCCGGGCCAGCTCCCACGACCGCGACGCGACTCCCTGACGTGAGATAGGTCGGCTGCGACATAAACCCTCGCGCACCTCACACGCTGCCCTTTGACGGCCGGACGAATTTTACAGGGGGACTTACAGCCAAGCATAGGCGCACGCCGGAAACCATGTCAACAACCTTGCCCGTCAACGCGTTCGGCGTGTGCGATATAATTCCGCCGCGAGTGTGTCTGTGCAGTTCGCGCTGAAGATGTTGATTCGGATGCTTTGCGGCCGTTGGAGGCTTTGAATGATTACTGTTCGCAGCGAGAGGCCGGAAGACATCGGCGCGGTGCGTAGGGTTAACGAAGCGGCGTTCGACCGTTCGGAGGAAGCGGCGCTGGTCGATGCCTTGCGCGCGGCGGCTCAGCCCTACATTTCTCTCGTGGCCGAACGGGACGGGCAAGTGGTCGGTCACATCTTCTTCAGTCCCGTCACGCTTGAGACGGACGACGGTGCGTCTGTGATTGTCGAGACAGCAGAGAGAGCGCCGCAGATGTTGGGACTCGCGCCGATGGCTGTGTTACCGGAGTTTCAGAAACAGGGCATCGGTTCGCGTCTGGTGCGCGAAGGCTTGAACGAGTGTCGCCGCATGGGCTGCGAGGCAGTCGTCGTGCTGGGCCATCCCGAATACTATCCGCGCTTCGGGTTCGTCCCGGCCGGCCGCGCGGGGCTGCGCTCGGAATATCCAGTGCCCGACGACGTGTTCATGGTGTTGGAGTTGAAGCCGGGCGCGTTACCCGCGCGGGGCTTGGTGAAATATCACCCGGAGTTCGGCAACGTGTGAGGCTTTTAGTTTAGTTGCAGGTTGCGGAGGTGCGTGTGACAACTGTGCGCATGTGCCGTCCGGCAAAAGGAGAAAAATGTTCGTCGCCGTGTATCGATGGAAGTTGAGAGAGGGACTGGAAGAGAATTTTCGCGCGGGCTGGTTGAGGCTCACGTTGGAGATTTACCGTGAGCGCGGCAGCCTCGGCTCGCGCCTGCATCGCGCGGAGGACGGCACGTGGGTCGCCTATGCGCAGTGGCCGGACAGACAAACGTGGCAGGCGGGGCGCTCTGTTCCCACCATAGACGCGGAAGCGGTCGTGCTGATGAAGGAGAGCATCGAAACTTCTTACCCGGAGATGCTTCTCGAAGTGGCCGAAGACCTGCTCACATCCCGCAGTTTTTCCGAGACGGAAGAATAGCCGCTGTCGCTTTCGTTGAGACGGTTGTGTGCAACAAACGGCGCTGGCGATGCGGGAACAAATTCGCGCTCGTGGTGTCTAGTTAGCTGTTCGGACAACTCTTGCGGTGCGGGGAGGCGCGGATGATTCTCGCGGTGCTCAACATTCTGGTGGCTCTGTTTCTGGGCTACGGCGCGGTCGAAGAGTTTTGGCAGAGAGGCGTGCGCGGCGGCGAGTTGCAGCCGCTCGTCATCGGACTCTGCGGAGCGTTCGTGAGTTTGCTGCTCGCGCTTTCGGGCATCTGGCTGTTGCGCCGTCGGCCGAACGCGCGCACGCTCGTCGTCGTCGCAGCCTTGCTCTCAATCGTCTTTCACGTCTACGCGGCGCTTCCGCCGCACAGAAACGTAGGGATACTGGTGCTGCTCGTCGGGGCTGGTTATGGACTGCTGCTGCTCGCCTTCCTGTTCATGCCGGGCGGAAGGCGAGCGCAGACGGCATAAAGACGGCGCACATCGACTCCCGGCTGCAAGGCCGCGCGAGTTTAAATTTCAAAAGGGAGGACAGGAGACGTGGACTCAATTCTCAGTTTGAGTCCGCGTCTCCTGCTGTTTGGAGAGACTGTTTAATCGGCCGCGGCGGATGCGGCCGCCGGAGACTGTGCGGTGCGCGCGCCCGTGCCTTCGGCCACGCGTCGGCCGTAGTCCGCGTCGCATTTCGTCAAGAGCGCGATCATGCGCTCCTGTATGTCAGGGTTGCACTGCGCGAGCCCGCCCGCGAGGTTGTTGACGAGATCGTCGCGTTCCCAATCTTCCATCGTGCGGTAACGCTCGCCCGCCTGTTTGAAGTCGTTCGTGCGGCCGATCTTCTGACGGACGACCGCGCCCTCGACGTAAGGCGTGTGTTCGCGCCCTGCGCGCTCGGCTTCACGCAAGCCGCCGCGACTGCTCGGCTCGTAGTTGACGTGCGGATTCTCGCCCGCCTCGACGCCGTCCACGTGATAGGCCATCTGCCCGTCGCGCAGGTTGGTGGCGACGTGCTTTTTCGGGCGGTTGATCGGCAGTTGCAGGTAGTTCGTGCCGACGCGGTGACGTTGCGTGTCGGAGTAAGAGAAGGTGCGCCCCTGTAGCATCTTGTCGTCGGAGAAGTCGAGGCCATCGACGAGCACGCCCGTGCCGAAGGCGACCTGTTCGACTTCTGCGAAGTAGTTCGAAGGGTTGCGGTCGAGCACCATGCGCCCGACGGGCAACATCGGAAACTGATCTTCCGGCCAGATTTTCGTGTCGTCGAGCGGGTCGAAGTCTAATTCTTCGTGATACACGTCGGCCATGATCTGCACACGCAGTTCCCATTCGGGGAAGTCGCCGCGCTCGATAGCGTCGAACAAATCCTGCGTCGCATGGTTGAAGTTCGTGATCTTGTCCGCTTCCGTCTGCGTCAAAGAGCGCACGCCCTGTTTCGGAATCCAGTGATACTTGACGAGCACGGCCTGTCCTTCGGCGTTCACCATCTTGTAGGTGTTGACGCCCGCGCCTTCCTGCTCGCGGTAGTTGGCGGGGATGCCGCGCGGGCTGAACAGCCAGGAGATCATGTGCATGGATTCGGGCGTCAGGCTGATGAAGTCGAAGATGCGATTCGGGTCTTGACGATTGGTGACGGGGTCGGGCTTGAAGGCGTGCACCACGTCGGGGAACTTCAGAGGGTCGCGTATGAAGAAGACTTTGAGGTTGTTGCCGACCAGGTCCCAGTTGCCGTCTTCGGTGTAGAACTTCACGGCGAAGCCGCGCGGGTCGCGCAAGTTTTCCGGCGAGTGGCCGCCGTGGATGACGGTCGAGAAGCGTACGAAGACGGGCGTGCGCTTACCTTTTTCCTGAAACAGTTTGGCGCGCGTGTAGCGGCTGGCCGGATCATTGCCGATGCGGCCGTAGGCTTCGAAGTAGCCGTGCGCGCCCGCGCCGCGCGCGTGGACGACGCGTTCTGGAATGCGCTCGCGGTCGAAGTGCGTGATCTTCTCTAAAAACTGGTAGTTCTCAAGGACGGTGGGGCCGCGCTCGCCGACGGTGCGCGTGTTCTGGTTGTCGTAGATGGGATGGCCTTGCCGGTTCGTCAGGACGGGTTGCTCTGCGGCGGTGGTGCTACCGTGGCTTTCCGTCCCGGTCACGGGCTCGCCGTGCTTCTTCTCTTCGCTCATGTAACTTGCTCTCTCTCCTTTCGTAATTCAAGAACAATAATTATTATCGTCCTGATGCCAAAAAAAATTTACCGGCGGCAATCGCGGCAGTGACCCAGGATTTCCAACCGATAGTCCTTCACCTCGAAACCCGTCTGCGGTGGTTTGATCCCCTTGAGCCACGCGGAACTTTCGGCGGCCTCCAAGTCCCACACTTTCCCGCACGCCAGGCAGCGCGTGTGGTGGTGATGATCTGTGCGTATGTCGTAACGTGCGGCTCCGTCGCCGTAAGTGAGTTTGGAAACGACCTCGCACTTGATGAGCGCTTCCAGATTTTTATAGACGGTCGCCAGGCTGATGCGCGGCAGACGCGGTTTGACGGCCAGATAAATCTCTTCGGCCGTCGGATGATGCTCCACGCGGCTCAGATATTCGTAGACGGCGACGCGCTGCGACGTGACCTGCACACCCTGTCCCTGGAGCGCCTGCCTGAGCACTTCACGGTCGTCTGTTTTCTTCTTCCCCGGCATCGAAGATCACCTAACCCCCTTGCGAACTGCGCGCATGATGAACTATGCGGGCGCGAAAGTCAATAGTAATTATTGATTTTGAATAGTACGGCACAGGAGCACGGCGGAAATATTTAGCCGGGCGGCGACGAATGAGTTTTATAATTCGCGTCCGGTTGGGCGGAGCGATTGGAACGATGGAGCAGAGAAGAACAGTTATCGATACAGACTTTGGAACGAATGCGGACGACGCCATCGCCGTCGCGCTGGCGCTCGCCTCGCAGGAGATCGAAGTTCAAGCCTTCACGGTCGTGGGCAGGCAATCGGTCTATCGCAAACAGATGCTCGAAAAATTTCTGGCGACAGCGGGTGAAGACTGCGCGCGGCCGCCGGTCTACGCCGGTTGGGACGCGCCGCCCCGGCTGCCCACGGGCTTTTCGCTCGTCGCACCGTGCAAGCAAGGGGCTGCGTCGTCGTCTTTTCCCGGCGCGGACTTCGGCGCACACCTGGCGAGTCTCGGCAGCGCACATCGTTTCAGTTGGTTCGGCGTCGAAGGGACGCTCGACCGAAACTCGCCGACGCGCGCCTCGACCACGCCGCAAGCAGGCGACGCGACCTACGAGGCAGGTGAGAAACTACACGCACTGCTCTGCAAAGGCGACACGGACTTGATAGCCCTCGGCCCTCTCACCAACCTGTATCAACTTCTGACCAACACGCATTACGACGCGGCCAAAGTTTCCATCCCGAGCCTCACGGTCATGGGCATACACCTCAGGCCGACGCCCTACGGCCGGGATGCGCTAACGGGCGTTGATGCGTTCGTGCCCGCGTGCGCCGATTACAATCTCGCCTGCGATCCGGTCTCGACGCTCTATGTCTTGAACGAGTTGGCGAAACCCTCTCTCACGCCGCCCGCCGCGTCCGCCATCCGCGCCGCGCGTTGGGTCACGGCCGACGTAACGTTCGGAACCCGGCTGAACCAGTTGCAACTGTCGAAGCTAGCGCAGAGCAGGCATCCGTTCCTGCTTCGTCTGGTCGAGATGATCGAGGCATGGACGCCCATCATGACAAAGCGTTACGCGCACGCCGGGATGGACAACGCCGTGTTTCTGCACGACCCTTTGACGCTCGCCTGCGCGTTCGGCGACGAGTGGTGCAACTTTGAGACGCTACACCTGGAACCCGTTTTAACGAATGACTACAGCCTCCGCTGGATCAGGCACGAAGCGCCCGCGCCCGGCGCGATTCCTTTAACTTGCGCCGTCTCGCTCAAGACGCGTGCGGCGGGGCAGACTTTTTCCGACTGGCTCGTCGAACGCCTGCTCGCTAAATTTTCCTGAGTCGCCGACGGCGACTACAGAGTTGTATGAAGACGCCGCTCCTGACCATCTGCGCGCTCGTGGCCTTCGCCGCCAACTCCGTCCTGTGCCGCGCGGCGCTCGGCGGGCGGACGATTGACGCGGCGAGTTTTACGTCCATACGCCTGCTCTCCGGCGCATGCGTGCTCCTGCTCATCACCGCGTCGTTCGAGGGAAACGTGCCCGCGCTTTGGCGGCGTCGCGGATTCAAGTTCATCCCGGCGTTGCTTCTGTTTCTCTACGCGGCGGCGTTCTCCTTCGCTTATACGGGGCTGACGACGGGCACGGGCGCGCTCATCCTGTTCGGCTCGGTGCAGGCGACGATGCTCGCCGCAGCTTTGCGTTCGGGCGAACGCCCGCACCTCTTCGAGTGGGCGGGACTCTTGCTTGCGCTCGCAGGTCTGGTCTATCTGGTGTCGCCGGGTTTGAGCGCGCCGCCGCTCCCGAGTTCGGCTTTGATGGCGGTGGCGGGCATCTCCTGGGGCTTCTACTCGCTCGCAGGGCGCGGCGCACGCGACCCGCTCGCCGACACAACCAACAACTTCGTCCTCGCCTTGCCGCTGGCCTTCGTCGTCAACTTCGCCGCGCACATTGGCGATAGTGGCTCGCACATCTCCGCGGCGGGCGTCGTGCTCGCGTTGCTGTCGGGCGCTTTGGCTTCGGGCGTGGGTTACGTCGTGTGGTACGCGGTGGTGAAAGATTTGACGGCGACGCGCGCCGCGACGGTTCAGTTGCCCGTGCCGTTGCTGGCGGCTTTTGGCGGCGTCGTGCTGCTGTCGGAAAGTTTGTCGCTGCGTCTCGTCGTCGCGGCGGCGGTGATTCTCGGAGGCGTCGCGCTCGCGCTCTTAGGTCGCACGCAGGCGGCGCAGGCAAAGACGGCATAAACTCAAGCGAAAGCGTCGTAAACTAAGAGCCGCCGGGACGCGCTGAATGTTGAGACGCGCAAAATGCGCTTCGGGTTGAATTGCGAATGAGGAGAGACACTCTCAAGACAGTCGTTGCGGTCGTCGCCGCGCTCTACTTTTTGTGGTGCGCCTACGATCCGTATCAATGGCATTTGATCGACGGCGTAAACCTCGTCATACACGAAGCGGGGCACGTCGTCTTTATGCCGTTCGGCGAACTGCTGACGGTGGCGGGCGGCTCTCTGTTTCAAGTGATCGTCCCGGCCGTCTTCGTCGGCTATTTTTACCGGCGCAGGCAAATCTATTCGGCTGCGCTCGTCCTCTTCTGGGTGGGCGAGAGTTTACTGAACGTCTCGGTCTACGCGGGCGACGCGCTCGACCTGCAACTGCCCTTGCTCGGCGGCGAAGATTCCATACACGACTGGAATCACCTGCTCTCTTCCACGGGGCTGCTTCCCGCCACACACAAGATCGCTCTCGCCATACGCATCGCGGGCACGCTCGCCATCTTCGCCGCCACCTTCTTCTCACTCAAACATGCCCGGCGTGAAGACGACGCGACAGGAGAGTTTTGACGGCAGCACATGACCGTCGCTCAGTTCGTCGCCGACGGCGACCCGGATTTCAACTCGACTTTCGGGCGCACTTTGGACACAGCAATTTAGGCCGCAACTTGCACTGCCTCGCGGCTTTCACATTGAAGCCGTTTTGTGCGATGCTGTGCCCGTAGCTCGCGGCCGCGTCAGGCGCGGGAGAAATTATTTCGAGGAGTTTAAAGAAAATGCGTTCACTTATTTTGACGGTCGCCGCCCTCGCCCTGTGCGTCTCGGCGCTCGTGGCCTGTAGTCCGCAGGACGGCAGCGCGCCCGCCACTGCGAGCGGCAGCGGCACGGCGAGCAGCAGCGGCAACAACTCGACGGCACAAAAGGCAACGACGACGACGCCCGCCGCGCATCAGGAAGACGAGACGCGTCGCATCTCTCTCGAAGAGACGCAAAAGGCCGTCGCCGCAGGCAGCGCCGTTATCGTTGACGTGCGCGACGAAGCCTCTTACAAGACGAACCACATCAAAGGCGCTGTCTCCATCCCGCTGCAACAGTTCGACAAGCGCATGGGCGAGTTGCCGCAGGGCAAGACGATCATCACCTACTGCGCTTGACCGGCCGAACAAACCAGCGCCCGTGCGGTGCAGATGCTCAAAGCCAAAGGAAACACGAACGGAGCCGCCCTTCTCGGCGGTTGGAACGCTTGGACGGCCGCAAAACTTCCGGTCGAGTCGGCACAGTAGCTGTTAGCTGTTAGCTGTTAGCTGTTAGCTGTTAGCTATTAGCTTCCAATCGGCAAGCAGCCGCGAACGTTCAAAGATAACTTGAAAAGCGAAAGGCAGCCGGAGACGTTTCTCCGGCTGCCTTTCGCTTTTCAAGCCGAACGGTTCTCTGCTTTTTGTCTTTAAAGCTAACAGCTAACAGCTAACAGCTAATAGCTAACAGCTGAAATACTAATTCCTCAACCCAAACATAATTCCGCGACATGGAAGGCGTGATGTATTTCTGTTCACGCTGGCGCGGAGCGTTTTCTTGAAGAACATAATCAGCGAAGGGAAAGGATTGGCAAGCGATGGGAATTAAATTGAAGAGACTCGAAGAACAGGTGTTGGTGATTACGGGCGCGTCTTCCGGCATCGGTTTGGCGACGGCGCGCATGGCGGCGAAGCGTGGCGCACGACTCGTTCTCGCGGCGCGTAGCGAGAATGCGCTCCGTCAGTTGACGGAAGAGATCAAAGCTCAGGGCGGCGATGCGGTGTATGTCGTCGCAGACGTGGGCAAGCAGGATGACGTGCGTGCGATTGCGCGAAAGGCCGTGGAGTCATTCGGCGGTTTCGACACGTGGGTCAACAACGCCGGCATAGGGATGTACGGCAGACTCGAAAAAGTCGCCATCGAGGACATGCGAAAACTTTTCGAGACGAACCTGTGGGGCTTGATCTACGGCTCGCTCGAAGCCGTCCGGCATTTGCGCCAGAGGGGCGGCGCACTCGTCAACGTCGGCAGCACCGTCTCGGAACGGGCCATCCCGCTGCAAGGGATTTATTCGGCGTCGAAGCACGCGGTCAAGGGCTTCACCGACGCGCTCAGAATGGAACTCGAAGACGTAGGCGCGCCCATCTCCGTGTCGCTCGTCAAGCCGGGCGCAATCGACACGCCGTTTACGACGAACGCGAAGAATTATCTGGATCGAGAGCCGCACCACGTCCCTCCCGTCTACGCGGCGGAAGTAGTGGCGGAAACTATCCTGTACTGCGCGGAGAACGCCGTGCGCGACGTGTTCGCCGGTGGCGGCGGCAAGATGAACGCCGCGCTCGGGCAGCGTGCGCCGCGCCTCGCGGATTACTATATGGAAAGCATGGTCATCAGCGGCACGAAGAGTGATCGCCCGCCGCGCCCACGCGAACAGAACGGACTTGATCGCCCCTCCGAGAATCTGACGGAGCGCGGCAATTACGAGGGACACGTCGCGCGGACGAGCCTCTACACGAAAGCCTCTCTGCATCCAGTGGCCTGCGTCGCACTGCTCGTCGGCGCGGGCGCACTCGTCGCCGCCCTCTTGCCTTCGGCAAACTCCAACGGCGGCACGCGGAGGAGCTATTAGCTGTTAGCTGTTAGCTGTTAGCTGTTAGCTTTCAGCCAGTAGCCTTCAGTGATCAAATGTAGATGAAGCGAAGGGCAGCAGAAGAAACGTCTTCTGCTGCCCTTCGTTTTCAAACTCAACGGCTCTCCGTCTCTTGCCTTAAAGCTAATAGCTAACAGTTCCCTCACGTCCAACGCAGGCCCGCGATGCGTTCGAGTTGGGGAGTGAAGCCGAAGCGCGTGAGGGCGCGTGGGCGACGTTCGGCAAGGGCGGCCAGTTCGCGCGCGACTTCGCGTCGCACGCCGCGCGCGCGTTCGCCCGTCGCGGCCACGCGCTCAACCACACGGCGCAGTGATTCGCTCGTGCCCGCCACGAATTTCTCCACGTCCGTGCCGCGCTTGAGGCGCGCCTCGCCGCCTTCGTATTCGACGCAAGCGCCGAGCGAGACGAGGAACGGATAGTCGTCCGCGATCTCACGCCGCGCCGCCTGAAAATGCGCGGCGAAGTTTTCGTTCGACGCCGCCTCGACGCCGCGCTCGACGGCCGCGATCACCTCGCCGCTCAACTGCAAGACATTGCGCCGGTCGTTCTCCTCCTGCGTCGCCGTCCTCTTCTGCGCGCCTCCCTCGAACGTGCCTGCGCCCGTCGCATCGTTCGTCTCGCCGGTCGCGCCTTCGTAGACGCTGACGCGCCCGCCCGGCTCGCTCGCGCGCACCAGTATGCGCTGCAAGGCCGACTGCCCCACCTCTTCGCGCCCCGTAACGTGATCTCTTTCGCGCGCGCGCACGCCCTCACGCGCCGTCAGATAGATGTCGCCGTCGTACTCGTCCAGTTCGACGTGGACGCGTCCGTTGAAGTCGCGTTGTTGCAGGTAGCGCAACAGCGCCGCCAGATTGACGTAAGCTGTGTCCAGATTTTCGTGCAGGGCGCGACCGCGCTCGCCAAGTCTTTCCGGCATCTCACCTATCGAAGTTTCAGCATCAGGATTCGGCCGCAGAAGTCTAACATAATGGTAAATGGTAAATGGTAAATGGTGAATGGAGAAAGACAGTCTTCTTCTATTCACCATTTACCATTCACCATTTACCATTCACCGTTTTATGTTAGACTTCGCGGCGCAATTTCCAGTCCCGCTGATTGCTCTGGCGCGCGTACTTGCTGCGCCCTCCATCGTCAAATCAAGATGAGCTATACAAGTCTGTTTCGTAAAAAGAGCGTCGTGCAGATCAAGCGCGACGCCGAACTCGGTTTCAGCGACGCTCATGGCGGCACAGGAACGGACGGCGAACCGCACTTGCGCAAGACGCTCGGCGTGCTCGACCTCACCTCGCTCGGCATCGCGGCCATCGTCGGCGCAGGCATCTTCGCCATGATCGGCAACGCCGCTTTCAACGGCGGCCCGGCCGTTATCTTCCTCTTCATGTTCACGGCGATGGCCTGCGGTTTCTCCGCGCTCTGCTATGCCGAGTTTGCTTCGAAGATTCCGGTGGCCGGTTCGGCCTACACCTACGCCTACGCCTCTTTCGGCGAACTCATCGCGTGGATCATCGGTTGGGACTTGCTGATGGAATACGCCATCGGCAATATCGCCGTCGCCATCTCATGGAGCGACTATTTCACCGGCTTGCTCTCGGCCTACGGCATCAACGTGCCCGCCTATCTGACGATGGACTTTCTCTCCGCTTCGCGCGGCTACGACACCATCAACGGCCTCATCGTACAGGGAAGCAACCTCGAAGCCATCAGCCGGATGCCTGACGTGACGAGCGGCATGCGAGAGGCTTACGCCGCCTGGACGACCGCGCCGCGCGTCGGCGGCATCCCCATCATCTGCGACCTGCCCGCGCTCGGCATCACCTTCCTCATCACCGCGCTCGTCTACATCGGCATACGCGAATCCAAACGCGCCTCGAACGTGATGGTCGCGCTGAAACTCGCAGTCATTTTCCTCGTCATCGTGCTCGGCGCATTCTACGTCCAGCCTTCCAACTGGTCGCCGTTTGCGCCGAACGGAGTGGCGGGCGTGATGAAGGGCGTGGCGGCCGTCTTCTTCGCCTTCATCGGCTTCGACGCGCTCTCGACCACGGCCGAGGAGTGTAAGAACCCGACGCGCGACCTGCCGCGCGCGATGATCTACTCGCTCATCATCTGCACGACTTTGTACATTGTCCTCGCGCTCGTCCTGACCGGCATGGTCAGTTACAAACAGTTGCAGGTGGGCGACCCGCTCGCGTTCGTCTTCGGGCCGGAAGGCGCGAACCTGCCGTGGATGTCAGGCATCATCGCCGTCAGCGCCGTCATCGCGATTGCGACCGTGCTCTTAGTGTTCCAACTCGGACAGCCGCGCATCTGGATGGCGATGTCGCGCGACGGCCTCTTGCCCCCGATCTTCTCCAGCATCCACCCGCGCTTCAAGACGCCTTGGTTCTCGACGATCATCACCGGCCTCGTCGTCGCCATCCCTTCGCTCTTTATGAATCTGACGGAGGTGACAGATTTGTCGAGCATCGGGACGCTCTTTGCTTTCGTGCTCGTCTGCGGCGGCGTGCTGCTCGGCGCGCACACGCGCGGACTTGAGACGGGCGAAAACGAACGCTCGTTCGTCCCTTACATCAACTCGCAATACATCGCGCCCGCGCTCTTCCTCGTCGCGTGGGCGGCGGTTCTTTATTTCAACGCAGAGGGCTTGCGCAACTTCTTCAGCTTCACAGACCCGGCCGAACCGACGGCGGGCGCGTGGGAAGTGTTCCGCCACAAGATTCCGCTGTACGCCTACATCATCCTGTCGTTCGTGATGACCTACTTCTGTTTCCGGCGGCGGCTGTCGCTCATCCCTGTACTCGGCTTGATGAGTTGCGCTTACCTGATGACCGAACTCGGCATCACCAACTGGACGCGCTTCGCGCTCTGGCTCCTCGTCGGCCTCGTTCTCTATTTCCTGTACGGCTACACCCACAGCAAACTCAGCCACCCGGACAAGACCGGCGCACCGAGTTGAACCGTCGCGCGTTGGAGACAACTTTGCACGCGGCTTTTGAACACGCATGAAGATACTCGTACTCGGCGCGGGGCGCATGGGACTCGGCGCGGCCTACGATCTGGCGCACAATTCGCCGGACGTTCAATCCGTCACCGTCGCCGACATCGACGCAGAGCGCGCACGCTCGGTTGTCGCCGCGGTCGGAAGCGCGAAACTCGCGCCCGCCGCGCTCGACGCGAACGACCACGCGCGAACGGTCGCACTCATGCGCGGGCACGATGCCGCTATCAGTTGCGTCACCTACTTTCACAACCTGCAACTGGCGCGTGCGGCCATCGAAGCGCGCACAAACTTCTGCGACCTAGGCGGCAACAACGCGGTCGTCGCTTCTGAACTCGCGCTCGACGCGGAAGCTCGTGCCGCAGGCGTCAACATCATCCCCGACTGCGGCCTTGCGCCCGGCATGGTTTCCGTCCTCGCCGCGCACGGCGCGGCGCGCTTCGACGAACTCGAAGCCATCCACATACGCGTCGGCGGTCTGCCGCAGCAGCCGCGCCCGCCGCTCAATTACCAGATCGTCTTTTCGGTCGAAGGCTTGATCAACGAGTATGTCGAGCGTGCGCGCGTCGTGCGCGGCGGGCAAATTGTCGAGGTCGAGTCCATGACCGAGATCGAGGCGCTTTCGTTCCCCGCGCCCTTCGAGCGCATGGAAGCCTTCCAAACCTCCGGCGGCACGTCCACCCTGCCCGACACTTTCCAGGGACGCCTGCGCGAACTCGACTACAAAACCATCCGCTACCCCGGCCACTGCGAACAGTTCAAACTCCTGATCGATCTCGGACTCGCGGCGAGCGAAGAGATCGACCTCGGCGACACGCGCGTCCGCCCGCGCCGCCTGCTCGGCGAACTGCTCACGCGCCACCTGCCCGCAGACGAACCCGACGTGGTGCTCGTCCGTCTCGCCTTTCGCGGGCGCGCGGGCGGGCGCGGAGCAACTTTGCGCTACGACATCATCGACCGCTTCGACCCGCAGACCGGCTTGAGCGCCATGATGCGAACCACCGCGTTTCCCGCTTCGATCATCGCGCAGATGATGGCGCGCGGCGAGACGACAGAGAAGGGCGCGCGCCCGCAGGAACTAGTCGTGCCGCCCGAACAGTTCGTTGCCGCCCTCGCCGCGCGGAACATTCGGATCGAAGAGCACGTTAGTTAAGCATCGTCAGTTAAGAATCGCCTGCCTGACGTGGAAGGAGTCGGTTCTGTATGTCCCCCGAAACGATCTTCTCGCTCTGCACCAAACTCGTCCTGCCCGGCTGGCTGCTGCTCATCTTCGCGCCGCGCTGGAAGTGGACTTCGCGCTTCATCGCCGCCTGCGTGCTGCCGCTCGCACTCGCCTGCGTCTATCTCATCATCATCGCCATGCACTTTGGCCGTTCCGAAGGCGGCTTCGGCTCGCTGGCTGAAGTCAGTCTCCTGTTCCGCAACCCCTACAATTTGCTCGCCGGTTGGATTCATTATCTGGCCTTCGATCTCTTCGTCGGCGCGTGGGAGGTGCGCGATGCGCGCCGTTTAGGGATTCATCACCTGCTCGTCGTGCCCTGTCTGGTGCTCACTTTTCTGTTCGGCCCCGTCGGGTTGCTGCTCTACTTCGTGTTGCGCTTCGCCTTCAAGCGAGAGTTTTTGGTCGGAGGCACGAATAACGTATGAGCGCGCGCGAGTTGATGCGGGAAGTTTACCGGCGTAACCGTGTGCTGGCCTCTGTCGGCTGGCTGCACGTCGCGCTGCTCGTCCTGTTTGCGGTCTTCGCGCTGTTCGACGGGCGCAGCATCACGGGCGTCAACCCGTGGCTCAAGCCTTCGAAGTTCGCCGTCTCAATCGCCGTCTACACGTTCACGCTCGCGTGGTTCATGCCATACCTCGCGCACTACCGGCGCACCGTGCGGTTCATCGCGTGGGGAACTGCTTTCGTCTTCGTCGGCGAGATGGTCTGCATCATCTCGCAGGCGGCGCGCGGCGTCCCGTCGCACTTCAACGTCTCGACGGCCTACGATGCGAGCGTGTTCTCTCTGATGGGCATGCTCATCGTCTTCAACACTGCGCTCGTCCTCCTTACGTTCCTACTCTTCTTCGGACGAACCGCGCCGCTCGCGCCCGCGTACTTGTGGGGCATCCGGCTCGGCCTACTGCTGTTCCTGCTCGGCAGCCTCGAAGGCTTTGCGATGGTGAACAACATGGCGCACACGGTCGGACAGAGGGACGGCGGAGCGGGCTTGCCCTTCGTCAACTGGAGCACGCGCGCGGGCGACCTGCGCGTCGCACACTTCCTCGGCTTCCACGCCCTGCAAATTCTGCCGCTCGCCGGTTACTCCTTCGCGCGCTGGCAGGGCAGCGCAGTGCGCCGTCACGCCGTCCTTTGCGTCGTCGCGCTCGGTCTCGTATATTTCGCCGCCTTCACGCTTCTGTTCTGGCAAGCCTCGGCCGGTCGTCCACTGTTGGCCTGGAACTGAGAATCGCTGCGACGTTGTTAGCGCGTAACTGAAGTTCGTTCTATAATCCCGCCCGCTTTAAGGTAAGGCCGCGCCGCACGCTCGCGCGCCCGTCCATCCTGCCGCACACATCTTTCAAGCTGGAGATTTAACGGATGAGCCTGACTTTGATCGCGCTCTTGTTTATGACGCTGCTCGTCGTCGCCTATCGTCTCTACGGCAACTGGATCGCGCGTCAGTTCGTCCTCGACGACGCGAGGACGACGCCCGCCAACACAGTCAACGACGGCGTTGACTTCGTGCCCACACGCCCCTTTTATCTCTTCGCGCAGCACTTCTCGGCCATCGCCGCCGCCGGGCCGATTGCCGGGCCGATCCTTGCGTGTCAGGCGTTCGGCTGGCTGCCGTGTCTGTTGTGGATCGGATTCGGCGTCGTCCTGATCGGCGCGGTGCACGACTTCACGAGCCTGGCGGCGAGCGTACGCCACGGCGCGCGCTCCATCGCAGAGATCACGCGCGAACACCTCGGCGCACGCGCGGGCGCGGCCATGATGGGCTTCATCTGGATCGCGCTCGTCTACGTCATCGTCGCCTTCGCGGATATCACTGCGGGCACTTTCAAAAGCGGCACGGAAGAGTTGCGACAGCAGGGCGCGGTCGGCTTCAACGCGGGCGGCGCGGTCGCGGCGGCGAGCGTCATGTACCTGCTGCTTTCGATCCTGCTCGGCCTCGTGCAGCGTTACCTGAACCCGCCGCTCTGGCTCGTCACGTGCATCTTCGTGCCCCTCACCTTCGCGCTCTCATGGCTCGGCACGAAAGTCTCGACCGCGATGCTCCTCGACCACAAAACTTGGGGCGTGCTGATTCTGATTTACTGCTGCATCGCTTCGGTCGTGCCCGTGTGGGCGCTGTTGCAGCCGCGCGGTTATCTCGGCGGCTTTATCCTTTACAGCGCGCTCACGCTCGGCGTAATCGGCGTCCTGTTCGGCGGCCTGTCGGGTCGCTACCAGATCGTGCAGCCCGCGTTCAAGTCATGGGACGTGGGTGGTCTGACGGGCACGCTCTTTCCCTTCCTGTTCGTGACGATTGCGTGCGGCGCGTGCTCCGGCTTTCACGGCCTCGTCTGTTCCGGCACGACCTCCAAACAGGTTGACCGCGAATCCGACATCAAGCCGGTCGGCTACGGCGCGATGCTGGCCGAAGGCTTCGTCGCCCTCATCGCGCTCGTCACGGTGATGATCGCCGCGCCCGCAGACATCCGTGGCAAAGCGCCGGGCACGATCTACGGCAACGGCATCGGCGAATTTATGACGCTCCTGATCGGCGCGGACAACCTCAAGTTCGCCGTCACCTTCGGCGCGATGGCCTTCTCCACGTTCGTCTTCGACACGCTCGACGTGTGCACGCGGCTCGGCCGCTACATCGTGCAGGAACTATTCGGCTGGCGCGGCCACTTCGGCGCGCTCGCCGGAACGCTCTTGACCGTTGCGCTCCCCTTCTACTTCATCATCTTCGCGCGCGAAGGCATGTGGACGGAATTCTGGACGCTCTTCGGCGCGTCGAACCAACTGCTCGCCGCCTTGACGCTGCTCGCCATCACCGTCTGGCTCTATCAGGCGCGCCGCCGCATCGCGTTCACGCTCTACCCGATGATCTTCGTCCTCACCATCACGCTCTGGGCGCTCTCGAAACTCGCCTACGGAAATTTGCGCGCCGCCCAGGGGTTCGACATCAAACTCGTCAATGCCCTCGCCTCCGCCGCACTCGTCCTGCTCGCTACTTACCTGGCCGTCACCGCCCTCTTCAAACTGCGCGGCGAACGCAAAAGCTCCCTCGTTCCCGAAAGCGCATAAGAGCCGTAAATGGTAAATGGCAAATGGTGAATGGATAAAGACAATTTTTCTCCATTCACCATTTGCCATTTACCATTCACCGCTTTTCCCGTGTGGACAGTCGGGGCGAAAATCGGCCATAATGGCCGACTTCCAGCGCGATTAGCTGATGTCAGGTAGGAAGCCTTCTGAGTGTGCGGCTTCTTGCGGGCGTCCTCTGTTGCCCGCGCGCGCGGGAAATTTTCCGAACACTTTTTAAAACAACAGGAAGGATCGTTTAGCCGTGGAATCAATATTGCTCACTGCGACAGGTGTGTTGCTACTGCTCGCCTGCGCCTATTTTCTTAACAAGTGTGTATCGACACGCGCGACCGAGCGCGTTAAGCACATGGCGTCGAAGTTGGCGGCCGCGTTCGCCGTCGTCCTAGTCCTCGCGTCCGCCGCGTGGGCGCAATCGCCCGCCGCGCCGCCCGACGCGCACGGGCGCGGCCCTTCGGGACAGGCCACCGGACACAGGCCGGGCGGCGAGGCCAATCTCGTCCTGCCCGATCTCTCGCGCGTGGAATTCATCGGCGGCATCGACGGCCACAACTTGCTGCTCATCGGCATCGTCGTCTGCGTGCTCGGTCTCCTGTTCGGGCTGATGATCTACATGCAGTTGAAGAACCTGCCCGTGCACCGCGCGATGCGCGAAATATCCGAGTTGATCTATGAAACTTGTAAGACCTACCTGATCACGCAGGGCAAGTTCATCCTCATCCTCGAACTGTTCATCGCGGCCGTTATCGTGCTCTATTTCGGCTTCCTGTTAGGCTTCGACGTGCTGCGTGTCGCCATCATCCTGTTCTTCAGTCTCGTCGGTATCGCGGGCAGCTACGGCGTCGCCTGGTTTGGCATCCGCGTCAACACGTTCGCCAACTCGCGCACGGCCTTCGCCTCTCTCGGCGGCAAGCCCTACCCGATCTATGCCATCCCCCTTCGCGCAGGCATGTCCATCGGCATGATGCTGATCAGTATCGAACTCCTGATCATGCTCTGCATCCTGCTCTTTATTCCCGGCGACTACGCAGGCCCCTGCTTCATCGGCTTCGCCATCGGCGAATCTTTGGGCGCGGCGGCCTTGCGCATCGCGGGCGGCATCTTCACCAAGATCGCCGACATCGGTTCCGACCTGATGAAGATCGTCTTCAAGATCAAGGAAGACGACGCGCGCAACCCCGGCGTTATTGCCGACTGCACGGGCGACAACGCGGGCGACTCCGTTGGCCCTTCGGCCGACGGCTTCGAGACTTACGGCGTGACGGGCGTGGCGCTCATCACCTTCATCCTGCTCGGCGTGCGCGACCAGGCGACGGTCGCCGTCCAACTGCTCGTCTGGCTCTTCGTCATGCGCGTGATGATGATCGTGGCCTCGGCGCTCTCTTACTTCATCAACGAAGCCATCGCTAAATCGCGTTACGGCAACGCCGACCGCATGAACTTCGAAGCGCCTCTAACATCTCTCGTCTGGATCACCTCGGTCATCTCCGTGGTGCTCACCTACGTCGTCTCCTATTTGATCGTCCCCGTGCTTGGCGGCGACACGACGCTCTGGTGGAAGCTGGCCTCGATCATCTCCTGCGGCACGCTCGCGGGCGCGATCATTCCCGAACTCGTCAAGGTCTTCACCTCGACCGAATCGGGACACGTCAAGGAAGTCGTCACTTCGTCGCGCGAGGGCGGCGCATCCCTGAACATTTTGTCGGGTCTGGTCGCGGGCAACTTCTCCGGCTACTGGCTCGGCATGAGCATCGTCGCTTTGATGAGCATCGCCTATTACTTCAGCACGATGGGGCTCGACGCTTTGATGGTGGCCGCGCCCGTGTTCGCCTTCGGCCTCGTCGCCTTCGGCTTCCTCGGCATGGGGCCGGTGACGATTGCCGTCGATTCCTACGGCCCCGTGACGGACAACGCGCAGTCGGTCTACGAGCTTTCGCTCATCGAGACAGTGCCGAACATCAAAGATGAACTCAAACGCGACTTCAAAGTTGACGCCAACTTCGAACGCGCCAAGCATCTGCTCGAAGAGAACGACGGCGCGGGCAACACCTTCAAGGCGACGGCCAAGCCCGTACTGATCGGCACGGCCGTCGTGGGCGCGACGACGATGATCTTCTCGATCATCATGGCGCTCACGCAGGGCATGACGACGAACGTTGCCAACCTGTCGCTCCTGCACGCTCCGTTCGTGCTCGGCTTGATCACGGGCGGCGCGGTCATCTACTGGTTCACGGGCGCTTCGATTCAGGCCGTGACGACGGGCGCGTATCGCGCCGTCGAGTTCATCAAGAACAACATCAACCTGAACACGGAGAAGGCTTCGGTCGAAGACTCGAAGAAGGTGGTGGAAATCTGCACGAAGTACGCGCAGAAGGGCATGTTCAACATCTTCCTGACGGTCTTCTTCTCCACTCTGGCCTTCGCCTTCGTCGAGCCGTTCTTCTTCATCGGCTACCTGATCTCCATCGCCGTCTTCGGACTCTATCAGGCCATCTTCATGGCGAACGCGGGCGGCGCTTGGGACAACGCCAAGAAGATCGTGGAAGTGGAACTGAAGGCCAAGAACACGCCGCTGCACGATGCGTCGGTCGTGGGCGACACGGTGGGCGATCCGTTCAAAGACACCTCTTCGGTGGCCTTGAACCCGGTCATCAAGTTCACGACGCTGTTCGGCCTGCTGGCCGTCGAACTCGCGGTATCGCTGGCCGACGTGGGCGGGCGCTTCGGCGAAAACGGCCCTCTGGTCACGCGCGTGCTGGCCGCTCTCTTCTTCCTCGTCTCGATCTATTTCGTGTGGCGCTCCTTCTACGGCATGCGCATCGTCGCCGAACTTCCGGCCGCAGTCGGCAAGATGGGGACGGACAGGGAAGGCATCGCGGCGGGAGATTAACTAAGTCCCGAGTCCCAAGTTCGAGGTCTCAAGTCAAAGAATGGCTTCCAGACCTGGAACTTGGATTTAGACTTGGGACAGGGGACTTGAGACTTGGAACTTCCTGGGACTTGAAACCATGAATACTTACGCAAAAGCGGAGACATTGACGGGCGCGTGGCTCGCGCCTGTGAGTTGGGCGAAATCGACGTTGCTCGTCGTCGGGTTCAGTTTGTTCGTGGCGCTGTCGGCGCAGGTGGTCGTGCCGCTGCCGTTCACGCACGTGCCCATCACAATGCAGACGTTCGCCGTGTTGTTGACGGGCGCGTTGTTGGGATCGCGTCTGGGCGCGCTGGCGCTCGTCGCCTACCTGGTGGAAGGCGCGCTCGGGCTGCCGTTCTTTCGCGGCGGCAACGGCGGATGGTTCTATCTGGCGTTCAGCCCGACGGCCGGTTATCTACTGGCCTTTCCGTTGGCCGCTTTCGTGACGGGCTGGCTGGCCGAGCGGGGTTGGGACAGGCGATTTTTGACGGCGGCGGCGGCCATCGCGCTCGGCTCGCTGGTCGTCCTGGCGGGCGGTTGGCTCGGACTCCTGCGTTTCTATTCGCCGGGGCAGGCGTTCGCGCTCGGCGTCGCGCCGTTCATCATCGGCGACGTGGTGAAGATCGCGCTCGCCGCCGCAGCCCTGCCTTCCGGCTGGGCGCTGCTGAGAAAAAGCCGCAAGCGGTAAATGGTCAATGGTCAATGGTCAATGGATAAAACCTCTTTCCATTCACCATTGACCATTCACGGTTCACTTCTGTTTTAGCAAGGCGTTAACGAAATGAAAGTCCTCGCTTGCGGCAAAGAGGCGGAACGACTCGCGGCGCTGCACGAGTACGCAATTCTGGACACGGACGCCGAAGAGTCTTTCGACGACATCGCGCGGCTCGCTGCCTACATCTGCCGCACGCCCATCGCGCTCGTTAGTCTCGTTGACGAGAACCGGCTTTGGTTCAAGGCGAAGGTCGGGATCGAGTTTAAAGAGTTGCCGCGCGAATCAACCTTCTGCGCTCAGGCCATTAACAACCCCGAACTCTTCATCATCGAAGACGCCCGCCTCGACCAGCGTTTCGCCGACAACCCATACGTTCTGTCCGAACCATACGTCCGTTTTTATGCGGCTGCGCCGCTCATCACTGTGGACGGGCACGCGCTCGGCCTGCTCTGCGTCATTGACCGCGTTCCGCGCACGCTCGACGAAGAACAGTTGGAAGCCCTCCGCGTGCTCGCGCACCAAACCGCGACACAACTCGAACTGCGCCGCAACTCGCACACGCTCTCCGAACTGAATCGAAAACTCGAACGCGAACGAACCGAGCGCGAGCGCGCCGAGCAGGAGCGCATCGAGTTGCTGGCGCGCGAGCAAGAGGTGCGCGCCGCGGCCGAGGCCAACGAGCAGCGTTATCGCTTCCTCGCAGAGTCGATCCCGCAGCAGGTCTGGACGGCGCAGCCGGACGGCGCGCTCGATTACGTCAACCAACGCACCGTCGAATACTTCTCGCGCACAGACACCGAGATCGTCGGCGACAACTGGCAGCAGGTCATCCACGCGGACGATCTGCCCGACTGTCTCGAACGCTGGCACAAGTCGCTTGCGACCGGTGAAGTTTACGAAGTGGAGTTTCGTTTGCGGCGCGGTTCAGACGGCGATTACCGCTGGCATCTGGGGCGCGCTCTGCCGATGCGCGACGCAACGGGGCGTATCATCCGCTGGTTCGGCACGAACACGGACATCGACGATCAGAAACGGCTTTACCGTCTGGCCGAAGAAGCCAACCGCGCCAAAGACACTTTCCTCGCCACCGTCTCGCACGAACTGCGCACGCCTCTCACCTCGATGATGGGTTGGGCGGAACTGCTCAAACTCGGCATGCTCGACGAGAAGGGACAGCGCCACGCCATCGACGTGATCGAATCGAGCGCGCGCGCACAGGCGCAACTCGTCGGCGACCTGCTCGACATCTCGCGCATCATCTCCGGCAAACTTCGTCTCGACGTGCAACCGCTCGAACTCGCGCCCGTCGTCGCGGCGGCCATGGACGTGGTGCATCCGGCGGCGGAAGCCAAGTCAATCAAACTCGTCTCGCGCATCAGTCAAAACGTCGGCATGGTGTCGGGCGACCCCGACCGGATGCAGCAGGTGATCTGGAATCTGTTGTCGAACGCCGTTAAGTTCACGCCCGTGGGCGGGCGCGTGGAAATCTCGCTCAAGCGCACGGGCGCGCAGGCCGAGATCGTCGTCGCGGACGACGGCGCAGGGATCACTCCGGAGTTTCTGCCGCATGTCTTCGAGCACTTTCGTCAGGCCGACAGCACGAGCACGCGCAAGCACGGCGGCCTCGGACTCGGCCTCGCAATCGTCCGCCGCCTCGTCGAACTGCACGGCGGGACTGTGGCGGCCGAAAGCGCGGGCGAAGGGCACGGCGCGACCTTCCGCATACGCCTGCCGCTCCTCAAACACGCGCGCGCGACCCGGCGCGGAAAGACCGCATCGAGGTCGCGCGCGCAACTGTCCGCTTGAGCGCGAAGACCTTTAACTGTGCTGATTGTTTTTAACTCGGAAGAATCAGGAGAGCGGCTTGACGCGTCGTGCGGCTTCTTCCCAGACCGCATCGAGACTACCGCCGTTTCGCGTCATAATCCTCAGACATTCGGCGGGCTTCATATTACTTTCCGCGAGCAGTTGGATGTGCGGCGTGTCCACGATGCCCCTGAAGCGCGCGCCCCAGAAGAGACCGAGACCTTCGGCTTCCTCGCCTGCCGTCCGCTGAATCCGGTCGAAGGCGCGTTTGAACTCCACGGAAGAATTCTTCGGGATATCGGTAAAGACCTTCTCCTTTCCCGTAGAGTCGGGCAAGACCGGGTACAGGTCAACGGCCAAGCCGTAGTTGTGGTTGCTCTGACCGCCGCGCGCAAAGGTCACTTTATCCTCTCCGGGGATACCTCGACGACCTTTCTTGAACAGTTCGTCCTGCTCCGCGAAAGTCCGCATCCCGTCCGTGATGAGAACCTTCATGCCCCTCCCTTCCAGCACCACAGCTAGCAGAGCCAGACGTTCTCTGAGAACCGGGTGAATCTTTTTAGCTTTGCCGCGCTTGTCCATTGCAGCGAAGGCCGCTGACATCAACGCCGCCGTCGCCGCGCCGGCTGCTTGCGGCGCTGGAAGCGGCACAGGGTCGAGCGGGGGCACCTCAACTCGTCCGGCCGGAAGGTTAAGCACCTGCCCGATGCTGATGCGATCCGGGTCTTTGATATTTGGATTGGCGTCAAGCAGTGCTTTGAGCGTGACGCCATGTTTCCGGCTGATGATGGTGAGGGTTTCACCGGAGCTGACGGTATGTTTACCCGGCGTTGGATTGCTGTTACTCATCTCTTTTTTTTGCTCCTCAAGAAGTGGGGTGATTAAATCTGCTGTGTGGGACGGGCACGCTCGCTGGGTTCAGGCTTCGGCGGCGCGTGCGGGTTCAAGTCGGGGCTGCGCAGTTAAACGGCAAGCTGGCGGCGAGGGACTGCTCTGCGAGATGTGAAGCGGGGCGTATTATTGTATAGCGCAGGCTACGCGTCAATTTTTATCGGCGATTATTTCGTGAGTTTTGAAGCGGCGGCGGAGAGGGAGGCTTATGGAGATCATCAAAGTGCGTTCGCGCGAGCGCGAGCAGTTGGTCGAATTCACAGACGAGGTGCGCCGCAGGCTCGCGGCGTCGGGTGCGCGCGAGGGCGTCTGCACGCTCTACGTGCAACACACCACGGCGGGCTTGACCATCAACGAGAACGCCGACCCTGACGTGCCGCGCGATATGCTGATGCACCTGCGCGCACTCGTCCCGCAGCACGGCGCGGGCTTTCGCCACGGCGAAGAAAACTCCGACGCGCACATCAAGACCACGCTCGTCGGCACGAGTCTCACCATCCCCTTCCACAACGGCGAACTTCTCCTGGGGCGCTGGCAGGGAATCTTCCTCTGCGAGTTCGACGGCGCACGCGAACGCCAAGTCGTGATGATGTTGCTGATCGGCGCGGCGTAACTGCCTCGTCAATCGCTGACGCGCCGGGGAAAGGACTGGAAGATGCTCTTACGAAAGTTATGCTGTTCGATGCTGCTGCTTTTCACTCTACACGCGAGCGCGCATCCGGCGCAGGAGAAGAAGGAGCAGCGGGAGACAAAGCCGCGCGACCTGAACCGCTACGAGATCGGAGAACGCTACGAACTGTCGTGGCGCGACCCTAAAGAGATCGAAGAACTGAAGTTGAAGGCGCGAGATTACCTGTGGCGGCAGTGGCAACAAAAACGCCTGACCTACTTTCTGGTGGCCGATTGCCTCGTCTACCCGGAGGGCTGCGATGATTCCATAGAGTACAAAATCTACATCGAGCCGGACGAGAAAGGCCGTTGGCTCGTCGTCATCGAGTCCGAGCGCGTCGAGTCCGCATGGATGCTCGGGAAAGATAAAGAGGAGCGCACCCCGCGTGGTAGAAGCGTCTACTCTGAGGTGAAGAAATTAGAGGCTCGACAGACGAGCGCCTGCTGGCCGCTCTTTAACGAGCAGAGGGTCGAGCCGCCGCCGAATTTTTACCGACTGCTTCTGACCGACAAGGCGTCGAGCAAAGATAATGCGCGCCCGGCATGTATCGAATTTTAGCTTCCTCCGGCGCGACGAATTTCTCCGCTGCGAGAACTCACGGCTCGACGCACACGCCTGCGCCGCGTCATTTTCTCTTTCCCGTTACCATGCGCGCGACCAGCGCGGCCCTTTGTGTTCGTCGTCGCGCAGGCGCGTGTCAATCCCTGCGCGCAGTTCGAGGAGGCGGCCGAAAAGCCAGAGCAGGTCTGAGAGACGGTTGAGGTAGGCGACCGCGTACGGAGCGGTTTCCTCGCCCGCTTCCACGAGACGCACGACACAGCGCTCGGCGCGGCGACAGACGGTGCGCGCCACGTCGTAAGCGGCTGCCGCCGCGTGGTCGCCTGGCAGAGACCAATCGGACAAAATACCCTCTAACGCTTCGATGCGAGAGACGTGCGCCGTCAGGGCTTCGACCATCGCCTCGGTCACATACGGCGGCTCTTTCCGCGCGCCCAAGGGGTTCGCCACGCCGCCGCTTACGGCGAACAACTCGCGCTGTATCTCTTTGGTCAACTCGCGCACCTCCGCGTCGTCGCAGATCGAGCGCGCGAAGCCGAGCGCGGAAGTCAACTCGTCAATCGTCCCGTAAGCCTCGACGCGTAGGTCGGCCTTCGACACGCGCTCGCCGCCGATCAAACCCGTCTGCCCCTTATCGCCCGCCTTCGTTGCTATGCTCATAAGCACTCCTTCGGAATGCAGAGGTCAGAGGTCAGAGGTTAGTTAAAACAAAAACTGTCTTTCACTAACCTTTGACCTCTGACCTCTGCTCTTTACATTGTCGCCAGACGTTGCTGTCGTCTCAAGAGCCAGAGAAAGACGGGGCCGCCCACGAGCGCCGTGATTGCGCCGACCGGCAGTTCGCCGACGCCCAAGACCGTGCGCGCAAGGGCGTCGGCCAGCATGAGAAAGGCCGCGCCGAGCAGGAAGGCGCACGGCAGAATGACGCGCACGTCTTCTCCAAAGAGCAAGCGCACAGCGTGCGGCACGATCAGGCCGACGAACCCGATTGTGCCGCCGACGGCCACCGTCACGCCGACAATCAAAGAACTGGCCGCATAGACGAGTCTCTCGCTGCGGCGCACGTTGACGCCGAGGCTCGCCGCCGTCTCTTCGTCCAGAGCGATCAAGTGCAGGTCGCGCGCCATCAGTGCGAGCACCACCCAGCCCGGCACGAGAAACAGGAGCATCCGCCAGATCAGGTCGAAGCCGACCACGTCGAGACTGCCAATCGTCCAGCGCAGAATTTGCAGCGCGCGCGAGTAGTCTGTGAAGTATTGAATGATGACGACGAACGAGGCCGCGACGAAGTTCAACACGACGCCCGCCAGAAGGAGCGCGCCCGGCATCACGACCGCGCCCGTGCGCGCCAGCCTGTAGACGACGAGCATCGCCGCGCCTGCGCCCGCAAACGCTGCGAGGAAGACGAACGGCACGCCCGCCACCTTCGCGCCGAACCCGAAGGCGATTGCAAGGCTTGCGCCGAGCGCGCCGCCGCCCGAGACGCCGAGCGTCAGAGGCTCCGCGAGCGGATTGCGAAACAGCGCTTGCAGACAAGTTCCGACCATCGCCAGAGACGCACCCACCATCCCCGCCATCAACACGCGCGGCAGACGCAGGCGAAAAAAGAGCACGCGCGTCGTCTCGTCTGTGCGCAGGTCTCGCAGCGCAATCGGCGCGTAGCCAGCCCAGAGCGCAACGACGGTCGAGACGACGAGCACCAACGCGAGCAGCAACAACGCGCGCGGCAGACGACCCGCCCCGTGCGTTCTTTGCCTTCCGGTTTCTGTGTGTTGACCTGCGATCACAACTTTAGTCTATCGTCTCCGGCGCACTCTGCCATTTCGCTTCCGGCGCACCCTGCTGCTACGTCTCTTGCGACTCGTCTTCCCGCCGCCAGCCCTCGCGCGCTAGTTTATTCCGACCACACGAACGTGCGCCCGAAAGCGCGGCGGGCGCGCACGTGCTCGTCCGCATAAACTCCAGCGAGCACTTCGTCGCGTAAGACCTCGACGGGCGCACCCTCGGCCACAACTAAACCTTCGCGCATAGCGAACACTTGATCGAAGGCCGGGTCGAGCAGTTGCAGATCGTGCGTGACGACGAGTGCGGTGATACCGCGTTCGTCGCGCAGGCGGCCGAGGTGGCGCAGCAGGCCGGCGCGGTGTTTCAAGTCGAGCGCGGACGAAGGCTCGTCGAGCAGCAGGCACTCAGGCTCTTGCGCGAGAGCGCGTGCGAGCGCGACGAGTTGCCGCTCGCCGCCCGACAGTTCCGTCACGGTGCGCGCGGCCAGATGCGCGGCATCGACGGCCATGAGAGCATCCTCCGCCACGCGTATGTCACGCGCGTTCTCGAAACGAAAACGCGATGTGTAAGGGCTGCGTCCCATCAAGACCACTTCGAGCGCGGTCAAAGGAAAGACGCTCGTAGACGCCTGCGGCACGTATGCGATGCGGCGCGCACGCGCGCGCGGTTCGAGCGTATGCAGCGACACGCCCGCAAAGAGCACTTCACCGCGCGTCGGCTCTGCGATGCCGCCGAGTAAACGTATGAGCGAAGATTTCCCCGAACCGTTCGCGCCGATGAGCGCCGCGAGCACGCCGCGCCTCAGCGCCAGCGACGCCCCGCAGAGCACCTCCGGCAACCCCGGCGCATAGGCGAAATGCAGCGCACGCGCTTCGAGCAACACCTCGCCCTTGCGTCCTTCGTCGCTTAACTGTGCAGAGTTATCCATGTCGAGACCGAAGAATTAACCACAAAGACACGAAGACACAAAGTTAAAACCTGGTTTCTTCGTGTCTTCGCGTATCTGTGGTTAACAACTTCTTTATATCATTGTCCCTTCGCGCCGAAGGCCGACGGGTGGATCAACTCAGCGAACTTGCGCGCCGTGTCGCCGACGAACTGCGAAGGATGCAGCATGGACTCGTCGTTCAGACGATAGACGCGTCCCTCGCGCACCGCGCGCACGTTCGACAGTTCCTTCCACACCTCCTGCGTGTTCTCCGCGAGCGCGCCTTCGCCGCTTTGCAGCATGTCGAAGATGATGTCCGGGTTCAGAGAGACGACGGCCTCTTTGCTGATCTGCCCGAAGCCGTTCGCGGCCGGGGGCGCAATGGACTCGCCGCCCGCGATCTCGATCAACTCGACGAAGAAACTGCCGCGCGTCGCCGTATACAGACCGCGCAACGTGCCCGGCACGCGATCCACTATGCACAGCACGCGCGGGTGCGGCAACTCGCGCGTGCGAGAGCGCACGTCTTCGAGTTTCGCCCGCACTTCGGCAGCGAGGCGGCGCGCTTCTTCAACGCGTCCCGTCGCCGCGCCGATCTGCTCGATGCTCGCCAGCGTATCCGCGAGCGTGAAGCTCGGCACGGTCAGCGTGCGCACGCCGAGCGCGTCCAGTTTATCCTTGATGAGCGGTGCTTGCGACGAGGTCATCACGATGAGGTCGGGCTTGAGCGCGGCGACCTGTTCCAGATTCGTGTTGCTCCACCCGCCGATCTTCGGAAGCCTCGACACTTCCGGCGGAAACTTGTCGTAGTCCGACACGGCCACCACGCGCTCGAACGCGCCCACGCCGTAGAGCACCTCTGTCGTACTCGGGCTGAGCGAGATGATCCGCTGCGGCAACTCGGCCGCCGGCGCGCTCGTCGCTGCCTCCTTCGCGCCCCGTCCCGTCTCCACGTACACCACGTCGCGGCAGGCGGCGCAGGCCGGTGTGGCAAGCGCGACGAACGCGATGAGCAGAGCGCGCAAATAGTCAGCGCGCCTCCGGTTTCTCCAACTCTTCATCTTCGCGTGCCTCCTTCTTAAATTCATAAGGGCAATGGCGACAGCCGTTCCCGCAGCAATAACCGCGACGCGCGAGAAAGCGCGCCGTGAAGACCATCGCCCCACCCTCCCAATAAAAATCCTCGCCCTCGACAAGTGGCTGCTTGTTTCGTTCGGCACTCATTCCAACTAAAAACTGAACTGCGCGCCCGCTTTGCCCGTGCGACCCGGCATGCGGAAGCCGTTCTCGAAATACTCCTGCCCGAACAGATTTTCAACGTAACCGAAGAAGCGCAAACTGCGCGACTCGCCGAGCGGCAACGTGTAGTTCGCGCCCGCATCGGCTTTGCGGATTCCGTCGAAGCGATAGACGATGCTGTTGAAAGTCGCCGGGTTGAAGATGGGCGCAAGATAGTTGCTCGATGTCGTCAGGTCGAAGTTGAACCAGAGACGACTGCCGACGCGCTGCGTCGCCGTCAGGTTGAATTGATGATCGGGGATGGCGAAGGAACGAATCACGTTGCCGACGCGCGGCGTGCGTTCGTCGGCGTTCGTGTAGGTGTAAGAGGCGCGCAGGTCGAGCGTGCGCGTGGGCGCGGTCTCGAATTCGAGTTCAAGGCCACGCGCCAGCCCGCCGCGCGTGTTGACGTAGCCGCCGAAGCGCCCGAACGGATCGGGCTGCACGACGAGGCCGGTGAAATCGAAGGCGATCACTTCCTGCAAGCGCGTGTAGAAGTAGGTAAAGGACGCGCGCGCGCGGCGACGTGCGAAGTTTTGATCGAGTCCGGCGTCGAAGGCGATTGAGCGTTCGGGACGGAGGCGCGGGTCGCCGAAGGCGTTGAAGCGCGGAGTGCCGCCGCCGAAGGGGCGCGGATCGAAGAAACTGCCGAAGCGTTCGTAGAGCGAGGGCGCGCGGTAGCCGTTGCCGACGTGTGCGCGGAGTTTCGTGTTCGTGGTGCGGAAAGAGTAGGCGATGGAGCCGTCGCCCGTATAGGCATTGGCCGGAGCGTCGAAACTGAAACCGGCGAAGGGCGACGACGCGTCGGGCGCAAACGTCGGACGCGAGAGCGCGAACCGCTGCGTGCGGAACGCGGCCGACAGTTGCAGGCGATCCTGGAAGAGGCGCAACTGATCTTGAACGTAGAAGGAATGACTGCGCTCCGTCACGTCTACGGAATAATCGTCCGCCGGCGCGAATGAAGTGAGCGAGCGATTGATGAAACGTTCGCGCTCGAATTCGTAACCGGCCGTCAGGAGATTCGCGCGGCCGAGTCGCAAGTCGATTCGCGCGTTCAGGGTGTGCGCGCGACCGTCGAAATCCGCGCGCGTCGTGCCCGCGGGCTCGAAGCCTGTCCCGGCGGGGCCGTCGTAGAACGCGCCGTCCGTCCGCGTGCCTTGATAGGAGACGGTGTAGCCGAAGTTCTCCGTGGGGCGGCCGTTGAAGACGAGCGCGCCGGAGAAGAAGCGTGTGGCGCGCGCTGCGTCCGCGTCGTTCGTCGAAGGGATGAAGGTGGCCGTGCCGTTCGTCAACTGAAAGTCTGGCGTGCCCGTTTCAAAGCGGCGCAATTCCGTGCGTGCGAGCGGGACGGCGGGCACGATGCCTGCGGGCAGCGGCGTGCCTCCGGCGACGGGGCGCGCGTCTTCGTTGAGTTGAGTGAAAGAATCGGCCGCATAGAGACGCGCGCTGAGAGACGTGGTCGGCGTCAGGCGAAAGAGGACGCGTCCCTGCCCGCTCGTGGTGCGCGCCGCGTCGTCGCCGTCTATGCCGCGCGCGACGTTGAAGTGAGAGACGCCTGCGCTGTAAGCGACGCGATTCGAAGTTGTGCCCCCCGCCAGTTGCGCGCGCCCGCGAAAGAGTCCGAGGCCGCCGCCTTCCGCGAGCAGGCTTCCGCGCATGGGAGCGCCTCCCTCGTCCGTGATGACGTTGACGACGCCGCCGATGGCGTTCGTGCCGTAGAGCGACGAACCCGAACCGCGCAAGACTTCGACGCGGCTGATATTCGTCGCGTGCAGGTCGCTCAAGTAGCTGGAAGCATCGCCCTGCGGCGACGAAGGATCGCGAAAGCGCAGCCCATCAATCGTGACGGCGGTGTCTTGATTGCGCAGGCCGCGCATCTTGATGGAAAAGAGCGCGCCGGGGCCGCCGAGTTGCTGCACGCGCAGGCCGGGCACGACGCGCAAGGCTTCGGGGATGGAATACTCGTCGCGTTCTTCAAACTCGCGTGCGTCGAGAGTGGTGATGGCCTTCGACACTTCGTCCACAGGTTGCGGCACATCGGCCGCCGTGACGACGACTTCGGCGCGTACGCCCGCCACTTCCAGTACGAGGTCGAGCGTGGTCGCAAGCCCACGCTCGACGCGAACTTTCTGCGCGACGGCGGGCGCAAAGCCGCGCGCGTCCGCTTCGACGAGATATTCGCCCGCCGCGAGATTCTCGAAGCGATACGCGCCCGACGCGTCGGTGACGGCCGTGAGACGTTGAAGCTGCGGCGCGCGCGCGTAGAGCGTCACGATTGCGCCCGCCAGCCCTGCGCCCTGCGCGTCGGTCACACGCCCTGCGATTGTCGAGGTCGCAGGCGCGCTCCCTTGCGCGAACAGGACAGGCGCGCACAACATGACGAACGCGAAGGCGCGTAAAAATTTGCGTGCCGGCAGAAGGCACAGGCCGCGCGACAATTTATCCGCGAGTGAATTGTGATCGAATCGTGTGTTAGTCATTTCCTTTCGTCTCCTCCCGTGACGATGCTGGAGGACGAACGCGCGCGAAAGAACAGGTTGAGAGGCCGATGGCGAGCGACACCTTGGCGCCGCGTCGTCGTTGCAAAAAAAGACGCGCCCTCGATCCTGCCGTGGCAAGATCGAGGGCGCGTCGAAAGTCGTTCGGCGGAAGCAAAGCGTGTGACCTCAAGGTTGAAGAACAACAATCCTTGAGGCCGCGCTTTGAACTTTGCCCGTCGCGCGTACTTCTGAAACTTAAGCCACTCGCCCTTTCCCGGAGCGTCAGCGGTCGCCTCCGTCTCTTGATGCAGGCAAGGTTTCCTGACTCCCGGCTCAGACGCGTCGCACGCGCAGCCTTCCCCGCCCCCGCGTGGGGACGAGTGACCTGAAACTTCCAAAGGCGCACGACACAATCGCCGGTCTACAGTGGCGGGAACCGTGCGGGCTTTACACCCGACTTCCCTTGTCGCCCGCGCTCCTTGTGAAAGCGCGAGACACACCTGCGACGGTCAACCGACGTGCGCGTCCTGCGGCTTGCAAGCCGCGCGCGACGGTTGAATAGCGATACACATTATTTGCGTGACAAAGATCGAGACGCGGCGCTTTCACCGCGACTGCGCGCCGCGTGCTGCTGTTCATCTACCAGTCTTTTAGATTATGCGCAGCGCGGACGAACAACCTAGCACCGGCTGCCGACAAGGTCAAGCCGCGCCGTGGACGGTCGCGTTTGTCAACTCACACGCGGGAAAATTGTTTCGACGGGGGACGCAGAGAGTTGTGCGGGCGCGCGAGGCGGCGCTTGAAAAACTTTGTCGAGCGCCGTCTGTCCCGCTTCGTCAAACTCAACGAACATGGGCGCGAAGGCTGCGGCGTCGAAGGCGGGGAGCGGCGCGGCGCAAGGACGGGGCGACGCGTTTGAGAGCGGCGCAGGTGTGGTTGAAAGCTGCGCGGGTGTTGTTGAAAGCTGCGCGGGCGTAGTTTCGCTAACGACGGGGAAGTCTTTCGGAGTGGCCGCTTGCGGCGGTGGCTTGAGATCGAGGAAAGTCAATTTTCTGCTCCGCAAAAATTCGGGCAGCATCCAGAACCATTGAACGTAACCGGCGAAAAGAAACGTCGGCCAATCCAGGAGGAACTCCAGATTGCGACAGGCATCGCACCAGAATGTGAGGTCGTGCAGCACGAAGATCGTTAGCCCGCCGAGCGGAAACGAAAGCGCCATCATCAACAGTTCAAGCCATTCTCTCAGCGGCGCGCTGGACGGAGCATAACCCGACCGTGCATCTGTCAACAGCGCGTGCGTGACTATGATGAGCACGCTCCCCACAATCCATGCCTTCTCAAATTTCGTCTTGCACGCCAGACGCATCGCTCACGCTCCTTACATCTCACGCGCACAGCATTGGCGGCCGCATGCCACCAGCGCTGTGAACATCAGACGTGAAAGTTAGACGCGCGCAGCAGGGATTTGTTCCCGCGCGTGGCTGTCGGCTTGTGTGCGTCGGGTTGTGCAGGTGCGTGTGTGGCGTGGTTTGAGTTTACGGTCGTTCCCAGACGGAGCCGTCGGCGTAGACGACGCGCACGACGACGATTGTTTCACCGACCTGCTCGCGCTCGCGCTTCTGCAACTTGTGGACGCTGACCGTGCTCGACGGCGGAGACGAAGCGAAGACGCTGAACTCTTTCTGTTTGCCGGGCGCGATCTTCTCGTCGCTGGTGAACTTGTGCCGGCCGGTTTCGATCTTCGTGTCCGTGTCGAAGAAGACGTGATCCCAGTCGAGCGACTTGATAACTAACGTGCCCGTATTCCTGATCGAGACTTTGTACATGAAGCCGTAGCGCGGCGGCTGCTCCTGCCCGCGTCGTATTCCTTCGACGTTGGCCGCGTCTGCCTTCGCCTCGCGCGTGACGCGATCAAGTTCGGCGGCGTTGCCGTCGCGCTTGGCGTCGTTGATGCGCTTTTCGTTGCGCGTGCGGACGCGCATCTGATCGAAATTCTCGACCGGGCCGCTAAACGGATCGCGCTCCCAACCGATGCGCTCCTTCGACCAACTATATTTGACGACTTCGAGGCCGGGCGGATTGTCGGTTGAAGTTGACGCCGCCTGTTGTTGTGCGCGAGCGCCGGAGACGGCCGCCGCGAGAAGCAGGAACACTAAAGCCAGATGTCTCATCTTTCCCCTCCTTGAACTGTAAAAATGCACGCGCACGCGAGCTTTCGTTAAAGAAGACTCGCGTGCGCGCGTGAAGCGTGGGCGAGTTAAAAGACGTAGCGGAGGCCGATAATGACGCGACGGTTGCCGCCATTCGTGCCCCACTGGTTGAGGAAGTTGCCGTTGTTGATGCGTCCTTCGGGCACGCCGAAGTCGCGCGTGTTCGTCAGGTTGAAGAAGTCCGCGCGCACTTGCACGCGTTGATTTTCGGAGATGCGCGTGTTCTTCAGGATGCCGAAATCCACGCGGTTGATACCGTCCGTGCGCAGGATGTTGCGACCGGCATTGCCGACGCGCTGCGCCGCCGTCACGGGCGTGAAGAAGCTGGCCGCGCCCGCCGCGCCCGCCGCCACGCGAATCTCTTCAACCGACATCTGGCCGAGCGGGAGACTCGTGTTGATGTTCGGGCGGATCGAGTTGCCGACGAGATCGGAGATGCCTGAGAGCGAGAACGAAGGGTCTGTGCCCTGCAAGACCGTGAAGGGCGAGCCGCTCTGGAAGGTGAAGAACGAATTGACCTGCCAGCCGCCGAGGACGTGTCCGATCACGCCTTCCTGATCGCGGAAGAAGGGCAACTCGTAGACGGCGTTGCCGGTGAAGCGATGCGGGCGGTCGAAGCTGGAACGCGCGCGCTCAATGCTGCGATTGAAGGAGTCTTGCGAGACGGCCACCTCCGCGCCCGAAGGATTGAAGATCTCCGAGGCCGTGTCGATAAATGAACTCCAGGTGTAGTGCGCGCCCGCGCTGAAGCTGCGGCTGAGGCGTTTGTCGAGACTGATCTGCATCGAGTGATAGATGGACGAAGCGGCGTTCGCGCGCAGGCGAATCGGCCCTTGCAGAGAGTTGACGCGGCAAGTGTCCGCGTTGGACTCGACGCACGAGGCGGTGTTCAAGCGGCGCGGGTTGCCGTCAATGGACTGGAACAGCGCCGTGCCCTTCGTGCCGACGTAGCCGATGCGTAGGACGACATCGCGCGTCAGTTCGCGCTGCGTTTCCAGACTGAACTGCTGGTAGTAGGGCGAGCGGAAATCTTCGGCGACGATGGTGCGCGTCAGGCGGTTCGGGTTGAGGCCGGTCGCGCCCTGCACGGCCGGCAGAGCCGTGAAGGCGTTCGAGACGCCGAGCAGACCGTCAGATTGCTGCGTGGCCGAGAGGTTGGCGGCGGCGAGGAACGGAAAGGCGCTGGCGATGTTGGAGGCGATGTTGGTGAAAGCGTAGTCGTGCGTGACGGCGTAGCCGCCGCGAATCACCAACTTGTCGCCGCCCGTGATGAAGCCGAGGATGCCGTCTTCGCTCGTGCGCGGATTCCAGTTGAAGCCGACGCGCGGCTGGAAGTTGTTATTGTCGCGTTCGGGCACGGGCGTGAAGCGGAAGCGCTCGTCGTTGCCCGCAGCGGCGACGATGCGGTCGTTGATTTCGGTCAGGTCGGCGATGGGCTGTCCCGGCGATTCGTAACGGACGCCGAGCGTCAGCGTGAGGTTCGGCCTGACTTTCCACTCGGTCATGCCGTAGGCGAAAACGTCGTGCCAATCGTAGTAGGTGATCTCCTGCCCGCCCGCGAGCGGCTTGTTGATGGTCGCTCCTTCGGCGATGTCGTCAACAAAGCGTTGCAGCGTGCCGTAGGTTAGTCGGCCGCGAATGGTCGGCACGAAGAATTGCTTGAGTTGGTTGCGGCGAATGTCCACGCCGAACTTCCAGTTGTGATTGCCCTGCGCGATGGAAAGATTGTCCTGCAACTGGTAGGTCTGCCGCGTGGCGAACTGCGGGAGGTTGACGGCCAAGCCGATAGCCGTGCGGTTGATGGCGGCGTTGAAGCCGGTCAGACCGAGCGAACTGATCTCGATTGAGGGGATGAGTTGCGCTTCCGGGTCTGCGCCCGTGAAGAACTGATTTTGCCGCAGGTAAGCGCCGCGCAGTTCGTTCACGATGCGCGACGAAAGCAAACTGTTCATCGAGACGTTGACCGCCTGACTGCGCACGAGCGAGTCCTGGCTGAGGCCCGAGGGCGTGGCCTGCCCGCTGCCGGTCTGATCTTGATCCTGGTAGATGTAGCGACCGAAGAGCGTGTGCTTCTCGCTGAGTTTATGGTCGATGCGGATCGACTGTTGCCAATCATTAATGCGGAGCAGGTTGGCGTTGGTGAGCGAGCCTTTCGGCACTATGAACGTTTGCCCGTTGGCCGTGAAGGTCAAAGGATTGCAGACGGCGGCCGTGCCGGTGCAAGCGCCGTTGGCGGCCGGGAGGAAACGGAGCAGCGCGGCGACCTGCGGACGATTGCCCGCTCCGACGCGCAGAGCTTCGAGTCCGGCGGCGTTCGGCACGCCGTTGATGGTGAAGCCCGCGTTGAACTGTCTATCCCACCAGCGTTGCAGGGAGAAGAAGAAGAAAGTGCGGTCGCGCCCGCTGATGTAGCCGCGTCCGCCTTCGCCGAAGCGCGGGATGTGGAGGGGGCCGCCGAGCGTAAAGCCCGCTTGATTTTCGTTGCGGTAGGGGCGCTTCTCGGTGCGGAAATTGGGCGTGCCCGGCTGTCCGCAGAAGCCGCTGTTCTTGTCGAGGTTGCTGCACGCGTTCAGCACGTTGTTGTTGTGGAAGATGAAAGCGCTGCCGTGATACTCGTTCGTGCCGCTCTTGGTGATCGCGTTGAAGACGGCCGAACCGTTGCGGCCAAACTCGGCCGAGAACTGGTTGGTGACGAGCCGCACCTCTTGAATGAGATCGGGATTGTTGAGGCCGACGGTCGCACCCGCCACGCCGAAGTCGTTGTTGTCCTGCCCGTCGATCATGAAGTTGTTCGAGCGCGTGCGTCCGCCGTTTGCCGAAAAGCCGATGCTGGAAGCAAACTGCGATTGCCCCGTGACGGTTTGGCTAACGCCCGGCGCGGAGAGCGCGATGTTGTAGACGCTGCGATTGGTGGCAATGGGAAGTTCCGACAGGCGTCGCGAGTCGAAGCGCGTGCTCACCTCTGCGTTCGTCGTATTGAGCAGCGCGGCGTTCTCCGTCACGGTGACGACTTCGGCCACGCCGCCGAGTTTCATCGTCACGTCCACGACGGCGGGCTGGTTGAGCAACAACACGATCCCTGTCTGCACATACTTCGAGAAGTTGGGCGCTTCGACCGTCACCTCGTAACGGCCGACCGGCAGATTGGCGAAGCTGTAGCGCCCCTCGTCGTTGGTCTGGATGGTGCGCGAGATGTTGGTTTCGACGTTGCGCGCCGTCACGGTGGCATTCGGGAGGGCGGCCTCTTTCTCGTCCTGAACGATGCCGGAAATCGAGCCGGTGGTCTGCGCCGACGCAGACACCAACGCGACCGCGAGTAACACGAGCAACACGAGTAGCTGTCTGATCACTCTCGACATTTCTTCACTCCTTTTGACGGTAAGGTGACGGAGATGGTTTGAAGTTCGAGTTAACTCGGTAGTCGTCCGGGGCGGCGGCTTTCTTGAGAGCGTTCGTGCCGCTGCTGTTTCGGACGGACGACCCTTTGTGTCGCCGCCCTTTGGTTTAAACTCCGGCGAGGGTCGAAGTCTTCCCGAGGAAGGAGCGGCGTCATTCTTCTGTTAATCTTCAAAGGATTAGGCAAGCAGTATGCCCGCACGAGGCAAGTGCACATTAAAGTGCATTATCTAACCAATTCCGCCTGCGCGCCTTTGACCTGATCCATATTTTTGAATGCCACCCTTCAATTTTATGCAGAACGACCGCAACTTGAGGTAGCAGACGTTTGCAGACTGCGACGCCGACCACACCACCGCCGATCTACGACGCCTTCGCGCCGCACTATGAACGCGCCATGCGTCCGCTCGAACGCCTGATCCTCACACGTCTGCGTGCGGCCACGCTCCGCGCGCTCAGAGGCGAAGGCGAAGAGGGCGTCCCGTTTCGTCTTCTCGAAATCGGCGCGGGCACGGGACTCAACTTCGCACACTATCCGCCCGGCGCACACGGCGCGGCCACTGAACCGAGCCGCAAGATGCTGCGTCTCGCGCAAAAGAAAACGCGCCCGGCGGGCGTACGCCTCGTGCAAACGAGCGCCGAGGCGCTGCCTTTCGCCGCAGACACTTTCGACGCGGCCTTAGCCACGCTCGTCTTCTGCTCCGTCGCTTCGCCTGAGCGCGCCTTCGCCGAACTACGCCGCGTCGTGCGCGCGGGCGGCCGCATCGTACTGCTCGAACACGTTCACCCCAATGGCCTGCTCGGCCCTCTCTTCGACGCGCTCTCCTTCTTCACCGTCCCGCTCTGCGAAGACCACTTCAACCGGCGCACCGCCGACGAAGCGCGCCGCGCCGGACTCCGCATCATCCACATCGAACCTCACGCCCTCGGTATCATCCAACTCATCACCTGCGAAGTTTGAACCCGCACTCAAACTCAAGCCCGGTCATCCGACATCTCTCCTTCACCTTTGTGCACACGCCTCTTTATGGTTAATTTATCCCGCACATGAAGACACACGATGCCACGACGCCAACCGGCACTTGCGCGCAGATCGGCTGCCAGGGCTGGAACTACGAAGACTGGGTCACCGGCCCCGCCTCTGACGAGACGGTCTTCTATCCGCGCGGCACGCGACCCGCCGCGATGCTCTCACATTACACGCGCGCCTTCTCGACGGTCGAAGTCGATTCCACCTTCTACGCCGTGCCTTCGGCCGCCACCGTCGATGGCTGGCACAAACGCACGCCCCCGCGTTTCACCTTCGCACTCAAACTGCCCCGGCAGATCACGCACGAGTTCGGCCTGCGCTGGAAAGCAAGCGCCGACACGCTCGCGGAGTTTTGCGACCACGCCCGACTGCTCCACGACAAACTCGCCGCAGTCCTTATCCAACTCCCCCCGCAGTTTGAAGCCGTGCCGGAAAACTTGCGCGCCCTCGAAACCTTTCTCCCGCACCTGCCCTCCGACCTGCCCTTCACCGTCGAGTTCCGCCATCCCTCCTGGATCACGGACGAAGTTATCGAACTGCTCGCCTCGTACAGACTTCCCGTCACCCTCTTGGAAGGCCAATGGATCGCGCGCCGCACACTCTTCCGCACCGTCGAACGCATCGAAGCAGACTTCGCCTACATACGCTTCATGGGCGCGCGCGACCTCACGCGTTTCGACCGCGTCCAACGCCCTCAGGACGACAACCTTCAACTCTGGCACACAGCCATCACGCGTCTCTGCGCGCGCGGCACGCGCGTCCTCGCCTACTTCAGCAACTACTACGAAGGCCACGCCCCCGCCTCGGCCAACAAACTCAAACGCCTCCTCAACCAGCCCACCACCTCCCCCGCCGATCTGGAAAATCAGCCTTCGCTCTTTTGAAACACATCAAGTCTCTATTGAATGGAAATGAAAGCAACTTGTGTTGCTGTTCGGGCGGTTGATGTTGCGACTGCGGGGCGTGAGATAGTGAGACTTGGGGTTGAGATGCCGGGCTATTCGTCTTCGCCCAGTTTCTTCATTAGCTCGGCAAACTTTTCCACGTCGGCGTGCGTGGCTTTCATGCGGCGTCGGCTTTCGAGGTAGGCAGCCCAGTTGGGCGTCTGCGTGAGGGCGCGCGTGGTGTCTTCGTCGATGACCTGTGCGAGCAGCGCGACGAGGTCGCTCAAGACCGTGGTGTGTTCGAGAAGCGACTGGATGATCGAATAGGCGAGGCGCGCTTGCGCGAAATCGAGATCGCGTGGCTGCGCGGCGTCATCTGTGATGGCGTCGGAAGAGTTGGCGTCGGGCGGCGGCTGCTGCTCGCTCAAGTTGTCGTCTCCCCTCCGTCGCTTGAAGTGCCCGGCGCGGCATACCAGTCGCCGCGCACGAAGGGCAACTGCGAAACCCGCGCGGGCAGTTCCGCTTCGCCCGCGACGACGCGAACCTCAGTGCCCGGTTGCAGGTAGTCATACTTGAGTATGGCGAGGGCTATCGGGCGCGCGAGGCGCGGCGAGAAGACGTGCGAGGTGATGCGCCCAACCTCTTTGCCGTCCGCCGTTTTGACTCTGGCGTCTGCGCCCAGGTCTGCGTCCCTGTCTAGGACGAGTCCGGCCAGTTGCTTGGCGACGTGGCCGCGCCAGTGTATGCGCGCGATGATCTCCTGACCGATGTAGCAGCCCTTCGTGTAGCTGACGGCCTCGTCTTCACGCACCGCTTCGAGCACCACGTTCGTCTCAGACACGTCTATGCCGTAACGCGGCACGCCTGCCTCTACGCGCAGCACCTCGAAAGCATCTTGGCCGACTGGACGTGCGCCCGCCTTCGTCAACGCTTCCCACAAACCTTGCGCGCCGCCTGAATCACAGACGAGATCATAGACGCCTTCCTCCGCGTGCGTCGCGCAAACAACCTCGCGCGTCTCGCGCCACTGGAAGGCGACGACCTCAAGCGGCCCTCTTTGCAAAAGTGAGTTACCAAACACAGACTCGATGATCGCTTCGGCCTGTGCGCCTTGCAGTGAAAACTGCACGGTCTCTGCGGTCACGTCGCGCACGCGAAAGTCTCCGGCGAACGTGAAGCGATGTAGGGTCTGGAAAACTTTTTCGTGCGTGACGGGTTCGGTCTCTATCAGAAACTTCTCTTCCTCGCCGGGACGCATGACGCGCACGCTCGCGAGCAGGCGACCCTGCGCGTTGGGGAAGGCAGCGTGCATCCATTTGCCCGCCGCAAGCGCCTTCAAGTCGTTCGTGATGAGACCGTTTAAGAATTGCACCGCTTCCGCGCCGCTCACTTCGATGCGGCCGCGCGCCGAGAGATCGATGATGCCAGCGCCGCGCACGCCGCGCACGGCCTCGTACTCTTCGCGCACGTCGCCGTAATGCGCGGGGAGCAGCCAGCCGTCGTGCTCTGTGAAAGTCGCCCCGTGCTGCCGGTGTGTCTCTTCAAGCGGCAGTTTATGAACTGTCAATTCCTGTGCGGCTTCGCTCATGCTTCTTTAACGTCTCTCGCGCGAACTTCAATGCGCCTTTCGTTCGCGCGCCTCCTGCGGCGGCGGGTCGTTCTCGCGGATGGCGCGTGCGACGGCCGCGTAGTCTTGCAGTTGCGCCGCCTCGCGCCGGTGCGAGGCGAGCACCTGCGGGCTTGGATGATACAGAGGCACGAGCAGACGCCCGTTCCACTGGCACACGCAGCCGGCCGATTCTTTGAGTGTGAATTGATGATACTCAATGCGTGAGAGGGCGGCAAGCGCCACCGCTCCAAGCGTGACGACGACCCGCGGCGCGACGAGTTCGATCTGGCGACGCAAAAATTCGGCGCAGTTCAGAGACTCTGTGGTCGTCGGTTTGCGATTCGCGCCCGACGCTTTGCGCGGGTTGCAGAGCACGGAGTTGGTGATGAAGATCTCTTCGCGCGCGAGTTTGATCGAGGCGATGTAGCGTGTGAAATTCTGCCCCGACTGGTCGCCCGAAAAAGGCACGCGGGTGCGGTCGCCGCCCTGTCTTCCGGGCGCTTCGCCGATGAACATCACGCGCGCCGGGACGCTTCCGTTGAGATGACTCAAGACGGCCGTGCGCCCGCACATCGCCTCGCAGCGACGACACGCAGCGGCCTCTGCGGCGAGCGCCGCGAAGCGAACGCGCTTTTCGTCAATCGTGTTCATCATGCGAGGAAATTTAACCACATAGGCACGAAGACACGAAGAACGATCCATTTTCTTCGTATCTACGCGCCTTTGTGGTTAATAAAACTTCGCCGCTACCTGGTGACGTTGATGTCGCGCGAGGTGGTGTTGTAGCCGCCGTTTTCGACCACGTTGCCCTCGCGGTCTACGAGTTCGACTTTGACTGTGTGTTTACCCGCAGTCCAACCCGTCAGCCAGATCGGCTCCCACTTCTCAATGAACTTCGGCTCGCCGCCGTTCACGCTGTAGCGCACGCGGTAGTCGCCGCCGTCCGCTTGCAGTTTGGCGTTCGAGAGCCAGAAATCGATCATGATGGCTTCGGCGTCCGCACCCTTGTAGTCGCCTTTGGGACGGCTGTAGGTCAGAAGCGGCTTCGCGCGGTCAACTTCTCCGGCCTGACTCGAAGCCATCTCTTTGCCTTCGCGCGCGGGCGTCGCGGTGGCGTTCGCGTTCGCATTGGAGTTGGCCGCGTTCGCGTTGGAGTTGGTAGCGTTCGCGTTGGCGTTAGTGTTCGCGTTCCTGTTGTCGGCCATCGTCTGGCCGGTGGCAGTGGTCGTGGGCTTCGAGGCGTCGCCGCCGCCTTTGACGGTGAAGGTGACCATCTGGAACGAGCCTTCGTTCTTGTAGCTCTCGTGCCAGGGGCGCGAGGCGAAGACGCGCAGGGTGTGTTTGCCCTCGGTCACGTTGCGGAGTTCGAACGGCTGGTCGAGATTGTAATAAGCCTCGTAGGGTTGATTGTCGAGTATGACGTGGATGTGGTTGCCCATCTGCGTCGCGGGGTCTTTGCCGGGCTTGTAACCTTTGAGATCGCCGGCGAGCGTGAGGCGGACGTTGACGGTCGAGCCGTTGATGGTCGCGCCCTCGCGCGGTTCGACGAAGCGCAGGGCGGGCGCGGCCGCGTCCTGCTCGCCGCGTGTCTGCATCTGATCCTTGATCTTCTGCGGGCGTTCCGCGACCGTGAGATTTAAGGGAGAAGGCGAACCGGCCGGGGGCGGCGTGACGTTGGTGGTCGCCGTCGTGTTGCCGTTCGAGTTGTCGGCGGCCGTGCAGGCGGACGCGGCGACGAGCGCGAGCGCCGCGAGACTGTAGAGCGCGACCGTCAAAAAGAGACGTGCGGGAAGTTTCATAAGAAGTGCCTCCTGTGAATTGTCCGAGTGATTGCACGTGAGAGTATAAGAAGAAAAGGGGAAAGGTTAAAGACAAGAAGCGGGAGGCAAGCGATCAGGTGCTTGCCTCCCGCTCTTTAGTTTTTAGTGCGTATCAGAAACCGATGAAACCACGAACACACACGAAGCAACACGAAGAAGCGTTTCGTGCTCTTTCGTTTCGTGTCGTGCGCGTGTGTGTTCGTAGTTCTATAGTTTTGTCTAACGCCCTTTCTCCTAACTGCTGCGCCGTGCTCCTACTGTTGCGTCGTGCTGAGGCGGGCTTCGACGGCGTCCCAGTCGATGTTGGAGAAGAAGGCTTCGATGTACTTGGGTCGTTCGGCGGGCATGTAGTCGAGCAGGAAGGCGTGCTCCCACACGTCCATCACGAGCACGGGCGTGAAGCCGGAGACGTTGCCCGTCTCGTGCAGAGTGATCCAGTGGTTCGACAGGCGGCCGTTCGCAGGATTCTGGTAGCACATCGCCCAACCGACGCCGCGCATCTTGCCGATGCCGACGAAGTCTGCCTTCCAGATGTCGTAGCTGCCGAAACTGGCTTCGGCCACGCGCACGAAGTTCGAATCGCGGGCGGGGTCGCCCGTGCCCTGCCGCTTCATATTGCCGAAATAGTATTCGTGCAAGACCATGCCGTTGTACTCGAAACCGAGCCGTCTGGTCAGTTCCGAATAAGCGGGCATCTCGTCCTGATCCACTTTGCCGTCCTGTAGAAACTTCGAGATGCGTTCCGTCAAGTTGTTCGTCTCTTTGACGTAGCCCTCGTAAAGTTTGAAATGCAACTCCAGAGTCTTATCGGAGATGCCGTTCAGCCCGCTCAAATCGAACTGTTTGGGCTTATAGGGGTTGCTGCTTATCTGCATCGAGTTCGCTCCTCACTTTGTCTCGGATGATTGCGAAGGACTCTACGCCCGCCAGTCTATACCCGCCACCGCCGCGCGTGTGTAACGAATGAGTGAAGAGGATGAGAAGAAACAGTGACGAGGAAAGAAGGTGAATGGTAAATGGTAAATGGTGAATAGAGAAGAACTGTCTTTCTCCATTCACCATTTACCATTCACTATTGACCAGCCAACGGCTATTTGCCGAGGATGACGTAGTCTCCGTGCGAGGTCGCCATGAAAAAGAGCATGGGGAGCGAGAGCCAGGCGTTGGTGCGCGAGGCGAGGAAGGCGCGGCGCGCGAGTTCGGGAGGTGCGGCCGGCCCTGTTCCGGCCGTGGCGGCGATGATGCGTTTCTGCGAAGGCCAGATGATGCCCCAGACGTTCAAGAGCATGATGATGCCGAGCGCGCCGCCGATGCCGATGGAATGCGTCTTGTTGCTGGCGTAGCTGTCGCCGCCCGCCGACAAAGAAGAGTTCAGCCAGTAGACGATGATGATCGACATCACGATGACGAGGATGGCGACGACGACGGCCAGGATTTTCCCGTCCTTCGTCAAAGCGGGCACGCGCGTGATGATGAAAAACTCGATGGCGAAGGTGGCGATGGCGATGACGAGCCACACGATGAGGATGAGCCATGTGTTGGCGTTGCCGCCGTTGGCGTTGGCGTTCACCACGTCGCCCTTCAAGATGTACATGGCGTAATACATCAGGCCGACGAAGACGGTCACGAGCGCGCCCCAGCGGAAATACCAGAGAGCGCGTGTGAGCAGGTCTGGGTTGACCTTCTTCTTGGTGTCGGCGTCGAGATTTTTCTGGAAGGGAACGTTAACGAGATTGAAAAAGTACAGCAGCCCGATCCAAGTGATGCCGGCGACGAAGTGTCCCCAGCGCAACAGGACGCGGACGAGCGCTTCACCTCCGGGCGCATGGAAGATTTCTTGCAGCATCGCGAAACCGAAGGGGAGATGAACGGACGACTCGATCAGCATATGACCTCCGAATTTTTCTGCCTGAATGGTGGTGTGGCTGAAACAGGTGTTACGCGCGAGAGATTAGCACCAAGCGTCCTATGCCGCAATTAAATTCAGAGGCCAGAGGTCAGAGGTCAGAGGTCAGAGATCAGTGAAATCAGTTTTCGTGTTAACTGACTGTTGCTCTCCGTTTCGCTCTAATCTTCGTCGGCGGGTCTGTTTTTACTGACCTCTAACCTCTGACCTCTGACCTCTCAGTCTTCCGTGGGTCTGTTGCCCGGCGTGAGGTTGTCGATGCTGGCCTGGCGGATGACGCGCACTTTAAGATCGTCCCCGACGCGCATCTGGCAGGAGAGACGTATGTTTTCGGCGAGGCCGGTTTCCTGTGCGAGTCGTGCGCGCTCCGGTTCACCGATCTCGCCGGGGTCGCCCGCCAACACTTCGACACGGCAAGTGGTGCATTTGGCGTTGCCGCCGCAGCGGTGCAGGATGTCGATTCCGGCGTCTTCGAGAACGAGGACGAGTTTGCGTCCCGCCTCAGCTTCGATGTTTTGCGTGCCGGTCGCAGTCTCGGCTTGGATTACGGGCATCTTCTTCGGTTAGCTCCTCTGTTTAAGTTTTTGGGTGATACGTTTGGCGGGCGAGAGTTTACAACAAAAAAGGAACAGCGCGATACGCGAACGTGCGAGCGCGCTTCGGTTGTTCCCTCTGAGAAGGATACCGAAGCGCGCTCGCTCATATTCGCATCTCGCGCCTTGAAGTGTTCCGAAGGCCCGAAGTGCTGTCGCGGCTTTAGGCGGTGAACGAAGAACCGCAGCCGCAGCCGCCCGTGGCGTTCGGGTTCTTGAAGGTGAAGCCCGAACCCATCACGTTGTTGACGTAATCGATCTCGACGCCGTTCAAATACTGCATGCTGAACATGTCCACGAACAGGCGCACGCCGTGCGCGTCCTGTATGTGGTCGCCGGGCTTCGACTCTTCTTCGATGTTGAGGCTGTACTGGAAACCCGAGCAGCCGCCCGGCACGACGCGCACGCGCAAGCCCGCCGTCTCCGGCAAGCCCTCTTCGCCCGCCATAAACTTCTTGATCTCGTTTGCCGCCGATTCCGTCACGTTGAGCGTCACGGTCGGCATCGTTGCTGTTGCCATGTTTCTCTCTCCTTAAATGATGACCCGTTAATTCAGTATGCGACTGTTAACCGTCAGTTAGATGTTATTTGTGCTTTGTCAGTTGTTACGAACCAATGACGCTCTTAATATTAACCGTCCTCGACGCTCGCCACAAGCAACGGGCAACTGACAAAGGACAACTGACCACCGACAATTTTACTGCGTCTGCGTGACCACGACTTTGAGTTCGGGCTTCATCGCCTCAATCGAGACTTGCCGGGCGACTTCTTCGGCCACGCGCCGGAACGCTTCGGCCTGCGGCGAATCGGGATGGCTCAACACGACGGGCACACCAGCGTCACCCCCCTCGCGCACGTCCAGGCCCAGAGGCACCGCGCCGAGGAACGGCACGCCGTAAGTTTCGGCGAGACGTTGGCCGCCGCCTTCGCCAAAGATGTTGTAGCGTTTCCCCGTGTCGGGCGCGACGAAGTAGCTCATGTTCTCCACGATGCCGAGCACGGGCACGGCCACCGTCTCGAACATGCGCAGCGCGCGGCGCACGTCGGCCACGGCTACCTCCTGCGGTGTCGTCACGAGGACTGCGCCTTGCACGGGGACGAGTTGCGCGAGCGACAGTTGCACGTCGCCCGTGCCCGGCGGCATGTCTACGACGAGATAGTCGAGTTCGCCCCAGAGCACGTCTTGCAAAAATTGGCGGACGAGGCCGTGCAGGATGGGGCCGCGAAAGATCATCGGCTCGTCGCCCGGTTTCAGGATCGCCATCGACATCATCGAGAGGCCGTGCGCTTTGACGGGCAAAAGTTTGTTGCCCGCCACCTCCGGCTGCGCCGTGCTCACGCCGAGCATCAAAGGCGCGTTCGGCCCGTACACGTCCGCGTCCATCAAGCCGACGCGCGCGCCGTCGCGCGCCAGCGCCGCCGCGATGTTCACAGCCACGGTCGATTTGCCGACGCCGCCCTTGCCCGAAGAGACCGCGATGATGTTGCGCACGCCCGGCACGCTTACCTTCTCGCCGAGGCCGCGCCCTTTGGGAACTTCCGCGTCCATCGTGACGCGCACGTTCGTTATGCCCTGAAGCGCGCCGACGCGCTCGCGCGCGGCCGCCTGCATCTCTTCTTTGACCGGGCAGGCCGGAGTGGTCAGGACGATGCGAAAAGAAACATCGCCGCCCTCGATGCGTAAATCCTTGACGAAGCCGAGCGTCACGATGTCTTTGTGCAGATCTGGGTCGATGATTGTGCGGAGCGCATCGAGCACGCTCTGTTCTGAAATTTGTGCCATAATTGCCATCGGGTAAATTATAAGGTTAATCGGCTGAGACTGCCACTTGAGCGCTATGATAGACGAAAACAGACGCCAAAAAATAGTTCGCGCGGCCTGCCCGCACGATTGCCCGGACACCTGCGCGATGCTCGTCACGGTCGAAGACGGACGCGCCGTTCGCGTCGCGGGCGACCCCACACATCCCTTCACGCGCGGCACGCTCTGCACGAAAGTCGCCAACTACGAGCAACGCACGCACAGTCCCGAACGCATCCAGACGCCGCTCCGGCGCACGGGCGCGAAAGGCGAAGCGCGTTTCGAGCGCATCAGTTGGGACGCGGCGCTCGACGAGATCGCTGCGCGTTTCCGCGCGCTCGCCGCGTCGCCGGAAGGCGCGGAGACGATCCTGCCTTACAGTTATTGCGGCACGATGGGACTCGTCCAATCCGAGTCGATGGACAGGCGCTTCTTTCATCGTCTCGGTGCATCGCTGCTCGACCGCACGATCTGTTCGTCCGCAGGGATGGCCGGTTACGATTCGCTGAACGGCGCGCGTCTCGGCACAGATCCCGAACGTTTCGGCGAAGCGCGCCTCATCATCCTCTGGGGCACGAACACCATCACGAGCAACGTGCACCTGTGGCCGTTCATCCTCGAAGCGAAACACAAGGGCGCGCGCCTCGTCTGCATCGACCCGCGCCGCACGCGCACGGCCGACCAGTGCCACGAACACGTCGCCCCGCTTCCCGGCACGGACGCCGCGCTCGCACTCGGCCTGATGCACGTCATCTTCGCCGAAGGGTTGGAAGACAAAGACTATCTCGCACGCTACACCGTCGGCGCGGACGAACTGAGAGCGCGTGCGCGCGACTATCCGCCCGCGCGTGTCGCGGAACTTTGCGGCGTCGAGGCGGAAACAATCGTGCGGCTCGCGCGCGAGTATGCAACCACGCGCCCTTCGGTCATCCGCCTCAACTACGGCCTGCAAAGGCACGCGGGCGGCGGCATGGCCGTGCGCACGGTGGCCTGCCTGCCCGCCGTCACGGGCGCCTGGCGCGACGCCGCGGGCGGCGCACTGCTCTCTTCGAGCAGCACCTTCCCCATCAACCACGACCTGATCAAACGACCGGACTTGCTGCCGAAGCCCATGCCGCGCACGATCAATATGTCTCAACTCGGCGACGCTCTGACTAAAGTAAACGACCCGCCCGTCCGTGCGCTCTACGTCTACAACTCGAACCCTGCGGCCATCGCCCCCGAACAGGCGACGGTGCTCGAAGGCTTGCGGCGCGATGATCTGTTCACGGTCGTGCACGAACAGTTTATGACCGACACCTGCGACTTCGCGGACATCGTGCTGCCTGCAACCACGCAACTCGAACACTTCGACCTGCACAAGGCTTACGGCCATCTCTATCTGACGATCAACGAACCGGCGATTGCGCCCCTCCACGAGTCGAAGCCGAACACGGAAGTCTTCCGTCTGCTCGCCGCGCGCCTTGGCTTCGAGGAAGAGTGCTTCAAAGATTCCGACGAAGAGATCGCGCGGCAGGCGCTCGACCTCGTCCATCCTCTGCTCGAAGGCATCACGCTCGACGCCCTGCGCGAGCGCGGCTGGATGCGCCTGAACTTGCCGGAGCCTTACGCGCCCTTCGCCGAAGGAAATTTCCCGACGCCTTCAGGCAAGTGCGAACTCTCGAACGAACGGCTCGAACTGCAAGGCTTGCCCGCCGTGCCCGACTTCATCCCGCCGCGCGAATCGCACGCGAGCGCCCCCGAACTCGCGCGTCGCTTCCCGCTCGCGCTCATCAGCCCGGCGGCGCACGCCTTTCTCAATTCGAGTTTCGCCAATCTCCCCAAACACGTCCGGCAGGAGAAACGCCCCTTCGTCGAGATCAACCCGGCGGACGCCGCCGCGCGCCGCATCTCGGACGGCGACCGCGTGCGCGTCTCGAACGAGCGCGGCGTGTGCGAATTAACGGCCGTCGTCACGACGCGCGCACGCCCCGGCGTCGTCGTCTCCCCTTCGGTCTGGTGGAACAAACTCTCGCCGGGCGGCACGAACATCAACCAGTTAAGCTCGCAAACGTTGACCGACATGGGCGGCGGTGCGACCTTCTACGATGCGCTCGTCGAAGTCGAATTGTTGGACTAAGGGAAACGAAGAAGTAAGAGCGGTGAATGGTAAATAGTAAATGGTGAATGGAAGGAAGCGGGTTTTCTCCATTCATCATTTACCAGTCGTCCCTTCATCGTTTCTTCCCGGCCGGTGTTATCATGCTCGCGCCGCTCCTTTTTTGAGCTAATCTCATGGACAAAACTTTTCCGAGTCGAACCTCAAGCCGATGTCCTGCGCCTGCGCGACGCCGGTGCATCACTGTGGCGCTGCTCGCCCTTCTCGCAATGCCTGGCAGCGGTCTCTTCACAGAAGCCTTTGCGCAGGCGCGCGGTCGTGCTGCGGCTCGCGGGCGCACTGCTGTTGCGCGCGCCGTTATTCCCGAAGAGACTCTGCTGCGCATCGTGCGCGCGGAAGATGAGAGACGTTTCGACGCGGCAGACCTCGGCGCTTTGCTCTCGGATGCGAACGCGGCCGTGCGTGCGCGCGCCGCGCTCGGCGCTGGCCGCATTGGCGACGCGCGCGCCGTCGCCCCGCTCGTCGTACTGCTTCAGACGGACAAGAACGAAGCGGTGCGCGCGTCGGCCGCCTTTGCCCTCGGCGAGACCGAATCGAGCGCGGCGGCCGAAGCCCTGCTCGGCGTCCTCGAACGCAAGAGCACAGCGGCGGCGGGCGTCTCTCCGACCGCCGCAGCAGCAGCCGGAGAGACGATTCAGGTGCGCGCGCGTGCGTTGGAGGCGCTCGGTAAGATCGCCGCCGCCATGCCGCAATCGGAAGCGGCGCGCGCCAAAGAGATCGGCCGCGTGTTGCTCGTCGAACTCGAAACGCGCGGGCGCATCCCCGCCAACCGTGAGCTTGCACGACTCGGACTGACGGCCGTTTTGCGCGCGCGTCCCGAAGGTGCGCCGCGCGTTGTCGCACTCTTTCTGGATTCGACGGACGCGCGCCTGCGTGCCGACGCGGCCAACACCCTGACGCGACTGCGCGCCAAGAACGCCAACGATCAACTCCGCAAAATTCTCGCCGCGGACACAGACGCCGTCGTGCGCGCCAATGCCGCACGCGCTCTCGGCGCGGCTGAAGACAAAGGCGCGTTCGACCTCCTGCTCGAACGCGCTCAGAACGACCGCGACGAGCGCGTGCGCGTCAGCGCCATCCGCTCGCTCGCCACTCTGCGCGACGCGCGCGCCGCCGAACCGCTCACGAAACGCGCCGAGACACTGCTCGGCGCGTATCGCACGGCGAAGACGGCGAACGCATCGGCGCGTCCCTCAGAGTTGAACGAACTCTACGAACTCGCCAACGGACTGAGCCGCATCCTTGCGGGCACTGCGAACGAACGCGCGCTCGCCTTCCTACGCGCCTTGCGCGAGGCCGAGATGTGGAGCGCGCCTGAAGCCGAGATCGCCTTTGCGCGTATTGCGCCCGCACAGTATTTGCGCGAGCGGCCGTTTCATCAACTCAGCTTCCGCGCGCCCGATAGTCGCATCACGTGGCAGACCTACGCGGCCATCGCACAGGGTCTCGGCGAGATCGCTGCCGTGTCGAGCGAGCGTGCGGGCAACAGCCTCGTCTCCATACAGGCCGACGCGCAGTTGGCCTTGCGCTCGATGCTCACTGATACGACGACGCCCGCGCTCGCCGTCCCCGATGTGCTCACGGCCATCGCCGCCTTCAAACCGCCCGACGGCGCGATTGTCATGCGCGGTCAACTGGCCGCCGCGGACGTGATCGTGCGCGCCACTGCCGCAGGCCAACTCGGCGAACTCGCGCCCGACCCTGAAACCACGTCGGCGCTCGCCGCCGCGCTCCCCCTGGCCTTGCAGCGCGATGAGATGAACGACGCGGCGCTCGCCATTCTCGACGCACTCGCCAAACAAAAATCCGAAGCCGCGCTTGCCGCCATTCGCACCGCGCTCGATTCGCCCGACTATCTCCTGCGCCGACGCGCCGCAGCCATTCTCGAATCCGCGCAGCCCGATGCGTCGGCGCAGAGCGGAGACGGTCGCATCGAAACGGTGGCGACACGTAATCGCATCAATGATTATCGTCGCGCGCTCGCACGTCGCGCCGCGCGCGTCGTCGCCACAGTCAACACGGAGAAGGGCGCATTTCAGTTGGAACTTCTGCCCGACGCCGCGCCGCTCACGGTCGATAACTTCGTCGAACTCGCACGGCGCGGTTACTTCAACCGCATCGCGTTTCATCGCGTCGTGCCGAACTTCGTCATACAGGGCGGCGACCCGCGCGGCGACGGCAACGGCGGCCCCGGCTATCAGATTCGCTGCGAGATCAACGAAGTGCCTTACACGCGCGGGGCGGTCGGCATGGCGCTCTCCGGCAAGGACACGGGCGGCTCGCAGTGGTTCATCACGCATTCGCCGCAGCCGCATCTGGACGGCGGCTACACGGTCTTCGCACGTGTCGTTCAAGGGATGGAGATTGTCGACCGCATCACGCGCGGCGACCGCATCCTCGCCATCAACGTCACGGAGACGCGGCGCAAGTAGACGGAGAATTGCTTGACCGGAAACTTTCATCACGAAGACACGAAGACACTAAGGAAGCTGATGAAGTCTCCTTCATGTCTTCGTGTCTTCGTGGTTTCATCCCGCTTCGTCAAACTCGTCTCGCTCATTCTCTTCGCATCGCTCGCTTGCGCCGCCACGCTCCGCGCACAGGCGCAGACGCCTGAGAGCAAGTCTGCTGCTGCTACGACGACGCGCCGGACGCTCTACCAGATCAATTTCGCGCTCGACTTCGACGCGCGCACCTTCACGGCCACCGAGCGCGTGCGCTGGGTGAACGACGACAATCGCGCCGCCTCGGTCGTCTATTTCCACCTTTACGCCAACCTGCGCAGCGGCGCTAATGGAGGCGCGGGCAGCGAAGCGACGCGCCCCGGCGCGAACACCGCGGGAGAGGATGCGTCCGCTGCCGACGAGCCGCGCATAGAGATCAAGAGCGTGCGACAGGCGGGCACACAGACAACGCTCGTCCATGCGCTCGACGAACAGGCGACGCTCCTTCGCGTCAACTTGCGTGAGGCAGTCGCACCGGGCGCATCCACGGACATCGAGATCGCTTTCGCGGGTGCTGTTCCTGAAATCGACCCGGACGAGACGAGTCTCCCCTCGCACGTCATCCAGCAACTCGGCGCGGCCTTGCGCGACTCGCGCGAAACCAGACGTGCACGCGACACCAATTTCCGCGCGCGCGGCGTGATGCTGCTCGGCGCGGCCTATCCTGTGCTCGCCGTACGCGACCGCGGCGAGTGGCAGCGCGAGGTGCGCCCCACGGTCGGCGATCAGTTGTACGCAGAGGTGGCCGACTACGAGGTGTCGATTGACGCGCCCGCAGACGTAGCCCTCTACACTTCGGGCGAAGCGCGAGCGAGCGCGACGCAGGGCGCGGACAATGCGAAGACGGGCGCAGGCGTAGCGAAGACCGGCGCGCATACTTTCACGGGTGAGAACTTGCGCAACTTCGCCATCCTTGCCGGGCGTGGCTTGCAAGCGAGCGAGCGCAACGTCGGCGGCGTGCGCGTGCGTTCGATCTGGACTGCGGAGCACGAGAAGATCGGGCGGCGCGTGCTGGACACTGCGGCCGAAGCCGTGCACGTCTTCACGAAGCGTTTCGGCGCGCTGCCTGTCACCAGTTTGAGCGTGGCCGAAGCGCCGCTCGTCGCCGGACTCGGCAGCGCAGAGTTTGCCAACCTCGGCGTCATCGCCAGCGCCTACTACGTCGATTTCGACTCGCCTATCATTCGCAACCTGCCCGAACTCGTCCGCGAGCAACGCGCCTCGGTCGAGGACAGCCTGGAATTCACCACCGCGCACATGCTCGCACATCAGTGGTGGGGCATGCTCGTCGGCAACTCGCCCGAACGCGCGCCCGTGCTCGATGAAGCCTTGGCGCACTGGTCTGCGCTCGTCTACTACCGCGAGACTCACGGCGCTCTGCGCGCACAATCCGCGCGCGACGATCAACTGCGCGGCGTCTATGAAATCTATCGCACCTTCGGCGGCGAGGACATGCCCGCCCTACGCCCGGCGCGCGACTATCGCAACTCGTTTCAGTATGCGGCCATCGTCTCGTCCAAAGGCGCGCTCATGTTCGACGCGCTCGTTAAACTGCTCGGCGAAGAACGCGTCTTCACAGCCCTGCGCCGCTACGCCGAAGCCAATCGCCACGAGATCGCCGAACTGGACGATTTGCGCGGCGCGTTCATCGCCGAAGCGCCCGTCACCGAGCGTCGCGCCGTCACGCGCACCTTCGACCGCTGGCTCTCGGAACGTCACGGCGACGAAGACATCGCGCCGCCCAACCCGCAACTCGCCGCCGCCATCGGCCTCACGCCCGAACCCACCGGAGCAAATGGCCGCAATGCCTTCTCGCGCCTCGGCCGCTTCTTCTGGCGACAGATGACGCGCATCCGGTAATTTTCAACGCCCCTTATCAACTAAGACCGTAAGCTGTCAGGCCTTATGGCTAACCTCACCCTACTTCCCTGAGCCTTTTGGGAACGATTGTGGCACGCCCGCCCTGCGACGCGCGTTTCAGCCTCCGCCCTTGCTCGTCCGTAAAGAGGTAACTACCGCGCGCGGGCGTCACCCTCAGTATTGAATGCTTTGGGAAGGACCCATGAACGCCCGTTGACTTTTATCCCAACCTGACATAAAACCTCGGCGTTCTCACATCCTCGTAAGTCAGAGGATTGCTCATGCCTCCCGAGGAAATCGAAGATTCGGTTTATTTTCCGTCTTATTCAGAACATGCCAAAACGTTAAGAACTTGGTTCGTCGCCTATGGTATTGGCGGCCCCGTCGTTCTTCTTTCAAGTGATAAGGCATGGAACTCGCTGGTGTTAAGTGGTTGTAGTCCATACATCGGATTTCTTTTTCTCACTGGCGGGATCATTCAGATATTAAGTGCATTGTTAAATAAACATTCGATGTGGCTTTTGTATTTGGAAGAAGCCGCGGGAGGTAAAAAGCCTGATAATGAACGCAGTTTAATTTTCAAATTGGCTGACTGGTATTCGGTGCAAACTTGGATTGATGTGCTGTCTGACGCATACACGCTAATTCTATTCGGATGGGCCACCCGTTTAGCCTTCGACGTACTGAGCCATAAAGAGGGCGCGAAGGTCTGTAATCCTACACTTTCGGAGCAGATCATTTGCATGTTCATCATCATGATACTGATAGCTGTTCTTTATATACCGGGTCGAGCATTATTGCGACGCGCTACAAACTGATTAGGTTCTATCTGAAATCCCTATAAGGCATGTGCCCTTCACTGCCGCACCGTCTTCACAGCCTCATGCCAAGTATCTGAGGAGAAGGTTGATGTAGCTAGAATTTCTGAAACCGCAAGCTGGCTTCTATAAACTCAAGCCCTCCTCTGTTGCTGATGAAGCAAAATAAAATCGAGCACTAGCAAGGATGTGAGGTGGGGCCGTTCACCTCAATCTTCAAAGGGTGTAGAAGGACCCGCTGACGCGCGCAGGCTCTCACATCATTAACCATTGCCAGTTATATAACTAATCGCGTTCATACCTCACGGAAGGGAGAAGACCCGCATGTCCCTCGATAATGATTCTGATAACTTCACCGTCTTCATCTGTTATGCGCACACCGATAACGAAAACCCAGACCCGGGCAAACGCTGGCTCAATCGCCTGCTGGAACAACTCCAGCCGCTCGTCCTTCAGGACAAGGTCAACGCGTGGTCGGACACTTAGATCGAAACCGGGCAGCTCTGGGACACGTCCATCAAGGAACAGCTCCGGAATGCCAATGCTGCTGTGCTCCTGGTCAGCCCCGCCTTCCTCGCTTCCAAGTACATCCGCAACAGCGAGCTTCCCATCTTATTGATGAAAGCGATGGACGAAGGCGGCACGGTGCTGCCGATCATTCTGCGCTCCTGTCTGTTCACCGAGACGAAGTTCAAATATCCCGACCCGACACAGGGACCCGAAGAGTTATCCCTCTCGCTCTTCCAGTCAGCCAACCCTCCTGACAAGCCGCTCAACTCGATGCAGGAGCACGAGCAGGATGCGGTGCTGCTCGCTGTCGCCCAACGGATACTGAGGCTCGCACAGTCAAACCCTTAGCAGGCTCGTCGCCCGCCGGCACCGCGGCGACGAGCAGGAAAGGGATGCCGACCAACACGCCCGCGGTCTGGAATGTTCCGCACCCGCGTAACCTCTTCTTCACCGGACGCACGCAGGTGCTCGACGACCTGCGCCAAGCTCTCATGGGCAAAGGGAAGGCGGCGCTCAGCGGCATGGGTGGAGTGGGAAAGACGCAAACGGCGGTCGAATATGCCTATCGCCATTGCGGCGAGTATGGGACGGTGCTGTGGGCTGGGGCCGATAGCGAAGATTCACTCAAGGCGGGCTATGCCGCCATCGCTGCCAAACTCAACCTGCTGGAGAAGGACGAGACCAACAGGGATGTGGTTATCGCTGCCGTGAAGCGCTGGCTTGAAGAGCACGCCGGCTGGCTCCTGATTCTGGACAACGCAGATGATCTCGGGCTTGTTTCCGATCTGCTGCGGAGTGAATGGCGTGGGCACATCCTGCTGACGACGCGCGCCCACGCCACCGGTGGTGTCAGTAAGGTAGAGATACTGAAGATGACGCCCGAAGAAGGCACGTTATTCCTGCTGCGGCGGGCGAAGGTGATCGGAGTAGATGACGCGCTCGGAACTGCGACAGAAGCAGATCAGGAGTTGGCGACGGAGATTACATGGGAGGTGGGCGGACTTCCGCTGGCGCTGGATCAGGCCGGGGCATTCATCGAAGAGGAGCAGCGTAGTCTTGCCGAGTATCTTGAGCTTTACCGCACAGAGGGCGCTGCTCTGAGGAAAATGCGAGGCGGGATAATCGCCGACCACGAGCCGGTGACGATCACTTTTTCGCTGGCCTTCCGGCAGGTGGCCGGAGCTAACGCGGCGGCCGCGGACATGCTGCGGGCGTGTGCCTTCTTAGCGCCGGAGGCTATTCCGGAAGAAATCTTCACCAGCGGGGCAGGAGAGTTGGGGGAGAACTTCACTGACATGGCAGGCGGAGGTCTCGGGCTGGTGAAGATGATCGGGGAGGCCGGAAGGTTCTCGCTCATTCGGAGAAACGCAAGGAACGGCACTATTGAAATCCACCGGGTAGTGCAGCAGGTCCTCAAGGACGAGATGGACGCTGAAACGCAGCGACTCTGGGCAGAGAGGGTGGTGCGAGCGTTGAATGCGTCATTTCCAGAGGTAGAGCATAGAACTTGGTCGCTCTGTGAGAAATTGCTCGCACATGCGCAGGAAGCAGCGGGGCTGATAGGAGCGTATAGCTTCGAGTTTAATGAAGCAGCGCGACTGCTGGATGAAACAGGTTGCTACTGCCTCGAACTCGCACAATACGGGGAGGCCGAGCCGCTGTACGTGCGCTCGCTGAGTATCTATGAGAAGGTGCTCGGGCCGGAGCACCCGGACGTGGCGATGAGTCTCAGCAACCTGGCAGCCCTCTATTACTATCAGGGCAAGTACGCAGAAGCAGAGCCGCTGTATGTGTGCGCGCTGAGCATCTGTGAGAAGGCGCTCGGGCCGGAGCATCCGACCGTGGCGATGAGCCTCAACAACCTGGCGATGCTCTACGCCAGCCAAGTCAAGTATGCGGAAGCCGAGCCGTTGCACGCGCGCGCGCTGGGCATCCGTGAGAAGGTGCTCGGGCCGGAGCACCCGGACGTGGCGATGAGTCTGAGCAACCTGGCAGCCCTCTATTACTACCAGGGCAAGTACGCAGAAGCAGAGCCGCTACTTGTGCGGGCATTAGGCATTTATGAGAAGACGCTCGAGCCAGAGCACCCAAACTTGCTATTAGGTCAGAAAAACTATACCGCTCTATTACAGAAGATGCGGAATGAAACTGAAGAATAAGCAGACCATCCATCGACGACCTTGTCCGTATTCTATATAAAGAATACGCGGACAAGGATGTGAGGAAATCTCCGGCCTGCTGCTGATCCGGGTCGCCGATTATTTCGTAGCCGACCCGGGCCTGCGACAATTGTTTGTGGCACGATTCCGGCACGATTCTTCTCTCAACTTGCCTCCTCGCATCTCCACTTCTCTCCCCCGTGTCGGCTGCAATCACTTGTATTTTGTTACTTCTCGCGCCGTGCTGTGCCCTGATACTATCCGGTGGCGCAGATGACGCACATACGTTAGTCGCCAGAGCCTTCGCCACTCTCAACCTCTTAACTTTCCCCTCGTCTCATCGCGTGCATAAAAAATTGGAACTACTCGTCGGCCTGCGCGCGTGAGTTTTCAATTTCGATAACACGCGCCTACACAAGTCTGTTTGAACGGTCAGCCTGACGCCGCACGCGTCAAACAGACTTGTGCCGGGCGCGGTGCGTGCTCGCGTTGTTCGGTTTGGTGAAGTTTTCGTGAAACTTCAAGTGGCATGACGATTGTTTAACTGTCTCGTGTCAGGCAAGCATCCTGCCGTGCCATCCGCATAAAGGATCAGGCTTTAACTACACGAGGAACAAACTAGATGCGTAGGTCAACCCCCATGACCCTGTTAGTGGTCTATTCACTTCTGCTCTCGACGGTCGGCAATCTTTTGCCTCTCCCGGTCGCGCGCGCCGCCGCCGCTCCAGCCCCCACACGGCGCGCATCGTCCGACAAGATGACGAACTCCCTGCGCGCACGCGCGTCTCAGAAGCGACGCGGCGGCAAAGGCGCGAGCGAGCGCGTCATACTCAATCTCGCCGCAGGCTCGGACGCTGCGGAGCAGGCACGCGTGGCGTTGCAGGCGACGGGCGCGAGCGTGCGGCAGGAGTTCGATGAACTCGGCGTCGTGGTTGCTGATGTGCCAATCGAGCGTCTCGAAGAACTGGCCGCGCGCGATGAAGTGGCCTGGATGTCGGAGGACGCGGAGGTGCGCACGCTGGCGACGACCGACAATACGAGCCACATCGAAATGGCGACGGGCGCGAGCAAAGTCTTGCCTGCGGACGTGACGAAGGGCGGCGCTGGTAACGGCGTCGGCATCGCCTTCCTCGACAGCGGTATCAGTCGCCCCGATGCGGCGGAGTTCGCGGGCTACAAATACGAATCGAGCGGCGGGTTGCTCGGCGGCGGCGGGCTGCTCGGCACAGGTCTTATCTCCTCGCCGACGCTCACGCCCTACAATCGCATCATGCATGAAGTTGATTTCACGGGCGAGGGCACGAAACTCGATCACTACGGGCACGGCACGCACGCCGCAGGGGTGGCGGCGGGCACGGGTCAGGCGAGCGAAGACTATGCCGCCACGCATGCGGGCGCACCGACCTACGGCGGCATCGCTCCGATGGCGAATCTCATCAGCGTCCGCGTCCTCAACTCGCAGGGCGTGGGCACGGTCTCCGGCGTCATCGCCGGGATCAACTGGGTCATCCAAAACAAGGCGACCTACAAAATCCGCGTGATGAATTTATCGCTCGGCACTTCTATCACGCAGAGCTACAAGACCGACCCGCTCTGCCTCGCGGTCGGGCGCGCGGTGGACGCAGGGATCGTCGTTGTCGTCGCGGCGGGCAACCTCGGCAAAGACACAGACGGGCGGACGATTTACGGCGGCATCCTCTCGCCCGCCAATTCCCCGAAGGTGATCACGGTCGGCGCGACCAACACGCAGCAAACTATCAAACGTTCGGACGACGTAGTCACGACCTATTCGTCGCGTGGGCCGACGCTCGTCGATGGCCTCGTCAAGCCCGACCTCGTCGCGCCCGGCAATCGCATCGGCGCGGCCGAATCATCCGTCACCTCGCCGACGGCCAGCGTCTCTTACTCGACCGACGGCGGAGGCGGACTGCTCGGCGGTCTGGTATTGGGTAACTCTCCCACGACGACGCCCAACGCGACCGGTACATATCGCGTCTGGAGCGGCACGTCTTTCGCTGCGCCCGCCGTCTCCGGCACAATCGCACTGATGCTCGAAGCTAACCCTTCGCTCACGCCCCGCCTCGTCAAAGCCCTGCTCATGCGCACCGCACAGCGCCTGCCCTACTACGAGACCAGCGTGATGACCGGCCAGATGTCCTCTTTCGAGCGCATCATCACCGAAGGCGCGGGCGAGTTGAACGCTAACGCGGCGGTCGCGCTCGCGCGCGCCGTGCGTCGCGACGCTGACCGGGCCAAACCGGGCGAGAACTTGATCACCAATACCAAGATCACTTACGCCACCGTCCCCGGCATCACCTCCCCGATTGGCGGCGAGAGTATCCCGCTCAATAACGGCGTCGTCTGGGTTGAAGGCGTGGCCTTCAACAGCCGCATGCAACTCACGAGCGGCTATAGGCTCGCCGACGGGCGGACGATCTCCGATGGTTTCGCCGTCGCCGACGGCTACATGAATGCAGACGGGAGTTACGTGCTCGGCAACGGGATCGTGGTGGCGAGCGGCATCGTGGTGGCGAGCGGGATTGTGGTGGCGAGCGGGATCGTCGTCGCCAGCGGCATCGTCGTGGCGAGCGGCATTGTCGTCGCCAGCGATTATGTTCTGGCCGACGGGCGTTTCCCTTCAGGCTCGACGTGCGGCTTGAGTTTCGATAACGAAGCGATCTGGGCGTCGAATCTGGTTGATCCGAAAACGGTGGACATCCGGCCGGACGAGGTCATCCTGCTCGGCGAAGATGCGATCCCCGTCGGCGTCAGGCGTCTGACAGATAACAGCCCACTTTATCCGCGCCGCTAATAAGACGGCGCGCGGCGCGTGCGGGAGTCGCACCTGCGACTCCCGCCCTTCACATTCGAGCGTGCGGAACATGGCAGAACAGAACGCAACGGTAAGCGGCAGCAACACGATCTACCCGACGACGCTAACAATCGTTAGTCTCGCGTTGTGGGTGGCGGCGGGCGTCAGTTTTTTCGCCGAGTATGCGTGGCGGGAACAATTGAGCGTGCTCGCGCTCCTGCCGCTCGTCATCGTGATGGGCATGTTTCCCAACACCCTCCCGCTTCCGTCCGCCCTCAAGCTGTCGCGCGAACGGATGAACTTCACGCTCTCCGACGCGCTCGTCCTTCTCATCGCCTGCCGCTACGGGTTCGCCGCGTGCGTCTTCGTGGCGGGCATTGAGGGACTCACTTCTTCGCGCCGCGCCGTGCGCCGCCTCTCAAGCAACCTCTATTCGTTCGGCATGATGTCGCTGGCGGCCGCGGCGGCGGCAGGAAGTCTCCATCTAGTGCTCGGCTACGGTTTCGGCGAAGCCGCACGCGGCGAACACTCTTTCCCGGCCGTCGCCGTCGGCATGCTCATGGCGAGCGTCGTTCATATCAGCGTCAACACGGGCGTCATCTCGTTGCTGTTCGCCACGCGCCTCGGTGTCTCCGTGATGTCGAGTTGGAGGGAGAATTTCCGTGTGGCCGCCCCTCTGTTTCTGCCGACGAGCGCGGCGGCGAGTTTGATGTACATCGGCTTGCAGTACAACGCGCTGACGGTAGTTGCGATCGGCGCGCCGATCCTGATCGCCATCTACTTCGGGCATCGACGCTATCGCGACAGCATGCAGGAGCAACTCAACATCATCGAGCAGGCGCAGCGCGAGCGCATCGCCACGATGGAGCAGGCTCACCGCGAAACTATCGAAGCGCTCGCCGTGACCATCAATGCGAAGGACGAGGTGACGCACGAACACGTCCTGCGCGTGCAGATTTACGCGGCCGGTGTCGCGCGCCTGCTCGGCTGTTCGGATGCCGAGATCGAAGCCCTACGGGCCGGGGCGCTCCTGCACGACATCGGCAAGATCGCCGTGCCCGATTACATCATCAACAAACCGGGCAAACTCACTGCCGAAGAGTTTGAAAAGATGAAGGTGCACACGCTCGTCGGCGCGCAGATTCTCGGCCGCGTCGGTTTCTCATACCCGGTCGTGCCCGTCGTCCGCTCGCATCACGAGCGCTGGGACGGCAAAGGTTACCCGGACGGACTCGCGGGCGAAGACATCCCTCTGACGGCGCGCATTCTGACGGTCGTTGACTGCTTCGACGCCGTGCGCGAAGACCGCCAGTATCGCAAAGGCATGACGCGCGCCGAGGCCATCGATTACCTGATGGGCAACAGCGGCACGCAATACGACCCGCGCGTCGTCGGCACTTTCATCACGCACCTGCCGGAGTTTGAGGCCGAGATCGCGGCGCACCGCAACACGAACACTCCGACCTATGGCATCGAACCCGTCGAGCAACTGTCGGAGGCCGCGCGCCGCGTCCCGCCCGCCGCCGGACTGGCCGAAGCGACGACGAATGTGACGCCGCTGGAAGCAGTCGAGTTCACGGACGCCCAGCGCGCCATGCTCGCCGCCGCTCTCGGCCGCCTGCGCGAAGCCGAGGGACGCGACGAAGTCATCGCTTCGTTCCTGGCCAGCCTGAAGGCCGCCGTGCCTTATGATTCATGCGCGTTGACGCTTGCGCCGCCGCACGCGGACGATTGCATCGTGGCACAGGCAGACGGGCGGCACAGAGACTTGTTGAGCGGACGCCGTATTGTCACCGGCGAAGGCGTCACGGGTTGGGTGCTCGCCAACCGGCAGCCGTTCTACAACGCCGATCCCAAACTCGACCTCCCGCCCGCGCTCCTCGCGCGCGACGACTCTTACCTGACGCTGGCCGCGTGCCCTATCCTTCACGGCAAAGAACTCCACGGGGCTGTCACACTCTATTCGGCGACCCTCCCGAAATACGAAGCCACGCACTGTCAACTAATCGAAGCACTGGTCGCGCTGCTCGCGACGGAACTTTCCAACGTCTCACAGTCGAGTTCGCCCCGTCTCACGCCCGCGTTGCCAGTCGCCGACGGCAACTCTCAAGCCACGCCCGTTTTCAACATCCCACCCGCCGGGCTAACGGTCGTCGCAATTGAATCGGACTTGTCGCACTGACCTTTCGCCGCTCGCTCTTTCCCCCACTCACTTCTCTCAACGCTCTTTTCGACAAACCCGCGCAGATAATTTTCTCCTTCCATAGTCTCTTCACACCTTTGATTCGTACTACTATGATGGTCGCGGCCGCATCCAATCTGCCGGTCGGGCGAATTCATCGAAGCAAGGGAGGTTCGCTTTTGAGAGAATTGAAACGGACGGGCGGCGGACGCGAGGAGTTGAGGGCGTTGACGCAAGAGGACGGGCGGACTGCGACGCCCGCGCGGCGTCATTCTCAAGTTGAGATCGAGCAGAGCCTGGATCAGTTGAGCCGTTGGATGGACGGGTTGTTTCGCATCCCCGGCACGAGTTGGCGCTTCGGCCTGGACGCCATCGTCGGCCTCATCCCCGGCGTCGGCGACACCGTCTCGACGCTCACGGGGTTCTACATCCTCGCGGCGGGCGTTCGCTATCGCGTCTCGAAGGTGACGCTTCTGCGCATGGGACTCAACATCGGCGTGGACTATCTCTTCGGCGCGATCCCCGTCATCGGCGACCTCTTCGACGCGGCCTGGAAATCGAACCAGCGAAACGTGGAATTGCTGCGTCGCCGCGCCACCGTCACGGCCGAAGAAGCGCACTCCGGTCGTCTGAGCGACTGGCTCTTTGTCGCGCTCGTCATGCTCGTGCTCCTCGTATTGCTCGTCGGCTCGATCACAATCCTCTGGTTCATCCTGAGATTTCTCACGGAGCAACTTGGGCGGCTCTTTTAAACGCCACGCGACGCGAATGAAAACTAAAGGCGGGCGATTCTGTTAACAGAATCGCCCGCCTCTGTTTTTACCAAACGGATGGCCCGTTTCCCCAGATGCTTGCAGCGTGTCTCTGTAGCGCGCGACAGTTTAGAAGAGTGGCTTGCCGCTCTTGTCTGCTGTGAGCAGGCGTTCGAGCGTCGCTTTGACCATGCTCAGGCCGCGCTCGCCCGCCGCGAAGCTGCGCAGCTTGCCCTCCGCGTCGTAGAGGTAATAGGCGGGGACGTATCCCTGATCGTTCTGAAACGCTTCTCGCAGTTTGTGCTCGTTATCGACGGCGCACGGCTCGGTGATGTTGTTAAGCGAGATGGCGTCGCGCACCTTCTCCGTGTCCGTGTCGGCTTCGTAGCGCGGCATGTGGACGGCGATCACGCGCAAGTCGTCGAACATATCGCGCCACGCGGCGACGTGCGGCATGTTGTCCTTGCAGATACGGCAACTGACAGACCAGAAATGAACGAGCGTCGGGTGTCCTTTCGCCTCTGCCTCGGCGCGCGCGCCCGTCGCGTTGAACCACTCGGTTGCCCCTTCCAAAGAAGGCATCTCCGTTCCGATCCTCGGCATAACATCTCCTCAAGGTAAATGGTAAATGGTAAATGGTGAACGGACAAAATCCGCTTTCGTCCATTCACCATTCACTATTTACCATTTACCAGTTCTAAGCCGCCAGCGTCTTCTGTCCCGGTTTCCACTCGGCCTGGCAGAGGCCGCCCGTCTGCAAGGCTTGGATAACGCGCAAAGTCTCTTCGGCCGAACGCCCGACGTTCAAATCGTGCACCACCTTGTAGCGGAGGATGCCTTCCGGGTCGATCACGAACAGGCCGCGCAGCGCGATGCCCTTGTCTTCGACGAGCACGCCGTAATTGCGCGACACCTGCTTCGTTGCATCCGCCGCGAGCGGATAACGCAAGCCCTCGACGCCGCCCTTGTCGCGCGGCGTGTTGAGCCACGCACGATGCGAGAAGACCGAATCGGTCGAAACGCCGATCACTTCCGCGCCGATGCCTTCGAAATCTTCGTAGCGGTCGCTAAAGGCCGTCAATTCCGTCGGGCAGACGAAAGTGAAATCGAGCGGGTAGAAAAGCAAGACCAACCATCTGCCTTTGTAGTCCGAGAGCGTCACGTTCTGGTCGAGCTTCTCGATGTTCTTGGTCGAAGCCATGTCGAAATCCGGTGCGGGCTGCCCGACCATCGCTGTCTGAGTCATTGCTGATTATTCTCCTTCGATAAACTTTTGCTGATCCTTACGCGCCGCTTTCGTAGAGCTTCGCTGCGGCGCGCTCCTGTTAATTTCAACGTTTCTGCCGACGCTTGCCGCGCGAGGCCGCTCCTTCGTCAGTGCAATCGGGACACAAGCCCACGAGCGTCAGGTGTATGGACGCGGGTTTGAAACGCGACCGACGCGCGGCCGCCTTCAACAAATTCTCCGTCTCGGCCAATTCAAAATCGAGAAGTTTGCCGCAGGCGGTGCAGACGGCGTGGTCGTGCCGCCGCGTCTCGCGGTCGTAACGGCTCGCGGCGTTGCCGAACGTGATCTCGCCGAGCAAGCCCGCCTCTTTCAGATAACGCAGCGAGTTGTAGACGGTGGCGTAGCTGATCGACGGCAGGAGTTTTTGCGCCGCCGCGTAAATTTCCGCCGCCGTCAGATGGCCTTCACTTTCTCTGACCACCTGAAGCACAGCCCGCCGCTGCGGCGTCAACCCGTCGCCGCCCGCCGGACGCCCGCCCTGTCTCCGATCTGTCTTGCCCGAATCCATATTGTGTGATGTGGATTTAGAATAATTCTAAATCCGAAAACTGTCAAGCAAGGCGAAGCTGGCACGGTCTGCACAGTCGGTTTCTATAGCTGCGGGTGGCGCGCAACGAAATCTATGAGGGCGTGAACGTAAGTGGGAAAGGGCGGACAGGAGATGCCGTGCGGCGCGAGCAGGGCGTCGGCGCGCGTCGTGTCGTAAGTCTGTTTGAGGAAGAAGTAGGGCACGCCGACGCGCGGGAGTTTCGTTAGTTTCTGAGAGAGCGGCAAGCCGAGTGTGGCGCGCACGAGCGGCTTCGGCAGGCGGACGCGTGAGTGGCGGCCGACGAGCGCGAGCGAGATCGTCTCGAAGAGTTCGGCGGTGGTCAGGGGGCGCGGGTCTGCGAGTTGGACGGTCGTGCCCACGGCGCGCTCGTCGCGTGAGAGCGCGGCCAGCGCCGCGACGACGAAATCGACGGGCACGACGTTGAGGCGCACATCGCGGTTGCCGATGTTTGCCAACGACAGCAACCCCGGCCACATACGCAGGTACTTGATCAGGTAATAGATGCCGTCGTACTTCGCCGTCTCGCCCGTGCGCGAGTCGCCGCACACGACTGCCGGACGATGAATCGTGACCGGCAACTCCGCTTTCAGATGCTCGACTTCCAACTCGGCGAGATACTTCGTCTCTTCGTAAAAATTACGGAAGCCCGCCCGGTGTTCCAATTCGTCTTCGCGGATCAAGCCCGTGCGCAAGCCCGCGACGTAGCAAGTCGAAACGTAGTGATAACGTTGCAGCGCCGCGCACGCGCGCGCGAAGTCGTTGACGTTCCGCGTGCCCTCGACGTTGACGCGCATCGCCACATCGCGGCGCACGCCCAGATCGTAGATGGCCGCCAGATGAAAAAGTAGTGTTGTTTCCGCGCCTGCCTCTGCAAACTCCGCCTCGCTCATCCCCAGACGCGGGTGCGTGATGTCGCCCTCAAGGATGCGAAAACGTTCGACGCTCGCGTCCATCTCTGTAGACAGACGCGCTATCTCCTCGCGCGCACGCGGCACAAACGCAGGCTGTACGAGCAACAAAAAGCGCGTCTCGCTGCCAAGCGCCAACGCCTCGATCAAACGCGCCGCGATGAACCCGGGAAATCCTGTCAGGAAAATTGTTTCTTGAGACGACATATAAAAGCGGTGAATGGTAAATGGTAAATGGTGAATGGAAAGAACCCGTTTTCTTCCATTCACCATTTACCATTCACCATTTACCAGTCTTCACTTCATCGTTTTTTTCTGCCAGTTCGACCAATGTGCGCACGCCTGTCCCGGTGGCTCCGGCGGGCGCGTGCGGTTTGGGGTCTTCGTGCCAGGAGGTGGCGGCGATGTCGAGATGCACCCACGGCGTCTCGGCGGCAACCTTGCTCAGGAGCAAGGCGGCGGCCGTCGCGTCGGGGCGTCCGCCGTAGTTCTTGAAGTCGGCGATGGGGCTTTCGATCTTCTTCTTGTAGTCGTCGCTGACAGGCATGCGCCAGGCGGGTTCGCCCGCGCGCGTGGCGGCCGCTTGGACGCGCTTTGCCCAGTCGTCGTCGTTTGCGAAGAGGCCGGTGCGGTGGTCGCCGAGTGCGACGATGATCGAGCCGGTGAGCGTGGCGAGATCGACGATGCGCGTCGCGCCGAGCGCGCGCGCGTACGCGATGCCATCGACGAGCACGAGGCGGCCTTCGGCGTCCGTGTCCACGACTTCGATGGTGTAGCCGGCGAGCGTGCGGACGATGTCGCCGGGTTTGAGCGCGCGTCCCGAAGGCATGTTTTCGGCCGTGGGGACGACGGCCACGACGCGCCTTTTCAACTTCAACTCGGCGATGGCGCGCACTGCGCCAAGCGCCGCAGCGCCGCCCGCCATGTCCGATTTCATCTCTTCCATGCCCGCGGCGGGTTTGATCGAGATGCCGCCTGTATCGAACGTGATGCCCTTGCCGACGAACGCCCACAGTTCGTCTTCGACGCTCGCGCCCTCCGGTTCGTAACGCAAGACGATGAGCGCGGGCGGCTCGTCCGAACCCTGCCCGACGCCCCACAAGCCACCCATGCCGCGCGCACGTATCTCGTCCGCTTGGAGCGTCTCGACCGCGAGGCCGAACTCGGCGGCCATCTCTGCGGCGCGGCGCGCAAATTCGCGCGGCGGCAAGCTTGCTCCCGGTTCGTCTGCCAGCGAGCGCGCCCAGTTGGCCGCACCGGCGACGATGCGCGCGTGTTCGAGCGCGTCGCGCAAAGCATCGCCGGGCGCATCCGTAGCAACGATGCTGAACTGTTCGAGCGCCGGTTCGTCTTCCGCTTCGCGCTCTTGATAAAAGTCGTTTTCGTAGAAACCGAGGTGCGCGCCTTCGGCGACGACGCGGGCAAGCTCCAGCGCATCAATACGGGAAACCTCCGGCGGCACGAACCGTAGATGCCTGACGTGCGCCTCGCGCGCGCGACGCACGCTGAGACCTGCGGCGCGGCGCAACTCGCTCGAATCGAAATCCGCGTGGCGGCCGAGACCGACGAGCAGCACGCGATGCGCCCCCTCCTGCCTCGCGGCGTTTTCATCCGCCCTCGCGGCGTTTGCGACGTGGACGATTAAAGCGTCGCCCGTCTCGGCGTTGAATTCGCCTGCGCGCAATAGGTCTTCAATCGCGCGGCGCGTCGAGTCGTCCAAACTTTCGGCGGCAACCGGCAGCCGCGGTTCGTCCTCGAAGACGCACAAGGCCGTGGCGTCGGCTGGCGCGCTGTCTGCGTACGTGTCTCGGGCGAGTTTGACTTGAAGAGTTTTCGTTGGCGACATGAAATATTAAGACTGAGTTGGCGGCGCGAAATCCTGATGTTTTGAGATCGAGGCGAAGGGTTATAGGCTTCGCTACCGGGCGAACTTTTCAGAGTTTTATGAACGAGGCGCGTCGAGATTGTCATGTGTGGCGCGGCTCGTGTGCGCCGAGTATAATTCAGAGGCTTCGGCCGAACCTAACTGCTCTCCCGCCGTCCCGCGTCGGACGCGAAACGCCGTGGCAGCGCGCTCGGAAATTTGAGCGCGCATGTTCAATGAATCTTTCTCAGTTAGCTTTCGTGGAGAAAATCTTTTTACTTATGCACTCGTTCTGTCCCGCGTCCCACAAGCGGCGAAGCCGGTTTGCGCTCGCCTTAGTTTTCACTTTATGCACCACCGTCGGTTCGGCCTTCGCGCAGACGGCCACCGCAGAAGAGACTGTCCGCGTCACGCTCCTGCAAGTCAACGACGTGTACCAGATTTCGCCCGTGGACAAGGGCAAGCGCGGAGGACTGGCGCGCATCCCGACGATCCGCAAAAAGATCGCAGAGGAATCGCCGCACACGCTCTACCTGCTGGCGGGCGACACGCTCGGCCCTTCTGTCGCCTCGAACATCTTCAAAGGCCGACAGATGATCGCCGTCTGGAACGCGACGGGACTCGACTACGCCGCGCTCGGCAACCACGAATTCGACTTCGGCGACGCCGTTTTGCTCGAACGCATGAAGGAATCGAAATTCACTTGGCTCGGCTCGAACGTCTTCAATCGCAAGACCGGCAAACTCTTCGGCGACATGCCGCCTTTCGTCGTGCGCGAATTCGGCGGCGTGAAAGTGGGGCTGTTCGGACTGCTCACGACCGACACGAAGCAATCGTCTTCGCCCGGCGCGGACGTGGAGTTTCGCGACCCTTGCCAGACGGCGCGAGAGATGACGAAGCAACTGCGCACGCGCGGCGCGCGCACCATCGTCGCCATCACACACCTGACGATTGAGAACGACAAGCGCCTTGCGCGCTGCGCGCCGGACATAGACGTGATCATCGGCGGCCACGAACACACCGTGCTGCAATCGCTCGCCGGGCGCACGCCGATCTTCAAGATGGGTTCGGACGCGCGCAACCTCGGCCGCATCGATCTGAATATCTATCGGCGTGACGGCGCGCTGGAAAGCGTCGACTGGGAGATCATCCCCGTCACCGATGCGACGCCGGACGAGCCGCAAGCGGCGGCCATCATCGGCGAATACGAAAAGCGCCTGTCGGCCGAACTCGATCTGCCCGTCGGGCGCACCACGGTCGAACTCGACGCGCGGCAGGAAACCAACCGCTCGCGCGAGACGAACCTTGGCTCGTTCATCGCCGACGCTTATCGCAAGTATGCGGGCGCTGACGTGGCGCTCTTGAACGGGGGATCGATCCGCTCGAACACCACTTATGGCCCCGGCGCGATCTCGAAGCGCGACGTGCTCTCGATCCTCCCGTTCGAGAACCCGGTCGTGAAAATACAGGTGACGGGCAAGACCCTGCGCGAGGCGCTTGAACACGGCGTCAGCCGCGTCCGCGAAGAGAAAGAGGCGGGTCTGTTTCCGCAAGTCTCGGGCTTACGCTTCACCTACGACGGACGGCTCGCGTCCGGCGCGCGTGTCACCAGCGTGACGGTCGGAGGCGCACCGCTCGACCCCGCGAAGATCTACACGCTCGCCGTCAACACCTACGTGCTCGGCGGCGGCGACGGCTACACGATGTTCAAGGGCGCGCGCCTGCTCATCGAGCCGGAGAACGCGCAGGTCGAGCCGGCGGTCGTGATGGAACTGATCGCGGCCGACAAACGGATCGCCCCCAAAGAGGACGGCCGCATCCGGCGGGAGGATCAATAAAAGTGATGAGTGATGAGTGATGAGTGATGAGTGGAAGCGGCTTTCTCCTACTCGTCAATCATTACTCATCACTCATCGCTTGAGTCGTATGTTTGAAGACGAGGAGACAGCGGCGGGGGCGCGGCGCGAGGCGGTCGAGTTGTTCCGCCGCGCGTACGCGGCGCAGCAGGAGGACGACTACGACGGCGCGATAGAACTCTACCGCCGCTCCATCGCCGCCTACCCGACGGCCGAGGCCCACACCTTCCTCGGCTGGGTCTACAGCTTCCAGAATCGCTACGACGAGGCCATCGGCGAGTGCCTGCGGGCGATCCAGGTCGATCCCGACTTCGGCAACCCCTACAACGACATCGGCAGTTACCTGCTCGCCAAGGGCGACCGCTTCAACTGCGTCCGCTGGTTCCGCCGCGCCATCCGCGCGCCCCGCTACGAGGCCCGCGCCTTCCCCCACTTCAACTTGGGGCGCGTCTACGAGCAGCGCGGCCGCCTCCTCGACGCCGCCCGCCACTACGGCCTCGCCCTCGAAGAAGAGCCCAACTTCGCCCAGGCCGCCAAGGCCCTCCACAACCTCCAGGCGCGGCTCAACTGACGGCCCGCGGTGGAGCGCGAACTGGAGACGACCCGCCTGCGGCTTCGGCCCCTGCGCGCCGCGGACGCGGAACTCGCCCACGGCCTGTGGGCGAACGAGCGCGTCCGACACTTCCTGTTCGACGGCCGGG
>DASZCS010000054.1:0-148869 GCA_035942855.1 Pyrinomonadaceae bacterium | reverse complement strand
GGATGAGGGATGAACAAGAAAGGCACTCAAGGTTGAGTGCTTCTTAATTCATCCCTCATCCCTCCGCCCTCATCCCTTCCTCGTCATCGCACTGAGCCGCTGATCTTCTTGCGTGTGGTTTCGCCGGTGCGAAGGACTGGGATGCCTTGATCAACTTCGGCGTGCGGGCGCGGAATGACGTGCGTGGCGACGACCTTGCCGACGCGCGCCCCTGCGGCCGCGCCCGCGTCTACGGCCGCGCGCACCGCGCCCACCTCGCCGCGCACAATCGCCGTCACCAACCCCGCGTCGATCTTCTCGTAGCCGACCAGTTCGACGTTCGCCGCCTTCACCATCGCGTCCGCCGCCTCGATCATCGCCACCAGCCCCATACATTCCACCATGCCGAGCGCTTCCATAAAGTTTCCTCACACGTTTTACGAGTCCGCAGATTATAACCGATGCGCGCCTCTGATCGCGCGAACATTCATTTGCACGTCGAGCGCCGCGCTCAACAACTGCCGACTAATTCCGCAGCGAATGGATCGGCGCGGGGATGTGGCCGCCGCGTCGTATGAAGTCTGCGCAGTTGAAACTATTGACGGGCATGACGGGCGCTGTGCCGAGCAGGCCGCCAAACTCCACCATGTCGCCGACCACCTTGCCCGGCGCGGGGATGATGCGCACGGCCGTCGTCTTCGAGTTGGTCACGCCGATCGCCATTTCGTCCGCGATGATGGCGGCAATAGTCTCCGCGGAAGTCGCACCGGGCACGGCGATCATGTCCAGACCGACCGAGCAGACGCTCGTCCACGCCTCCAACTTCTCAAGCGTCAGCGCGCCGACACGCGCCGCGTCGATCATCGCCGCGTCTTCCGAGACGGGGATGAAAGCGCCGCTCATGCCGCCCACCGCGCTCGAAGCCATGACGCCGCCCTTCTTCACCGCGTCGGTCAACAGTGCGAGCGCGGCAGTCGTGCCCGGCGCACCCGCGCGCTCGAAACCGAACGCCTCGATGATCTCCGCAACCGAATCGCCGCGCAAAGGCGTGGGCGCAAGCGAGAGATCGATGATGCCGAAGCGCAGGCCGAGTCGGCGCGCTGCCTCGCGCCCGACGAGTTCGCCTGCGCGCGCGAGTTTGAAAGAGAGTTTTTTGATCAGTTCAGCGAGTTCGTGCAGGGGCATGTCGCGCGGCGCGTGGCGGATGGCGTGATTGACGACGCCCGGCCCCGACACGCCGACGTTGACGACCGCTTCCGATTCGCCCACGCCATGAAACGCGCCCGCCATGAAAGGATTGTCCTCAACCGCGTTAGCGAAGCAGACGAACTTCGCGCAGGCCAAGCCCCCCTGGTCACGCGTGAGTTCTGCGGCGTCTTTGATCAGACGACCGACGCGCGCGACGGCATCCATGTTGATCCCGGCGCGTGTCGTGGCGACGTTGACCGAAGAACACAGTCGCTTGGTCGTCGCCAGCGCTTCGGGAATGGAATCGAGGAAGAGGTCTTCAACGCGCGTCCAACCCTTCTGCACGAGCGCCGAATAGCCGCCGAGGAAATCCACGCCGACGCGCGTTGCGCCCGCATCGATGGCGCGCGCGAGCTTCAGGCAATCGGCGACTGTGCGCGCCGCGCCTGCGACGTGCGAGGCGGGCGTGATCGAGATTCTTTTGTTGGCGACGCTGATGCCGAGTTCGTCGCTGATCTCGTCAACGGTCTGCACCAGACGTTCGGCCGTCTGCTCGATCTTCGAGCGGACGCGTTCGGCCGTGCGCTCGATTGAGTCGCCCGCGCAGTCGCGCAGGGAGAGGCCGAGCGTGACGGTGCGCACGTCCAGATGCTCCATCTCGGTCATGCGCACGGTCTGCAAGATTTCCGCTTGTGTGTATTCCATAGAGAGACGTTCGCCGGATTAGCCGAGGATGTAGCTGAGGATGAAGATCAGGATGAAGACGACGAAGAGCACCGAGGCGACGATGACGAAGCGCAGGCCGGGATCGTCGGTCGCCTCGTCGAACACGACCGTCGAAGCCTCGCGCAACTTCTCCACGCGCGGCCGCAAGTTTTCCCCGACGCTCGCGCCGACGCTCGCCGCGCGCTGCCGTATCCGCCCGCGCGGCTCGCCTCGCGTCGCAGCCGCCGCCGACTCCGTCAACTCGTCCTCTTCCGCGTCCCTTTGCTCGAAGACTTGCGGAGCGTGCGCGTCGTAAGCGTTCGCGTCTTCGCGCGTCCGTGCTTCGAGTTCGGGCGCGGCCTTGTGATTGCCGGAAGCGTTCGTCTCGTCGGCGAGCGGCGGCAGTTTGTCGTTGAGCGTCGCCGCTACGCGCGCCGCTTCCTCGACGAGCGCGCTCCTGTGCGCAGGCGTCTGCGCTTTGCCGCCCGGCGCACGGTCGTCCGCCGCACGCGCCTCTCTCTCGTCGGCCGCCCCGCCCATACGGCTCCCACACTGCGGACAAAACGTCGCCCGCCCGCGCACAGAAGCGCCGCAACTCAAACACCGACGTGCGATTTCCGGTTCCATAAAACAGAGGTCAGAGGTCAGAGATCAGAGGTCAGACGAAATCAGTTTTTTACTGACCTCCGACCTCTGATCTCTGGCCTCTGCTTTCAAATTCTGTGCATCGCGTTGAAGAGGTCTTCGCGCTGGGCGTAGATGCGGACGCCGAGTTTGTCCCCGGCGGCGCGGAAGCGTTCCTTGAGCGCGGAGACGGGCGCGTCCGAGTTGGTCGAATCGGCGATGATGACCATCGCAAACTTCCCCTGCACGACCGTCTGGTTGATGTCCGCGATGCTGCAACCCGACTCCGCGAGAATCTGCGCCACGCCTGCCACTATCCCCGGATGATCCACGCCGAAGACCGAGACGATCAAGCGATCCGAAGACCCTTCGGCCTCGCCGCCGTGCGCCGTCAACCCGCGCCGCGCGCCGCCTGCGCGTCCACGCGCGCTGTCGCCTCCGCCGCTGCTGCCGTTACCGCCCGCGTCCACCACCGGCTCAATCGCGCGATAGATGTCCGTCACCAAATTCTCCACCGTGCGCTCGTCCGCCTGCGCCCCCAGACGCCCGTACACCGCACGCGTAATCCGGTAGATCAATTCCTCGTTTGCCATTCTTTTAAGTGACGAGTGACAAGTGACGAGTGACAAGTTAAAGACAAGCTTCTGATTTTCAACTTGTCACTCGTCACTTGTCACTCGTCACTGTCTCGCTCCGTTATCCCCGCCCTGATGAAGTTCCCGTGCGGCTTCTCTGAGATCGTCTGAGGGCGTGCCTTGCACGTCCACGCGATCCACGATGCCGACGACCGCCGCCTCAATCGACATCTCCTGATCGCCGATGGCCGAGCGCGCCGCCTTGCCGAAGGCGCACATCACCACTTCGCCCACGCCCGCGCCCAGACGATCCGCCACCACGATGATGCTGCGGTTCGGCTCTTTGTCCAGTTCAATCGGATGCACGATCAGAAATTTCACGCCCTCCAGATCGGGCGTCTTCTTCGTTGACCAGACCGTGCCGACGACTTTACCGAGAAACATAAAAGAAGCTGTGAGCTGTTAGCGTTTAGCTATTAGCCTATGACCTCACATACAAGATAGCTGCACTGATAACGCCTTTGCTGAAAGCTAACGGCTAATAGCTAACAGCTATACTTTCGCGAAGACTTCCGCCGGTTCGCCGATGTCGCGCGCAGAGGGCGTGATGATCGTTTTGGCGTTGACGTAAATCTTCTCGCCCTTCTGGATGGCGCGGCGCACGTCTTCTTCGGAGACGAAGTCCACGGCCTTGTGGCCGTTCGTCGTTTGCGCCGTCTGCGACTGCTGCGCGCCGGTCGCTGCCGGGGCGACGGGCTTCGCGGGTGCTGCGGGCGTCGCCGTCGGCGCGGCCGCGCTCTGTTGCGCGTTTGCGCCGCTGCTGTCGCCGTTTCCGCTGCCGCTCACCTGTGCGGTCGGCGCGGCTTCGGCGTGCGGCGCGGCCGCGCTCTTGGATTGCACCCAGTTCGGATCGATCTCGTTCATGGGTTGGACGGGCGCGGGCGAAGCGGTGGGGCGCATCGGCGCGTTGTAGGGCGGCGTCGGCTGGCTCGCGTTCCGGTTCGACAGGAAGCGATCCACGATGGCCGCCACCTCTTCGCGGCTGACTTTGCCGCCCGCCGCCGGTGCGGCCGTCTGGGGCGCATGCACGGTTGAAGGCTCACCTGTCTGCGCGGGTCGCGCGCTCTTGACGGGTCGCGTCTCGAAGGCGACGCGCTTGATGTCCATCAGGTGAAGCGGCGAGATGTTGTCGGAGGTGACATTGCCGCCCCAGGAGCCGCAGCCCAGAGTCATCGACGGCGGGAGCGCCGTGGAAAAACCGATTGCGCCGTGCGTCGTCGGCGTGTTGACTACGACGCGCGAGGCGGGCATCTCCATGCCGTAAGCCTTCGCCACGTCGCGCGAGCGCGTGTGTATGCCGGCGGTGTGTCCCATGCCGCCGTAACTCAAAATCTCGAAGCAGCGAGCCGCGCCGCGCTCCACGCCATCCTCTACGTAGAAGGCGAGAATGGGTGACAATTTCTCCATCGAAAGCGGGTGCTCGCGCCCGACGCCGCCCACGTCCGCCATCAGGCAGCGCGTTCCCGGGGGCACGCTAAGACCTGCCATCTTCGCAATCACTTCGACCGACTTGCCGACGATCCCTGGGTTCAAAGTCCTTTGCGGCGTGGCAACCACTTTGGCGAGTTGGTCTGCTTCCGACGCGCTCAGGAAGTGGCCGCCCTGTCTCTCAAACTCGGCGCGCACAGCTTTCGCCACCGGCGCGTCGGCCACGACCGCCTGCTCCGAGGCGCAGATCGTGCCGTTGTCGAAAGTCTTCCCCGTCAGAATATTCTGCACGGCCGTGGGGATGTCGGCCGTGCGTTCGACGAAGACCGGCACGTTGCCGGGGCCGACGCCGAACGCGGGCTTGCCCGAAGAGTAAGCCGCGCGCACAAGACCGATGCCGCCCGTGGCGAGAATAACGGCCGTGAGTCGGTTCTTCATCAAGGCTTCCGTGCCTTCGATGGTGGCGGTCGTCATGCAGCCGATGGCGTCGGCCGGTAAACCTTCCTTGATCGCCACTTCGCGCATGATGCGCGCCGTCTCGTTGATGCATTTGGCGGCCGAGGGGTGCGGCGACAAGACGATGGCGTTGCGTGACTTGATGGCGATCAGGATTTTGAAGATCGCGGTGGAGGTTGGATTGGTGGAAGGGATGATGCCGCAGACGACGCCGCGCGGGCTGGCGATCTCGACCACGTCTTTCGATTCGGAGACGACGCCGACGGTACGCAAGCCGCGAAAGGCGTTCCACACGTCTTCGGCCGCGAAGCGATTCTTCTCGCGCTTGTCGTCGGGGATGCCGAAGCCGGTCTCTTCGACGGCCATCGCCCCGAGCCGCGTCGCCTCGCGCAGAGCGGCCTGCGCCATCGCCTCGCAGATGCGATCTATGCGCGCCTGATCGAATCGCGCCAGCTGCGTCTGCGCACGATGCGCCGCCTCGACCAGATCGCGCGCCTGCTGCACCGACACAAGGTCTTTGTCAACTGACATGACGAACCTCCGAGCCTAGTGAATGGTAAATGGCGAATGGTAAATGGAAACTGCTTTCCACCATTCACCATTCACCATTTACTATTTACTTCTCTCTTTGTTGTTCTCGCGCGAACCTGCGGGGAGAGAGCGGCCCTGGTCGCCTTCGCCCAGTTCGCCGCGCGAGCCGCCGCCACCGCCTTGCAGGGCGCGCTCGTCCGGGCTGTAGCCGGTGCGGCCGTTCTTGGGCAGCACGCGCTCGACTTCGCCGTGCGGGCGCGGGATGACGTGGACGCTGATGAGTTCGCCGACACGACGCGCGGCCGCTGCTCCGGCGTCCGTCGCGGCCTTGACCGCGCCCACGTCGCCGCGCACGAAGATCGTCACGTAGCCCGCGCCGATATACTCTTTCCCTAACAGTTGAACGTTGGCGGCCTTGACCATCGCATCCGCCGCTTCGACCGCGCCGACAAAACCTTTCGTCTCGACCATTCCCAATGCTTCGAGAGGCATAAGTCGTCTCCTCGCTTTGCTGTGATTGTAGAAATTAAAAACGATTCCAGTTTGATTGCCTGTGATGCGTCAACGTAGCACCCTGCGCCGCAAGAATCAAGGGACGCGCCTCTTTCCCCGGAAAACTTGAGTTTGACACGCTCGCGCGGCGCAAGTTATATTGCGCCAAAAGTTGCGGCGTGTCGGGCATGGCCGCGCCGCATCTGGCGAAACCAGGGAACGGTCTCGAAAGCGCGAACCGGCCGTTTCGGTTCCTTTTCAGAACAAGCGATCAAGTGAACTCAAAAACCCCTGACCAGAACGCTGAAGACTTCGGGAGAGCTGGCGGGGGTGAGTCGTCTCTCGGGGCGCGTCTCCGACAGGCGCGCGAGGCGCGCGGCGTCTCTCTGCGCGAACTCTCTGACCAGACGCGCATCGCGCGCCGTTATCTCGAAGCCATCGAGGCGGACGATTACAAGGAACTGCCCGGCGGCATCTTCAATCGCTCCTTCATCAAAGCCTACGCCAAGGCCGTCGGCTTCAACGAGACGGAGGCCGTCAACGCCTACACGGAGATCGCGCGCGCGCACGGCGAAGCGCCGGACGAGTTGCCGACCTCGCGCCAGTCGTCGCGCATCTATATGGACGGCGACACATCGCGCTCACCCGTTGTCACGGCGCTGCTCAGTCTCGTCATCCTCGCCATCATCTCGCTCGGCATCTACGCAGGACTGCACTATTACCAGCGTCGCAACGCCGCCACTACCACAGACCCCTCGGCCGCCAACACGCCCGCGCAGACGAACACGCCCGCCCCCGGCACAAACGATCAGACTCTGCCCGCGCAGACGCCCGACGCATCTATAGCGGCGGCGGCGACCAACGAGCTGAACGTCAAGATCAAGGCGCGGGGCGAAGAGGTGTGGGTCAGAACGCGCGTGGACGATAAGCCGAAATCCGAGGGCAACATCGCGGCCGACCAGACGCGAGAGATCACGCTGTCGCAGGCCGAACGGCTCGTCGTCGAATATTCAAAGAGCAAGGCGGCGGCGCTCGAAGTCACACTCAACGGCCGCCCCGCGAGCGTCCCGAGCGAAGCGCGCAAGGGCAAGACGCTCGTTGAGATGGTCATTACAAAGGACGGTTACGAACAACTGCTGCAACAACCCTGACCTTCGCCGCGCGGCCGTCCGCGCGCGCTCAAGCGACCGCGCGCCGCGACGCTCAACTTGCGCCCGCACACGCCGTTTGTTACGCTCGCCTTTAGTCCAAACTTCATACGTCAAACGTTCATCCGCGCCCGGCGTGCCTACGGCCGCGCTCCTGTTCGAGTTTTTGGAAGGGAGTCTTTTAATCCGACATGATTACCGATGATCTTACCGAAGGATTGACCTTCGACGACGTGCTGCTCATCCCCGGCCGCTCCGACGTGCTGCCGAACGAAACCGACACCTCCACGCGCTTCACACGCGGCATCAACCTGCGTATCCCGCTCTGCTCGGCGGCGATGGACACCGTCACCGAAGCGGCGCTCGCCATCGCCATCGCCCAACAGGGCGGCATCGGCGTCGTCCACAAAAATCTTTCCATCGAACGGCAGGCCGAAGAAGTCGATAAGGTGAAGCGTTCGGAATCGGGCATGATCGTCGATCCGGTCACGATTCGCTTCGACCGTCCCGTCTCCGAAGCGCTCGCCGTGATGGAACGCTACAAGATTTCCGGCGTGCCCGTCGTAGACGAAGACGGCCATCTCGTCGGCATCATCACCAACCGCGACCTGCGCTTCGAGACGCGCTTCAACATCCCCGTCTCCGAAGTGATGACGAAGCAACCGAACCTCGTCACCGTGCCTGTCGGAACGACTCTGGAACAGGCCAAGTCTGTCCTGCAAAAGCACCGCATCGAAAAACTGCTCGTCATCGACGAAGACAAACACCTGAAAGGTCTGATCACCGTCAAAGACATCCAGAAGGCGATCAAATATCCTTCGGCGGCGAAGGACGACCTTGGACGCCTGCGCGTGGCCGCCGCCATCGGCGCGACCGGCGACTTCAAAGAACGCTCCGACGCGCTCGTCGCCGCGCGTGTCGATTGTCTCATCGTGGACACTGCGCACGGCCACTCTTCGCGCGTCATCGAAGCCGTGCGCGAGATGCGGCGACGACACCCGGACACGCAACTCGTCGCCGGAAACGTCGCCACCGGCGAAGCGACGCGCGAATTGATCGAAGCGGGAGTTGACGCCGTCAAAGTCGGCATCGGCCCCGGCTCAATTTGTACGACGCGCGTGGTGACGGGCGCGGGCGTCCCGCAGATCACGGCCATCGTCAACTGCGTGCAGGCGGCGCGCGGTTCGGGCGTGCCCGTGATTGCCGACGGCGGCGTGAAATTTTCGGGCGACGTGGCGAAGGCGATTGCGGCGGGCGCGGACGTGGTGATGATCGGCTCGCTCTTTGCGGGCACGGAAGAATCACCGGGCGAGTTGATCTTGTTTCAAGGCCGCTCGTTCAAAGCCTATCGCGGCATGGGTTCGATTGGCGCGATGCGCGAAGGCTCGCGCGACCGCTACGCGCAGGAATCGATTGCGATGGAATCGAAACTCGTCCCGGAAGGCATCGAAGGCCGCGTCCCCTACAAAGGCACGCTCGCCGACATGGTGACGCAACTCGTCGGGGGCTTACGCGCAGGCATGGGCTACACGGGCTGCCGCACCATCCGCGAGTTTCAAGAGAACACGCGCTTCGTCCGCATCAGCGCCGCCGGCCTGCGCGAATCGCACGTCCACGACGTTGTCATCACGAAGGAAGCGCCGAACTACCGTCTGGAGTAAGTCCGGCGCTCGCCGTTTCGACGTTTGATGTTTCGCCGCCGAACGCTTCGACGTTCAAGGCTTCTGCCCTTTGCTTTTCGCTCCGCGAGCTTTCAGCAGTTCGGCGATGGCGCGATGTTCTTCGCTCGAACTCGATTGACGTTCGGCCGCGTCGAGGGCTGTCAGGCCGTTTTCGTCCCGCTTGTCCATGTCCGCCCCGGCGTCCAGGAGCATCCGCGCGTATTCTAATTGACCGGAGTATGCGGCCTGTTGAAGCGGCGGATGTCTATTCGCCATCCCCCTGTCGGCATTGGGACTCGTGCCGCGCTCAAGTAGCAACTTGAACATTTCCGTGCGCTGATAAATGATCGTCCTGCGCAGGGCTTCGGGCAACACGACCGCGCCGAGCGGATGCTTGGCGTAGGCATCTACGAGCCGCGCGAAGTCCTTCCGATCATCCACCTCTATCGCGTCCCTGAAAGCAGCGTCGGCGACTTCTTCCAACGTCTCCGCGTCGGTCTTTGCGCTGTCGTCTTCCTCGCCCTCCGCTGTCTCCTTCGCGCCCGCAGCTTTCAACAGCCGCTTGATCTCTTCGCGCGCCGCCTTCGTCCGCTCGCTCCATGCGAGCATGGCGGCCTGATTTTTAGACATTGCCGGCAGTGCGAGACTTTTTCCCCGTTCCAACTCACGCTCGTATTGCACCATCCACGCGAGCACAGGCACGCCCTTATTCACATCCGCACCGCGCGCCAAGAGTTCTTTCATCAACTCGGCGTTCCCGCTCATCGCCGCGTACATCAAAGCCGTTTCGCCCGCGTCGCATGTTGCGACCACGTTGACATCCGCGCCGCGCGCCAGAAGCGCACGCGCGACGGCGAGAAAGTCGGCGCTTGATGCGCTCAAGGCTTCTCGCAACTTCTCTGCAGCTTCTCCCGCTTTGTAGCTCTCGTCGCCCGCCTGCACGAAAGTTTCTCTCAGTTCACCCGGCATGTCGGCGAGCATCATGCCCCGCAGCGCCTCCAACAGAGGCGTGTCGCCGTGATCCGAATCGCACACGACGTTAACTTTGGCTCGCTTCGTCAACAACATTCCAGTGATCTCTTTTCTGCCGAACAGAGCCGCGCGGCAGAGCGGCGACCCTTCGCCGCCCCAATTCCTGTTCACCTCCGCGCCCGCCTCCAACAACAGCCTGACGACCTCCGCGCTCTTTCCTTCCGCCGCGAGAATCAACGCCGCTCTGCCCTCTGCGTTTGAGGCATTCGCTTTCGCCCCGGCGGCCAAAGCTTTTGCCACGCAATCGGCGTCGCCCGCCTTCACGCACGCGATCAACTTCTGGTCAACAATCTCTCCGGCGCTCTTTTGCGCTCTCGCTCCCGTCTTCTCCTGCGCCCCGTAACTCATGCTGACCAGACACAGGCAGACCGCCAAAAATTTTATCTTCATCGGCACACCTTCTCTCGCTTTGATAGCCTGACCTCATACGCTTCAAAGCGAAAGGCGTGCCAACATCTCCGGCCGCGCACGACGACACAAACACGCAATTTTTACTTCACGCGCCCGGCCGGCCGCGACAACACGCCGCAACCTTTATCCGTCAAGTGTCGTCTTTTCCGTGTGGATTATTTGAGGAAGGAAGCGCCGAACTGTTGGAGTCGGAGCTTTAAGACTGCGGCTGAATGAAGACGAGCGGCGCGCCACAGCACACACCGCTCGTCTTTCATTCGCGGAAGTCGCTTACTTTTTGCCGTCTTTCGTAGAGCTATTGTAGATCGTCTCGATCCAGAAGGCGTTATTGATGAAGCCCGTGCCCCAGGTCTTCCACTCGTCGGGGAGTCCGGCCGCTTTGAGTTGTTCGAGCGTCTGCCCGGCGGCCATTCCTTTGCGGACGTGCGCGGTCGTCTCCGCGAGCATGCGGCGGTAGAGTTTGAGGTCGTCGAGCGTGGAGAGCGGGCCGTGGCCGGGGATGATCTTCACGTCTGCGGGTACACGCGCGATGACCGCCTCGATGTTGCGCGTCAAGCCCTCGACCGTGCCGCCGTGTTCGATGTCTACGAACGGGAAGCGACCGGCGAAGAAGTGATCGCCCATGTGGACGACGTTCGAGGCGGTGAAGAAGATGACGCTGTCGCCGTCCGTGTGTCCGGCCGGGAAGTGTATGACGCGAATCTCTTCGCCGTTGAAGTGGACGGAGACCGACTGGTTGAAGGTGATGATGGGCAGCGCCTCTTTCGGCGAAGCGGGAATTTTCTGTCCGCGCACGGTCTGCTCTGTGGCAAGACGGCCGCGCACGTTGTCGTGTGCGATGATGGTCGCTTCGCGTCCGAAGGCCGCGTTGCTGCCTGTGTGATCGCCGTGGTAGTGCGTGTTGAGGACGAAGCGCAACTGGCCGGGATTGATCTCTTTGAGCGCGGCGCGAATCTTGTCGGCGAGCGGCGCGAATTGATCGTCGACGATGAGCAGGCCGTCCGTGCCCGCCGAGACGCCGATGTTGCCGCCTGCGCCTTCGAGCATGTAGATGTTGCCCGCCACTTTCGTCGCCTTCATCTGCACTTTGGAGAAGTCTTGTTGAGCGCGCGCGTCCGAAACGGCGACGGCGAAGCAGACCACAACAAGGAGAGCGTAAACGGACAGGCGACGAAGCATAAAATTTTCCTCCGCGAAGGTTGTAACGGATAATAGAGAGCCACCGGACAAATCGCTCGCACACGCGCTTTCGCCAAAGCGACGCGCCCCTGCATTGAATTTGTCGCGAGACGATGCCGCACAGTAACCCGTCCGGCCGCGAAGCGTCAACCGCAAGATGCGCGGCGCGTTTTCGTGCACGGATCATCCGACACCTGTGCGTCGCCGTATGCGCTCGACGCGCTCGCGGGTGTGTTTGACGATGCAGCTCCGCCCGATTAGTGTGAGTTTGAAGTTCAGTTGAAGCTGGCATTGAGATTGCAAAGACTGGCGTGCGATGACGACGAAGAAACGAACCATCCGTCTGATCTCGAATCCGAACGCGGGGCGCGGCGGGCGCAGGCGTGCGGCCGAGGTGGCGCGTTTTTGCGAGTTGCTCGCGGCGCGCGGCATCGAAGTCGAAACGCTTCAGACGGCCGCGCCCGGCGACGCGACGAGGCTGGCTGCCGAAGCGGCGCGCGATGGCTTTGGAGAGGTGATCGTCTCCGGCGGCGACGGGACGATCAACGAGGCGTTGCAGGGTCTGGTGGGCACGGGCACACGGCTCGGCATCTGGCCTGCGGGCACGGCCAACGTCCTTGCGCGTGAGTTGCGCCTGCCGTTCGACGCCGCGGGCGCGGCCGAAGTGATCGCGCGCGGGGACGTGCGCCGCATCTACGCAGGCTGCGCGACGGAGGAAGCGACGGGCGCGCGTCGTTATTTTTTTCTGATGGCGGGCATCGGCCTCGACGCTTCAATCGTCGAGCGCGTGCGCCCGCGTCTGAAACGGCGCGTGGGCGAGGGCGCGTTCTGGGTGTCCGGCATCTCGCACCTCTTGCGCTGGCGACCCGTCCCGTTCGAAGTTGAGGTTGATGGGCGCGCGTATCCGGCCACTTTCGCAGCCTTCGGTCGCGCCGCGCACTACGGCGGCGACATCAGCGTCACGCCCGGCGCGCGGCTCGATGTGCCGGAGTTTGAAATCTGCATCGTCAACTCGCACAGCCGCGTGCGCTTCCTGCGTCTCCTCGCACGCGGCTTACGACACCGTGCGAACGGAAGCGCCGCGCCTGAGATGCCGCACGTTAACTACGTGCGCGCGACGCGTGCGCGTGCGATGGGTGAAGCACTGATGCAAATCGACGGCGAGTTGACGGGGCGACTGCCCGTCGCTTTCGAGATCGTCGCGGAGCCTATCGAAGTCATCGCGCTGCCGGAAGGAAAGGGCGCGGGGCGACCCGCCTACAGACGTGTGCGCTGAACTCTTCAAGCGCCTTTGCCTCCGAGCCACGCGGCGCGCAGCGCACGCGCTTCCGGTGTGGCGTCTTTGCGTTCTTCGATGCTGTAGTTGAAGCGCGGGCGCGTCTGGTTCGTGTTCGGCGTCTGCGCTGCTGCGACCGGAGACTTGACGAGACGCAGGCCGACGTGTGCGAAGGCTTCGTCGTAAGGCAGAGGTTCAGTGCCGCGCACGTGGCGCGCGAAAAAGTCTGCCATGTCCGCGCCCGCCACCTGCGAAACCGTGCGCTCGAAATCAGCGCCCGTGTAGCCGCGCCCGCGCGAGTAATAAGTCGCCGCCGGACTCTTCACGTAAAACTCTTCGTACATGCGCCGCATCACGTCGTCGAGCGAGGCGCGCCCCCCGGTCTTCCCGCGAATCAACAGGTCGAGCACGATGCCGATCACCTCGCCCTTGCTGTAGTAACTAACGGTCGTCTCGGCGAGATTGGTGCGTTGATAGTGGGGCGTGCGGTCGATGAAAGAGGCGATGAGCGAAGCCTCTTCGGCGCTGATGAGCGGGTTGCCGGGCGCGTTCTCGACCGATGAGATTGCGCCCGACAGGAAACGATAGTATCGCTCGTCGTTCAGGAGGCCGGCGCGTCTTTGCATCAAGCCGCCGTAGTAGTTCGTCAAGCCTTCGGCGATCCACAGGCTGCGCGTGTTGACGGGACGCGTGAAATCCCAGGGGCCCAGTTCCACGGGGCGCAGGCGTTTGACGTTCCAGACGTGGAAGAACTCGTGCGCCGCCGTGTCGAGCGCGTCTTCAGCCGCGCCCCTGTCGCCGAGGGCGCGCGTGGAGATGATCTGCGTCGAGGCCAGATGCTCCATGCCGTCGCCGCGCGGGGCGGTCGGGTCGAAGTGAAACATGAAAAGGTAACTGTCGTAATCGGGCATGCCCATCAGCGCGAGTTCGGCGCGCACGACGCGCTCGATGTCGCGGACGAGCGCCGCGCGTTTGCCGCCTTCCTCGCCGAACGAATGCACCATCACGCGATGCGTCTTGCCGTCGACCGTAAACTCGTCGACGGTGAAGTCGGGCGCGATCTCGGTCGGCGTGTCGATCAAAATGTCGTAGTTTGGAAATTGCCACTCGCGCTGGTCGGCACGCGTGGTCGCGGCGTTGATCGCGCGCCAGTTCGCAGGCGCGTTGATCGAAAGGCGCACGGGGTCTTGCTTGTGGCCGACGACGTACATGAAGACGGAGCCGCCGTTGAAGTTCGCGTGCCGCGCGTCGAGTTGCGAGAACGTGCCGGAGAGATCGTTGGCGAAGACTTTATAAGTGAGCGTGACGCCGCGCGACACCGCGTTCTGTGGAAACACGCGCCACGTCTGCGTGTCCAAACGCGTGACGGGAAGCGCCGATGCTTGCGGGCAAGTTCCGGTCGGCGGGCAGGAAGTTTCGGCGCGCACCTCCTGCACGTTCTTCGCAAAATCGAAGACCGCATAGCGACCCGGCGACCAACGCGGCATCTGAAAATCGATCGTCTCTACACCCTTCGGCGGTTCGACCGTCAAACTCACCTCGAACAAATGCGAGGCCGGGTTCGACATCGAGAGGCGATAAGTGATGTCGTATCGTTCGTCTTGCGACGCGCCTGCCTCGACGCATAACAGAACGAGCAGAGAGACAGACAAGAGGCCGCGCCGCCGCGCGAAGAAGTTCATGCAAGCGATCATATGTGCTCCCGAAAAGAGGTATCGGACGATCTCAAATGGCTTTCTGAATGACGACCGATTATCCGTGCTCCGCCGAACTCGTGTCAAAACCCGCCCGCGCACGGCGACCGCGCGGCGTGCTGCTTGACGCGCGACGCGCGCCTCGGCTAGTTTCAGCCGCGCGAGTTTCACATTTCAAATCCGGCGGATTTCAAATTCGTTCGCCGATACGTCTCGCTCCGAAGTTGTCTATGACCGAACGACTCTACTATCAGGATTCACACCTCACCGAGTTTGACGCGCGCGTCCTGGACGTGGCGGAAGCGGACGCGCCGGGGCGCTTCAGTGTCATGCTCGACCGCACCGCCTTTTATCCTACGGGCGGCGGGCAGCCCACGGACACAGGCACTCTCAACGATGCGCGTGTCATCGAATGTATTGATCGGGAGGAGGCAGGCGTGCTGCACATGGTCGAAGGCGCGACGCCGCCGGAAGTGGGCGCACGCGTCTTTGGACGCATCGACTGGCCGCGCCGCCTGGATCACATCCAGCAGCACACAGGACAGCACATCCTCTCGCAAGCCTTCGTCCGTCTCTTCGACGCACCGACGCGCGCCTTCCGCATGTTGGAGCGCGCCTGTGAGATTGACGTTGACCTCCCCGACGCATCCGACGAGCGTATCGAACAGGCCGTCGCCCTTGCCAACCGAATCATCTGGGAGGATCGCCCCGTACGCGTGCGGCAAGTGTCAACCGAAGAGGCCACGGCACTCCCCTTGCGCAAAGATTCCGCGCGCACAGGCGACCTGCGCATCATCGAGATCGAAGACTTCGATTTGAGTCCCTGCGGCGGCACGCACGCCGCGCGCACGGGCGAAGTCGGCATCCTCGCCGTGCGCTCGTGGGAACGCGCCAAAGGTTTAACGCGCATCGAATTTCTCGCCGGTGGCCGCGTCCACGCCGATTACCGTCGCGCCAATCAAACTGCGCGCGCCGTCGCCGCACTCTTCAGCGCCGGGCGCGACGACACACCGGAACTCGCCGCGCGCCTCGTCGAAGAAAACAAAAACCTGCTGCGCCGTCTGCGCGCCCTGCAAGAGATCGCCACGCGCGTCGAAGCCGAAGAACTGTTGCACACGGCCGTGCACGCCCACGTGACAGCCGACGAGACGACGCGCATCGTCACACATATCTTCGAAGGGCGCGATGCCGAGTCACTGAAACAACTCGCCCTCGCCATCATCTCGCGTCCCGGCCACGTCGCCCTGCTCGGCTCGCGCGACACAGACGGCCGCGCCGCCCGCCTCGTCTTCGCACGCTCCGCCCATGCCCCCGGCGATATGAACACGCTCATGCGCGACGCCTGCGCCCTCTTAGGCGGGCGCGGCGGCGGACGCCCCGACCTCGCACAGGGCGGCGGCACAAACGTCGCTAATCTACCCGAAGCACTCCACCACGCCGCCGAACATCTACGCGCAAATCAATGACGCGTTCATCCTCTACCGAAACAACGCCCCCTGCCCCACACTTCCTGCAACCCCACCTCTCGCCCTTTGCCGCACACGCCTCGATAACGCACGCTTGACACCATCCCCGCCGCTCTCTAATATTTCTCCCAACGCGTGGGGCAGTAGCTCAGTTTGGCAGAGCGCCGCGTTCGCAATGCGGAGGTCAGGGGTTCGACCCCCCTCTGCTCCACCAAAAGATTCAACGATTTACGGCTACCTGATAAGTAGCCGTTTTTCTTTTGGACACATCTTTGGACACTCTAAATAAATCTCCTGCATCGGGCGTGTCTTGGCGGCAGTAGAGTTGGCAGTGGGAACAAAGAATCATGCCAATAATTGCTTTGATTTAGTCAGTCCCTATAATTTCAGACAACACGGGCGCAGCGTGCGGACTAGGTTTAGTTTGCCGGAAGGTGAAAGCGGAGGCCGAGACGCAGAGAAGCAGGCGGCGCAATGGTACGAACGGGCGTGCGCCCGATGCTGTAGCGCGCGTCGAGCAGGTTCTCAGCCGCGGCGAAGAGTTCGGCGGTGCGTGCGAGGCGACGCGAGATGAGCGCGTCGAGCGTGAAGAAGCGTTCGAGACGGAAGCGGTTGAGATCGTCGTCGAACTGCGCTCCGGCGAAGCGGCCTTGGAGGCCGAAGTTGAAGCGCGCGGGATTCGTGTAGCGTAGTTGAAACGTGAGTTGATGACGCGCGACTTGCGGCAGGCGCAAGCCTTCGAGTTTTGTGTCAGGCGGAAACTCGACGACTCTCGCGTCGGCAAACAGGTAGCCTCCGCTGAGCGCCCAACGTCCACGAAGGCGCGCGTCGAGTTCGAGTTCGAGGCCGCGCGTCCGTGTGCGGCCGAGGTTCTGCCGCTGGCGTGTGATGAGCGCGGGCGCGATTGTGAGCGTTACGTTGGCGACGGGGCGCGTGATCTCCGTCCAGAAGAAGACGGCGCGCGCGTCGAGTCGTCGCTTGAAAGAATTGGCGTTGATCCCAAACTCGCCGCCCGTCAGGCGTTCGGCGCGCAAGTTTTCGTTCGCGAGTGTCAGCACATCGCCGACGCGAAAACTGCGATACAACTCGTTGAGCGTCGGCTGGCGAAAGGCTCGATGAATCGAAGCGACGAACGCAAAATTCTCATGCGGCTTGTAGAGCAGAGATGCTTGCGGACTGAAAGCCGTCTCGGTTCGATCAGCAAACGGCGTCGCGTTTATTGGCGTGTTTGAAGTGAGAGGTCGCGTCGCGTTCTGCGCGCGATAGTTGCGCCAGCGGTCGAAGCGCACGCCGCCCGCGAGCGTCAGGCGCGAAGTGAGTTGCGCGATCTCTTCGACGAAGACTCCGGCGCTGCGCTCGCGCCCGCCCGCGCCGACGAGACTTACGGGACGCCCCCCGGCGAAAACGATTTCGTCGCTCGCGCCACGCACCTCGCGCGCGTCGAAGCCGGCCACCAGCGTGTGCCGCGACGCGAAACTTCGCGTCCACTGTGCGGACAGCCCCGCGAACTGTGAAGGGACGCGCTGCACGCGCGTGAGCGCCTCGCTGTTTCTGTCGGCGGCGACGGCGGAGAAGTTCTGATCATAAACTTGCGTGCCGCCGTAAGCGCGCATGCTGAAGTTGCCGAGCCGTGCGCGCGACCAATCGCCGCCCGCGCTCCACTGGCGCAGGTGTGTCCGGTTCGTTTGTAAAGGCGTGCCGTTCGCGCGCGCCTCGCCGAAGTAAGAGGTGCGGAAGAAAAGCCGCGCATCACGGTCGCCTTCATAATCGAGCATGAGATCGAACGAAGAGCGGCGTGATGCGGCGGGCGTGTCTGCTCGTCCGCGCGCGTCTTCGTCCACGACGACGTAGCCATCGGTGTGAAAAATTTCCGCCGCGAGCGTCGCGCCGAAACGCCCATGTCGGCCTCCTGTGAAGAGCGAAGCGTTGGGCGTGCGCTGGCTGCCGTAGGAGGCTTCGAGCGAGACGAAGGGCGCTGTGGCGGCTCTGCGCGTGAGAATGTTGACCACGCCGCCGAGCGCGCCGCTGCCGTAGAGATGCGAGAAGCCCCCGCGCAACACTTCGACGCGGCTCACGGATTCGCGCGGCACGCGTCCCCAATTGATCCAGCCACCGAAGGGATCGTTTAAGGGAATACCGTCGGCCAAGACGAGCGCGCGGCTCGCACCGCTCGCGCCCGTCCCGCGCAGAGAGACACCCTGCGTCGTCGGGTTGGCCGTGCGACTGCCCGCGCGTCTGAACAACTGGAAGCCCGCGACTTGCCTGAGCGCGTCATCAAGTGTGACGGCGGCAGTCGTCTCAAGTTCAGCGGAAGATAGGGTAACGATGCTCGCAGCCGTATCACCCAGGCGCGTCTCGGTGCGCGTCGCCGTCACGGTCAACTCTTCGGAGAGCGTCGCGGGCGCGAGCACGAGACGAAGTTTGTCTGCCTTAGTCTTCTCCGGTTTCCATCTCTGTTCGAGTTTTTGAAACCCCCGCGCACGCACGACGACAATCAACGCTTCGCGTGTTGCGACCGCGTCGAACGAGAACTCGCCTCCTGCATCCGTGAAGGTCTCTGCGAGTTCGGACGCGCCGGACATCAAAGACACTTCAGCCCCTGCGATGGGCGCGTCCGCTTGATCCAACACGACTCCCGCGATCCGTTGCGCTGCTTGCGCCGTCGTTTGTGTCGAAGCCGCTACTTGTGAGTTTGTAATGAAGAGGAGAGTACAAGCGAAGAGGATTTGCAGAGCGGTAAGAAACGATGAATGCGAAAGGCGGAACGATGAACTGAAGCATTGCACGCTTTCCTTCATCGTCTTGCGTTCATACTTCATCGTTTTTCTCTTACGGCTTGATCGCGATGCCCCACGGGCCGTCGCCCGCCTTCACGGTGGCGACGACTTTGTCGGTCGCCGTGTCGATCACGGAGACATCGTTCGACAGGCTGTTGGCCGCGTAGAGTTTCCGCCCGTCGGGCGTCAAGGCCAACCCCCACACCCTCTGCCCGACCGGGATCGTGCGCAACACTTCATGCGACTTCGCGTCAACGACCGATACGGTGTTGCCGCGCCCGTTCGCCACATAGATACGCCCGCCGTCGCGCGCGACGACGACGCCCATCGGCTTGACGCTTGCGGCGGCCGGAAGGTGGATCGTCTTCAAGACCGTGTGCGTGCGTGTATCCACCACTTCGAGCGTGCGGCCAATCTCCGTGGTGACGTAGGCGCGCGTGCCGTCGGGCGAAAACGCCGCGTCGCGCGGGCGCGATGCGACAGCGAAGCTCGCCACCACTTCGTTCTTTTGCGTGTCGATGACCGACACCGTGTTGCTCGTCTCGGCCGTGACATAGACCCAGCGCCCGTCCGGGCTGATCGAGACGCCTTCCGGTTCGATGCCGACGACAAGCGTGGCGACCGTGCGACGCGCGCCGACATCCGTCACGGTCGCCGTCCCCGCGTCTTCGTTTGAAGCGTAGAGCAAACGTCCATCGCCGCCGACGGCCAATTGTTCGGGGTCGCTGCCAACTTCATACTTCGCCAGCACGCTCTCGCTCGCCGTATCAATCGCCGCAATACGGTTGTCCGCATCCTCGTACAACTTCCCCGATGGCGTGCTGAGCGCAACGTATAAAGTTTTGCTGTCGGGACTCAAGCGGATGCCGCGCGCCCTGACCGCGCCGAGTTGAATGGTCGAGACGACCGCGTCTGTCTTCGTATCAATCACCGTGATCGTGCCGTCGCGTTCGTTGCTGACGTAGGCGAGCGTGCCCTTCGGTTGACGCTCACCGCAGGCGACGCAGAACAGCAGCAGCGCAAATAAGATCGCCGGCAAGCGTGCGCGCCGACTTGCACGGCGTAAGCGAGAACTGGAGGGTGCGGCTGTCAACAATTTTCCATCCTATGCGCAAACGTCCTGCCGGTCTTCACACGTCCCGGTCTTTACACATCCTGCCCTTTGCCTCCGGCGACGATCTGCGCGTGATTGAGCGTGGCGACGAGTGTGACTCCGCCGAGAATATTGCCGATGAGCGTGGGCACGATATAACTGCCCAAAACGGTCGGCCACGATGCCTGCCCCGCCGCGGCGAGTGCGAACGTCTCGACCGCCCCGGCGATGATGTGGCTGAAATGGCCGAGTCCGACGACGTATGTGATGATGATGATCACCCACACACGCGCCGACTCTGCGAACGGGAGCAGCCAGACCATCAGGGCAATGAGCCACCCGGCGAAGATGCCGCGCAACAGCACCGTGCCGAAGCCGTGCTCCAATGCCTTGTGCCCCATCTCGATGAATGCCGCGCGGACGTGCGGATCGAAGGCATTCGTCCGCGCGCACACAATGGCGACGAGGAGAGCGCCCAAGAGGTTAGCGACGAGCACGACCGCCCAGAGTCGCATCACGTTCTTTGCCGTCGCGGCATCCTTGCGTTTGAGGAGCGGCAACATGGGCGTCAGCGTGTTTTCCGTAAACAACTGTTGACGACCGAGTATGACGATGAGAAAGCCCACGCTGTAACCGAGTTTCGCCACCAGCGGACGCCAGTGCGCGGCGGGCAGGTAGGCTGAGAATAGCCCTTCGGCGATCATCGAGAACCCCATTGAAAGCCCCGCCGCCAGCCCCGACCAGAAGAGTGCAGAGGATGGGCGTAAAAGTTCCTCTTCACCTTCTTTGAGAATCGCTCCGTAAACCACCTTGCCACTGGGCGCGCTGCGATCTTCCGACTCTTTGCGCTCGGCGCTCTGCTTCTCTTCGTCTTCCATACCTTCCCCTCGTCCGTTTCCGCGCCCCTGCGCGATATTGATTGCCCCGGCTCTCAAAGTCGGCGGTGGAGGCGCGTCTATTTGAGCGTGTAGAGGAAACTCGCGATGTCGCGCGCCTCCTGCTCGGAGACGCCGAGCGTGGGCATGGCGGTCTTCTCGTCCACGCCGCGAGGGTTCTGTATCCAGCGCAACATGTTATCAGGATTGTTCTCAAGCACGCCCGCGATGTAGGTGCGGCTGGCGATGCCTGTGAGCGGCGGGCCGACTTGCCCGTTCGCGCCGGAGATGCCTTGGATCGTATGGCACGCGCCGCAGCCGTAGCGGTTGATCGCCGCCTCGCCGCGCGCAACGTTCCCGCCCGTCATCTCTTCGGCCGCCGCGCGGCTCGAATAACCTTTGCACGATGCGAGCGCGAAGAAAGTCAACGCCAGCATTGCGCACGCGCAGGCGAGTTTCAACCTGTCTGTTGTCTTCACCCCTTCAAGCATCTGCGCGCGCCTCCTCGCGCCCGCGCTCGACCGACAACGATTGCCGTTCGCGCCGGAGCACGCTGCGCTCCGACTCGCGCATCCATCCGACCACGAGCGCCAGCCCTGCGACGACATAGACGAGTCCGGCGGGAACCCACATGATCAGGCCGCCGAGTTGTTGGTCTTCGAGCGGGGTCAGTCCCCAGGAGCCGGTCGTCGTCGCGTATGCCGGATACCAGGCGGAGCGCGCGAAAGTGATGAGCGCGCCGAGCACGCCGCTATGGACGGAAGTGGTGAACATGTAGAGCGCCGCCGCGCCGTAGCCCATCAACCCGCGCCGCCCGTGAACGAGCGCCCACCAGAAGAGCAAGGCCGAACCGAGAAAACTGATGTGTTGGAGCGTGTGCACGAGATCGCTTTTGAGCGTCGCCTGAAAGAGCGCAGGGATGTGCCAGGCCCAGAGCGCCGCCGTGTGAATCGCCCATGCTGCAAGTGGGTTCGTCAGCGCACGCCACGCGGTTTGAAACCATTTCCGTTTCCCCACACCGCCCGCCCGCTGTCGCCACTTGAGAGGCAACGCCCACAGCATCGGAAGCAGCGGGCGTCCGAGCACGAGGAGCGGCGCGGCCACCAGCATCAACACCTCATGTTGCGTCATGTGCGCCGAGAACAAGACCTCGCCCCAAGGGTGCAGCGGCGACACGAGCGCGACGAAGAGAGCGAACCACCCGCACGCGAAAGCCCAAGCCTCCCAGCGGCGCACGCCCCGCCCCGTCGCCTCGTCGCCGCGCCAGATACGCCGCACTCCGCGCCAGTACAACCAGGCCGTCAGTGCGAGGCTCACGATGATGTAAGGGTCGCGCCCCCACGTGTACCAGAGATCACCGAAGCTGTGCGGTTTGCCCTCATGTGCAAAGACAAGGGGAAGGGGGAAAGGGGAAAGGGGAAAGGAAAGAAGAAGAAGAAGGCACACTCCGGCGAACGCGCGGGCTGCGCCCCGATTCTCCCTTCCTCCTTTCCCCTTCCCCTTTTCCCTCATCTCTCTTACCTCTGGCACGGGCTGATCAAGAACTGCGGAATCCACTGCGCGATGAAGACGAGCGTGATGAGGCCGCTCAACAGCAAGCCCATGACGGCGAGAAAGCGACTGCGCTCGACACGGCCGCCCCCTTCGCCCGACTCAACCTGTCCTGCATCCCGCCAGTTGCGCCACGCGACGAAGCCGCCTGCGAGCGCGATGAGTAGAAACAGGATCGTCACCAGATGCGGCGCGTAAGCGTGGCCGCTCGAACAGGCGCGCGGCACGACCGCGTAGTTCACAGTTAACTGCGTGAGGAACGCGAGCGGCGCGCAGAGCAACCCCGTCAGCAGCCAGCAGACGCCGCGCTGTTCGCTAAACTCTTTTTTCGCCTTCTTCGTCAACTCCGTCGCCCTCCCGCACGAGTTCAAAGAAAACGCGGCGCGAGATACAACACCGCGTAACACGGAATCCAGATCGCGACGATGAAATACCAGTAGAGCGCGTTGTCAGTCGAGTCAACGAAATACTTCGGTTCGGTGTGCCCGGCCAGCAAAACCGCGGCGAGCACGCATGTCTCGATCACTTCCGCCACGAGATGAAACGAATGCACGCCGATGATCGTCCACACCACCGAACCGTAGGCGTTGCTGTCGAACATCACGTTCAGCGAATAGAACTCGAACCCGCGCAGCACGCAGAAGACGACGCCGAGCGCGATGCACACGAGCGTCCAGAGGATCGTGCGGCGCGTGTCCAGACGCCGCGCCGCGCGCTCCAGCAGGTGCATCGGCACGACGCTCAGGAGCAGCACGGCGAGCGTCGCCGTCGGCACGCCAAGATCGGGTAACTGTGTCGGCGGAGGCGGCCAGTCCGTCGCACGGTCTTGCAGGTAGAAGTAGCTGACGAGGCAGATCACGAGCATCGTCGTCTCGATGGCGAGAAAGCCCCAGACGCCCCACCAGATCAAGCCGCGACTGCCGAAGGCGAACTGCGGCAAGTCGGACACGTCAATACCGGGACGCCTTTTCATTGCGCTCGACGCGCCTCCTTCCTGCGTTCCTCGTCGCTCCACTCGTCAACCGGCGTGAGGTCGCACGTCTCATCCTTCGGCTTCGGCCAGCCCCACCCGACGAGCGAGACGAACAACGGAATCGCGCCCCACACCACCGCCCAGGGCGTAAAGCATGAGCCGATGAAAGCGACGGCGGCGGAGAACGCCACGCCCATCGGCCAGATAGACGGACTCGGCAGCGTCATCGTGTTGTCCGGTTCGGCGTCGAGCGTCTTGGTGACGAGCACGTCGCGGCAGTTCGTCCTCAGTCCCGTCACGATGGGAGCATCGTCCGTCGTGCGCGCCCACAGAGCTTCGCGCCCCTGCACGATGGGGATGTACTCGAAGTTGTACGACGGCGGCGGCGAACTTGTCGCCCATTCGAGCGTGTCCGCGCCCCAGGGGTTATCGCCCGCCGCGCGCCCGCGCCGCCGGCTCCACAGTGCGTTCGCGATGAGCAGCGCGACGCCCACAGTCATCACCACGCCGCCCGCCGTCGCGATCATGTTCAGCTTGCCCCAACCCGTGCCCGGCAGATAGGTATAGACGCGGCGCGGCATCCCTTGCAGTCCGAGTTGGTGCATCGGAAAGAAAGTCAGGTTGAAGCCGACGAACAGGAGCGCGAAATTCCAGCGCCCCAGGCGCTCGCTCATCATGCGCCCCGTCATCTTCGGAAACCAGTAATAGAACGCGCCGAACAGAGGGAAGACCGCGCCGCCGATGAGCACGTAATGAAAATGCGCGACGACGAAGAACGTGTCATGGACTTGCAGGTTGACGGGCACGCTCGCCTGCATCACGCCCGACAAACCGCCGAGCACGAAGATGAAGAAGAAGCCGAGCACGAACAGGAGCGGCGTCTTGAACTGTGGTCGCCCGCTCCACAGCGTCGCGATCCAGCAGAAGATTTGCACGCCCGAAGGAATGGCGATCATCATCGTCGCCGCCGTGAAGAAACTCTCGCCGAGTTGCGGCAGCCCCGTTGCGAACATGTGATGCACCCACAGGCCGAAGCCGATAAAACCGGTGGCGATCATCGAAAGCACGAGCGCCGTGTAGCCGAAGTTGGGGCGGCGCGTGAAGGTCTGTATGATCGAGGAGACGAAGCCGAGCGCGGGGATGAAGATGATATAGACTTCCGGATGACCGAAGAACCAGAAGAGGTGTTGCCACAACAGAGGGTCGCCGCCCTCCGCCGGGTTGAAGAAGTGCGTGCCGACCAGTCTGTCGAGCGTCAGAAACAGGCTGCTCGTCATCACGGCGGGCATCGCAAAGATGACCATGAAGGACATCACCAAAAGCGCCCAGACGAAGAGCGGGATGCGGTTGACAGACATGCCCGGCGCGCGCAGTTTGAAGACCGTTGCGATCAGTTCGACGGAGGCGGCGAGGGCGGCGATCTCGGTGAAGTTGATCAGTTGCGACCAAATATCGACACGCTTGCCGGGCGAAAACTCAGGCCCCGCGAGCGGTACGTAAGAGAACCAGCCGGTGTCAGGCCCGATGTTCAGGAAGAAGAAGACGTAGAGCGTGATGCCGCCGAACAGATATATCCAATAACTGAAGGCGGCGAGGCGCGGGAAGGCGATGTTGCGCGTGCCGACCATGAGCGGGACGAGATAAATGCCCATCGCCTCCATCACGGGGATGGCGAACAGAAACATCATCGTCGTGCCATGCATCGTGAAAATCTGGTTGTAGAGGTCGGGGCCGAGCAGGGTGTTTTCCGGCCTCGACAGTTGCAGGCGCATGAGCACGGCGAGCAGGCCGCCGAGCAGGAAGAAGACGAAGGCCGTAACGATGTAACGCTTACCGATAGACTTGTGATCGACGCTTCTCAGCCAGCCCCACAGTCCCGGCTCGTCGCGCCAAGTCCGTTCGAGTTCGGCGCGCTCTTGATCCTCTATGAGACTCACGGCAGGCACGGCCTCCTGCGCGGACGGCGCGCCGGTCGTCGCGGTCGTCTCATCATTCTGTGCCGTGTTCTCTTCGGCCTTCATTTGAGGCTCTCCAGATAGCTGAGCAACGCCTGCAAATCTTCGGGCGCGAGCGGGTTCGGCGGCATGCGGTTGCCCGGTTTGAGTTCCTGCGAATTACTGATCCAGCCGCCGAGATGCCCGCGCGTGTTGGGCAGCATCCCGGCGGCGATGGTTTGTCGGCTCGCCAGATGCGTGAGATCGGGCGCGACACTCGCGTTCGCATCCGTCCCGCGAATCGTGTGGCACATGACGCAGGGCGACGACAGAAAAACCTGCTGCCCGCGTTGCTGCTCCGCGCTCACGGGCTGGACGGCGGGGCGGCGCTGCGCCTCCATCCAGGCGTTGAACTGCTCGACGGGTTCGGCCACGACGACGAAGGCCATGTGCGCGTGTTGCAGGCCGCAATACTCCGCGCACTGCCCGCGATACGTGCCCGCCTTGTCTGCTTTGAGCCAGAGCGTCGTCTCGTGCCCCGGAATCAGATCGCGCTTGCCGCCGAGGTTCGGAACCCAGAAGCTGTGAATCACGTCGCTCGAAGTGAGCCGCAGCGTGACCGTCTGCCCGACCGGAATGTGTATCTCGTTGGCCGTTCTGAAAGTCTGGCTCGCCACGTCGTTCTCGTACTCGACCTGCCACCACCACTGTTGCCCGTTCACCTTGATGCGCAGGTTATTCGGGTCGGCCAGCGCGTACAGCGAGCGGCTGGTGGTAAAACTGGCGACGAGAAAGACGAACAGGATGATGACTGTGACGACGACCGCGCCCGCGACGACTCCACGCATGCGCCGTTCGCGCCGTGCATCGGGGTCTGTGTCGGGCACGTGCGGGGTTTTGTTTCTTCCACGTCGCGTGCGGGCGAGAGCGGCGATGAGAAAACCGATGACGAGCAGGAAGACGGCGGCGCAAGTATAGAACATCAACCACCAGAGGCGACTGACGTTTCCGGCGTTCGGGCCTGCCGGGTTGAGAATTGATTGCGAGCCGGTACAACTTGTCGTCGCGAGCGCGTAGAAGGCGAGCACGCACGAGCGAAGCGCGCCACGTCCGAGCCTTCGCATGCGCACGCTCATTGCGGCCTCTCCGCTGACTTCGGCACGCCGCCCGTTGGCAGCGGCTTTTGCTCTTCGGTGGACTGCTCCGGCTTCTTCGTGTTCATGTCGTCGTCGCGTCCGGGTGCGGCGTCTTTCGACACTTGCCCGCTCATGCTGCGCACGTAGGCGGCGAGTTGCCATACCTGATAGTCGGGAATCTTGCCGCGAAACGAAGGCATGCCGTTCGGGCGTCCCTCGACGATTGTGGCGAAGATTTGTTCGGGCGCGCCGCCGTAAATCCACTTCGCGTCCATCAGCGGCGGCCCCATCCCCCCGCCGCCGTGCGCGTGGCAGCCCACGCAGTTGTACCACTCGTAGAGTCGCTTGCCTTCGTTCATCGCGAAAGCGTTCTCTTCAAATTCGTTCGGCGCTGAGACGGGCTGAACATTGCCCGGTCGCAACTCGCTCAGAGTTTTGCTGTTGACGCGCGACGAAGAGGGCGGGTCAACGCGCAAGCCCCGCTCCTCACGCTTGCACGCCGCGATGAGACACAGCGCCCCGACAACGCCGCACGCCGTCGCGATCATCAACCAACTTTGCCTCTTGCTTCTCACTTGAGTGCGTTCCTCTTCAGGAAGTCGCCCGCATCCCTTGTTCACGCCCGACGCGCGGCACGCCGTAGTCGTCAAGTATCGCTTCGATCTCCGCCCGCCGCCGTTCGATGACTCGTTCGAGTTCTTCCCTGAGCGCATCGTCGCCCCTCCTCACACCCATCGAGATGTCATAGACGAACGGGAGAAACGGGAGATCAATCTCAGGCGACACGGGGACAACTTCAAGGGCGACCTTTTGCCGCGACGCGAAGTAGCCCGCGAGCGGCCCCCACACGACGGCGACATCCACCTCGCCGCGCGCCACCGCCTCGATGATCTGTGCGGGAGGGTTCGGCTTTGAGTAGTCGCCGTACACTGTATAGCCCGTCACGTTGTTGACGATCTTGCGCGCCGTGAGCGCGTGCGCGGGCGGCGTGTTGGCCGAGTCGTCGCCGATGAGTTGGACGCCGATTTTTAGTTTGCGTAAGTCGGGATCGTCGAAGGAGCGTATGTCGAGACGACGATCCTTACGCGAGACGAAGACGTAGGACGAGCGATAATAAGGCGACGTGGTGAGGGCGAGTTCGAAACTGGCGGGCACGCCGAGAACGACATCGCACTCGCCCGCTCTGAGCGTGTTGCGGATGAAGCCGCGCCGCTGCGCCCACCACTTGTATTCCACCTTCCTCCCCATCTCACGCGCCAGCACTTCCGCGATCTTATTCTCGAAACCTTCGCGCCGCTCGTTCGAGAACGGCAAGTTGTTCGGGTCGGCGCAGACGCGCAGAAAGGGCGTGTCGTTATGCTGCACAATCTGCGCGGCCTGCGACGATTGTGCAGTCTGCGACGGTGGCGCGGCCTGCGTTGCCTGCGTTAGTTCGCCGCGTCGCGCTTCGTTGTTACACGAAACGTTTGCAGCAACGATCATCAGGCAAGCGATGAGAGTTATAACGGGTTGCCACTGGCCGCCTGTGCAGGTCGCCCCGTTCGGTGCGGGACTAAGGAAGCGAGAAGACATACAGCGTCCCTCCCTTCGTCGTGTGCTCCGGCAGATCGGACATCGCGCCGACGAAGCCGAGCGCCGCACTTTGATCTCGCGGATCGAGATCGCCGGAGACGATTGCGCCCGCCCACCCGCCGACGCCCGACAGCACCGCGACATATTGTTTGCCGTCCGGGCCTCGGTAGGTCACGGGCTGGCTGATGATCCCCGAATCAACTTTGAACTGCCAGAGAAGTTCCCCCGTGCGCGCGTCGAGGGCTTTGAAGTAGCTGTCCATCGTGCCGTAGAAGACCACGTCGCCTGCGGTCGCCGCCGCGCCGCTCCACACCGGAAATCGCTCTTTGAGTTTCCATACAGCCCGCGCCTCAACCGGATTCCAAGCCGTGAACTCGCCCCTGTGCCCGCCTGGCCCCGCGTACATCTTCACATTCGCGCCGAGGTACGGCGTGCCCGCAATGTAGTTGGCTTCCAAGCCTTCGAAGTCCATGCAGAGATTGTTGTGCGGGATATAGACGAGACCCGTGCGCGGAGAGAAGGCCGAAGGATTCCAGTCTTTGCCGCCCGGCGCGGTCGGGCAGATGTCGCGTATGACTTTGCCCATCACCGGCGTCTTCTCCTCGTTGGGAATGAGTCGCCCGCTCTGCAAGTCAACGCCCTTGCTCGAAGTGATATGGACGAACGGAGTGGCCGAGAGCACTTCGCCCGTCGTGCGGTCGAGGACATAGACGTAGCCCGTGCGTTCGGGGCGGACGAGCACCTTGCGCGGCTGCCCGTTCACGTTCATGTCGAGCAGGATCTGTTCGTTGATGCCGTCGTGGTCAAACAGATCGTGCGGCGACCATTGATAGAACCAGTGAGCCTCGCCCGTATCGGGGTTGCGCGCGAAGATGCCGGATGTCCACTTGTTGTCGCCGGGACGCTGATCGGGATTCCAGGGGCCGGGGTTGCCCGTGCCGTGATAGATGAGGTTGAGTTCGGGGTCGTAGGAAATCCAGCCCCACACCGTCCCGCCGCCGATCTTCCAGGCGTCCGGCGGCCACGACGCGACGCCCAGATCGGTGCCGCGATCCATCGCGTAGAAGGGGCGGAAGTTCGCGCCGATGAGCACGTCTTTATCCGGCCCCGTGTTGTAAGCGCGCCAAGCGATCTTTCCGCTCTCGGCATCAACCGCCGTGATCCAACCGCGCACGCCGAACTCGCCGCCACTGTTGCCGACGAGAACTTTATCTTTGACGACGAGCGGAGCCATCGTCATCGTCTCGCCGCGATTGATCTCGCCGAGTTTGGTCTTCCAGAGTTCCTTGCCCGTCGTGGCGTCAACGGCGACCGTGTGGTTGTCGAGCGTGTTGTAGAAAATTTTGCCGTTCGAGTGAACCGCGCCGCGATTCACCACGTCGCAACAGGCGACGCCCTGCGCGGCGGCCGCCGGTTGCGGCTCATACTTCCACTTTGTCGCGCCCGGACGTGTGAGATCGAGCGCGTAGAGGATGTTCGGGTAAGGAGAGACAACGTACATCGTGTTGCCCGCGACGATGGGCGCGGCCTCCTGCCCCCGATTCACGCCCGTCGAAAACGTCCACGCAACTTTCAGGTTGCGCACGTTCCCCGTGTTGATCTCGTCGAGCCCGCTGTAGCGCGTGCTCGCGTAATTCTTCGCGGGCATCGTCCACTGCCCGTCCTCGGCCACGTTGGCGAACGATGGCACGGTGACAATCCCTATGTTTGAGCTTTGCTGTGTAGATGCGCTGGCCGTCGGGCTGGTGCGCGAGCGTTCCGGATTCTTGGACGAGCAGGAGAAAGAGAAGGAAAGACTACCGATGACGACACAAGAGAGAAAGAGGCGTTGACAAAGCAAGACTGTGGTCAAACTTGACCGTCCCATTGCATCTCCTTATCCAGGGTGCGCTTGCTCTTAAAACCAACTTATTGATAATTCCCGGAAAGTGAAAGTACATTAAAACCCTAAGGGACTCTGTACCGTACCGTACCAAATCTGAACTTCACAGAGTAGCCTGTTCAAGATCATATCATCGATTCTCAATCACGACTCTCACATAGGGGCGAGTTTCTTAACCATGAGAATGGGTGACAATATGGTGACAAACCAGGATGACAACGGGTGGTAAAATCGTCGTCGGGATGCACTAAGAGGCGGCCTGCGCCCGTATAGAAAATCATGGGTTTTCACGCGGTGACACTATTTGCACAAGTGAGTTGCCGCGTTCGCAATGCGGAGGTCAGGGGTTCGACCCCCCTCTGCTCCACCAATAAGTTTCAACGATTTACGGCGGGACGTCTCCCGCCGTTTTTGTTTTCGTTGCCAAGACGTTGCCAAGTTTGGCTGAAAGACCGTCCAAACTGCGGACGGCTTCTTTCATCGTGGCGTTTGTTGCGTGCGTGTAGCGCATCGCCATGCGAATATCCGACCAACCGAAAATGTAAGCCAACGTGAACGGATCAACGCCTCTGTCGGCCATTCTCGATGCCGCCGTATGTCTTAAGTCGTGGAAGCGAAAATTACTCAATCCCGCTTCCCTCACTGCACGCTCGAATTGCCGCCCTACGTCAATCACGCGCCCGCCTGTCTTGGCAGTGCTTGAGACACACGCTAGCAAACAACCCATGCATTACCGCGCCATTACGGAGAAAGTACTTGAGTTAGGTCTTATCGCAACGGCGGGCAAGACACCGGAAGCTATTCTCTATGCGCAGGTCATTACTGAAATCCAGAGAAGAGTGAAGCGCGGTGAGCGCCCTCGTTTCGTTCAATATGGCAAGGGCTTCATCGGGCTACCTAAGTGGCTAGGATCGGGGCTGGCATTCCAGATTGAGCAGCACAATCAAACGGTTTGGAAGAAACTGCGGCGACAGATCAGCCAGATGCCACCAGCAGAATTTGAGGCACTTGTTGGCACGCTTCTTGCCAAATTAGGCTTTGAGGATGTTATGGTCACTTCTATCAACAATGATGGAGGCATAGACGTGCGCGGCACAATGGTAACAGGCGATATCATTCGTACCCGCACAGCAGTTCAAGTAAAGCGATGGAAAAACAACGTGCAAGCACCGACCGTTCAGCAAGCACGAGGCAGCCTGGGCGCACACAAGCAGGGGCTTATTATCACTCTGAGCGATTTCAGCAAGGGTGCAATAGAAGAGCCGAGCGTCCTGACGCCACCCCAGTCGCTCTGATGAATGGCGAGCAATCGGTGAAACTGTTAGTCGAAAATGACATCGGCATTCGCCGCGCCAGCCACGACATAATCGAACTTGGGGAGGATAATCTATAAGCTGATTTAGAGGTTTCCATAGAGTGGCTTAGTGGTTGAAAAGCGAAGTGATTGATTTGATATGAATATAGGGTCTCAAGCACTCAGATGCCAAGATACGAACATAGTCTAGAAATCTATTCATTAACATATAACTTTGAAGTGTCAGCATTTGAAATGTCTGCTGGAGGTTATTTGATCTCTTCTCCTGAAGCATTTAAGCCCATATCTTTTCACGTTCAATGGACGACCCTTTTCATAAGATTTGTAACCGAGCAAGAGGCTAAGAATTTTTGCAAGTGGCTAAAGAGTGCGAACGAACAAGCCGAACGTAGTTTTACGCGAATGCTTAACTAAATGTACCCAACAAATTTTTCAATCTGAGTGGACTTAGCTCGAATATCATCGTCAACTCAGATGCTATTCCTAGATGCTTCACGCCCATATCTGGGTGTTAACTGGGAAGGGCTGCGATGGACCCCATGGGTACACTTTGACGAGCAGCGCACGGACTTCAAAGTTCTGCCGCGATCGGAGGCGTCTACCGGATTTGCCCGCCGGCGCAGACTATCTCGTTTATGTAGGCCAGACGGGCCGCAGTTTGCGGGAGCGTCTTTCCAGTCTGCGCAGGCATGAGCTTTCTCCCGAGATGCCATTTAATGACCCTCATACGGCGGCTCCATTGCTCTGGGCGTTGCGCCACGCGGAATACGTTAACTTCGAGTGTTCGGCGACCCCGGTGGACATGCCTAATGAGGAGGCTTGAGGGCCTAGAGTGTTATCTCATCTGGAAATACCGCGTTGAAAGGTGCGAGCCGACGCTATGCAACCACGGCGCTTCCACAGACGGCAGTCAATTTAATTTTGGAAGGACTAAATATATAACGCTGAGGCTATGATCTCATAGTAGGCAGTAAGCTGCCCAATGTCTTTAAAGAAGAGCTAACATTGTATCTAAGCTTAACAACCACTATACCCTCCCAGTAATTTCCATTAGTTGGGGTCTAATCTTTACAACATACTATTAGTCTGGTAGCGTTATAACTCATTAAGTTGAGTTAGCAGGATGGTCATGGCACGAAATAAGCACCTTTTCGAAGAACAGCGGATGACGATGCAGGGGGCGATTGACCTCACCGTCGAGTCACTGCGGGAGTACGGACGCCGTTACGACCACTGGGGGCTAGCCTACTCCGGCGGCAAAGACTCGTCCGCCACCGCGACCTTGGTGATACACCTTATAGAAAGCGGGCAGGTGCCTGCCCCCAAATCGCTGACAGTCCTGTACGCCGACACCAGGATGGAGTTACCCCCACTGCAGATCAGTGCCATGGGAGTCCTCGAAGAGATTAGACGGCGAGGCAGTGAGGTGCGGGTCGTGCTCCCGCCCATGGATCAGCGCTACTTCGTTTACATGCTCGGGCGGGGCGTGCCGCCGCCATCCAACACGTTCAGGTGGTGCACGCCCAGACTTAAAGTGCAGCCGATGCTCACCGCGCTGAAAGAGAAGTTTAACGAGGTGGGCGAGAAGTTTTTGATGTTAACGGGCGTCCGGCTCGGCGAAAGCGCCGCACGTGACCAGCGCATCGCGATGTCATGCTCCCGTGACGGAGCCGAGTGCGGACAGGGCTGGTTCCAGGAGGCGACCCCGCAGGAGGTAGCGGACACCCTCTCACCGCTCATCCACTGGAGGGTCTGCCACGTTTGGGATTGGCTCATGTTTTACGCCCCGGACCTCGGGTTCCCTACCGTAGACATCGCGGAATCCTACGGCGGCGACGAGGCTCAGGAGGTGAACGCGCGCACCGGCTGTGTCGGCTGCAACCTTGTCGAGGAGGATCGCTCTCTCAACATGGTGCTGCGCCTCCCCAGGTGGAAATATCTAACCCCGTTACAGAGGTTGCGCCCCCTGTATCGAGAGCTCAAAGAGCCGCACCTCAGGCTTCGTAAGGTTGACGAGCGTAACAGCAGCGGTGTCCTAGCCGCCAAGCAGGGTCGCCTCGGTCCGCTAACCTTCGAAGCGCGTCGTTACGGGCTGGAGAGAGTGTTAAAGATCCAAGATGATATTAATAAGGAAGCCCGCCGGCAGGGTCGCCCAGAGCTATCGCTGATAAACGCCGAAGAGCAGGCCCGCATTGAAGAACTGATCGAGGCTAAGACCTGGCCCCAAGGATGGGCCGGCACTGAAATTCGCGGCGACGAGCTTTTTGAATTAACCATCAGAGAGGGTCTCACGCAGCCTCTCCTGCCCAACATCCTGGTTAAGGGCTAAGTATATTGAGTCCCCTACTCTGACGGGGCTTTGAAGATTTCTACTCCCGCGGAATAGGCACAGCTAATTAAGCTGACCTAAATGCTTACAAGTGACTTACACCTCCATTTCGGCCACTTCGCGGAGTCATCGCGGCAGACATTACACATAATCGCCCCGTACGTCCGCACGGACGCCCTCAAAGCCCTCATAAAGAACGTCACCCGCAGCAATATCATTGTAGTTACGACTTGGACGACTGAAGATGTCTTAAAGGGTGCATCTGACCCAGAAGTCTTCCCTTACTTGGAGTCCATAGGTGGTTATCTCTATTTACGCCCGGGCTTACACGCAAAAGTGCTCGTGTCTGACCTCCAGGCGGCTATTGTTTCCTCGGCTAACATAACAAGCCCAGCCTTAGGGATATCCAATCCGCCCAATGCCGAGTGCGCCACCCATGTCAACTCAATGTCGGCGTCGGATCTCTTCTGGGTACTAAAGTTGGTAGGTGAGTCTTTATTAGTGCGGGAGGACTATTACACGTCCTTCCTAAGACACCTAGAGGCACAGCAAGCCACTTGGGCGGCAGTAAGGCCTGCCGAGTTCGACGCCACCCCGTTCCTAGGGAGGCAGCACTTTTTGCTTTCATCACTCCCGATGTGCGATGCGCCGGGTGAATTGCTAGATCGCGCCGAACAGATCGGTAGGGGGGAAACGGATTCGATGGACCGGTGTGAACTGAATAGCGCACTGCACGACATAGCCCTGTATTCGTTGGATGTAAAATTGAGCCGTGCAGCAAATGAGGACCGCCTGAAAGCCCAATTTTTCGATCACCCATTCATTAGGGCTTTTGTCGATCAGATACGGCCGCGCATGTATTTCGGTGAAACAAAGGCATGGTTACAAGATCACTGTACAAACGTGCCAATCCCACGCCGTAGGGAACTTACCGGTCACGTCAGGGTTCTGTTTGATTGGTTAGTCGAATTGGGCGGCGGTGAGTTTGTGGTCGACCGTCCTCGGCACTCCGAGTGCATCCGCCGCAATGACACGTCTTTTTGACGATTATGCTCCTCGATCAAATGCTCACTAATGGTCGATGCCCTTAGCCTCATACAACATTTCGGTTTCATGAAAGTGTCCACATTACCCCTCTTACAATCGTAATAAGGGGCTTCTCTGCCGACTTCAATACCATTTAGAATTTCGGCTGTGTTAAAAAACTACTAAATCCATTCAAAGCTAACCCTAAACATATCCAGACTTGCAGCGAAAATCCTTTTTGTTCTGTTATAACGGAATGAGCCTTGACAAATTCTTTCAGATTCGTTATATTCGCTCACGTTTGGGAAATCATATTGTGAGGGTTCAATGGCACGAATTTATTTAAAAGATGGACGCATTCGACAACTCGTTAATCAGAGATTAATCCCGCTATTTTTCTGGTCCGGTTCTATCAATAACCTCTCCGAGGCACTTAATAAACAGTTAAAGAATAAGGGGATTGCGGACTCTATCTACCCAAATCGACTTCACAGCCTATTTTCCGATGACGGCACTCGCGCTCTGAATGAGGCGACCGTGAGCCTAATCGAAAAGGCCGCGGAAGCCGTCCTCTCGAGTGAGAACGGCGAACTTGCCGAGAAATCCAACGAATTTTATGGGCGCCTGAGGAGCGACATACTTAACCGCTGGCAGCTCACTCGAACGTCTAAGACGGCTGTTCATGATATTTCCGAGGCTATGTCCGCGCCGCCCGCCGTCGTACGCTACGTCTTGGAGCAGGCGGGGCAGCTCAAAGAAAGCTCCGAAGGGATGCGTCTCGTTGAAGAGCAAGTAGACGGGGCAGTCTCACATCGGGAGAGCCCACACGACTCGGCTAAGCCGGACTGGAGCTTTCAAGATGTAGCTGTCGGCCGGTGCGTCGATGCCCTGACGTCCAGTACCGGTCGGAAGGTTGGCCTCGTCCTGCCTACCGGCGCGGGAAAGACCCGGGTCGCCTTGCGAATCGCGCTGCAGTTGCTAAACCGTGATTCCAAGACGGGGTCTAAGGTGGTATGGGTCACACACCGCGTGAACCTACGCACCCAGGCACACCGCGAGTTGCAGAAGATGTCTACGGAAGACGTCGGCGGTGTCCCCGGGGATGGCGAGGCCTTCGCCCTACTCACAAAGAGAATTGAGTTCATCATGGTGAGCCAACTCGCCGAGAGGCTCGCCGACTCCTCGTCCCAGCCCCTACTAGTCATCGTCGACGAGGCGCACCACGCGGCCGCAGCGAGCTACCAGCCGATCTTTGACACGCAGTACCCGCTCGCCGGGCTCTTCCTGACGGCCACGCCCAGCCGCACGGACGCCCTGCCGATCGGCGTGGACGAGATCGCCTACACAATTACGTACCGCGAGCTCGCCCAGCGCAGAGTCATTCTCATACCGGAGTTCGAAGACTTCCCGGTAGAGAATTTCGATTGGTCGGAGGAGTCCCTGAAAGACCTTGCCGATCACATCATTTCCCGGGCGGCTGCGGAGTACACAAAGATTCTGGTGCTGGCGCCGCGAATCAGCAGGGTCGAAGAGTTCTACCAAGCACTCATCGATCGACTGGCGGCGGAGCCCGGCCATCCGCTCTCCGCAGATGACGTTGGGTTCGTACACAGCGACGGCAATTCACTGGGACCGGACTATTCTACCGAGGAGTTCTTAGAGCATTTCACGGTAAAACCTAGGGCCATCTACGTTTCGGCACAGATCCTGTTGGAGGGCTTCGACGACCCCCAGATAAACACGGTGGTCATTACTTACCCGTCCTCAAGCCTCATCCTCATGATGCAGGCGGCCGGCCGCTGCGTCCGCTACGCGCCGGGCAAGACAGCCAACTATGTGGTGCAGGCGCGTAATGATCAACTCGCCTACCACTTCGACCAGCGTTGGCTCTACCAAGAGATCAGCGACTACGTACGCCCACAACTCTTCGATGCCGACTACGCGGACCTCGTCGAGCTCAGAGGCAAGGTCCGTGAAGAACTGGAGAGGTACAACGTGAGCGCCGGCGTCCGGGAAAAGCTACTCGGTGGGCTTCTGGAAGTCAGCCCCGGTGAGACCTGCCGTCTGTTTCTGTTCGGCCTCCCCTACTTCGGCGCTCAGGAGGAGTTCCCTGAGAAAGCACGATGGGGCGCATTCCTCGAGAAGGCTGACAACACGGAAGCGTTCCGGCATCTATTTAACAGCTTCTGCTCACTCGGGGCTGACCAGTCTGACCCCACACTCTTCCTAGACGCCCGCGGCGGCAAGTTCGGTGTCAGAAAGGAATTCTCGGAAGGAAGCGACTACAGGCTCTACACGGACATGCTCATAGCCACGCACTTCGCCCGGAATGAGGTCTACGGGGACGGCGCCAAGTCATCTCATGGCGCGTCTAGGCCGTACGTCCCAAACGGAGCGACTACGTGGTTAAAGTATGTGACCTTCAGCTACCGCCCAACGGTGCCGGTCGAATTGCGCGCTTTCTTAGAAGATTGTCACAACCGTGAGCAGATCGTCGCGAAATACATGAGAGACCGTCGGGCTCACTCGAAGGTGGTGAAGGTGCGTCTGCCGCTGGGCGGGTACGAGGCATACTTGTTTGACGAAGCACAGTCGGACAGTTTCGAGTGCTTGGTAGATAACGCCCGCACGTCGCTCAAGGAGGCGCAGCCTTCGGAACAGTTTGCCGCCTTGGCGGCACACTTATCACAGGCTTCCCCTTCCGGGTTGCCACTTACCATCATCCTGCGGGTCGAGAGATTCTTGTCGGAAGAGGATCATAAGCGCTTCGTATTCGACCTTCGGCCGCATCAACCGCGCGCTGACAACTCCGAGGGTAGTAATAACACTAGCAGTCAGGGCATAACCGGTAACTGATTTGAGAAGAGACACGTGGAGGATAAAATAATGGAAAAAGACCTGAAAGATCCCATTAAAGTTCCATTCTCGAGGATTTACCTCGATCCCAATAACCCTCGTATAGCCATGGCTGAGCCGCCCGGGTATGACGACCCCGGCGCCATTTTCGACGACGAAGTGCAGGCTGAACTCACAAAGCGCATGGAAGAAGTCTACGACGTTTCTGCCCTGGAGTCAGCAGTGGAAGCGCAAGGGTGGGTGCCCATCGACGCCATACTTGTGTGGGAACACCCCCAGCGAAAGGGACGCTACATCGTCGTCGAAGGCAACACCCGGACTACAGTCTTGCGTAAACTGCGGACGAAGCTGGAGAGCCGGCAGCTCAAGCTAGACAAGATCAAGAGCAAGAAAAAGGGTTTCTCAGCCAGGGACGTCAGCGACTTAGAGAAGGAAGTGGCCAAGCTTAGGCAAATCGTCGCCGACACGGAGGACCTGACGGTTTACCCGGTCAACGCTAAAAACGCCGAAGAGCTTGAGGAGAAGTTGCCCCGGCTATTGGGTGTCCGACACATCACTCACGCCCAACAGTGGTCTCCCTACGCAACGAATCTTTACATCCTTTCTCTCTACCAGAGGCTCTTCACGGATAGATATGGAGACGATGCGGAACTGACACTCGAGGACGACTTGATCAAGGACGTCTCCGCGATGGTCTCCCTCAACGAAACCAAAGCGCGCCGCAACATACAGGCGGCGTCGGCCTTCAGCCACTTCAAGCGCGAGTACGAGGACGAACTCCCCGACGGCGAGCAGTTTTCGGACGAGGATCAATACTTCTTCGAGCTGATCCTTCAAAACCCTTATCCGCGTCAGCAGTTCGAGTTCGGCAAAAACGACCTAGAACTCTCTCCGGAGATGGAGGAGGTGCTGTTCAAATGGGCGTTCGCCGTACCCCGTGTTGATGGGGAAGAAAATCAGAACAAGTTATATAAGGCGGAAAGCATCCGGATGTGGAACACTATGAAGAAGTACGACGACAAACACTCTACAACTTTCGCCAGTCAGTTCGATGTAGAGAATCCGGACACCGTCCCGCATATGAGAAAGCTTGAGGCCGAATACCTAGCGCAGAAGGCTCAGGTTTCCCCCGTGGATACTGTCGAGGCACTACTGACGAACTTTGGGAAGCTTAAAGCCGACACCCTTATGTCCCAGTCGTCGCATCTAAAACCTATGCTGGAGGAATTACAGCAGAAGGTCGACAACTACCTCCGAATGATCGACGCGGTCGCAGCGTGAAGTATCCAACCCGCAGGTTACATCTCCTTTGGACCAGGTACCTAGCATTTGCTGTGGTACCTGGCCATTCTTCATAAGGGGCTCTGTTTGCTAAGCATGGAATAAGTTCTGCCGCCGGGCTGAGAGCGGCATTTTCCCACCGAGGACAAGCTCACTTGCAGGTGCATAATAATGCCTTTAGAAAGATCTGATATTGAATTCCCCCTCTGGCGTAAAAAAGTTGACTCAACTCTCTTCGAACACAACGCTACACCCATTCCCAACTGGGCTGTACAGATGTGGAAGCTTTCCCAGCTCTATCAACATTGCAACTCTAAGAAAGATCCTACATCAAAAGTGACCATTAGATTCGAAGGTGGCGAATACGATGGATGGATTACGGTAGGGTACAAGGGGGAAAAGAAAATCGCCTATTACCGGTTGTGGTTTGAAGGGGCACTAAGTTTAAGACTAAAACACACCTTTTTGATGAGCTATATGAGGTCGTTAGAGGGAGCCTTAAGTCAGAGCTCGCAATCAGAGATTGAAACTCGCACCCCATTTTGGGAATTTCTCGATATCGAATTTGACGAAGTTAAGAGGGAAATTCGGTTTGTCGCCTATTACAAACAGGAACCCAGTTTTCCGGCCCTCTTTAAGCGAATGATTGGCTCGCCCGCACTTAATAGGATCGCAGATGAGATTGGGCAAAAAGGTACAGACAGGATTTACAAGCAGTCATGGAAGCAGCGCGACGAGCTTGAAGTTGAGCTCGGTGCACAAAACGCTATATACATACTTTTAGATACTGAAAACAAATTAATTTATGTGGGGGAAGCTAGTAACTTAGTAAGACGATTGCTCCAGCCACATAATTCAATTCCTCATTGGAACTACTTTCGTTATAGCGTTCTGCCAGCTTCGTTAACACAATTCAGAGTGCCTCTTGAAAGAATGGTAATTAGGGATTTTGCTTCTATACTACGGAACAAAAAAGTCGTGCACGACATTGCTATTTCGGATTATGCGCTGGCCAACGATAAGATAGATCCCTAGATCATTTAATTCTTCGGTTTATGTCTTGACCTTCATCAGCCGATGCCCTGAAATACGTACACCCTTAGATCTCAACACATCCTCCCAGCCCGCGCTATTGCCGATCTTAGTGGTGTCCTCGTAAAGCCCTGCCTTTTCCTCTTGTCTGGTTAACCGGGCGAACTTTTCCCTTAGAGGGTTGTCAGCGGTTAAAAACTCTTCCTTCCGGTGCAGGATCGGCGGGTTGGCAGAGTCACCGTACTCGCTATATCTAATATGAAAGACATTTAAAGGGACTACCAAAGAAGCCAAAAGTTTCGGGTGGGGATCCCGCTCAAATTCTGGATACGCGAGGTACGAAATCTGAGGCTTGTGTCGATGAAGTTTTATGACGTTTGCCGCATCGACGGCTCCGATATAAGAGCGAGCGCACCCTTCATAAACCCGCAGTACCGGCGAAAGTGAAGGCAGGGCGCTGACGTGTACGTACAACGCGTTGGGGGTTAACTTGCCTACCGCGGACTGCCGGCAAGCGGCCTCCACTATCCGCATATCCCCAACTGAGAACAGTAATCTATCGGCAAGTGTGGAAGCGTTGCCGTAGGTCGAGCAGAAGGCGCGGACGTCGAGTTGGATGTCCGCGGGCAGCTGGGATAAGCGCGGGCGCCCCCCGAATCTAGAAAGCGCCAAGAAAATCAGCAGGTCTTGAGTCCTCTCCTCCTTGATCTTATCCCACTGCTCTCCCCCGGTAACCTCGCGGATAATTTTAAATCCTCGCCTGAGGCTCCCAACCTCTTCGGGAATTTCACCCAAGGCAGTTAATTCCGCCCCTTCAGGGAGCCGTCCCCGGGAGGCCATAAAATCCATCAGGCGTTCAAAAAAATCCTTGTACTTATCGAAGAGGAGGTTGCTCTTACGCTGTCGTGGGGCGGTCGGCCTTCTCCTGTATTTTGAGGCAAGGAATGACTGTGCCGCAGAAGGGTCGCGGAAAATGTAGAACACACCGGGTCCCGCGGGCACGGCTGATACGCTTATTTCATTCTCCACCCACGCCCGAAGCTCACCGTGGTCGTAGTATTTTTGGAACGTCCCCAGCCTCGTCAAGCAGCCGTCGCCGTAAGGGGACTGCTTTCCATCCAGTGCCTCTGACGTCAGGCGCGCAGCTACAATCAAGACGGTACGCGTGAGGGCCCATGCGGAGCGGAGCGTCTGTCCCCTCTCCTTCGGATCCTCGATCACGTTAACGACGTACCCGAGGTTCACGACATCGGCGACTCGCGGCTCGTCCCCAGAGTTATGAGCGGGATCCCACCCTGAGCAGGTTATCCCTCTCTCTCTCAGAGCCCTGACATCATCACCGTACCCGCACCCGTAATCAAAAACTTCTACGCCTGCGTTGATCAGTGAGTCGTCGAGCGCGAGGCGGACGGGGCGCGAAAGCCCGCTACGGCGGATGGCTGATAAATGGCGGGGTATCGACTGCATGGTCAGAACTCACTTCCCTGCTTGATTCTGACTTGTGAAGACATAGGTTACTCACTTTTCCTACGCGGGTTTCGCTCGTACCCCTCGTCCAACTTCTCCCTGATGCGCCTTCCCTCACAGTCTTTGGCTTCCGCCTCCGTGTCGAGCTCCCACTTCTTTGTCTGCAGGTAAGTAGGTACCGGGCGACGCTCCACCATCTCCGTGGGTCCCCACCATACCTTGACCTCACACCCTCGGCGCTCGATTTTCCACAGCTTCATACTCCTCCCGCTCTTATTGCCATCGTTCCTGCCGAAGTAAAAGAAGATTTTCATACCAGCCTCTCGGAAATAGCTCTAGCATGACTCGCGATATGAAAAGGGACTCATGTCCCCTCAACTCTAGCCTTGTATATTGCAGGTAGGGTTATCCATGTCATTAAGGATTTTCATATGACCTTTCTAATTAATCCTGAGACTTTTTTAATATCCTTCTCCGCGGCCAGATAACCTATTCCCCGATGTAAATGTAGACGGAACTGTGCGGCCAACGTTTCTTCGTCTAAACCCAATCCGTCCTTACGACATCGCTCTTTGAGTATGGCCATGTAAATCTCGTGGTGCTGCCCGCCGAAGACTTTCCAGGTCATCTCGACCGAACTGTCGGCGGGAATCTTCGCCGGCGCGGGCGGTGATACTTCCGCAACTGACACGCAGAACGCCCAGCGACAAAGCACGTTCCAGTTCTGGATCCCGGTGAAGCGTTTCAGCCTGATAAGTTGATCCCGGGCCTGTTGGGAAAGCCGTATGTTCTCGATCGCCATAAAACACCTACCAGAAATAGCCCTGCTCTACGGTTGTGCCGCCGGTACGATCATCGAATTTTAGGTGATAAGAATGCCCGACCCAGGGCTTTATTTTTTCATAATAGGCACTGTCAATCTCCTCGTCGGTCGAAAGCAATAGCACCTGATGACTGGCGTATGGGAAATACCTGTCGATCAGGTTCGTTCTGTGCGACGAATCCAGACGGCCTAATGGAGTATCAATGATCGCCGGGAGGGGCCTCCCGGACGCGCGCGCTAGTCCCCACAGGATCGAGATGGCCAGCAGTTGCCTCTCTCCGGCGGAGAGGCGATCCGGGGACAACACAAAGCCGTCTGCCCCGCGCATTTCGATGGTGAAGTTTTCCGGGTCAATTTTCAGTTCATTAACTAACGACTCTTTCCTGAGCAGCTTTTGGAAGCTATCCATAACAAGGTGTGCTATGCGGTCAACGTGGCGTTCCGTAACCTTGGCGCGGAATTTAACCAGCGTCTCTTGCACGCGCAGGGAGTGTGAGATCAGTCTCTTAGCCTCGTCCTCCTCGAACCCCTTTTCTAATATTTCCTCATACTGGTTAGCCCAGGTAGCCTTCAGCTGATTGTATTCCCGCCCGAAGCGCTCCATTTCCGCGTCCATTACTTCCAATTTCAGCCGAACCTCCTCAACTGCGGCGCGTGCTTCCTGCCTGGCTTGAATGATTAGTGCCACGGCCGCTTCGTCAGGTATGCTGGCCAGCACTCGGTCTAAATCATTTAAGCCTTCCCGTAACTCATCGGCCTTGTTGGCCAATCGCTGCGCCTGCACGCGGGACTCATCCAACTGTGTACTCCGCAACAGCTTTAGCCCATCACGCGCCTCAACGCTTAAATTCAAATAGCGGTCGGCCATGAAAAGTCCCGAACGTTTCTCCCTATCTTCAAGAAGATATTTCTGCACCTTCTTCATTACACCAGCAGGCATGCGAGCACCCTCCGCCACCGACAGTAGTTGCCTGTCACGCTGCTCCAGCAGGCTATTTACTCTCTCGGCATATGCGGCTTCCTCCTCATCACGATCCTGGTTCTCGATTGAGGCTAAAAGGTCTCGAACTAGCAATAGCGGGGCGGGACCACCAGCGACTTCTCTAAGCAGCTCTTCAACGTCGCCCAACTCTTTAGCCAGCCTCGCTCGTTCTCGTTCCGCCTCTGCCCGGTTTTCGTAGAGGTGTGCGCCCTCTTTCCTATAACGACCTTCAACCTCAGCCAACCGCTTCTCTTGAAGGTCCAATTTATTGGCCATCTGACCGCGCTGAAGGGTTAGGTCCCCGCGCACTTTCTCGAGGCGATCAATCTCTTCCTCCAGGCCTTGAAGGCTTTTTCTCTCGCCGTCGTTCTTTAGGATCACGCGCTTCCGCCTCTCCATGACCACGAGGTCTGTGGTGAGGCGATCTACCAAGTCTAGCCCGAGCAGGGACTGGATGGCGCTCGAGAGAAGTTGGGCAGATGTAGTTGATTCCGCGAAGCTCTCCACCTTCTCGCCGTCGAAGAAAAAAAGGTGCGAAATGCCGACTGGGATGAACTCCTCCATCGTCTCCGCCCACCCTTCAGTCATCCTCCGGTTGAGGTGCCCGTCCCTAATCACTTCCGTCTTCTCGGTCACCCCCTTTTGTCCCGCGCACCAAAATCGGTTCACCCTGTAAGTGTGCTCAACGCCCTCAGTCCTGTGCCGGAACTGGATCTGTACGGCGGCCCCTTCGGAAGCGGATGTGCCTCGGTGGATAGAGCGACGGAGATACTCTTCGTAAGAGAGTTGACCCCGGTTAGACAAGCGCCCGCGCTTCCCGTAGAAGGCCAGTTGAATGGCGTCTAGGAATGTTGTCTTCCCGCCTCCATTCAGTCCACCTATTAGGACGATCGGTTTCTGCCTAGAAGGCGGGGTAAGGTTTACTACGTGCTGGCCACGGTATGCGCCGAAGTTGTGAAGGACGAGTTCCTCGATTATCACTTTATACCTGATCCAAAGGGGGCAATGATTGTTCGGTGGCCATTTAGCGTAGGCATGGTATTACGCTCGACCCTTAGCCTCAGCGGTGGCCAGGTGTCCTCTCGCCTCATGGACCAACCGCATCTTATCTTTTTTCTCGCGCGCGTAACTGACTGCGTCCTCTTCGCCCTCATAAAAACTTCGCTTGAATGCCTTCTCAATGTCGTCGTAGAGACCTGCGCGCCGTGACAGCGTGTTATACCGCCGCTGGATATCTAACAACTCCCGGATCAGTTCGAAGTGTAGTTCTTCGCCGCCGCAAACGTCCTTGAGTATTCGGACCTCCTCCTCCCCAAAGGGTAAGTTATCGTCAAACTTTTCGCCCGGGAACGGTACGCCCGTGGCTTCCTCATAAATGCGCGGCAGGCTATCCTCGAACTCGTGCTTATCGACCACCCAGATCCTTCTGATCTCCTTGAGCTCGGCGAGGGTGATCAACTCGACGTCGCGCACGCCCGGCTGATCGCTCTTGCGGATTACTGCTTGCGCCTCGAGCAAGAGCCGCAACCATTCCTCGCGCGCAGACTGTTTATACGGACCCGGTATTGGATCATCGTGAAATAATTGGACCTGCCCGCCCATCCGGCGGAAGTCTCTGAGATCCCTGTCGGAGCGCTCCCCCTTATCACGGAAGTCTAGCTTGTTGCGGAATTCGAGCAGCGGGAGCATCCACTCCTTCTCCTGATCATTCTGAATCATTGCCTGCATTGACTTGTCTTTATCAACGAGCGTGCACACCCAACAGCCGAACCTGCTGTCGCCACAGCTCGGAGTCGTCGTGTCTACAACGAGGGGGCACTCTCCGTCGGGGGAAGCCCCCTGGTACATAGTTAATAGATTCTTGTTGTCATAACCCCATGGATTCCTGTACTGCATCAGGAATATCCAGACATCGTCATTCGACCAATCTTCTATCGGCGTGAACACTAAAGAATTGGGGAGTCTTGAGTTGGGACTGAGACGTTCGCGCGTCCGCTTGAGCTCATGCCTCTCCATGTTAATAGCCCTGATCGTGCTCTCCGCTTTCCTCGTTCCCAGAACAAGTATCGCCTCACCACTTTCACGTACCACACCGGTTATGAAAGTATTCGACGGGTTGATTTTAAGGCGCTCGGTGCACCAACGAAACATGTGCCGCGGCGCCGGGTATCCCTTCCCAATGAGGTTAACCCAAAAGGTATCGGTCACCTTCGGGGTCAACCGGTGCGGCATAAATGGCAGCCCTTTATCCGCGGCCGCAATCCTTATGGTTTCTAGCGATGCGGTGACCCAGGCAGCGACCACCGGGTTTTCGACTAGTGTGTCCGTACTGATCACATGAATGGGCTTCTTTAGCTCCTCAGGTTCTAGCCCTTCCAAAGCCAGCCAGATAAGTTGCAAGATTGCCGTAGAGTCTTTCCCACCACTGTAGCCAACGACCCAAGGAATCTGGTCTGACAGATAGAGGTCCCTAATCTCCTCGAGAAGAAGATCAACGGTCTTCTTCAATCCGTGCTGCTCGAACGCCGACGCAGATTTTTTCTTTTTACTGCTCATTGCCATCTCCCCTCAAAAATGCGTCTTCAATACGTTGCTCCTCCGGAGTAAGAGGTAGCTTCATATGTGCCTTAATAGCATTAGTAGTAAGAGTGATGTTGTGCCCCGCATTCGAAACCCGCCCGCCGCTCATGGCTCTGCCCTCCCACTGTTGGGCGTTCGAGCGCGACCAGTCAAGCGCCTTAAGCCCCTTCACCTGCTTCTTCCACGCCCCGGGATGCTCGCGGAGCAGTATGTTCCCGACTCTCCCTAGTGCCTGTAGCGCTATCCCGTGTGAGTGAATAAAGTCACGCCGTACCTCGCCGGCTGTCATCTTGTGACCTCTCACGAGTTGCCATTCGAGGAAGTGCTTGGCGACCTCCTCCCAGAACATTGCCGCCGTTGTCGCCCCCTCTTCCAAGGATCCGACTTCCATGTTGCTCAGCAATGCCGAAGTGCCGCTGTAAATCGCGCTCAGCGTGAACAACTTCCTCGATCTTAGGGAGAGGGTGCTCCGATCCATTTCGACAACGTCCCGAAAGACCGGAGACTTGAACACGACGAGCTTCGTCAGCTTCGCCATGTCATCCCTGTGATCGTAAAGGACGCCAAGTGACTTGGAAGGCCTGATGGCGTGACGGTTGAGGTCGGCAAACATCTGCTGGCACCGTTCGAGCCTGATGTCTAGAAAGAAGACGACCGCAATGCTTTCGTCGGCGAGCTCCGGATTTTCACGCAGGGCCATCTCAATAGCGGCTCGCCGGTGCTGCCCGTCGTTGATAATGAAGCGCGCATCCATAGGCACGTGCAGCAGCCCGACACGCTTACCCTCGTGCGACTCGTCAAAGGGGTCGAAGCGCACGTTCGCGTCGATGGACGCCGTTATTGCAGAGAAGGTGTAGCTGTCACGGTTTTGGAGAATGTACTGGGCAATTTCCGGCAGGCGAGCCTTATTTAAATTACGCTGCGCCCGCAGTTCAGGGACGAGCTCTTCTTCGTTGAATAAGAAAACTTTTGGTATCAGCCGGAGGGGACACATCGTCACATAGTACTCACGGCGCGCCTGCACTCCCCGGATGGCAGGAAAGACGTACTCGAAGGCTGTGTTCATTTAAGCGTCCAGTGGGAAGGGGCTGACCAGATGGTAGAGCTACCTCACAGTTCTGGCAGACTTTACGACGACAACAGATGTACGTCAAGAGGGGCACAAACAAACTGTACATTGCTCACAAACAGCCTTAATATCTGACCAAAATCCTGTGCCTTTAGGAAGTGAGCGTCGGCCTCCGAGACCGAAGACATGACTGTTTATTTAGATTGCAACGCAACCACGCCGCTCGAGCCGGCCGTCCGGGAAGAGGTCTTCAAATACCTTTCAGTAGAATACGGTAACGCTGGCAGCCGCACCCACGATTACGGCGCGCGGGCGAACAGTGCCGTGCAGCGGGCGCGAAACCAAGTGGCGCATATCGTAGACGCACAGCATGATGAGGTTATATTCACCAGCGGGGCCACGGAGGCTAACAACTTGGCGCTGTTGGGACTCTCACCCCATGGCACAAAGACAGGACGCCGGCACATTATCAGCACCAGTATTGAGCACAAGGCGGTTCTTGAGCCTTTAGAATATTTAACTAACAATGGATTCGAGGTAACGCTGCTTCCTCCGACTTCTGGCGGATGGGTACACCCGGAATCTGTCAAAAGTGCTGTCAGGAGTGACACCCTACTTGTTTCTGTAATGCACGTAAATAATGAAACCGGCGTGGTACAACCTGTTACAGAGATCGCGGAAATTCTTAAAGACCACACCGCTTATTTTCACGTGGACGCGGCGCAGGGTTTCGGTAAGGATTTGCCGACCTTAAAGAACGGTAGGATCGACCTAATAAGCGTTAGCGGGCATAAGATTTATGGTCCGAAAGGGATCGGTGCATTAATAGCACGACGGAGAGGTGTATCAAGGATCCCTCTTACCCCTCTTTTTTTTGGGGGTGGGCAAGAGCGAGGGTTACGACCCGGAACATTGGCAGTTCCTTTGATCGTAGGACTGGGGCTGGCGGCGGAGATAGCAGTTAAGAACAGTAAGAAGCGTCGAGTAGCTTGTGAGCATTTCCGCGATCACGTACTCGCGGCTATAAAGCCACTAAACCCGATCATTAATGGCGATCCGAACAGGACGCTACCACACGTCATAAATTTTTCACTAGCGGGCTTAGACTCAGAGGCCTTGATGCTAGCGTTGAAAGAGACGATAGCCTTTTCAAATGGGTCTGCCTGCACGTCCCATAGCTACCAGCCCAGTCACGTGCTGAAATCTATGGGACTTGATAATTCGGTGATCAGCGGTGCCGTGCGGATGTCGTGGTGCCACATGACAGAAGAGCCTGACTGGGCTGATGTCGCACGTACGATTGAGCGACTGGTTTAACATATTCGTATGCTTCCCGAGATGTCGAGGGGAGATTGGAGAGAGATTTCAGACAGAAGACAGAGCAGTTGCTCACGCACATGGAACATCAGAACTGTGGAGTGCTCATTCGTCTTACGCACTCTCTGAGTTGTTCATGGCTAGGTTCGATAGCATTACTGATGGCCAAGCATATAGGCAGTATCTGGGAAAGCAAACAGATGACCAAGCAGCGAAGCTTCCGACTCAGTGCTTAGGAGAGGCTGTCCGCGTATTCTATATATGATCTTAAGATACGGACAGAGATTTTGTGATTTACGGCTGGGGCATATTTGGGGCAGGAAAATCGAGAGAAGGACGGGTACAGGAAGTAACAGGAAGGTAATAGATGCAAAATGGCTGATTTCCCCGCGTGGCTGCAAGTCGTGGAAATTCAGACAGTTTGATTTTTGTCGAGAGTTTAGTTCGCAATGCGGAGGTCAGGGGTTCGCCCCCCCTCTGCTCCACCAAAAGATTCAGGCAGGTGCAGCCAGCCGCAGGGTTGGCTGTTTTTCTTGGTGGAGGCTTTCGTGGAGGCTTTCACGCACCCGTATCGGCCGGCGTGTGGGTGAAGTTGAAAGAAGTCTCTGGCGGAAAATACAAAAACGGAACAGGCGCGGCAGTTTTTGGGAAACTGCCGCGCCTGTTGGCGTCTGGTCGGCGCATGGCCGAGTCGGACTTTAACTGGATCGGACTCTAACTATTTGCCGGTTGCCTTCTTCTCCGCGCTCTTGCTCTGGTACTCGACCTTCTTGCCTGAGCGCGCTTCGAGAATCGGCAACACGGTTCTGACCATGCCTTTGTTCAGCTTAAAGACGGCGACCTGTTCTTTGCCCGCCTCATCCGTAAAGCCGAGCGTCAGGAAGTGGTCTTGCTTTTTCGAGAACAAGGTGAGCAGCCCGATGGGGCCGAGCAGAACGGTCGTCGCCACCGCCGCGCCGACACGCCGTCCCGATTTTTGCCCGTATTCCATATCGACAAAGTTTGCGTAAGGGATCGACACCACCTCATTCTTCCCGTAGGTAAACTTCAACTCTTTTTCGTCGCTTGTGATCAGGTGGCCTTTGACTTCCTTCTTCGCATCTTTGAAAGCCGCGATTGTGCCGCCGTAATAGGAAGCGCTGTCGGACTTGGCGAAGGCAGCGGTCGTGCCGAGCGTCAAGGCAAAAACCAACACGAGGGAAACTGTTTTTAGCATGATAAGCCTTTCGAGGTTAGGGATAGAATGTGAGGCATGCTCGCCTGAACAGGAATCGCGAAAGATTCTGCGGCGCGGATGGCCTGACTGATTGGTCGGGTGAATCGTCTTTCGGGGGAAAAGCTCGCAGGTTGAAGAGAGCAGAATCCTTGAAAGCGCGCTAGAGGGTACGGGAATTACATTTTCGAGTCAAGCAGGCAAAAGCGGTTCACCAAGACGTGCGATCCCGACATTAACTGAGACCCACAACCGTCATGTTTTCCGTTCGTCTGAACGAGAGGCCGACGCGCGTGCGCGCGGCGTTTAGCGGCGAACGTGGTAGAGATGGCGGCTGCGTTTCTCTGTGTCCCAATTGGCATAGCGGAAGGCTTCGCTGTGGCGGTAGTGGTAGAGGTCTAAGTTTCCTTCTCGCTCGAACTCGGGTTTGAGTTGTTCGAGGACGGAGAGTTTCTTTTGCCAGTGCTCGGCTTCGGCGCGGCTGAGATCGACATAGGTGAAGTTCAGATCGTGCTTCTTGAGGAGCACGGCCAGAGAGGTGTTTTCGGGCAGGAGCGCGTCGCGCTCGGACGCGTGGTTGATCCATTGCGTGTAGAAGATTCCCATCTGTCCCGCAGGCTTGAGGACGGCGACGAGTTGTCTCAAAGTCTCTTCCAGATCATCTACGTAATAGAGCGTGTCTATGGCAACCAGAGCGTCGAACGCGTGCGGCTCGAAGTCGAGGCGGTTGAGGTTGCCGACTTTGAACCGGAGGCGGTCGCCTTTGGCCGACGTGCGGGCGCGCGCTTGGGCGACGGCCTCTGCGGAGAGGTCGATGCCGGTGTAGTGCGCGCCCGTCTGTTCGTGCAAGTACTCTGTGATGCGGCCGTTGCCGCAGCCCGCGTCGAGCACCCGGTCGGTAGAAGAGAGGCGTAGAACGTCGAGCAGTCTGTTTAGTTGAGAGATGTCGGCCAGACCGTGCTGGCAGAGATTTTTCCCGTAGACGCGTTCGCAAAAGAGCGCATGTGCGCCGCTCTGTTCCGCGCGGTTGAAGAAATTGTCGTATTCGTAGAGCCACAGGGGAGCGGTTAGTTCCAGAGTTTTTCGCGCCGCGCTTCCCCGCTCGGTCAACGAAAACTCCCCTGCCTGCTCGCCCAGATAACCCGCCGCGAAGAGACTACGATACGCGTCCGTCCAATCGACGAGATATTTTCCCATCCACACGCGGCCGAACGCTTCGAGATTTTCACGTGTCAGTTTGCTCGCGCCGTTCATGCCTGCCATCGCGCCGTAGCGACTTCTGAGCCACCCGGCCGCGAGCAACAACTGCTTTTCGGCTTCGGTCAACTCTCGCTCCGGGCTGTGTTGAGAATCGGTCATCTTTTACCGCGGCAACGCGGACAGGTATCTCTCGCGTAGGATTCTCATGTGATGCAACTCGTGTCCGGCGATGATGTAGGCGAGAGCGCGCACGCTCACTTCGTTGTCGCTCGCCAGGCCTTTGCGCATCCACGCTGCGTCGTCCAGATGCTCGAAGAGAAAAAGCGTGGAGCGCCTGACGCTTTCAAACTCGGCCGCGAGCGCAGAGAGCGTGCAGGCGTCGAACGCGGCGTTGCGGATATAGTCATCCTGTTCGAAACCGGGCAGAGGCGTCTGGTCGCCCCGCGCGAAGCGGAGCGCGCGGTAGGCGAAGATGCGCTCTCCGTCGATGATATGGCCGACGAGTTCCTTGATGCTCCACTTGCCCGCCTCGTAGCGAAAGCCCGCTTGCTCCTCGGGCACGCCGCCGAGGAGCGCGCGCGTCGCGTTTAGTTGATCGCTCAAGGTCGAGAGAATGTCTTCGCCCGCGACGAGCGAAACGTATCTGCCGTAGTACGAAGCATACTCCGTCTCTTCCGGCCGATTGATGTTTAAGGTCGTCATCTTTTACTGATTCGTCTCCTTCATTTGAATTGCTATCTTTATAAGCCTTATCCACCGCGAACATCAATTTTCCGGCGACATAAAATTCAAAGCGACGCGAGCAGGCGGAAGGCGCTCCCGTCTCCCGTGTGCTCGCGTCGCCATGTCCGCTCTGAAACGCTGCGGCAAAAGCTATTGTGTCGGAAGTCGCTGCCAGCTATAGGCGAACTCGTCGGCCTTTCTCGTCTTCGTCATGTTGGAGACGTGACGCGCGCTGCCGTCGGAGTCTAGGCCGACAACGTCAACCCAGTTGGCAATTGTGGCATGCGTGACGATGCGTGTGCCGTCGGGCGACCAGATAACACGGCCGCCGTTCGCTTCGTCGGTCAGGAACGTGAGATTGCTGCCGTTCGCGCTCACAGTGTATAGACCGCGCCGTTGCGCTGCGGCCGGGCCTGACGAGCCGATGGCGATACGCGTCCCATCGGGCGACCAGACGGGGCTGGCCGCGTCGAACACCTCACTGTTGAGCAGATGATCGTTCGTCCCGTCGGCGTTCATCACGAAGACGTTGGAGAAGCCGTTGAGACGGAAAGAGCCGTAAGCGATCTGATTGCCGTTCGGCGACCAGGCAGGCTCGAACTCGGCTTGCGGCGTGGTCGTCAACTGCGCGCGGTTCGTCCCGTCGGCGTTCATGGTGAAGAGGTCTGGAAAGCAGCCCGCGCAGCCATAACTGATAAAGGCTAGTTTGGAGCCGTCGGGCGACCAGGTGGCCTTGTTGTCGTAAGCGTAGACGGGAGCCGAGGCGGAGAGATTCTGCACGGGGGCGTCTGTGTCCACCTCGACGACGTAAATTTTACCGCCGACCGCATACAGCAGTTTCGTCCCGTCGGGCGACCATTCGATGTTGTCGGTTGCAAGCGGGCCGCCGTGCGCAGCATCACGCACGGGGCGCTCGCCGCTGCCGTCCGGGTTCATCAGGTAGATGTCATAGCCCGCGCCGCGATCCGCGAGAAAGGCGATGCGGTTGCCCTGCGGCGACCAGAGGGGATGTGTGTCGTCGAACTCGTTGTAGGTCAGGCGGGTCTGCCGTTTGCCGTCGGCCTCCATCGTGTAAATCTCGTTGACGTAGGTGTCGCTTCCCTGCGTGCTCTGGAAAAGAATCTTGCCGTTAGGCGACGGCGTTTGATGCGCGGCGGCGCTCTGCGCGGACGTGCGCGCAGGCGCGGACGCGATCAGGATAAGTGCTATTGCGGGTGCGTATTTCAGGCAAAGTTTGCGGAAGTTAGTCACGTGTGTCTCCTCAGGTTGGGGGTTTGTGGAAAGAAGGCAAGGCGCGAGAACAGTCCTGTGCGGACAGCTTTTGTTGCCGCTTGCGTTATGTTCGGGTGTGCCGGGGGTTGCGGATAAAGCGAGACAGCCTTGAAGTCGCGGCTGCGAATTTGATAAACCGTACCGACAGAAAAGCGCGAGCTTTATATAGCCTTTCGCCGTCGGCGTCAAGATGCGCGACGGCTTTGCTCATTCAGCGACGAATAGGCGTCAGCGTTTGAAACTTCTGCGTTCAAACGCTGACGCCTATTCGTCAACTCTAGAGGGAATCTATCGCTCAGGAGTCGGCAGCACGGGGTTGTCCGCCTCCGCATCGCCTAACGGCTCGATGAGCACCCAGACGCTGTCATCGCCACGGTCGCGCAGGAAAGTAATGGAGACGCGCGCCGGAGGATTGAAGGGGAACTCAAACGTAAACTCATATAACAGACTTCCCTGTCCATGAACCAACTCGCGGAAGCGCCCGTGGAATTCCTGTACATCGGTGCAGGGCGCGACATCGAGAAAGAAATTTCGGCCGAGCACACGCTCGGGCGTGCGCCCGGTCAGTCGTCCTTCCGTTGCGTTGTAACTAAGGATCGTGCCGTAAGCAGAGAGCCGGATCGCCCCGTAAGGTAAAGCGTCCAATTCATCCTTCGTCATTGCCGACAAATCAGCCGCGGTAACCATGTGATGCCATTCCATTCTTCGATGAGATTGAAGAAAAGCATATGGTCAAAGCGCGCGCCGCGCAAGTGAATAAGCATTCGCGCTGCGGCGTTGGTATAAATACGGGCGCATTTCGTATCGCATGAGTAGGAGCCGGGCGCAGAATATATGCACGGCGTTAATAAGGCGTGGCTCGGTTGAGATGGTGTGCTGCGGTGAGTTTCGGAGTGACAGGTGTAGACCATAGTTGCCCGGTCGAATATAATCCGGGGCATCCCCGTAGAGTTGTAGATGATGTGAGAAGCGTGTCAGGTATCTATATGTTTGAGGACGAAAGGGCTGCTATGAGTTTATTGATGCGGAGACTGTCTTTGGTCGCGTTAATGGCGTTGGTGTTGGCGGCGTGTGGGTCGCAGCAGGAGGCGCGTGCGTTTCAGGATAAGTCTGAGAAGAAGAAGAAGCCGCCGGTGGGGACGCCTGTGTTGTGGCGCGAGCCGGGGGATATTGCTTCGCGGAATCTGTTTTTGGGGCCGGGGGGAGCGGGCGGGCGGCCGAACCTCAGACGGTTGACCTTTATACGCGAGGAGAAGGGCGGCTGGTCGAAGAAGTATCGCGTGCGCGACGCGGCGGGGCGCGTGTGGGTGGCGAAGGTCGGGAAAGAGGCGCAGTCGGAGACGGCTGCGACGCGTCTGCTGTGGGCGGCCGGATACTTTACGGAGATCACGTATCTCGTCCCGCGCGTGCGTATTCCCGGCGTGGGCGTGCTTCAGAACGTGAGGTTCGAAGCACGACCCGAAAACGTGGAGCGCGAGGGCGACTGGAAGTGGGAGGAGAATCCTTTCGTCGGCACGCGCGAGTTGCAGGGCTTGAAGGTGTTGATGGTGCTCTTGAACAACTGGGACACGAAGGACGAGAACAACGTGCTCCTGGCCGTGCCCGCGCGCAACGGCGGCACGGAACTTCGCTACGCCATCAGCGACCTCGGCGCGACGCTCGGCGACACGGGCAAGTGGCCGCTCCTGTGGCGCTTCACGCGCAGCCGCAACGACCCGAAGGGCTTTCGCGGCGACAAATTGATCGACGAGATCAAAGAGGACGGGCGGGTCGATTTCGAGTTCTCCGGCAAGAAGCGCGGCATGTTCAACGACATCACGGTCGAACAGGCGCAGTGGATCGGCGGCCTGCTCTCGCGCCTGAGCGACCGGCAGATCGCCGATGCCTTCCGCGCCGCCAACTACACGCGCCCCGAAGTGCTCACCCTTTCGCGCGCCGTCCGCACGCGCATCAACGAACTGGCGAACCTGCGCCGGGGCGCGAGCGCCGGACAGTAATAAAGGGATGAAGGATAAGGGATGAGGGATGAACCGGAAGCAACTGTCTTCCGGTTCATCCCTCATCCCTTATCCTTCATCCCTTCGTTTAGCGAATCGGCGAGACGGTCAGGTTGGAACTGTTCAGAGTTTTCGGTTTCGGCTGCTGCTTCTTGAGCATGCCTGAATCGACCGTCTCGCCGGTACGCGAGATGACCTGAAAGTGCATCTCGTCGCCCGCCACTTCCATCAGCATGAAGGACATGTCTTTGTCGAACGCCTTCTCCGTCAGGGGCGAGCCCTTCTTCACGTCGCCCGGGCGAAGTTTGCCGCCCGCGCCGGAGATGAAATAGTAGATGCCTTTCTGCGGTTTGATGCGCTCGTAAAAATGTTCGTGCCCGGCAAAGACCGCGTTGACGCCGTACTTCAAAAAGATCGGTTCGATCACGGCGCGCAAGTCAGAAGACGAACCGTGTTTGCCGCCCGAAGAGTAGGGCGGATGATGCAGGTACATGATCTTCCAGTCGGAAGTGTCTTTCGCCAACTCTTCTTCCAGCCATTTGATCTGCCGCTTGTCCATGTAGTTGCTGTTCAGCGAATAGAAGGCGACGTTTCCTCTGGCGAAGCGATAAAACTCCTCGCCGTTCATGTTGAAGTCTTTGTAGAAGCGTTGGTTCGATTCGTCGTGGTTGCCGAGCGTGGCGTAGAACTTCACATTGCCGTCGAGCAGTTGCTTGTAGACGTTCTCGAACTTCATCTTGAAATCTTCCGGCTTCTCGCCGCCGTACATGTTGTCGCCCAGCATCAGGACGAACTCGTAAGGAAAAACCTGCCGGTAGCGAAGCATCACGTTCGCCAGTTCGTGTTGCTGCTCCGTGCCTGTTCCCGTGTCGCCGATGACGAGGAAACGCACCGAGCCGTCGCGGACGGGCAGCGTGAGCGGAACGCTCTTGTTGGTAGAAGCAGTAGGAGCGCCCGCCGCCACGGGTTCGGCCGTAGCCGGTGCGGGAGCGGCAGTTTGCGCCAGAGCATTTCCGATGAGGCCGCCGAAGACGAGCGCGGCGAAGGTCAACAGAGAGGTGATAGTACGTTTCATGATCCTTTTCCCCCGCGCCTAAACTTTAGGGCAGCGCGTTGAGCATGTAATCGACAATCAGACCGTTTTCCCGATCAACGAGCAACAAGTTACGTCCGACGAAGCGATAGCGCAACTGCTTCGGCAGGTGCGGCAGTTTCAGGAGCAGCGTGGGCGACATCTCGACCAACTCTTTGCTCTCCGGATAGACGTAGTTGACGCGCAGCGGCACGCCTTTGTTGTCCGCTTCGAGCACCGTCTCGCGCAGTTCTTTCCGCTGCGCGCCCTTGTACTCCGCTTTGATCGTCGCGCGGATGAAGTTGGCGATGTCCGGTGTGAACAACTCACCCGGCTTCGCCCCGGCGCGCGCCGCGCGCACGCGCTCCTCGAATTCTGTCTTGTGCGCCTGTATCTGTTCGGGCGTGCTCTCCTTTGCGAGCTTCGGCATCTTCGCTTCTATCGACTCGCGGAGCTTCGAGTAGTCCTTCGCGCGTTCGCGGAAGGCGATGACCATATCCCGCTCTTTCGGCGGGAGACTTTCGAGCGGGTCAGGCTCCTGCGCGGCCGTCTGCTGCGCAGAGGCCGACGGCGACGCGAGCAGCAGGAGGCCGAACACAACCGGCACGCCCAACAAAAAACGCATGGCTCTGTTCATTTTGTGTCTCATTTGTCCATCAATAAAAGCAAACCTGATGCCAGCCCCAATCGCACAAGCTCCGGTTTTTAGATGCTGTTTAGGTTTAAGTAATACAGGCAGTTACGATTCAAGCGCAAGCGGGCACGCGACACACGCGGCGGACGCGGGCATTTTGAGGTGAGACAGCACACGACTCATTTGTCCTATGTTGATACAAGAAACAGCGCGGACGGCGGTTGCCGTTTAGCCTATAACGGAGGGGCGGTAAACTTTCGCCTCCTTCGCTTCCGACGAGTGTTCGCGTATGAACGACGCCGCGCGGCGCAGTGCGAGGCGCGCTTCGGGGATGATGCCGTCGAACATCTGCCAGTCGTGCGGCAGGTCTTCGTAAATTTCCAGACGGCTCTCGCCGCGTGCCGCGAGTATTTTGTCGTGCACGAGCGCCGAGTCGTCGAGCAACAGTTCGGTCGAGCCGACCTGGAAGAGAATGGGCGGGAGGCCGCCGAAGTCCGCAGCGTGCGCGGGCGAAGCTTCCGGGTCGCGCGGCGACATGCCCGCGGGCAGATAGGCGACGGCAAACTCTTCTATGTTCTCCGTGCGAAACATGGCGCAGCGGCCGTCGTTCGCGCGGACGCTCGCGGTCGTGCCCGCCAGATCAGTCCAGGGCGAGAAACAGACGGCGCAGGCGGGCAACGCCAGTCCCGCGCGGCGCAGGCGCAAGAGACAACTGAGCACCAGATTGCCCCCGGCCGAATCGCCCGCGATGCAGACGCCCCCGGCCGGCGTGCCCCGCGCGAGCAACCACTTGTAAGCGGCCACTACGTCTTCGAGCGCGGCCGGGTAACGATGTTCCGGCGCGAGACGATAATCGAGACTGAAGACACGCATGCGCGTGTGACGCGCGAAGGCGGCCGTGAGCGGACGCTGTGTCGCCGCCGAGCAGGAGACGAAGCCCCCGCCGTGTATGTAGAAGATCACGCCGTCACCGCTCGACGCGCCCGCCGGTTCGAGCCACTCGCCGCGTATGCCCGCCTCCTCCACCTTCCGCACCTTCACCCCGCGCGCTTGCAGCCATTGATACGGACGGGGCGAGCCGAAGATGAGACGCGCACGCCGCGCCGTCCCGCGCGCGTCCCTCCCCCAACGATGACGCCTGACGAAGACGCGAATCAACGCGCTCAACCCACGCGCCTGCCAACTCGGACTCGTCGTCGCATGGATCGTGAGCGCCGACGACGCGAAATTTTCTCTCTCCATATTCAGAGCCTCGAACAGACGTGGAATGTCTTCAACTTACACTCGAACGGATTTTTAACTCGCTCTGGCGCGCGTCGCCCGTCCGAGTCTACAATGTGCGGCACTTCTTGCGGCCGACGGCCTTACGGCAAATTCCCTTCTTTGAACTTTGCACGCGGCGCGCGCGTTCACAATAGAGCAAGAAACGTCTGCACCGCCCGTCAATCTCGAATCAAGCACCCTGAATCATTGCGAGGAGACCCTATGAACTCGATCAAAGCAATCGCCTCTCGCCTCTCGCTCGTCGCCTGCCTCTCGTTCGTCGTCTTCACCTGCCCCGACGTGCTCGCGCAGGCCGCAGCCCCGGCGCAGGAGAAGTTCGACGTGCGCGCCAATTACCAGAAGCGCGAAGTTCGCATCCCCATGCGCGACGGCGTGAAATTGTTTACCTCCGTCTATATCCCGAAAGACACTTCGCGCACCTACCCCATCATGTTCAGCCGCACGCCCTACACCGTCTCGCCTTACGGCGAAGACAAATACAAGGAACAGCTCGGCCCGTCGCAGCATTTCATGCGCGAGGGTTACATCTTCGTCTATCAGGACGTGCGCGGGACGTTCATGTCCGAGGGCGAATACGTCAACGTGCGTCCGCACAAGCCCGTCAAGCGCGGCGCGACCGACATCGACGAGAGCACGGACACTTACGACTCCATCGAGTGGCTCATTAAAAACATCCCGAACAACAACGGGCGCGTCGGCATGTGGGGCATCTCTTATCCCGGCTTCTACACTTCGATGGGACTGCTCGGCGCGCACCCTGCGCTCAAGGCCGCTTCGCCGCAAGCGCCCATCGCCGACTGGTTCATCGGCGACGACTGGCATCACAACGGCACGCTCTTTCTCGCGCACACCGTCAACTTCTTCGCCTCCTTCGGCCTCCCTCGCCCGAAGCCGACGACCGAGTGGCCTGAGTCGGGTTTGAAGCCGTGGACGAACGACGGCTACGCACTCTTCCTCGACATGGGCGCGCTGCCAAACGTCAACGAGAAGTATTACAAGGGCTTGCGCCCCTTCTGGAACGAGATGATGGAGCACCCGAACTACGACGAATACTGGAAGGCGCGTAACGTCCCGCAGCACTTGCATGGCATTCGCACGCCCGTGATGACCGTCGGCGGCTGGTTCGACGCCGAAGACCTCTACGGCGCGCTCAAAACCTACGAAGCCATCGAGCGCAAAAACCCCGGCATCCAGAATTTGCTCGTCATGGGGCCGTGGTTGCACGGCGGCTGGGCGGGCATGGACGGCGACACGCTCGGCGACATCAACTTCGGCGAGAAGACCAGCCTGTTTTATCGTGAGAAGATCGAGTTTCCCTTCTTCCAGTGCTTATTGAAAGACCGCTGCGACGAGCGTTTGCCGGAGGCTTACATCTTCGAGACGGGATCGAACCGCTGGCGCAAGTTCGACAGTTGGCCGCCGAAGAATGCGAAAGAGACTTCGCTCTACCTGGACGCGAACGGCGGCCTCACCTTCGCCGCGCCGCGCACTACTGCGGCCGCGCGCGCCTTCGACGAATACGTGAGCGACCCGGCGCATCCCGTCCCGCACATCAACCGCATCTCGCTCGGCATGACGGGCGACTACATGATTCAAGATCAACGCTTCGCCACGCGCCGCGCCGACGTGCTCGTCTATCAAACCGAACCGCTCAAAAACGACTTGACGCTCGCAGGCCCGGTCAAGGCCAGTCTGACAGTCTCTTCGACGGGCACGGATTCCGACTTCGTCGTCAAACTCATCGACGTGTTCCCCAACGAGACGCCCGACCCAACACCGAACCCGAAACAGGTGCGCATGGGCGGCTACCAGATGCTCGTGCGCGGCGAACCGATGCGCGCGCGTTTTCGCAACAGTTGGGAGCGCCCCGAACCGCTCGTGCCGAACCAGCCGACCAAACTCGAATTCGTGATGCCAGACACGAGCCACACCTTCCGCAAAGGCCATCGCATCATGGTGCAGATTCAGAGCAGTTGGTTTCCGCTCGTTGATCGCAACCCGCAAAAGTTCGTCAACATCTATCAGGCTCGCGACTCCGACTTTCAACGCGCCACCCAGCGCATCTATCGCACCGGCCGCACCGCCTCACACCTGAAACTGACCGTGCTGCCGTAAGAGAAAAGGGATGAAGGATGAGGGATGAAGGATGAAGGAAAACACTCAAGAGACTGAGTGCTTTTCTGATTCATCCCTCATCCTTCATCCCTTTCTTTACCACGGCACGCAGACGCAGTTGCGGCAGTTGGGCAGGAGACGATAGAGGACTTCGTAGGTGAGCGTGTGCGCTTCGGGCGTGCGCAGGAGCGGATCTTCGCGGCGTGCCTGCGCCCCGACGAGGTCGGCCACGCGCGGGGCTACGCGCACGTACCAATACTTGTTCGCGCAAAAAGAGTTTCCGCCCTCGTCGCGCACCGACGCGAGTTCGCGCTCTAGGACGCCGAGCGCCGGTTCGCGCTCGACGAGCGCGTCCCACGTGACGACGGGCGCGAGATAGCTTACTGCCCCCGCGGTAGTTGGACGCGGCGCGGCGTGATCTGGTCGCGCGCCGGAGGAGCCGTTGGAACGTCCCGTTGTCCCGCCGCCGCCGCTGCTGTTGCTGCTGCCGCCGCTGCTGTCTCGTGCGTCGCGTGCGGGGCTTCCGGCTTTTTTACGACTTCCGCCGCCGCTACGCCGTCGCCCGCCTCACCTCCCTTCCGGCGCTCGTGCAAGACACGCGCGCTGTAAATCTCTACTTCGTGCTGGCTCAGTTCTTCCACCTGATTGACGAAGGCCGGGAAGGCGGCCGCGTGGTTTCCGTAGTGGCGATAGTGGCCGCTCAGTTGCAGGAAACGCCACCCTTCGGTTTGCAGCCGCTCCAGGTTCTGCTCCGTCTCGCGCCAGCGCTGCCCGTAGTTGAACAGGTGCTCGACGACGACGCTGCCCGACACAAGGAGCGTGAACAGGATCGTCAGGTAGCGCAACGGCGTAGCCCACGTGCCGAGCCGCGCCTCGTCGAATCCGAGGCTGACGAGGACGAGGATGCACAAGCATCCGAGCGCCGTCGCCAGCCGCAGGGTCTGAAACTTCTTTAGCGCTCGCTGCAACTCGTAATCCAGACGCAAGACCTGTTGCAGCCAGCGCGAGCGCACGTAGCCCTTCTGCAAATTCGATAAATTCAGATCCTTCGATTCGATGAGCGCGCCCAAATCTTCGCTGAGCCACGCACGATAACCTGCGCCCCGATACCTCGCCGGTAAGGCCATAGAAAAAAACTCCTCTACTGTGATTAAAAACTTTAGGACTCGCTGCCGCTTCGGTCTGCCCGTCTCAAATTGAGTAGGGAGAGAATAGACAACAGGGTTTCAAGTTTCAAGTTAAAGCCGTCTTCGCCGCCGAACGGGCAACCATCAAGCCCCGTTCGCACATCCTTTCGGGCAACATGCTACTCTCCCGCTTGCCAAAGCGTGTCTCTGTTTGGTAAACGTCCGCTGGAACATTTCTGCTAGTCGTCCGACAGTCTCCGGGAGGGATTATGAAGAAGAGCAACTTAGGCGCGGCCGCTCTGGCCGTCGTCCTCACCTTGAGTTTGAGCGCGGCCGCTCTGGCCGACACGATCCGTCTGCGCGACGGCTCGGTCGTGCGCGGCCAGATCATCGCTTTTAAAGATCAACAGTTCACCGTGCTCATCGGTTCGGGCACGCGCGGCCGTCGCGGACGCATGACGATCTACTCGGAAGACATCGAATCCATCGAGTTCGACACGACGGATACGACCGCAGGCGCGGGCAACAGCAACGATCCGAACGACGACCGCACGGCCGCCAACTCCGGCGGCACGACGAACCCACCGCGCAATTCGCCTCCGGCGACGACGCGCCCGCAACCGGATACGACGATTGACGACCGCAGGGACAACACCGCGGCGAGCACGCCCGCCGCCGGCGGCGCTCCGGTCTTCTTCCCCATACGCCTGCGCGTGCGCTCCGACAACGCCTCGAACGGCTGGAACGATAGCGGCCTGATGGTGCGCGCTGGTCAACGCCTACGCATCACGGCGACGGGGCGCGTCTCTCTGGGCGGCGGCAACATGTCCACGCCGACGGGGCTGCCGCGTCTGGCCGACCGCGACAAACTCATGCGCAACGAGCCGACGGGGGCGCTCATCGCCGTCATCGGCGACGACAACGACGACTTCATCTTCGTCGGCGCGAGCCGCGAATTCACGGCGCAACGCGACGGACGCCTCTTCCTCGGCGTCAACGAAGGCAACCTCGGCGACAACTCCGGCACGTTCGAAGTGACGGTCGAGGCCGAAGCCCTGACGGGTTCGAACCGCCCGTAAGCCCCGAACTTTTTCCTGCGCTTTCGACGCGAGATGCCGCCCTCACCTCCGAGCGGCATCTCGCGCGCGCTTCCACGCATCAAAACCTTTCTTGCTCTGTCGGCGGCACACGCCTTACTATTGGCTGCAAGCGTCGCCCTGTAAAAAAAGTCTACCCGCCCGCGAATCGTTTTTTTAGAGGTTGTATCACCATGAAGAACTCTCTCAACCGCCGCACTCAGCGCGTCCTCGTTGTCGCCTTCGCTCTCGTGTTTTTGTTTGCCGGTACGCCCGTCAGTAACTACGACACGCACGCGCAGTCGCGCCGCAAGCCCGAGACGCTGCCGCAGAAGAAGAACCAGCGGCCGGGCGAGCAGAAGCCCGACGCGGAGAAGGTCGAAGAGATTCCGAAAGATATCATCAACACGCCGCAGGACGCCGAGGTCGTGAAGGTCATCACGAACCTCGTCAACATCGAGACGGTCGTGATCCACAAAAAGAGCAAGCAGATCGTCGGCGGTTTGAAGCAGGCGAACTTCGCCGTCTTCGAGGACGGCGTGCAGCAGCAGATCACTAACTTCGCCACGCCGGAAGCGAAACTCAACGTCGCGGTCGTCATCGAGTACAGCCGTCTCGCGCAGGAGATCGCGGCCATCGGCGGCGGGTTGCAGGACGACGGGCGGCGCGAACTGATCGCCCCGGCCGCTCTCTTCATGCAGGATGCCGTGCAGCGCGGCGATTACATCTCCGTCATCGCCTACGACATGCGCCCGACGCCGCTCACCGATTTCACCAACGACCCGCGCCGCGTCAACGAGGTCATCAATCTGCTCATACGCAACCGCCCGGCCTTCCGCGAGACGAATTTGTTCGACGCCTTGAAACTCACGCTCGTCGGCGGCAAGGCGGATTCCGTCGTCCTCGAAGACAACCAGCCGGAGAAGTCTGAATATTCCGGCCTCGTCAGCGTCGAAGGCCGCCGCCGCGCAGTCTTCCTCATCGCCACGGGCGTCGACACGTTCAGTAAGACCAACTACGATCAGGCGCGCAAGATCGCGCAAAACGCGGGCATCCCCATCTACATCATCGGCACGGGAAATCTCTTCTACAAAAAATACAGCGACCGGCTGGAGGCCGTGGACTCCCTGACCGGTTTTCCCGGCCGCCTCACGCTCATCCAGGCGCAAAACACCCTGAGCACCTTCGCTAAAGAGACGGGCGGCGCATACTTCCCCGTCACCTTCGAGGGCGAACTGCGCTCCACCTTGCAATCCATCAACGCGCTCATGCGCAGCCAGTACAGCCTCGGCTACAACCCCGGCGACCGCCGCGACGGCAAACAACGCAAGATCGTCGTCAAAGTCGATATCAACGGCGACGGCGTCTACGACGATAAAGAATTCACCGTCCAGCACCGCAAGTTCTACAACGCGCCGAAAGCGTAAAAGCGGTAAACGGTAAATAGCGAATGGTGAATGGAGAAGAACTGTCTTCATCCATTCACCATTCGCTATTTACCGTTCACTTTTTTTAGACGCCGTAGAGGCGCAGGCGAAACTCGTCGTTGAAGAGGTTGATGTCGGCGCGGCGACCGGAGAAGAGGCGCGTCTGGCGCAGGAGCATGGGGAGGCCGCCGTGCGGGAGGTCGAGGCCGTAAGCCGCGCTGCGGAAGATGGCGGCCAGTTGCGGGTTGAGTTGCTGCGGCACGCCGTAGCGGATGGCCTTTTGCGCGGGCGGCGCGAAGCCCGCGGTGCGGCGCGGGTTCGTCAGTTCAATCGAGTGATCGAAGATGTTGAGGCGCGTCGTGTGGTCGCGCAGGGCGAGGTCGCGGTGCATAAGCATGTTGGCGACTGCTTCGCGCACGGCCGAGCGTTGATAGTTGGCGCGCGCAACGACGGGTGCGTCTTCCGGCGCGTCGCCGCCCTCGCCGTGCGTGGACGTGTGACGCGGGCGGGGTCGCGCATCGAGCAGATCGCAGTAGCGCGCGATGAAACGCAGAGACGCTTCGTAGAGCGTGTGCAGGTTGCCTTCGAGGACGACGCGCTCAACCTCCGGATCTTGCATGGTGTCGCCCGCGTAGCGGATGGCCGTGACGTTGGAGCGCGGGAGAAGTTCCGCGACGCGTTCGTCGCGGCCGAATAGGAGCAGACCGGCGACCGTAGGCGTCGCGATCTCCATGTTGCCCGCCGCCAGAAGCAGGTCGCGTTTGAGCACGTCGGCCGTCGGATAGTCTTGCGTGGGGGCGCTCGCGTCGAAGGCGTCGCCGGAAAACTCGCGGACGAAACTCCACAAATGCGCTTCGTCGATGTCGGCGTCGCTTGCGCCTGTCAGGGCGACGTTCTCGTAGCGCAGGGGGCGCGCTTCGTCCAGCAACGCCGAGAGTTCTTCGCGCGAAGCTTCGCGTTTGTCCGCGCCGATGCGTATGAAGTAACGGCCGTCACGCGTTTGATAAGGACGACGCTTGCCTTCGATCTCGACGGCGACGACGCGCCGCCCGTTGTCGAACGCGATCAGATCGACGTAAGGCACGAGTTGGGGCGAAATTTGCTCGCGGCAGATGCGCACCACTTCGTCGCGCACGTCTTCCGCGTCGTCCACGCCTTCGACTCTCAGTTGGTCGCTGACGCCGAAGACCATCACGCCGCCGCCCGTGTTGGCGAGCGCGCAGATGCCTTGCGCGATCTTGTCAGGGTTCGAGAGTTTGACCTTGAGTTCGAGATAGGTATCTTCGCCGCCGCGCACGAGCCGGAGCAGTTCGATGCGAGAAGTTTGCAGGGCTGGCGTGGAAAGATACTCCAGGAAAGAGCGTTCCGTGACGGGCTGCGTGCTGCGATATTTTCTGCGTGCCATTTGTGTCTGGACGGGGACGCTCCACCTTTGGACTCGGAAACCCGCCCGGATGCCGCGCGCCGTATGAATAAAAAAGAAGCGCGCCGCACCTCTGGAATCAATATGTTTCTCGAACGTGAAGCCTGAAACGTTTCGTCGCCCGCGTGTCTCTACAGGCGGTCAGTCGTCGCCGCGTCCGGTCACTGCTTCGAGTATGTCAAGTTGGCGCTTCAACAGCAGTCGTCCCTGTCGCCTGAGCGATAGCCAGTAGACGAACACGCCCGCGATTGCGCACGCGGCGAGTATAGCATACTCGACCCAGAGACTCTGTGCGGCGTAACCGCCGACGACGGCGAGCGCAGGCACGGCGGCGATACACAGGAAGACCGGCAGCAACAGCAGTCCCGCCACGCCCGACGCGTTCATGCGTTTGCCGAACTGCAAACGCTTCGGGAAACGCAGAGAGAACCAGTTGCCGACCGTGGCCGACGCCGTGGCGAAGATGACGAACGAGAGCACCGTGAACAAAAGCGCACGCAGGCTGAGGTCGCGGTAGAGCACAGCGTTGACCAACAGAACCGCGACGGCGAAGACGAACGAGACGACGAAGCCCGCCAGATTTTTCCCCAGCAGGATCGTGCGCCGCGCGACGGGCGCGAGCACGTAGGCGCGCATCCCGCCCGCCTCGTAGCCGAACAAATTCGCCGACAGCGCCGACGTGATGAGAAACACGTAGAGCACGCTCAAGGCCGCGCCCGCGCCTTCCATATAGGGCGCTAGACCTGCGAAGAAATCCGCGCCTGTCCCGCCACCACTGCCCCCGAAGCCGCGCCCGCCACGCCGCGAGCCGATCAACTTGAACGAGAGCGTGATGATGATCGGCATCGCCGCCATCGTGCGCAACTGCGCGTTGCGCAAGGCATAGCGCAACTCTTTCTCGAAGACGCTCGACAACGCTTCCGATCCGAAAGGCAGACGCCAGCCCCACACCGTTCGACGCCCGCCCTCCGCTTCGACCCGCGAGGCGCGCGACGCGACGCGTCCGCTCGCGCCCGCCAGTGCGCGCCGCGCGATCTTGTAAGTGGCAAACGTCGCAGCGAGCGTGTAGCCGACGAGCACTGCGAGCGAGAGCAGGTAGTTAGAGTTGAAGCCGGCGCCGCCCGCGAGCGCGGCGGCCAACGCGCCCATCGGCGTGAAGCGCAGCGCCGACGGGAAACCTCCGAAGTAGGCGAACAGGCGGTCGCTCTGTCCGAACGCGAGGCCGGAGAGAGCGCCGAGGACGCCGAGCGCGGCCAGCATCGCCTCGCCGCGCGAACGATTCAACTGCATCAAAGTGTTCAGACACGTCGAGAGCAGTTTCGCCAGAGCCATCCCGAACAGCGTGGCGCACAAGCCGACCAGGAGCGCGCCGCCCAAGTGCCCGCGTGCCAGCCCCGCGCCGAGCGCGAGCGCGAAGATGGCGGGCGCGGCAAAGATCGAGGCGAGACTCGTTAACTCGCTCAAGAGATCGAGAGCGAAGAGTTTGCGCAGACTGATCGGATAAAGCAGGAGCCTTCCGGGGTCGAACCCGCTGCCGCCGCCGAAACTGAGCGGCGCGGTCGCCCACACGAGATAGATCATGGAGGCCATCGCGAACAGCAGAAACAGCGCTTCGACGCTCGCGCCCGTCGTCGGGTCTAACGCGATGCGCGCGGCGCGCGCCCCGCTCCGGTTGCGCAAGACGAAATAAGCGCCCGCCCCCAACCCCGTCGCGATCATCAGGGAGAGCGCGAGCGCAAAGAGCGTGCCCAACACGGTCGCCGCGCGATTCGCCGCGCCGCGTTTCGAGCGCATGGCGTTGACGAACAGACGCCACTTCAACCAGACGAGCGCGCCCAGTTGCGCCGCGTTCAAGTTGGCGGCCGACCGCGTGTGTCGAGTCTCTTCCGGCACGGCGCGAGTTTAACGCGCACGCGCGCGATAGGCTACAATCGCCCGAAAATTCTTCCGCGCCGTTTATGCCAAACATCACGCACGCCTACGTCTCGCTCGGCTCGAACCTCGGCGACCGCGCCGGGAATCTATTGCTCGGCGTGCGCGGCATGCTCGACGCAGGGCTTCGCGTCCAGCGTCTCTCGTCCGTCTACGAAACCGAACCCGTCGGTGTGCCGAACAATCAACCGCTCTTTCTCAACATGGTCGCCGAACTCGCGCTCGACCGAGACCGCGCGCCTTCGCCCGAACAACTGCTCGCGCGCCTCCTGCGCATCGAATACCAACTCGGACGCCGCCGCACACAGACGCTCGCCCCGCGCACCCTCGACCTCGATCTGCTGCTCTACGCAGACGCACGCTCCGCGACCGACTATCTCACGCTCCCGCACCCGCGCCTGCACCTGCGCCGCTTCGTGCTCGTCCCCTTGTGTGAACTCGCGCCCGACGCCATGCACCCATCGCTCAAACAGACCTTCCGCCAACTGCTCGACGCCGTGCCGGACACTCCCGCCGTACGCATCTGGCGCGCGGAGTAACACAGCAGTGCTCGCCCGCCCTGCCATTCTTAACCTTGTCTCAGTCGCGCCCCTCGCCTATAATCCGGCTTCCTCGAAGATGCGGACGACCCGAACTCAGAAGTTGAACACTTTCGACTCATGGCATATCTCAAACAGCAGCGTCCTGAAAAAGTGACGGTGCCTTCCTTGCGCGCCAGCAAAGAGCGCAAGGAGAGGCTCGTCTGTCTGACCGCTTACGACTACCCGACCGCGCGCATCGTTGACGAGGCGGGCACGGACATCATTCTCGTCGGCGATTCGGTGGGCAACGTCGTGCTCGGCTACGACACGACCGTTCCCGTCACGCTCGAAGAGATGATCGCGCACACGCGCGCCGTGCGCCGCGGCGTCCAGCGCGCCCTGCTCGTCGCCGACATGCCCTACGGCTCTTATCACACGGGCGCGGACGATGCCGTGCGCGCCGCGCTTCGTCTCGTCAAAGAGGGCGGCGCGGAGGCGGTCAAACTCGAAGGCGGGCGCTTGCGCGCAGAGACAATCGCACGTCTCGTTGCCGAAGAGATTCCGGTGATGGGACACATCGGTTTGACGCCGCAGTCGGTCAACAAACTCGGCGGCTTTCGCTTGCAGGGGAAAACGGCCGAAGCAGCGCGGTCGCTCGTCGAAGACGCGCGTGCGCTCGAAGCGGCCGGGGCGTTCGCCATCGTCCTCGAAGTCGTGCCGCGCGAGATCGCGCGCAAGGTGACGGCCGCAGTTCGCATCCCCACCATCGGCATCGGCGCGGGCGAACACTGCGACGCGCAAGTGCTCGTCATACACGATCTGCTCGGTCTCTCTTTCAGCCCGACGCGCCCGCGCTTCGTGCGTCAGTACGTGGATTTGCGCGCGCAGATGACCGAGGCCATCAGCCGCTTCGCCGAAGACGTGCGCGGCGGCGCGTATCCGGCGGAGAACGAATCCTACCCGCTGCCGCGCGAAGCCGCAGCCGAACTCGAAGCCGCGCCCATCACGAAAGGCGACGAATCTTAAGCCGTCAGCACTCAGCCGTCGGGAGAAAAACCTGAACACAATGAACGCTAATCCGACTTTCAAGATAATCTCTGCTGCCCGGCGGGCGGACGCGTTTAAGCTGACAGCTAATAGCTAACGGCTAATAGCTTCCCTTATGGAAATCATCAACCGTCGTCAACGCATGAGTTCGGTGTCGCGCAAGGTGCGGCGCGAGTTGGACAAGACCATCGGGCTCGTACCGACCATGGGCGCGCTGCACGAGGGACACCTCAGTCTCGTGCGCGAGGCGCGGCGCATGTGCGACGTGGTGATCGTCTCGGTCTTCGTCAACCCCAAACAGTTCGCGCCGCACGAAGACTTCCAGCGCTACCCGCGCGACCTGACGAAAGACACGATGGCGCTCGCCGACTACAACGTCGATTACATCTTCGCGCCGACGGCCGAAGAGATTTATCCGAAAGGTTTCTCAACTTACGTCGAAGTCGAACGCCTCTCTGAACCGCTCGAAGGCGCGGCACGCCCCGGTCACTTTCGCGGCGTCGCCACCGTCCTCACGATCCTCTTCAACATCGTCCGCGCGGACTTCGCCTACTTCGGCCAGAAGGACGCGCAGCAAACCCTCGTCGTCAAACGTCTCGTCCGCGATCTGGCCTTCGACACGGAGATCGTCATCCTCCCCACGGTGCGCGAAGATTCCGGCCTCGCGCTCTCTTCGCGCAACGCCTACCTCGACCCGGAAGATAAGCGCGCCGCCGCCGTCATCTACCGCGCGCTTTCGCACGCCGAGGCGGCCTATTCCGAAGGCGAGCGCAACGGCAAAAAACTGGCCGAGATCATCCGCACCGACATCGAAGCCGAACCGCGCGCGGAGATCGAATACGTCAGCATCAACGACGCCGACACGCTCGAACGCCTAGACCGGCTAGACGACCGCCCCGTCCTCATCGCCGTCGCCGCGCGCCTCGGCAAGACACGCCTCATCGACAACATCATCCTCAACAAGACCAACAAGACCGGCCAACTCGTCATGCCCTAGTTGGTGAACGGCAAATGGTGAATAGTGAATGGAGAAGAACTGTCTTCTTCCATTTACCATTCACTATTCACCATTTACCTTTCTACCCATTTCAGTCCTGCCCGCGTCTTCATATAAAATCAAATTGATGTCTGAACGAACAAAACAGAAAGCTCATATCGAATTCACTTTGAACGGCGAATCGGTCGAGGTGGCGTTTGCGCCGCACAAGACTTTGCTCGAAGTGTTGCGCGAAGACCTGAACCTGATGGGCACGAAGCACGGCTGCGAACTCGGCGAGTGCGGCACGTGCGCCGTCCTCATCAACGGCCGCTCCGTGCTCTCCTGTCTCGTGCTCGGCCTTGACGCCGAAGGACGCAGCGTCGAAACCGTCGAAGGCATGGCTAGCCCTGCGGGGCTGCATCCCTTGCAGGAGACTTTCGCCGACACGGGCGCGGCGCAGTGCGGCTACTGCACGCCCGGCTTCCTGCTCGTCGCCAAGGAACTGCTCGCCGTGAACCCGAAGCCCACACGCGAAGAGATCAAAGAAGCCTTGTCGGGCAATCTCTGCCGCTGCACGGGCTACATCAAAATCTACGAAGCGGTGGAACTCGCAGCCGCACGCATGCGCGGCGAAGAAGCGGAACTGCCGCGCGAAGCCGTCTACGGACTCGACTAACCACAGACAACGCACTCACGCCAACAAGATGACCAGCAACAACGGACATAACCGCGACGCGAACGGCGCGGGCAAGAAAGATTTTAAAGTCGTCGGCAAGCCCTTTCGCAAAGTTGACGCGCGCCAGAAGTGCACGGGGCAGACGAAGTTTGCCGACGACATCGTGTTGCCGCGCATGCTCTTTGCCAAGCTCCTGCGCGCGCACGAGCCGCACGCGCGCATCGTTCGCATCGACGTGTCGAAGGCGCGCGCTCTGCCCGGCGTTCATGCCGTCATCACGGGCGAAGATTTGCCGACCACTTACGGCATCCTGCCCGTCTCTCAGGACGAGCACGCCCTGTGCACGGATCGCGTGCGCTTCATCGGCGACCCCGTGGCGGCCGTCGCCGCCGTAGACGAGGACACGGCTTTCGACGCGATCAACTTGATCGAAGTCGAATACGAGAAGTTACAAACCATCACGACGATCGAAGAGGCCGTCATGATCGACGAGCCGCGCGTGCAGGACTACGGCGAGAGCGGCAACGTCCACAAGAAAGTGCATCTCGAATTCGGCGACCTCGAAGAAGGCTTCGCCGCCGCCGACCACATACGCGAAGACACCTTCTTCTACGAAGGCAACACGCACCTGCCGATGGAGCAGCACGCCTCGGTCGCGCATTTCGACCCGGACAACAAACTGACGCTCTGGAGTTCGACGCAGACGCCGCACTACGTCCACCGCGCGCTCACCAAAGTCCTCGGACTTCCGGCCGCGCACATACGCGTCATCGCCACGCCGAACGGCGGCGGCTTCGGCGGCAAGAGCGATCCGTTCAACCATGAAGTGGCCGTCTGCAAGCTCTCGATGATCACAGGCCGCCCCGTGAAAGTGACTCTCACGCGCGAGGAAGTTTTCTACTGTCATCGCGGTCGCCACCCCGTCCTGATGCACGTCAAGACCGGCGTGAAGCGAGACGGCTCGATCACGGCGATGGATTTTCAATCCTTCCTCGACGGCGGCGCATACGGTTCTTACGGCGTTGCTTCGACCTTCTACACGGGCGCACTGCAAACCGTCACCTACGAAGTGCCGCGCTATCGCTTTCGCGGCCTGCGCGCCTTCACGAACAAGCCGCCCTGCGGCCCCAAGCGCGGGCACGGCACGCCGCAACCGCGCTTCGGCCTCGAAGTCCAACTCGACAAGATCGCCGACGACCTCGGACTCGACCCGGCCGAGATGCGCTTGAAACATCTCGTCAAGCCACACTCGCTGACGGCCAACTACCTGCGCATCGGCAGCATGGGACTCGGCAAGTGCATCGAGAAGATCGTCGAAGGCGCAGACTGGAAGAACAAGTTTCGCAAGCTTCCTTACGGCAAGGGCGTCGGACTGGCTTGCAGCAGCTACATCTGCGGCGCGGGGCTTCCGATCTACTGGAACAACATGCCGCACTCGGGCGTCCAACTCGGACTCGACCGGCAGGGCGGCGTGCGCGTCCAGTGCGGCTCGACCGACATCGGGCAAGGCTCTGATTCCGTCCTCGCCTACGTCGTCGCCGAAGTCCTCGGCATCGACCCGTTCGACATACGCGTCGTGACGGCCGACACAGACCTCACGCCCGTCGATCTCGGCAGTTATTCCAGTCGCGTGACTTTGATGACCGGCAACGCAGCCCTTCAGGCGGCCGAACGCGCGCGCGAACTTCTGAGCATGGCAGTGGCGGAAAAACTCTCTGTGCCCGTCGAAAATCTCTCGTTCGCGGATCATCGCGTTTTCGACGTGGAGAACCCTGACGTGGGCGTCACGTTCGCGGAGGCGGTCGTCCTTGCGGAGTCGAAGTTCGGCACGATCGGGACAGTCGGCTCATACACGCCGCCGCGTTCGCCCGGCAAGTTCAAGGGCGCGGGCGTCGGCCCTTCGCCCGCCTACAGTTACTCGGCAGCCATCGCCGAAGTTGACGTCGATCCTGAGACGGGTTTTGTGACGGTAGAGCGCATCTGGATCGGGCACGACATCGGGCAATCGCTCAACCCGATGCTCGTCATGGGACAGGTGGAGGGCGGCGTCTACATGGGATTGGGTGAAGCGCTGATGGAAGAGATGATCTATCGCGCCAATCGCAACGTCGTGCACAAATTCCCTTCGCTCCTCGAATACAAAAGCCCGACCACGCACGAGATGTGCGACGTGAAAACCTATCTCATCGAAGACGCAGACCCGAACGGCCCCTTCGGCGCGAAGGAGGTCGGGCAGGGGCCGCTCCTGCCCGTCATGCCTGCGGTCGCCAACGCCGTCTACGATGCCGTCGGCGTGCGCATAGACGAAGTGCCGATCACGCCCGAAAAGGTCTTGGCCGCGCTCCGCGCCAAATCTCAAGGCAAGCCCGCGCGCTTCGGCCCCAAAGGCGTCCCCGCCGTCGAATGGCCTGAACCGCTCAAAGTCGCCACCCCTTCGGAAGGCGGCGACGGCCGCGAGATGCCGCGCGTGGCGATTCACTCGTAGGCGCGAAGAGTTTGTCGCTCGAAAGCGATGGGCGCGAGACGGCTGCTTGTAGTGATTGATTCATAAGAACAAGGGAAATACAGATCGTTATGATGAGACTTCCGAAGTTTGAATATCGCGTGGCGCGCGAGGTGCGCGAGGCGGTGCGGATGATGGCCGATGCGGGTGCGACGGGGCAGTTCGTGGCGGGCGGGACGGATTTGTATCCGAATATGAAGCGGCGGCAGCAGACGCCGAAGACCGTTATTTCGGTGGGGCGCATCGCGGAGTTGAACCGCATCGAGGGCGATGGGCGAAGCGGCGTTCGTGTCGGCGCGGGCGTGTCTTTGACGGATTTGTGCGAGCATCCCGTGATCAGACGCGATTATCCGATGGTGGCCGCCGCCGCGCGGACGATCTCCACGCCCGTCCTCAGGAATATGGGGACGGTGGGCGGCAACCTCTTGCTCGACACGCGCTGCAATTATTACGACCAGAATTACGAGTGGCGCAAAGGCGTCAACTTCTGCATGAAGAAGGACGGCGAGGTGTGTTGGGTCGCGCCGGGTTCGTCGAAGTGCTGGGCGGTGCAGTCGGCCGATCTGGTGCCTTTGATGGTGGCAATGGGCGCGCGCCTGCGTCTCGTCTCGACCGTCGGCGAGCGCGAAGTGACGGCCGAAGGTTTGTATAACGACGACGGCATAGACTACCTGCGCAAGCGGCCGGACGAGTTACTGGCCGACATACAATTGCCGCCCTTGAACGGCTGGCGCGCGGTTTACCAGAAACTCAGGCGGCGCGGCGCGTTCGACTTTCCCGTGCTCGGCGTGGCCGCCCGTCTCGATTTGGAAGAGGACGGGACGGTGCGTGCGGCGCGGCTCGTTCTGGGCGGGATTGCGCCCGCGCCCGTTCAGGTGCGCGAGGCAGAGGCTTTGCTCGTCGGCGCGCCGCTCGACGAGGAACGCATGCGCGCGGCGGCCGAAGCCTGCTACGTTCGCGCGCGTCCGCTCGACAACACAGACTTCATTATGAACTGGCGCAAGCAGATGACGCGCACCTACGTCCTGCGCGCGCTCGAAGCTCTGCGCTGAGCGAATTTCAACTCCGAACCGGCGCGCCGTAATTCTCCATTCTTCCAAGTGACGAGGCGACGACAGGCGCGTTCGTCGAGCCTGGCAGTTTTCGGAAACCGTCGGGGCTCTCCGCGCGTTCAAGTTAGCAGCAGTTCGCCAATCTCGAATTTTCGGAGATATCCAATGAAGAAGTTGATTTTAGTGTTCGCCGCGCTCGCCTTCTTGCAGGTGAGCGTGGCGGCGCAGCAAGCGACAGGGCTAGAGGCCGAGCGCGAGGCGGTCAAACAGGCCGTGCTCGATTACGTCGAAGGTATTTACGAGGTGAACCCGGCGCGCATCGAGCGCAGCGTCCATCCCGAACTGGCGAAGCGCGGTTTCTTCGTCAAGAAGGGCGAGACGGCTTACAGTTCCGACGTGATGACCTTCCAGCAACTCGTCGCACTTGCCGGGAACTACAACAAGCAGGGGCGCGTGCCGAAGGACGCGCCGAAAGAAGTGGTCGTCTTCGACGTGTCCGACCAGACGGCCAGCGCCAAACTCACGGCCGTCTGGGGCATCGACTACATACACCTCGCCAAGTACGAAGGCAAATGGAAGTTTGTCAACGTGCTCTGGCAAACTCCGCCCAAACCGATCAAATAAGGATGAGGGATGAAGGATGAAGGATGAAGAAAATCCTGCGCCAAGTTTAGACGTTCCCCTTCATCCCTCATCCCTCATCCCTCATCCCTTCTCCACTCCCTTCCCTGTTGCCGCCATTCTGCTCGCCGCCGGGCGCTCGCGGCGCATGGGCGCGTTCAAGCCTCTGTTGCCGTTCGGCGCGCACACGGTCGTCGAAACTTGTGTCCGTAATTTGCTCGCGGCCGGGGCGTGCGAGGTCGTCGTAGTCGTCGGCCATCGCGGCGAAGAGGTGCGCGCGCACCTGTCGCACCTGCCCGTGCGTCTCGCCTTGAACCATGAGGCGGAAAGCGAGATGGGCGTCTCCGTCGCGCGCGGCGTCGAGGCGCTCAGTGCGGGCGATGCGGCGGAAGGCGCGCCGTCTTGTGAGACGGCGGCGGGCGCAGTGTTGATTGCGCTCGCGGATCATCCGGCGGTGGGAAGCGCGGAGATCGCGGAGGTCTGCGCGGCGTACAGGCGGACGGGCGCGCGTTTCGTCGTGCCGGAGTGGCAGGGGCGCGGCGGGCATCCGGTTCTGGTCAGTCTCCAACTGCGCGCGTCGCTTTTGCGTCTGGACGCGGCGGGCGGTTTGCGCGCACTCATCAGCGCGCACGCGTCCGAGGTTTTGCGTCTGCCGGTTGCCTCTCCTTTCATTGCGCGCGACATGGATACGTGGGAAGATTACCGCGCGCTGCATGAAGAGGTTTTCGGAGTCCCGCCGCCCGTCACGCAAACTTGACGCGAAGATTGACGATAACGGGTCGGCTGTTCGCCTTCAATCCAACTGTTCTTTCTGACCGTACATCTAACTATTTCGGTACGGGAGCGACTCACGTACAAAAGAAGCGGCGACGGGGTCAACGATGGCTTCGTCAGACTTGTTAAATGCGCCGCAGATGATGCGTGAGACGCCTTGTAGAAGGAGAAAAGAATGTTTGCCAAGTCCCCCCGTTTCATCGCAGGTTTGTTGCTCTCCACCATCCTCGTCTTCGCGCAGGCGTTCGCGGTCACTCCCGCGCGCGTCGCTGCGGGCACGCAAGAGCCTGTCCTGGACTTCTCTCTGCGCTCGGTTGACGGTGGCAGCATCACCTCGGAACAGTTGCGCGGCGACGTGGTCGTCCTCGCCTTCGGCGCGTCCTGGCTGCCGCTCTCGCGCACGCAGGTCGAAGGCGTGCAGAGGCTCGCGGACGAATACCGCGACCGCGATCTGAGAGTCTACTGGGTGAGCACCGATTCCGAATCGCAGAAGTCGAAGAACTTCGCTTCGGACGAGCAAATACGCTCGTTCGCACGCAAGAACGGACTCAAGATCGGCGTCCTGCGCGATCCCGACGGCGCACTCTTTAAACGCCTCGGCGTTGACCGCAACCAACTGCCCGCGCTCGTCATCTTCGACCGCGAAGGCCAGATTTCCGGCTCGCCCATCGGCGGCCTCGACCCCGAAGGCAATCTCGTCCAGCGCCTCTCCCCGCGCATCAACAAATTGCTCTAAGCCGCGCGCCGGGAGCCATTCCCGGAGAGCGTCGCTTTCATCAAACAAAGGGGGCTGCTTCCTTGTGTGAAGCAGCCCCCTTCGTCTTGCACGCTCTCCTTCGTCGCTTAAGACCTGCCGATCTCTTCCGCCAGTTTGTAAACCAGACGCACGGGCAACCCGACGATGTTCCAGTAGTCGCCCTCTATCTCTTCGATGAAGAGAGAGGCGCGGCCTTGTATGGCGTAAGCGCCCGCCTTGTCCTCAGTCTCTCCGCTCGCCACGTACCAATCGATCTCCTCATCCGACATCTCCGCGAAACGCACGTGCGTCAGTTCGTGCGAGACGACCACCTCGCCGGTCTCGGCGCGCACGAGCGCCACGCCCGTCAACACGTCGTGCCAACGGCCGCTCAACAGCCTGAGCATCCGCCGCGCGTCCTCCGCGTCCGCAGGCTTGCCGAGCACGCGCCCGCCCGCGACGACCGTTGTGTCCGCGCCGAGCACCAGCCCCTTGGCGCGCCCCTCGGCCACCGCTTCGGCCTTCTCGCAGGCCAGTCGCTCCACGTATTCAAACGCGCTCTCGCCCTCGCCGAGCGTCTCGTCCACGCCTGCGGCGGCCGTCTCGAACGGCCAGCCGACCGCGCGCAAAATCTCCGCACGGCGCGGGCTGGACGAAGCCAGCACCAGACGCTCCAACTCGAACGCGCCCGCTTCACCCGTCGAAACACTCACTTGTGGCTCTCCCCCGTCTTCCATTACACTCCCCCACGTGAATTGCGGATTGCAGATTTCGGATTGCGGATTCTAAAGCCAACGCGCCGACATTGCCAGTCGTGGCTCCGGCTATCAAGCCGACATTGCCAAACGGCTCTTTTTTAATTCGCAACGCGCAATCGACCAGATGGACGACTTAATCCGAGCTTTGCCGAATTTGCTGCGCGCGGCGGGCGACGCAGAAGAGGTTGCCGAAGCGGCGGCGCTTGTGGCGTGGCGTCGCGTGGCGGGCGAACCCCTGCGCGGTCAGGCCGTGCCCTTCCGCTTGCATCGCAAACTGCTCGTCGTCGCCGTCCCCGATACGACGTGGCAGAAACAGCTTGAAGCGATCAGCGGCCAACTGATCTTTCGTCTGAACTCGCTGCTCGGCCAACCCGTCGTCACTTATATCGAGTTTCGCGTCGATCCGGTCACCGTCCGCAACGAGCGCGCGCGGCTCGGCCAACAAGATTTCGACCGCGCCGCGCACGAACGTAGCGCGCTCAAACATTCGCGCCAACTCACGGAGGCGGCCGCCGCCATCAATGACGAAGATTTGCGCCGGCGCTTCCTGCTCGCCGCCGGCAGCTACATAGACGCGCAACAGAGAAGCAGGTGAGCAGTGAAAAACTGTTTTCTTACTGCTCAGTGCTTACTGCTTACTTTCAAATTATGCCTATCACGGAATCGGACATCGAAAAGATCGCGGCGCTCGCGCAGCTTGAGTTGACGGACGAGGAACGGCGCGCGTTGACGCCGCAAATGGCTTCCATCGTGACTTACGTGGAGCAGTTGAACGAGCTGGACACGAGCGCCGCCGAACCCGCCATCGGCGGACTTACCGAAGAAGGCGCGCGCACCGACGCCGCACGCGAAGATGCGCCCCTGCCCTCGCTCGGCCAGTCGCTCGCCCTCGACCAAGCGCCCGACCCGGCCGCCGGACACTTCCGCGTGCCCAAAGTGTTATAGGAGCTGTTAGCTGTTAGCTGTTAGCCATTAGCTTTAATGCTTTTGCTAACAGCTAACAGCTAACGGCTAACAGCTAATTATGACTATTGAAACGATCAGGACGCGCCTCGCGGGAGGCGAAGTGGATGCGCGCGGCGTAGTGGAGCGGGCGCTCGTGGCGGCCGAAGAATTGAACGAGACGCTCGGCGCGTTTCTGCAAATCGACCGCGCGGGTGCGCTCGCGCGTGTCGAAGAGTTGGACGCGCGGCGCGACGAGTCTCTGACGGGCGCGCTCGGCTGTGTGCCCGTCGCCGTCAAGGACAACATCTGCGTGCGCGGCTTGCAGGCCTCTTGCGGCTCTCGCATCCTCGGCCAGTATCAACCGCCCTACAACGCGACCGTCATCGAACGCTTGAACGCGGCCGGAGCAATCGTCGTCGGCAAGACCAACTGCGACGAGTTTGCGATGGGGTCGTCAAATGAAAACTCCGCTTACGGCGCGGTGCGTAACCCCTGGGACACGGCGCGTGTTCCCGGCGGCTCTTCGGGCGGTTCGGCGGCGGCCGTGGCGGCACGCATCGTGCCCGTCGCTTTGGGGTCAGACACGGGCGGCTCAGTCCGTCAACCCGCTTCGTTTTGCGGCCTCGTCGGCGTGAAGCCGACCTACGGGCGCGTCTCGCGCTACGGTCTGGTGGCCTTCGGTTCGTCGCTCGATCAGATCGGCATCTTCGCCATCAACACTACCGACGCTGCACAGACACTCTCCGTCATCGCCGGGCGCGACGCGCGCGACGCGACGACGGCGGATGTGCCCGTGCCCGATTACGTCTCCGGGTTGACGGGCGATGCGCGTGGCGCACGCATCGGCGTGCCGCGCGATTTGTACGGCGAAGGCTTGGACGCGGAGGTGCGCCGAAGCGTCGAGGCGGCGATTGAAACTTATCGCGCGCTCGGCGCTGAAGTGGTTGACGTGGAACTGCCGCACGCGAAGTATGCCATCGCCGTCTATTACATCATCGCCACGGCCGAAGCCTCTTCCAACCTCGCGCGCTACGACGGCGTGCGCTACGGCTTTCGCGCCGAAGAGTCGCGCACCTTGCGCGAGATGTACCGGCAGACGCGCGACGAAGGTTTCGGCGCGGAGGTCAAACGCCGCATCATGCTCGGCACATACGTGCTTTCGTCCGGTTACTACGACGCCTATTACCTCAAGGCGCAAAAGGTGCGCACGCTCCTCAAACAAGATTTCGCGCGCGCCTTCGAGCGTTGCGACGCCATCGTCACGCCCACTTCGCCAACCACAGCCTTCCTGCTCGGCGAGAAGACCGACGACCCGCTGGCGATGTATTTGAACGACATCTACACCGTGACGGCCAACCTCGCGGGCATCCCCGGCCTCTCCGTCCCCTGCGGTCTGGACTCCCGGAAACTGCCCATCGGCATGCAACTCTTGGGGCCGCACTGGAGCGAAGCGACGCTCTTTCGCCTTGCGCACGCCTACGAGCAGGCGCAACCTTTTGAAGCGCAGCCGCCCGTCATGGCGAAGGCGTTGTGAGTTCATAGTTAAGAGAACGAGCATGAGAGGGCGGTGAGTTCGGAGTTACCGAAACGCCTTTGCCCCGGAGGGCGCGCCCTGTGGAGAAACAGACATGAGAAGAATTTTCCTGCTCGTCGCAATCTTCGCGTTCGCAGCGTCGTGTGCATTGGCTCAGGTTAAGTCTGAACTTGCCGACGACCCGAACCTGACCGCGCGGCCGAAGAGTTATGTCGGCGACTATGCGAAGGTGATAGACGAACGCGTGGAGCAACAACTGGAAAGGAAGTTGGCCGCGTTGCGCGCACGCGCAGGGATCGAATTTGTCGTCGTCACGATTGAAACGACGGGCGCGGAGGATATTTTCGACTACTCGCTCGCGGCGGCACGCAGGTGGCGTCTGGCGAAGGGCGCAAACGACAAAGGCGGCATCCTGCTGATGCTCGCCATCACTGACAGAAAGTGGCGCGTTCAACTGACGGACAGTCTCAGAGTTGATTTGCCGGAGACAGTGTTGAAGGTGCACGGCGACCGGATGAACGCCGCGCTGCGTCAGACCAACAATACGGGCACGGCCGTCAACGTGTTCGCCGACGGACTCATCGCGCACCTCGCACGATTGCGCGCGCCCAAACGCGCCGCCAACTGACGCGCCCGTTTAAGGTTTGCTGTTTTTCTTGTCGGGGATGAGGTCGCCGGTGAAGATTTCGATCACGTCCTTGACCGTGCCGACGACGGGCGTGATGTCGAGGCCGACGTGGATGAGGCCGTTCCGCCAGCCCTTCTTTTTGATCTCGTAACCCGCGAAGCCGAGCGCAACGGCCGTGCCGACGATGGGGATCGGTTTGATGAGCCGCCGCGCGAGCTTCAACCCTCCGGCGCGCGCCGCACGCCGCGTCAAACTCCGGTTCGCTCCACTGCCGTTAGTGTTCGCTGCCATCCTCTTTTACCTTGCCACTTCCAGACCGAGTTCTGCGCGCAGTTTGCGCTCGTCGTAGGGCGAGAGATTGAAGGCTCGTCCGTCAATCTCGAAGGTCGGAACTTTGCGCTTCCCTTCGTTCAAACGCATCACCAGTTCGGCCGCGCCGTCCTGTTCTTCGATGTTGATCTCCTCGTAAGCGATGCCGTGCTCGTTCAGGAAACTTTTGGCACGACGACAATCGGAGCACCACGTCGTCGTATACATTTTGATGTTCGCCATCTGCGCCCTTCTTCTCCAGGATTAATTTTCAGGTTGCAGTTATTGTAGCCCAAGACAGGAGAAACGATGAAGGGGAGAATGGTGAATGGTAAATGGTGAATGGACGAAAGCGGGTTTCCATCCATTCACCATTCACCATTTACCATTCACTACTTTTACTTCATCGTTTCCATCAGGCGACGCTCAGTTGGCCGTCGAGCGGGTTGGCGATGACGGCGTGGAGTCCCTGGCGGAGACGGCGTTCGATCTCGAAGGGGTCTTCGGGGCGCGAGAAGAGGTAGCCTTGTCCGTAGGTGCAGTCGAGCGTGCAGAGGCGTTCGAGTTGTTCGACGGTTTCGATGCCTTCGGCGACGACGACCTTGCCCATGTTCTTGGCGAGCAGGATGATGGTGCGCACGATCTCGGAGTTCTCGCGGTCGTCGCCGCCCATGCTGATGAACGAGCGGTCGATCTTGAGCGTGTGAATCGGCTTGAGGCGCGACAGATAGCTGAGCGACGAATAGCCCGTGCCGAAATCGTCAATCGCCAGTTCCACGCCGAGTTCGCGCAGGCGGCCGAGCAGCGGCACGATGGTCTGCGCGTTCTCCATCAAGATGCTCTCGGTGATTTCGAGTTGCAGCGCAGTGGGCGCAAGTTCCGTCTCGGCGAGCACTTCGACGATCTGTTCGTAGAGGTCTGTCTGGACGAAATGACGGCTCGACAAGTTGACGCTGAGTTTGAGGCGCGCGTGCTGCGGCGAGAGATTCTGCCAGAGACGCATCTGGCCGCACGCTTCCCTGAGCACCCAGCGGCCGAGTTCGACGATCACGCCCGTCTCTTCTGCGACCGGGATGAAATCGCCCGGCGGGATCATGCCGAGTTCCGGATGCTGCCAGCGCACGAGCGCCTCGAAGCCGGAGACGCGCCCCGTCTTCAGACACACGATGGGCTGATACTGCAAACGAAACTCTTCGCGCTCGACGGCGCGGCGCAGGTCGTTTTCCAGACGTAACAGGGCGACGACGCGCGCGTGCATGTTCTGGTCAAACACCTCATGGCGCGCTTTGCCCTGCGCCTTGGCGCGATACATCACCGTGTCTGCGTCGCGCAGGACGGCTTCCGGCGTCTCATACCCGGTAGTCGAGAGCGCGATGCCGATGCTCGCCGTTGTGAAGACTTCGTGCCCGCCCAGATTGAACGGCTGCATCAACTCTTGCTGGACGCGTTCGGCCACGGCGACGGCCTCACCGGGGCGCGCGCCGATGTCATTCAAAAGGATCGCAAACTCGTCGCCGCCGAGGCGCGCCACCACGTCCGAAGGGCGCAGGCAGTTTTGCAGACGACGCGAGAGCGCGACGAGCAAATGATCGCCGACCGTGTGGCCGAGCGAATCGTTGACGTTCTTGAAGCGGTCGAGGTCTAAAAACAGCACTGCGAAGACATACTCGGCGTGTCGCCGTGCGCGTTCGACGGCCATCTGCAAATGATCCGTGAAGAGGTTGCGGTTGGGCAGTCCGGTCAGCGCATCGTGATAGGCGCTGTGCAGCAGTTTCGCTTCCGTGTGCTTGCGTTCGGCGATGTCGCGCGCGATGCCTTGCACGCCCACGGGCTGCCCGTTGCGATAGACGAGACGCGTGCTCACTTCGAGCGGCACGCGGCGGCCGTCTTTGGCGATGATGTCCACTTCGTAGACGGTCGGTTCGTCAACCGAACCTTTGCGCGCCATCATCTCGCGCGCCAGTGCGAGGTGTTCGGGCACGATGACCTGCGCGATATTGAGCGCCGCGGCCTCTTCGCGCGTGTAGCCTGTGATGCGCTCGCCCGTCTTGTTGAGCGAGGTGAAATTGCCCGCCAGATCGTGCGTGTAGACCAGATCGTTCGCGTTCTCGAACAGTTCGCGGTAACGTTCTTCCGATTCGCGCAGATCGCGCTCGGCCTGTTTGCGCTTGGTGATGTCGCGCGCGATGCCCTGCACGCCGACGGGTGCGCCCGCGTCGTCGTAGATCAACTGCGAACTGACTTCCAACAGCACGCGCTCGCCGCTTTTGGAGATGATGCCGCTTTCGTAAAAAGTGGTTGACTCTTCGCCCGCCAGTTTGCGCGCCATCATCTGGCGCGACACTTCAAGGTATTCCGGCGCGATGATCTGCTCGAAGGTCATCCGGCGAATCTCTTCGCAGGTATAGCCCGTGATCTTCTCGACTACGCGGTTGACGGTGATGTAGCGCCCCTGCAAGTCGGTCGTGTAGATCACGTCTTTGGCGTTCTCGAACAGCTCGCGGTAGCGTTCCTCCGATTCGCGCAGAGCCGCCTCGGCCTGTTTGCGCTCGGTCACGTCGTTGACGAGCACGAGCCGCGCGGTGCGCCCGCCAAAGTCGATCTGCTGCGAACTGATTTCGACGAAGATGCGCGTGCCGTCCTTCTTGCGATGCTCCCACTCGCCCGAAGTGCGGTGCGCCGAAGGCTGTGCGGCGATGTTTTCCAGCACGGCCGGGATATTCTCCGGGGGTCGCACGTCCAGAATGTTCATCCGCAGGAATTCTTCGCGCGTGTAGCCGTAGTGGCGGACGGCCGCTTCGTTGACGGCGAGATAGGCGAAAGTGTCCGCGTCGTAGACCCACATCGGGTTCGGGTTGCTCTCGAAGAGGACGCGATACTGTTCTTCGGAACGCGCCAGTCTCTCTTCGGCACGCTTGCCTGCGGTGATGTCCTCGACGCTGCCTTCGTAATAGAGGAGCGCGCCTGTCGCATCGCGCACGGCGTAGATGTTCTCGCGCATCCAGATGACGTTACGCCGGTCTTTGCAAAAGACGCGCGCCTCGAAGCCCTGCACTTTGCCGTGCGCGGCGAGCAGGCGTTGAAGGGTCGCACGCGTCTCCCGGTCGGCGTAGAAGTCGCGCGCGATGTCCGTGCAACTGGCGATCAACTCGGCGGGCGAAGCATAGTCGAGCATGAAGGCGAGGGCGGGATTGGCGGCTAAGAATTTCCCGTCGGGCGTCGAACGATAGATGCCGTGGACGGCCTGCTCAAAGAGCGAGCGATACTGCGACTCGGCCGCGCGCAAAGCCTCCTCCGTCTGCACGCGGTCGGTGATGTCCGTGACGAAGCCTTCGAGGGCAACTAGTTCGCCCTCGTTAGAGTAGATGCCGTGTCCCTGTTCCCACACCCAACGCTCGTCGTGTGTGGCCGTCTGCAAACGATAGACGAGACGAAAACGCCGCTTCGCCTCAAGCGCCGCCTGCACTTCGTCCCAGACCTTTCGCCGGTCGTCCGGGTGGATCAACTCGGCGTAAGCCACCTTGCGGTTGCCGACCAAATCGGAGGGCGCATAGCCGGTCAATTCCTGACAGCCTTCGCTGGCGAAGAGCATCGTCCAGTGCCCGTCGTTGCGGCAGCAGTAGGCCATGCCTGGCAGATGCCCCATCAGCGTGAGCAGCGTGCGCTGTGCTTCGGCATAGCTCGTCGGATCGAAGGATTGAGTGGCGTGCACTTCGCACAGTCTCTGGAAGACGGCGAGGTCGATGGCGTCGGGGGATGAATCCATAGTCGTAGCGGGCGCTGACCGGCCGGGTCGCTTCGGACTTCAAAGCGAAACTAACTTCCCACGTTCGCACGCCCGCGCCCAGCGCACACGAAGAGTTGCGGCGAGAAGGCTAGAGCGAATCACGGGTCTTAACGGACGTTAGCTGAGGAGGTTGACCGAGAGAAGTGTGGGCAAGTCCCCGTCAGGGGAGATCAACCGTTTTCAGATTACTTGATAATTCTTTACCTTGCAAGAAGATAATCGGCCGGGCTTTATTGTCCTGCGAGACTTTTGCTACTGCTCCAACTGCTTGCGCGCGCGTTGGAGGAAGGTGCGCATCATCTCGCTGACGCCCTTTTGCATCTCGGCGCTCAGGCGGTTCTCGCCGACGAGCCCTGCGAGCATGTGCAACTCGGTCGCCTTCCGCCGTCGCAACTCGACGCGCTGCACGATGCGTATCAGGACGCGCGTGCCCTGCTCCTCGAACTGCGCAGCGTAGCGCAGGAAGTTGCTACGCTCCTGAGCGGCGGGCGACCATTCGATGCTCTGCGGATGATCGAGCGTCTGCTCGACGGCGAACGCCTGCCGCATCGCGCCGATGACCGGCACTTCCGCGCGGATGAGCCAACGGATCACGCCGCCCGCTTCCTCGCGTATGCTCTCGACGCCCGGCATCAACTCCGCGAAGTTGCGCCAGTCGGCGAAAAAGGCGCGCGCCCGCTCCACGGTCGTTTTAATCTCAAGTTTCTCTTCGAAAGCCGCTTTGATCTGAAACACGTTAACTCCTGGTGACGAATGACAAGAACGAGTGACGAGTTAAAAGCAAATCTTAACTCGCCACATCAAGCATACGTTTTTCACTCGTCACTTGTCACTCGCCACTTGTCACTTTTTTCTAAAATGTTGGTTGGAAGAGAAACGAGTTGAAGAACAGGCGCGTGGTCGCGCGCCAGAAACCGCGATAGTTCGGGTCTTCGGCGTAGAGGACGACGTGGCCGCGCCCCGTCGGTTCTTCGATGACGTGCGCCGTGCCGCGCAAGAGCCGTTCGGTGTTGTTCGGCCAGATGAAACCGGCGATGCGCAACTGTTGATTGCCTTCGCCCGTGAAGACGACGGCGTTCGTGCCCTCTTTCGACGGGCGGAAGAAGTAGGCCGAATCGATCAGCACTGGAAGCTGTGGGTCTTCGTAGCCGTAGGTCAAGGGCGTCGAGCGATCGACGGTGGCGCGGAAGATCGCGCCGGGCACGGCTTCGGGCACGCGTCCCGGCCTGGCCGAGGGCGAAGCGATGGGCGGCAAATCGGGCGGCGCACCTTCCAGTTTCTCGCTGCGGTCTTGCGCCTCGCGCTGTTGTTCGGCGGCCGTCTGCGTGGCCTGCCGCCGGTTGCGCGCCGTCGCCGCCGATTCGCGCACGGACGCCGTGTCTGCGGACGCGGGCGAAGGTGTCGGCGTGGGCGATGGCTTGTCTTCGGCGGCGTCAGGAGTTTTTTGATCGCGCTGATCGTCGTCGTCGCTGCCGACGAGACGCGAGGAAGTTAAGTTGACATCCTTCAAGGCGGCGAAGACGGCCGCGCCTTTGATCAGGACGAGCGTGCCGCCGCGCTGCACCCACGCGCGCAGCGTGCCGACGCCCGAAGGGGTGAGCGCGCTCAGGTAACCGCCGGGCGATCCGTCGGGCATGATGATGACGTTGTACTGATCGAGGTTCGCGCGCCTGAGATTGGCGATGGTCATGGGCGTGAAGTCAACGCCGTAACGCTCGAACGTCCACCAGAGCGCGCCGTAGCTGGTCTGGTTGACGGGTTCGTCGGCGACGACGAGGATGCGCGGCCGTTTCAAGGAGACGACCGATTCCGAGCCGACGCTCGTATCTCCCGTCTCGGAAAAGCCGGAGTTGACGGCCGCGACTTCGACGTTCGCTTCGCGCGCGAGTCGTGCGATTGCTTCGTGCAAGGTGTCGGGGTTGCGCGAGACGCGCACGACCATTGTGCCGCGCGGCCAATCGCGCCCGCCCGCGTTCAGCGTGCGCGTGGCGACGGCGAGTTTGTAGTTTTCACGCAGCAGACGGTAGGCGAGCGAGGCCGCGCCGTTCGTCTCGTAAGGGATGATGTAGGCGACTGAGGCGCGCCCCGCGACGCCGAGGCGACGCGAGAGCAGACGCTCGCCCGAAGCGCGCAAGGCGTCTGCGGCGGTCGTCTCCGACGCGGCAGTGGCAGCGCGCAGCGGGACGGACGAGACAGGTTGTGCGTCGCTCGTCCAATAGGCTTCGACGCCGAAGACGAGCGGCAGGGACCAGGCCGTCACGTCGTAAAAACCGTACTCCTCTTTCGCCACGCCCGCGCCGCGCCGCTGGTTGCGCGCGAAACGCGCGAGTTGATCGCGGACGAAGACGGGGTCGAGTTCCGTGTCGGGTTCGAGCAGGGCCTTGGCGAGTCGCTTCTGCGGTTGCGCCAGTTCGACGACGTATGCACCGGCGGGAAACGTGCGCCCGTTTCCTCTCGCCGCGGCCGTGTAAGAACGCGCGTTCGCGGAGCGGAAGGATTCGTTCGCGATGCTCACTTCGATGCCGGAGCGCAGCAGCACGTCGGCCAGATCGGCCGCGCGCGCCGGGTCGCGTCCCGGCAGGAAGACGATGCGCCGCATCTCTTCGCGTCGTCCCTCTTCGATGGCGGTGCGCTTGAAGTCGTAGAAATCCCTGAGACGCGCTTCGCGATTGCGCGCCGCCGTCTCAAGCGTCGTCAGGGAGGCAACGAAGTGCTTGGCGATGGCCGAGCGCAGAGTGACGATTGTGTCGTCGTCGCGCCGCCACGCGTAGCCTTTCGTGCCGCCGCCGTCGGTTTCGTAGGTCATGCCGGTCGCGCCGTTCAAGGCAGGCCAGGAGTCCCAGAAGAAAGGGCCGAAGAGATCGAACACGTCGCGGACGTAATAGTCCCAGTTGCGCGCGTCGAACTGCGCGGCGTTGGCGCGTCCAAACTCGGTCAACCAGCGCGTGGTCTGCGCGGGCGGCAGGTTCGGATTGACGGGGAGCGCCGCCGGGGGAAAGAAGTACTGCGAGGGCTGGCCGTGATGATCGACGAAGATTTGCGGATTCCAGTCGAGGTAGGCGCGCTGCAAGTTGCGCGTCTCAATCTGCGTGGCGGCGAGGTTGTCGCGGTTCAGGTCGAAGCGGTAATGATTGGTGCGTCCCCAGACCGACCAGGGCTCTCGGTGCTCGCTCGCCAAGGGGTCGGCGTTGCCCATACCGAAAGAGTTGTACCAGGTGACGAAGCGTTCGTGGCCGTCCGGGTTCGAGCAGACGTTGACGACAACCACCGTATTTTTCAGGATGTCGAGCGTCGCCTGCTCGTTCGACGCGGCGAGCTGATAGACGACCTGCATCATCGCCTCGAACGACGCAGACTCGTTGCCGTGAATCGTGTAGCTCATGAAAGAGATGAGAGGCGTTTCGCGTGCGATGCGTTCGGCCTCTTGGGGCGAGGTGGCGCGCGGGTCCGTCAGGCGCGCTATGGCCGCTTTGATCGCGTCGAGCCGCTGCAAATTTTCCGGCGCGGAGATGACGACGAGGTGCATCGAACGATGCTCGTTCGTCTCGCCGATGTCGAGCAGGCGCACGCGGTCGGGCGCGGCGGCGGCGATGCGCTCGATGACGCGTTCCATCGTGGCGTAGTTGGTGTGGAAGTCGCCCACGTCGAAGCGCGTGGTGGTTTGCGGGCGCGGGACTGCTTCGCGGTAAGGGCCGCGCGCGTAGAAGTCGAAACGCGAATCGTCGCGCTGCGCGTGTGCGCCGGGCGTGAGAGAGAAGAAGAAGAGAGCGGCGAGCAGTAAAAGATGCGCGCGGGCGCGGCCGTGCTGGAGCATTTGTCAGGCAGCTTTCCGTAGGTTTCAGATGATGTGAAAGACAGCGGCGATATTACCTTGTCTGCGGCGCGACACTCAAATGAATTGCGGACGCGCGGCGACGCTCTTGCGCACTCGCCCCTCACGCATCTATGTTGAAGCATATGACGACAACGGCCACAGACGGATGCCCGCGCTGCGGCGGCGACGCGCGACACTTGCGCTCGTGGCGCGAACTCTCGGACGCCGAGCGCGAGGTGGTGCGTCGTCTGCCAGCCTCCGCCGATCTCTCCATCGAAGAACGCGCCGCGCGTCATCTCTGGTGCGTGCGCTGCTGGCACGAAGAGACGCGTGGCCTGCGCCGCGATGTTTGAGACGTTTGAGTTGAAGACGAATGTGAGTTGAAGACAAAGGCGCGGCGGCCTCTTTAGTCCTGCTGTGTGGTGATGCGTTCGTAGGCGGCGCGGAGAGAGGCCATGCGTTCACGCAGGGTTTCGAGGAGCGCGTGGGGCGCGTGGTAGCCGAGGGCGCGAGAGAGGTCTTTCAGGAGCGCGTGGTCGGGCGCGGATGGCAGGCGCGACGAGCGCCCGGCGATGAGTCGCAGGTGATGATCGAGCGTGCGCAGGAAGGCGTAGCCGTCGTTTAGAGTTTGGTAAGTTTCCGCGTCGAGCGAGGCGGCGTCTCTGAGGCGCGCGAGCGTCTGCGCGGTGGAACGATCCGCGCCGTCGTCCTGCACGTCGTCGCGCAGTTGCAGGTAGCGCACGGCGAAGTACACGTCGAGCATTCCCCCTGCGCCGAACTTGATGTCAATCGCTCCGCGCGCTGCGGCAGAGGTCGTGCCGCGCTCGCGTTCCAGACGTTCGCGCACGCGCCGCGTCTCCCGGCGCAACTCTTCGCGGTCGCAGGCGCGCGCAGCTTCGTGTATGACGCGCCGCGCCTCTCTTTCGCAAGCGCGCCCCAGTTCGAGGTCGCCGCCCACGGCGCGCAGTTTCACGTAAGCCAGCCACTCCCAAACACCCGTGCGTGTGCGCAGGTATTCGACGAACGAGCGGTCGCTGCGCACGAGCGCGCCGTTCTTGCCGTCGGGGCGCAGGCGCAAGTCCACTCGATAGACGTAGCCCGCGCGCGTCAGGCTCGACAGTGCGGAGACCATCAACTCGACGAGCCGCGTGTAAGCTTCGTCGCGCGTCAGCGCACCGACGGGCGAAGGCACTTGTGCGTCGTAGACGATGACGAGGTCGAGGTCTGAGCCGTAATCCATCCCGCCGCTCGCAAGGCGTCCGAGCGCGAAGACGGAGAGGCGCGGCCCGGCCGCGAGACTGCCGAAGCGGCGTGCCATCTCGCGGCGCGCGACGAGGTAGGCGGCGTTGATGCTCGCGGCGGCGAGTTCGGTTTGCAGGCGGTTCGCTTCCGGGTGCGACAACGCGCCGCGCGCGTCGAGCGCGCCAATTTCGACGAGCAGTTCCGCCCACGCGCGTCTGAGTGCCATCAACTCGCCGCGAAAACTCTTCTCGGCGTCGATCTCGCGGCGCAGGATGGCGCGGTAGTCGCGCGCGCGGGCGGCCTCGATGCTCGACAGCAAAGCTGGGATCAAGGCAGGGTTGGCCGCCAGCATCTCGCCGAAAAATTCGGACGCGCCGCACAGACCGGCGAGCGCCTGTAGACTTTCCCCGGAGAGTTCGACTTGTGTGTTCGACTTGTCGAGCGAAGCGGCGATGCGCGCCACGTAGGCGAGCGCCCGACGTGCACTCAGAGAGCGATGCGCCGCTTCGTGCAGCAGGCGCGCGATGCGCGCGTCTCGCATCTCTTCCGTCTCGCGCGGGTGTTGTTTGACATGGGTGCTGTCTGAAATGAGGCGGGGCGCGAAGATGCGCGCGGCGGCGAGCGTCGCGGCGGCGGCGTCCATCTCTTTCGCTCCGTCATCGATGATCGCTACGCCAGTCTCTGAATCGAGAGGCGCAGAGTCGGCAATCATTGCTTCGTCGCTTGGGTCGCGGGTCGTCGCGGCTTCGGTGTTCGCGTCGGGCGCGGCGGGTGCGTCGAGCGGATTGCGGGTTGCGAGTTTGTCTGCGGCGTGCGTCGTCGTGGTGGTTTCGCCGTTGTCGCCGAAGATGCGTTCGTAAGCGGCGCGGACGCGCGCGGTGTGGAGCGCGAGCGCGCGGTTGAAGTCTGCGAGCGCGTCTTGCCCGTTGAAGTTCATGCGGCGTGCGACGAGTGTGCGCCGCGCCGTCTCGTCGGGGACAGAGTGGGTCTGGAGGCCGTGCTCCATTTGCAGGCGATGTTCGAGCGTGCGCAGGAAGGCGTAGGCGTCGGAGAGTTCGGTGCGTTCGCGTTCGGTGATGTGTTGGCGGTCGGCGAGACGACCGAGGCTGATGAGCGTGTGCGGCGCGTGCAGCCATGGGTCGTGCGCGCCGTGTGCGAGTTGGAGAGCTTGCGCGATGAACTCGATCTCGCGTATGCCGCCGCGACCGAGTTTGACGTTGAAGCCGCGCGCGTCGCGGCCGTGTTCGCGGTCGATCTTCTGTTTGGCGAGGCGTACGTTTCTGAGCGCCTCTTCGACCGACGCGGCGTGCGTGTAGATCGGAGCACGCACCTCTTCGGCGAAGCGCGCGTAGAGTGCGCTCGCTCCGGCGGCGGCGCGCGTGCGGATGAGCGTTTGCAGTTCCCAGGGCTGCGCCTTGGTCTGGTAGTAACGCAAGGCTTCCGCGAGCGAACAACTGAGCGCGCCGTCGCGTCCGTGCGGGCGCAGGCGCAAGTCAACGCGGTAGGCCGCACCTTCGCCGGAAGGTGCGCCGACGATGCGAGACACGCGTTCGGCCAGACGGTTGAAGTATTCGCGGTTGGTGGTTGCCCCGCGCACGCCCGCGCCTGAAGTGTGCCCGTCGTCGGAATAGAGAAAGAGAAGGTCTATGTCGGAGGCGTAGTTCAGTTCGCGCGAGCCGAGTTTGCCGAGCGCGACGACGCAGAAACTCGCCGTCGTCGTGCGCCCGCGCGCGTCCGTGCAGAGCGGCGCACCGTGTCGATTGTCCAACTCCTGACGCGCGAGGTCGAGAGCGTAGGCGAGCACCGCATCGGCGAGGTTCGAGAGTTCTTCCGTCGTCTCGACGATTGAACTGGTGCGCCGGAGGTCGTGCAGGTAGATGCGCAAAAGTTCGCGGCGACGAAAACGCGCGAGCACCACCTGCGGCTCGATCTGCGAATGCGTCAAAGCAAAGCGCGCGAGCGATTCGCCCAACTCTTCCGTCGTCCGAACGTGCTTGTCGGCGCGTTCGCGCGCGAGCCAGTTCAGATAGTCAGGGTTCTGCGCGAGCGTCGTCCCGAGCAGCGGACTCCAGGCCGCGAGCGCGAGCGCATCCGACAGCAACCCTTCGTCGCGCACGAGTCGCGCGGCGGCTCGGCTGTGCTCGGCGGCGAGTCGTTCATAAAACATGCGCGCGCCTTCCGCGTCCGGCAAGTCGCGCACGAGGAGCGCTTCGGTCTTTTCGTCAAACTTACGCACGACCGCTCGATTGTAACGCGAAGCGCGGCGCGTTGCGGAATGGCATTCATATTCGACCTTGCAAAGAAATATAAACTGCGGCGTCCTGCGCCTGCGTTATAATCTCCACCCGCGCAGATCACCATTACGAAATTAGCAGTATCAATGAAGATTCTACGTCCTGCTTGAGAATTGCTGTATGGCTAATGAAATTATCTCTTACTTTGAAATGTGCCGACGGGAAGGTATGAGTCTTCAACGCGGAATGAACTTCGGCGTCGGGGGCACACATTCGGTTATTCTGATGTCGCTACGCCCCAATGCGCCATACCACGATCAAATATTAGACGGTGGGTTCACTTTAATTTATGAGGGACATGATGTCTCTTGAAGTGAGTCAATACCCAATCCAAAATTATTCGATCAACCAGAGAAGCATCCTTCGGGAACATTTACTGAGAACGGCAAATTTCATCGGGCTGCACAAGAATTTAAGAGAAATCTTAGACAACCTGAGAGGGTGCGGGTCTATGAAAAACTACATAGTGGCATCTGGTCATATAACGGCATTTTCCACTTAGTAGATTCTTGGCAGGAGGAGTCTGGGTCTCGCACCGTTTTCAAATTTAAGTTGATCGCCGTTGAGGGTGAGGAAGATTTCTCAGTGCCTGCTCCAACGAATCCTGTTAGACGGCGAATGATACCAACAAACATAAAGCTCAGCGTTTGGAAGCGGGATAGTGGAAAGTGCGTTATGTGTGGAGCAACCGATGAACTTCATTTTGACCACATATTACCGTATTCCAAAGGTGGCACATCTTTAAAAACGGAAAACGTGCAGCTTTTGTGTGCCAGACATAATTTAGAAAAGAGTGATCGCATTCTTTAAGGAGGGGCGTTGAAAATCATTCGGAATATATTCAAGGCCGGGTACGTGGCGGTCATCTTTTTGTTCGTGTGTTGCGGTGTGTCGCTCATCGTCTTCGCGGGCATCGAATTGTGGCAGGGGCTCAATCCAGGCACGGGGAAGCCTCTGCGAGAGCGTTTCAACGCGGTGCTGGAATGCATCGGGCTGCTGACGATTGCCGTGGCGGCGCTCGAACTGGGGCAGACCATCCTTGAAGAAGAGGTGCAGCGCGCGGCGCAGATGAGCGCGCCGACGCGCGTGCGCCGTTTCCTGTCGCGCTTCATGGTGGTCGTCATCGTGTCTCTGGCGATCGAGTCGCTGGTGGCGGTCTTCCAGTTTCTACACGACGACCCGGCGCACTTGCCGCAGGCCGCGGCGATTGCCGTCGCGGCCGCCTTCATGCTGGCGGCGTGGGGCGTCTTCATCAAGTTGAACAAGAGCGCGGAAGAGTTGGAACCGGAAGCGATGGAAGATGCGAAGCGCGAGGACGAAGTGGTGGAAAAGGACGACGCGAGTTGAGAAGCAGGACGCGAACGGATACTTGAGATGACTGAGATCGAACGACTGGCAGACCAGTTGGAACGCGCATTTTACCGCGACGCGTGGTGCGGCGCTTCGCTGTTGGAGGCGCTCGAAGGCGTCGGGGCTGAAAGGGCTGCGGCGCGTCCGCTCGCGCGTGCGCACAGCATTTGGGAGATCGTCTTGCACGTCGGCGGGTGGAAGCGCGCCGTGCGGCAGAGGCTCGAAGGGCAAGCAGTGAGGTTGCCGGAAGAGGGCGACTGGCCTGAGGTGCAAGACACGAGCGAAGCGGCGTGGCGCGAGACGCTACAGCAGTTGCGTCTGCGGCACGAAGAGTTGCTGCGAGCCGTGCGTCGTCTGGACGACTCGCGACTGGAAGACGTGCTCATCACGGAGACGAGCCGCGAGACAGGCGGCGGCGTCTCTTGCTACGTGACGCTGCACGGCGCGGTGCAGCACGACCTTTATCACGGCGGACAGATTTCCTTGTTGAAGAAGGGCTGAAAGCGCTGCGACGCAAATCCACATTGAAAGTTTTGCACGCGCGGTCTTACCGTGAAGGCTTGCGCGAGTTAACCGGGCGTGACTCAGACCTGGCGCGCATCCACGCCGAACACGGCACGCCGCCGACGTGGTTTCGCGAGCCGGGCTTTCAGACGCTGTTGCACATCATTCTGGAGCAACAGGTGTCGCTCGCTTCGGCCAGAGCCGCCTACGAACGCCTGCTCGCTCTGGCTACGCCGCTCACGCCCGCGCGTTTTCTCTCGCTCGACGACGCGGCGTTGAAGGGCGCGGGGTTCAGCCGGCAGAAGATCATCTACGGGCGGCATCTGGCCGAGGCCGTCCACGAAGGTCGTCTGAATCTCGAAGCGCTCACTGATGCGGACGACGCGGAAGTGAAGGCTGCGTTGACGGCTTTGAAAGGGATCGGTTCGTGGACGGCGGACATCTATCTTTTGATGTCGCTCAGGCGTGCGAATGCGTGGCCTGCGGGCGACCTCGCGCTCGCCGTGGCGTGGCAGGAAGTCAAAAACTTACATGCGCGCCCGACGCCTCTCGAACTTGCGGGCATTGCTGAAAGATGGCGGCCGTGGCGTGCCGTCGCCGCGCGCCTCTTGTGGCATTACTACCTGCAAAGGCGACGCGCAAAGACCGCTTGATAAGGAGAAGCAGCATGAAGACGAGTTTCACACTGTCTCTGAACGCTTTGCGCCTGTGCGTGATCGCGTCGCTGATGTGTGCGACTGCGAACGCAGTCAAGACGCGGCCTGACGCGCGAGGGCAGCAGCAGCATTCGTGGCCTTCCTTTCGCGGGCGCGACGCATCGGGCATCGCCGACGGGCAGAATTTGCCGCACAGCTGGGACGTTAAAAAAGGCACGCACGTCAAGTGGAAGACGAAATTGCCGGGGCTGTCGCATTCGAGTCCGATTGTGTGGGGCGAGCGCGTCTTCATCACCACTGCCATCAGCAGCGCACGCGGCGACGGCACTTTCCGCCACGGCCTCTACGGCGACGGCGACGCCTCCGACGATCTGTCGAGCCACCAGTGGAAACTCTATGCGCTTGATCGTGCGTCGGGCAAAGTGCTGTGGGAGCGCGTGGCCTACGAAGGCGTGCCGCGCGAGAAACGACACGTCAAAGCGACCTACGCCAACGCGACCCCGGCCACGGACGGCCGCTACGTCGTCGCCTTCTTCGGCTCGCAAGGCTTGTACGCGTTCGACGTGCGCGGGCGTCTGATGTGGAAGCGAGACCTCGGCGTCCTGAACGCGGGCGCGTATGACATTCCGAGTTATGAATGGGGCACGGCCAGTTCGCCCGTGATCTACAAAGACTCCGTGATCGTGCAATGCGACACGCAGAACGAATCGTTCCTGCTGGCCCTCGACATCAAGACCGGAAAGACCCTCTGGAAGACGCCGCGCCAGGAACTGCCTTCGTGGGGCACGCCGACCGTCTACACGGGCGCGGGGCGCACAGAGATCATCACCAACGCCTCTAACTTCATACGCGGCTACGACGCAGCGACGGGCAGAGAGTTGTGGCGGCTCGGCGGCAGTTCGAAGATCACCGCGCCGACGCCCATCTTTTCCGGCAACCTGATCGTCGTTGCGAGCGGGCGCAGACCCGAAGCTCCGATCTTCGTCATCCGCGCGGGCGCGCAGGGCGACATCACACTGGCGAAAGGCGAAACGTCGAACCGCTCGGTCGCGTGGAGCAAGCAGGCGCGCGGCTCCTACATGCCGACGCCGCTCATCTATCGCGGCCATCTCTACGTGCTCTCGAATCAGGGCGTGCTCGATTGCTACGACCTACAGACGGGCGCTGAAGTTTACCGCGAACGCTTGCCGCATCAGGGCGGCGGCTTTAGCGCCTCGCCCGTCGCCTCGGACGGCCGTATTTATTTGCCGAGCGAGGACGGCGAGATTTTCGTCGTGCGCGCCGGTGCGAAGTTCGAACTGCTCTCGCGCAATCCGATGGGCGAACTGCTCATGGCGACGCCTGCCATCTCCGCCGGGCAGATGTTCGTCCGCACACAGCATCACCTGTTCGCCATCGGGAAATAAGAGAGGGTGGGATTCTAGTGAGACTCTGGACAGGTCGCGGCGCAAGCGAGGCCGACGGTGGACGGAAAGTTAATTCGAGCCTGTTCGCCTCGTTACTTTAATTGCTCACGATCTTGCGGAACGACGCATACACGTCGGACAGGCCATCGGCGGCGGCCGGGTCGCTGCGCGCAAGCCAGGTGACGATCTGGTCGCGCCCTGTAAACAAGGCTTTTGCGGCCTCTCTCTGCGCGGGCGTCAGGCTTGAGTCGTCGCCTTTGTCAATGTCGGCCTGCAGGGAAGTGTAAAACTGGCTGGCCGCCTGTCGCGCAGGCTCGTAGTCGCCTCTGCGCGCATCGAGCGCCGCCGAAGCGAGGTTGTTCTGCAAACGCGCGAGCGCGAGCGTGCGCTCGGCCGCTGCGAGTTGGTTGCCGCTCTCGCGCGCCTTGAGCCACATCGGGACGAAGCCGACGAGGAAGGCAACGAGCACCAGCGCGGCATAGAGACCGACGCGCCGCAGCAGATTGCTCGATCTCTGAGGCGCAACTTCCCGTTCGACTTCCCGAACATCTTCGCTCATCGTTGACTCCTTCGGACGGCAGCCGTCTCGCTTCCCGGTAATACTTCGTCCGGCACAATATCAGATGTTGCCCTGAATGGTGAACGCGGAACGGTGTTTGAGAATTGTTAGTTTCTCAAACGCCGTTCCGCGCCTCATGCACTCTTTGTGCGCTTTAGATGTCGAAGTACATCGAAAACTCCAACGGGTGCGGGCGCATGCGCAGGCGTGAGATTTCGTTTTCGCGTTTGTAAGTGATCCAGCGGTCGATGAGTTGGGGCGTGAACACGTCGCCCTTGAGCAGGAAGTCGTGGTCGGCTTCGAGCGCGGCGAGTGATTCGTCGAGCGAGCCGGGAAGAGAGGGCACGTCTTTGAGTTGTTCGGGCGACAAATCGTAGATGTCTTTGTCGAGCGGTTCGCCCGGGTCGATGCGGTTCTGGATGCCGTCAAGCCCGGCCAAAAGCATCGCCGAGAAGGCGAGATAAGGGTTGCACGAAGGATCGGGCGGACGAAACTCCAGACGCTTCAACTTCGGATTGGTCGAGAACATCGGGATGCGTATGGCCGCCGAGCGATTACGCGCCGAGTAAGCGAGGTTGACCGGGGCTTCGAAGCCGGGGACGAGTCGCTTATAGCTGTTCGTCGTCGGCGCGGCGAAGGCGACGACCGCCGCCGCGTGTTTCAACAGTCCGCCGATGTAGAAGCGCGCGATCTCTGACAGACCTGCGTAGCCGTCGCCCGCAAAGAGCGGACGCTCGCCTTTCCAGAGCGACTGGTGACAGTGCATCCCAGAACCGTTGTCGCCGTAGAGCGGCTTCGGCATGAAGGTCGCCGTCTTGCCGTACTGGTAAGCGGTGTTGCGCACGACGTACTTGAAGATCTGCAAATTGTCGGCCGTCCCCAACATGGTCGAATAGCGGAAATCGATCTCGCACTGTCCGGCCGTGGCGACCTCGTGGTGATGGCACTCGACCGTGATGCCGCAGCGTTCGAGGATGAGGCTGATCTCGGAGCGCAGATCGCTCAAGGTGTCGGTCGGCGGCACGGGCACATAGCCCTCTTTCGGGCGGATGCGATAGCCCTGATTCGGCCCTCTCACGTCGTCCTCGGCGCGACCCGAAGCCCAGTGGCCTTCGTCGGATTCGATGGTGTAACCGGCGGAGAACTGGTCGTTGTTGTAGCGCACGCCGTCGAAGACGAAGAACTCCGCTTCGGGGCCGAAGTAGACCGTGTCGGCCAGACCTGTGAAACGCAGGTAGCTTTCAGCGCGCTGCGCGACGGAGCGCGGGTCGAGGCCGTAGCCCTCCTTCGTGATCGGGTCAACGGCGTTGGCGATCAGGCACAGCGTCGGTTCTTCCGCGAACGGATCCATCCACATCCTTCCGGCGTCGGGCACGAGCAGCATGTCCGATTCGTGGATGGAAGCCCAACCGCGCAGGGAAGATGCGTCGAAGCCGAAGCCGTCCTCAAACGATCCTTCTCCGAGTTCGTGGATCGGATAGGTCAAGTGATGCCACGCGCCGACGAGGTCTGTGAATCTGACGGAGAGAAATTTCGCCCCTTGATCTTCGGCATACTTCAAGGCCGTTTTTGCGTTCATGTGATCTCCTGATTTGTGTAGGGAGTGTGGAGGGTGCAAGCCGCCGCGCTCGTGCGGAGTGAGTGGACGACTGTTGAGAAGTTTAACAAATGCTTCGTGGCTCGCGTCATTCAATACTTGCCTGCGACGCTTAAAAAAGTCCGCATTATAGAGATGACGAGAACAGTGTCAAGGTTTCACGCGAGAAAGTTTGTGGCACGCTTTTCAACAGCCGCTTCTTGAGTCGCCTAAACCTTTCTGGGGCGACTGTTTAAGTCCGTCCGCGCCATGCGCGCGCGCCAAAAATAGTTATTGTCCGACCCGGTTTTTTCTGTTACTCTGCGACCTTAAGTTGTCCAACCGTAAATGTTCCCACTCGAAGGCAGCGCGCGAAGTGGCGGGGCGCGCATTTAACGTTCCAAGACGAACACAAGGGAGGCAGGAGACCGGAAGTTGACCACGGCTATTGAACAGACGCTCGAAACCTACGGCATCGAAAACTGGGGAGCCGGTTACTTCGGCATCAACCGCAAAGGCAATCTCATCGTCCATCCCTCGGAGACGGATACCAAGGCATCAGCCGACCTCAAAGAGATCATCGACGACCTCCAAAAACGCGGCATCTCCACCCCGGTCCTCCTGCGCTTCCCCCAACTCGTCACCGCGCAGGTGCGCAAACTACAGCGCGCCTTTCGCAACTCCATCCGCGAGTTTGAATATCAAGGCTCGCACATGTGCGTCTACCCGATGAAGGTCAACCAGCAGCGCGCCGTCGTTGAAGAATATTTGCGCGAGGGCACGCGCTACGACTTCGGGCTGGAAGCCGGATCGAAGGCCGAACTCTACGCCGCGCTCGCGCTCGAACAGGCATCCGACAGTCTGCTCGTCTTGAACGGCTTCAAGGACGAAGAGTTTATCGAACTGGCTTTCGTCGGCGCGCGCGCCGGAAAGCGCGTCGTGATCGTCATCGAGAAGATGAGCGAACTCGACCACATCCTCGGTTTCGCGGAGCGCTTCGAAGAGGATCACGAAGGCAATCTGCCGATTGTCGGCCTGCGCGTCAAACTCTATTCGAAGGGTTCGGGGCGGTGGGAGAAGTCGGGCGGCGAGGCGGCGAAGTTCGGTCTGACGACGACGGAACTGCTCGAAGTCATACGCCGCCTGCAAGAGGCCGGGCGCATCGAGATGCTGCGCCTTTTGCACTTTCACATCGGCTCGCAACTCACAGACATCAAGCGCATCAAGAACGCGATGAAAGAGGCGGCGCGCGTCTATGCGAAGATTTGGAAGATGAAGATTCCGATCGAGTTGTTGGACGTTGGCGGCGGCATGGCCGTCGATTACGACGGCTCGAAGACCGCGTTCGACTCCTCGGCCAATTACAATGCGCAGGAGTTCGCCAACGACGTGATCTATTCGATCAAGCAGGTTTGCGACGATGAGAACGTGCCGCACCCGACCGTCATACAGGAATCCGGCCGCTACCTTTCTGCCTATCACGCCATCCTCGTCACCAACGTGCAGGAAGAGATCGAAACGGTCGTCGAAGACATCACGCCGATTGAGATCGACGCAGACGACCCGCAGGTCGTGACCGAACTGGGCGACCTGCGCCAGAGCATCAGCATCAAGAATTATCGCGAGTATTATCACGACGCGCTCGAACACCGCGATACGCTCTTTACGCTCTTCAATCTTGGTTTGATCTCTTTGGAAGATCGCGCGAAGGGCGAAGTGCTCTTTTGGGACGTGTGCGAGCGCGCCGACAAGTACGCGCAGCAGGCCGAATACGTCTCCGAAGAGTTCGACGAACTGCGGCGGCTGTCGCGCGCCAAGTACCTGACGAACTTCTCCGTCTTTCGCTCCGCGCCGGATCACTGGGCGCTCGACCAGTTGTTTCCCATCGTCCCGATCCATCGTCTCAACAAGCCGCCGACGGCCTACGCCACGCTCTGCGACATCACGTGCGACTCGGACGGTGTGGTGGACAAGTTCGTCGATCTGCACGACGTGAAGCAGGTACTCGAACTGCACCCGCTCATCAAAGACGAACCGTACTATCTGGCCTTCATGCTCGTCGGCGCGTATCAGGAAGTGATGGGCAACAATCACAACCTCTTCGGCACGCCGAACGAGGCGCACATCCACATCGACGAAGACGGCTATTTGATCAAGAAAGTCTTGCGCGGCACGACCGTGGGCGAAGCGGTGGGAAGCGCGCGCTACGAGCCGGGGCAACTGCACGATGGCTTTCGCCGCCAAGTCCGCCAGCGGATCAAACAGGGCGAACTGACCGAGGCCGAGGGCGCGGAACTCGTCGAGTTCTACGAATCACGCGCTAATGCGTACACCTATCTCGCAGTCAACGGGAAGGAGAAGAAGTGACAGGAAAACAGTGACGAGTGACAAGTTAAATCGGTGAATCGTAAATAGAATTAAAACGACTTGCCTCTATTTGCGATTTACGGTTCACGATTTACTTGTCTTCAACTTGTCACTTGCCACTCGTCACTCGTCACTCAAAAATTATGGTAACTCAACGCAAACCGAGACCCTCGAAATATCTGACCGTTCCGACGCGCCCGGTGCAGGTGGATCGCGACCGCTCGGTGGCGGGACTCTTGGAGAAGATGGAAGGCACGGGCTTCGGCGCGCGGCAGTTGGCCGAGGCGCATCGCATCTGGCTCGACATGCTCGGCGACAACACGACCATCTTCGTCGCCGCTTCGGGCGCGCTCATCCCGGCCGGGATGCGCAGGCTTTTGGCCTACGTCATCAAGAACCGCTTCGTCGATGTGCTCATCTGCTCGGGCGCGCTCCTGTTCCACGATTTGCACGAGACTCTGGGGCGTCAACACTTCCAGTCGCACCCGCAGATGACTGACGCGGAACTCGAAGCTTCGCAGATCAGCCGCATGCTCGACGTGATCGCGAGCGAAGAAGAGTACCGCGAGGCGGAGGAATGGGTCGGCGGTTTCACCAATCAACTCGACCAGACGCGCTCTTACTCGACGCGCGAGTTCCTGCATCTCCTGGGGCGTGAACTCGCCGAGATTGCGACCGATGACGGCGTGCTGACTTCGGCCTACAAGGCGCGCGTGCCCGTCTTCTGCCCGACCATCGCAGACTCTTCCATCAGCATCGGCATCGCCAACTCGCGCTTCGAGAAGAAGAACAACTTCCAGTTCGATCTTGTGCAGGATGTGCTCGACCTGACGCAGGTGGCGGCGCGTGCGCGCGTCTCCGGCGTGATCAATCTGGGTGGCGGAACCTCCCGCAGTTTCCTCCATCAGATGGAGGTGGCGACGAACATCGTCAAGACGCCCGCGCGCGGCCACAAGTACGCCATACAGATTTCCACGGACGCGCCGCACCCGGGCGGCCGCTCCGTCGGCACGGTCAGCGACGAATCGCTCATCTACGGCAAACTCGCGCGCGGCGCGACCTCGGCCTACGTCAACTGCGACGCAACCATCGCGCTCCCGATCCTTGTCACCTCGCTCTCGCAGACGGCCGCCAAGTACATGAAAGGCCGCAAGCGACCCAACTTCACCTTCGCACGCGAACTGACCATCGAAGTACCGTGAAAGAAAGGGATGAGGGCGGAGGGATGAAGGATGAAGGAAAGCATTCAAGCAGTTGAGTGCTTTCTTAATTCATCCCTCACACTGCCGCCCTCATCCCTTTTCTTTCCTCCTTCCTTGTGCTAATTTCCCTTCTCCCCCGACGCGAATATGGTGCAACCCAATGTTCCGGTCGGCAGTACCTGAAGGCGGTTCTGGCCGTCCCCTTTCAAAAACTTTCACCAAGACATTCCGATAAGCTGTTCAGGAGGTTTTCAAGAAGATGCGTTTCCCCGTGCAATCGTCCCTCGCGCGCGTCGCGTCCGCGTTCGTCTTCGCGCTCTGTCTGTTCTTCTGCGCAGAGCAACTGACTCCCGCGCAGACGGTGAACCAGTATCGTTTCACCTCCACCACCGGCGCGCAGATCGTACCCGGCACGACACAGGTGACGGGCTTTAGTTGCGTGGCAACGCCCGGCGACGATTGCGTGGCAACCATCCCCCTGCCCTTCGCCTACAACTTCTATTCGCAGACCTACACGTCGGCCGTCGTCAGTTCCAACGGAAACATCCAGTTCGCCACCGCCAACGCCGACTATGGGCAGAACGAAGTCTGTTTCCCGCTCGGTCTGTTCAGCTATTCAATCGTCCCGCACTTCTCCGACATGACCATCGGCGGCACGGGCGAAGGCATCTTCACTTCCGTCTCCGGCGCTGCGCCGAATCGCATCTTCAACATCGAATGGCGTGCTTCGGCTCTCGGCAAACCGGCGGGCAGTCTCAACTTCGAAGTGCGCCTCTACGAAGGCCAGACGCGCTTCGACATCATCTACGGCACGGTTGCCAACAACGGCTTCGACGCTACCGTCGGCGTGCAGCGCGGCGTGAACGATGCCGCAGGGATGTTCACGCAGTACGAGTGCCGCACGGGCGGTTTGCGCAACGGGCAGATGATCGTCGGCACTGGTGTCACGGCCAGTTCGCTCATCCTCCAGGGACAGGCCATCGACACAGAGGGCAATCCCCTGCCCGGCGTGACCATCAACCTGACCGGCTCAACGACCGCCACGACGACCACCGACTCGAACGGCCAGTATCTCTTTGAAGGACTGACGGCGGGCGCGAGCTACACCGTCTCGGCACAGGCAGCCAACTCGACATTCTTCCCCGCGAGCCGCACCTTCGCCGCATATCAAGGCAACCAGACCGTCACCTTCACGCGCACAGTCTTGCCCGAAGCGGGGCAACTGCTGATCAGCGAGTTTCGCCTGCGCGGCCCCTTCCCGCAGGGCGGCGACCCGGCAACCGGCGGCGCGCGCGACGAGTTTGTGGAAATCTACAACAACACGGATTCCACGTTCGTCGTCAACACGCCCGACGCCTCTTCGGGTTGGGTCATCATCTGTTCGGCGACTTCCTCGCGCGCCATCATCCCGCGCGGGACGATCATCGCGCCGCGCGGCCATTACCTCGCAGGCAACGGCAGCGGTTACAGTCTCACTGGTTTCGCCGCGCCCGACAATTTCTACATCGCAGACTTCCCGGATGACACCGGCCTTGCGCTCGTCCGCACCTCGAACACCGCCAACTATCTCTTGGAAGGCAACCGCCTCGACGCGGTCGGCTTCACCTCGGAGGCCGACTCGTTCTACCGCGAAGGCGCGGGCATCCCCGCCATCACGACCCAGGACGGCCAGTACAGTTTCGTTCGCAAGTTGACGACCGGCGTGCCGCAGGATACGAACGACAACGCCGCAGACTTCCTGCTGGTCTCCACCATCGCCGATTCGTTCGGCGCGATCCAGTCGGTGCTCGGTGCGCCGGGGCCGCAGAATTCCGGCAGCCACATCCAGCGCAACGCGACCGTGAAGGCTTCGTTCGTTGACCCGCAGTGCGGCGGTTTCGGCTCGGCCACGAGCGCCTGCGCGCGCGTGCGCACGGCTGCAAACGCCAACCCGACGAACGCGGCCTTTGGCACGCTCCTGCTCCGCCGCAGGTTCACCAACACTACGGGACAGAAGATCAATCGCCTGCGTTTCCGCATCGTCGATCTCACGACGAAGGGCAACGTCACAGGCGGGCAAGCGGACTTGCGCGCGCTCACCTCCGACGACATCTCCGTCACGGACACGGCCGAGCAACCGGTCGTCATACGCGGCCTGACGCTCAATCAAGCATCACTTCAACCCGAAGGCGGCGGCATCAACTCCACGCTCGCGCCGCCTTCCGTCTCTCTCTCGTCGCCGCTTTTGCCCGGCGCATCCATCAACGTCGAATTTCGTCTCGGCGTGATGACTAACGGCGGCTTCCGCTTCTTCGTCAACGTCGAAGCGGTCACGGCCAGCGCCACCGCGCCGCCACCCGGAGAGACCGTCACCGACGCCGCCACCAAGGGCGCCGCCACCGGCGGCAAACAAAACACACGCGCCGCCTCCACGCGCCAACGCTGAACCTTTACAACTTCAACGCCAAAGGCGCGTGCGAAGAGAGCATCCGACTCTCCTCGCACGCGCCTTTCCCGTCTCGAATCTCAACCTTCAATCGCCAAAATCTCAATCTCCAACCAGCGCCAACTTCTTACTCATCCCTCATCCTTCATCCTTCATCCCTTCTCTTCACGCCAGCCACGGCAACACGTCTTCGCCCGCCGTGCGCGCCCCGCCGATGACGCGTATGAAATAATCTTCGAGCGACATGGGGCTACTGCTGCTGCCGTCAACATCAGTGCCACCCTGTTCTCCGACCGCGATGCCGCGCCGCAATTCGTCGAGCGCACCTTCAACCACGAGCCGCCCGCCCGTGATGATCGCGATGTGCGTGCACAGGCGCTCCACGATCTCCAACACGTGCGACGTGAGAAAGACAGTGATGCCGCGCGCCGTCAACTTCAACAACAAATCCTTCAGTGTCCGCGAGGCGAGCGCGTCCACGCCCTCGAACGGCTCGTCCAGAAACAAAATCTCCGGCCGGTGTATCAGCGCGCACGCCAGCGACAACTTCTTCTTCATCCCGTGCGAATACTCCACCACCAACTTCCTCGGCTCCCCGTCCAACTCCATCAACTCTAACAACTCGCGCGCCCGCTTCGTCGTCTCCTCGCGCCCCAGCCCGTACATCCGCCCCGTAAACGTCAACATCTCCGCGCCCGTCAGACGCTCGAACAAATTCAAATCCTCAGGCACGACCCCGATCCTGCGCTTCACCTCCAACGACTCGCCCGCCACGTCGCGCCCCAACACGCGGACGCTTCCCGCCGTCGGCTCAAGCAGCCCCGTCAACATCTTAATCGTCGTAGACTTCCCCGCCCCGTTCGGCCCCAAAAACCCGAAGAATTGCCCCCGCCCCACACGCAAATTCACCCCATCCACCGCCACAAAATCCCCAAACCGTCGCACGAGTTCAAACGTCTCGACGGCAGGCGCACGCTCCGCTTCAACCGAATTATTCATAGCTTGTTCTTGTACGCGCAGGACACGCCGACGGTCAAGGAAGGTATGCTAACAAGTCGGGCGTTAGATGAACTTGGTTCGTGTGCTAGTATGCGCGTGTGGAGGAGAAGGATGAAGTCTTTAAAGATTTTGATTGAGAAGCACGCGGACGGTTACGTAGCTTATCCGCTCGGTCTGAAGGGCGTGGTTGTGGGCGAGGGCGATTCTTACGAAGAGGCTCTGGCAGATGTGAAGTCGGCGATTCGGTTTCACATTGAGACGTTCGGCGCAGAAGTCTTTGAAGATGAATCGCCCGTGTTGGAAGCGTTCGTTGCGGAGACGGGAGTTGCGGCGTAGTGGGCAAGTTTCCGGTCGATGCTCCAAAGGTGCGCGTCATACGCGCATTGGAGTTGCTCGGATTCAGCGTCGTCCGCGAGCGTGAGCACATTGCGTGGTACGTGTTAATTCCGACGGCACGCGCACGCCACTAACATTGCCTAATCATGCACCTGAAGAGTTCTACCCTCCGAACAATCAGCACGCAGGCCGGTATCCCGCGCGAAGACTTCTTGAAGGCATACGAGCAGAGCTGAGCCAACCTTTTCGCCTCTCCTAAATTTCCGCTGACCTTACTTTCTCTCCTCTTTCAATCGCGCAGAAACGGGCGCGCTTCGGTGGCGCGGACGTGTGTGGGGAATTGGCGGTGCGTGCTCATGAGAAAGGCTGTGGACGAGGCGCGCAGGGCGTTGCCGTGGGTGGCGGCAAGGCGTACGAAGCGACCGAAGAGGGACGCGCCGTAGTAGTAACCGTCGTGGCAACTGATGAGCACGTCGGCCGTGTGGCGGACGCGCGGCTCGTGGAGCGAGGCGTGCAGGTTTGCAAGCGCATCCGGGTAAGTGTGGCCTGCCGTCAGTGCGTACCAGGCGGCGTCCGAGGCGAAGCCGCGCGCGTCGAGTTGTCCGGCGACGCGCAGCGTGGCTTGTGCGTCGGAGAGTTGAAGCGGGTCGCCCGTGATTAATTCGTAAGCGTAACGCGCCTGCCCGTTCAGTTCGCGTGTGATGCGCGCCGTGCCGCGTGCGCCGCTGACGACGACAGCGGATGTGCCTTCGCGGTAGAGACTGAAATCGACGCCTTCGAGCGTGGTCAAGGTGTCTGCGACTTCGGCCGGGTCGGTTTCGTCTGCACAGTAGACGGCGGCGTAACCGCAGAGGCCGAAGGCGGGCGCGGCGACGTTGCGTTTTCCACGGCCGCGCTCGAAGCGGTCTTTGACCTGGAATCCCGCGCCGCGCAGGTGCGTCTGCAAGTGAATCTTGTGATTCTCTTCGAGGTTCATGCCGTGGTCGGAGAAGAGTACGATCTCCGTCTCCGCGCCACAGAAGTCCTGTATCTCCGTCAGGATTTTATCGAGCGATTCGAGGGCGACGTTCAGCTTTTGCGGCCCGCGTATGTGGAGCAGGCCGTCCGTGCCTTTGAGGAAGGCGAAGAAATCCCTATCTTGCGGCGCGGCGCGAAACTTGTCGCGGAAGCGGCGCATATCCGCGCGCCACACGGCGTCGGGCGCAACGTAGACGAGAAACTCGAAGGGCAGAGGCTCTTGATAATCGAGTTCGTCCATGTAGCTGGAAGGAACTTTGTCGGGCGTGCGCCGACCGATGTACTTGCGCACGCCGCCGCAGAGTTCCTGCGAATCTTTGTTGAAGTAGAGACTTTCGTAGCCGAGCGGGATGCTCGCGCCGAGCATCTGCGCGAGCGCCACGTTGGTCATCGTCGGAAAGGGCGAGAGCAGCCCCGCCGGTTCACCGAAGCGCGCGAACAGCCCGCGCGACTTCGCCGCCTTGATCACTTCATACGGCACGCCGTCGAGACACAACAGCAGGCGGCGCGGACGCGTCTCGCCCGCCCCACCCGTCGAATACTTTTGCACCGCTTCACCCATTTCTTTGTTAGCTGTACCTAGCCAGTGGTTCTGAGTCAGTTGTTCTTAGTCGGTTGTACTTGATCAGTGGTTCAGTTCAAGCGCCGCTGCCAATCGTCCGTGGCCTGTTGCCTATTGCTCCTGCCCGTTGTTTGGTAGTTGGTGACACGGACTTTGAAAACAACTGGCACAGACCACGGACGACTGACATCCTTTACTCCTCGTCCGCACGCTTCGGCGCGGGCTTGCGGTAAGGTTCGCGCAAACCGCGCCGCGCTTCTTCGAGCGAGTCGTAGACGTTCGGTCGCGCGACGACGAGTTTGTATTGCGCGAGCGCCTCTTCGCGTTTACCCGCGAGGTCTAAGCTCTGTGCGGCGCGCAGGCGCGAAACGGTCGCCTGATTCGGCTCCGCGCCGTTGACCGAGGCCGCCGCCAAAAACTCTTTCGCCGCGCGTTCGTACTGTCCTGCGACGAAGAGTGCTTCGCCGTACTGGAAATGTATCTGATCGAGTTGGCGCGCCGTGGAGCGTTCGCGCAGGAGCGTGTCGAAGATGGCGAAGGCTTCGCGCTCGGTCGCAGCGGAGGCAGCCGAGCCACCCTGCTCGCGTTCGGCCGCAGCCTGCGAGACGAGAGCGTCTGCATATTCCAACTTGAACAGGTGATTCTTCGGATACTTCGCGGCGAGTTCGCGCGCGATGGTGGCAGCATCGGCGTAACGCTTCTCGCGTTTGTAGAGCGGGATGAGCATGACGCGCGCATCGTCGCGCGCCCACTGGCCTTCGCGCATAACGCGCTCCAGAGTCGCCAGGCCGCGCTTCTTCGAGCCGCGCGTGCCCGTCATCCCCGCGAGGATTTTGTAGGGCAGGGCGAGGCCGCCGACGATGTAATCCTGCATGCCGATAGTCAACTCAGCGTCGTGGAATTTCGGATCGAGTTTGATCGTCTCACGATGCTTATCAACGGCATCCGAGCCGCTGCGCAACGCAGAGACGAAACTGCGCTCGACCGCTCCGGCAAAGGCGGCCCTGAGCCCTTGGGTCGCGCCGAGAAAATAGAGCGCTTCCGTATCCTTCGGATTCTTCTTCAGACGCGCTTCGGCCAACTGTTTCGCCGTGCGCGTCAACTCCTTGAACTGCGCGACCGTCTTCGGATCGACTTTGTCTTCCGTCTTCGCGTAGAAAGAGTCGTTGTTGTAGAGACCCGACTGCAAACGCCGCGACTCGTTCAGAGTCTTCAACCACAAACTCGCCGCGAGGAACTGCGACCCCGCAGGATGATCCGGGAAGAGGCGCGCGAGTTCCTGAAAGCGCGCACGCGCCGATTCGTAGTCGAGATTGTAGAGCGCCTCGAAACCTTCCGTGCGCAGGCGGTCGAAACGCGCGCGTTCGGCCTCGCTCAACGTGCCCGTCGTCGTTGCCGCTGTCGCCGTCGCCGCAGTCGCCGGAGTCTTACCCGCGGCTGCGGTCGCTGTCTTCCCCGTCGCAGTCGTCGAGCCGGGCTGCAAGTTCGCCGCCCCAGCGTTCGCCTGCCCGTGCGCGAGGCTGTAGGAGGCCAACAGAATTATGACGAGCAGCACCGCTACGTGCAGCACGAACAGCACCGCGGGCAAACGCCGTTTCATTATTACTTCTCCGATCATCTTCATTCAGTCTCCCGCGCCGCGCGCCACGCGACGCCGGCTCTCCACACCGTCAACAAGTTGATCCCGAACCCCGTCGCGTACCAGACGTTGCGCGTCGCGCGTTCGCTCCAGGTCAAAACGTGCGCGCACACAAAAACGGACGAGGCGAAAAATATTCCCGGCATCATCAGAGTGAATCCGAGCGAGTCGAGCAGCGCCGCCCAACCGCGCGACCAGCCCGCGTAGCCAAACCCCTGCGCGCCCGTCGTCGCTATGGGTTCCGGCGCGCGTGTCGCGGCGTTCAGGCAGAGGATGCCCGCCACGTTCAACGCCGAAGCGAAGAGTATTAGACGCGCCCAAAACGCTCCGCTTTGCCTCTCGTTACCGTTTCTCACTGCGAATAACTCTCCAGATATTTCACGCCCGCGCCCGTATTGAACAAGACGACGCGCTCGCCCGCTTTGACCGCGCCCGCAGCCAGTAATTTCCTGAGCGCGGGCAGACACGCCGCGCCTTCCGGCGCGCAAAACACCCCTTCGGCCGCGCCGATCTCGCGCGTCGCCGCAATCAACTCCGCGTCCGTCACGCTCAAGGCCGTACCATTCGAGGCGCGCACCGCGTCGAGTATGAGGAAGTCGCCGATGGCGCGCGGCACGCGCAAGCCCGAAGCCGTCGTCGCGGCGTCGGGAAACTCGTCCGCGAAACGCTCGCCCCGCTCGAAGGCGCGCACGATGGGCGCGCAACCCTCGGCCTGCACCGACACCATCCGCGGACGCTTTTCGCCGATCCATCCCATTTGTTCCATCTCCTCGAACGCTTTCCACATGCCGATGAGTCCTGTGCCGCCGCCCGTCGGGTAGACGATCACGTCGGGCAACTCCCAATCGAATTGTTCGGCCAACTCGTAACCGAGCGTCTTTTTGCCTTCCACGCGATACGGCTCTTTCAGAGTGGAAACGTCGAACCAGCCTTCCGCCTCTTTACGTCGCCCCACCTCCGCGCCGCAATCCGTGATCAGCCCATCCATGAGCGTGACGTGCGCGCCCGTCTGAATGCATTCGACGACGTTGGCGCGCGGCGTATCGCGCGGCATCAGGATGTGTGCTTCCAGACCTGCGCGCGCCGCGTAGGCCGCGAGCGCCCCGGCGGCGTTTCCGGCCGAGGGCACGGCCAGTCTACGCGCGCCCAACTCCTTCGCCATCGAGACGGCCGCCGTCATGCCGCGCGCCTTGAAGCTCTGCGTCGGGTTCTGCGACTCGTCCTTGATGTAGAGTTCTGTCAAGCCCAGCCGCTCGCCCAGCCGACGCGCGTAGAGCAGCGGCGTCCAGCCTTCGCCGAGCGAGACGATATTTTCTGCGTGCGCGACGGGCAGCACCTCTCTGTAACGCCATAAATCAGACGGCCTCTTCCGTAAAACTTCCTTCGTCAACTCTGCGGCGGCGCGCTCCAAATCGTAACGAACCAACAAAGGCTTGCCGCACACGCGACAGAGATTTTGCAACTGCCGTGCCTCGTGCCTCTCGCCGCACGCCGCGCATTCCAAATGCGTCACATACATAAAAAAGCCCAGTCCTTCCCTTATTTTTCGCCATAAGCCGACCGCCCGCATCATACGCCACCCACCAAACATCCGTCAGGTGGAGCGTTCTTGCGGCAGTGACAGGTGACGAGCAAGAAAAAGCCGTCAATCGTGAATCGTCAATCGTAGAAGACAGTTTTTCTCTATTCACGATTTACGATTTACGATTGACTGTTTTATCTTGTCACACGTCACTTATCACTCGTCACTGCTTTTATGATTCGTCTGCTTGCGCTCGACCTCGATGGGACGCTGCTGAACTCGCTCGGCGAGTTGTCGGCGCGAAACTGTGATGCGATTGCAGCGGCGCGTGCGGCGGGCGTCCGCGTCGCGCTCGTCACCGGCCGCCGCTTTCGCGATGCGCGCCCGCTCGCGCTCAAACTCGGTCTGGACGTGCCCGTCATCGCGCACAACGGCGCGCTCACCAAACACGCGCGCACGCTCGAAACCGTCTCGGCCAGTCTGCTGCCGCTCGACACTGCACGCGAAGTCCTGCGCCTCGGTCGCGCGCATCGCGCCGACCCGCTCGTCAGCGACGACCCCACGGGCGCAGGTCTCCTAGTCTACGATCACCTGCGCGACACGGGCGGCCCCGTCGCCGAATATATCGAATGGTCGCGCCGCATCCACGGCGACGAGGCCGAGCGCGCCATCCTGCACGTCCCCTCGCTCGAAGACTATCTCGACCACGCGCCCGTCCACATCACTTTCTCCGGCACTTACACGGACATCGAACGCCTGGGCGTCGTCTTCGCCGCCGAACTCGGCGCGCGCGCCAAGTTGATGACGACGCTCTATCCCGCGATTGATTTCGGTTTGGTTGATGTGATTCACCCGGACGTGTCGAAGGGCACGGGGCTGGCGGCCGTCGCCGCCGAACACGGTCTTGCGCCCGCAGAGGTGATGGCTGTCGGCGACAATCACAATGATGTGGAGATGTTGGAGTTTGCGGGCACGCCGGTCGCGGTCGCCAACGCGGAGCCGCGCGTGCTCGAACTCCGAGGGATACACGTCACCGAGAGCAACGACGAAGACGGCGTCGCCGTCGCTATCGAGAAGTTTATTTTGGAAGCACAAACTGAGAGGAAAGGATAAGAGTCTGTCAGTCGCCCGCTAAAAGCTAACGGCTGACAGCTAACAGCTAAATCATGGCAAACCGCATCGCAAACATTAAGACGAACCACGGCACGATCCGCTTCGAGTTGTTGGAATCGGACGCGCCGAAGACGACCGAGAATTTCATAACTCTGGCCGAGCGCGGCTATTACGACGGCGTGATCTTTCACCGCGTCATCAGCGGCTTTATGATTCAGGGCGGCGACCCGACGGGCACTGGGAGCGGCGGCGAGTCGGCCTGGGGCGGGCGCTTCGCGGACGAGATCAACCGCTCGTCCGAACTCTATCGCGGCGCTTACACGAAGGGCACTGTGGCGATGGCGAACGCCGGGCCGAACACAAACGGCTCGCAGTTCTTCATCATGCACGCGGACTACCCTCTGCCGCCGAGCTACAGCAAATTCGGGCGCGTCATCGAAGGACAGGAAGTCGTAGACGCCATCGCCACGGTCGAGAAAGACCGCAGCGACCGCCCGCGCAAAGATGTCGTCATGGAGAAAGTGACCATCGAACCGGCGGGACAGTAGGAAGAATGGTGAATGGTGAATAGTAAATGGTGAATGGAGAAAGACCGCTTCTTTCCATATACCATTTACTATTCACCAGCCTTCATCGTTTCAATGATTGCTTCACCAGTTTCGTCTAGCCGGACGCGCAGGTTGTGATTGACGGGGCTGAAGCCGCGACCGAGTCGGGGCGAGCGGCGAATGGCCTCGGTGACGAAACGTTTGGCCGTGGCCGTGGCCTGCGACAAATTCATGCCGCGCGCGAGGCAGGCGGCGATGGCTGCGGCGAGCGTGCAGCCGGTGCCGTGCGTGGCGTCCGTGTCGATGCGCGGCGCGCGGAAGAGTTCGACGCGTCCTTCGTCGTTGAGCAGATCGACGGCCTCGCCCGTCAGGTGTCCGCCCTTGACGAGCACGGCGCGCGCGCCCATCTCGCGCAAGAGCGCGGCGGCGCGGCGCATGTCTGCTTCGTTTCTGATCTCTAATCCGGTGAGGCGTTCGGCTTCGGGCACGTTGGGCGTGGTGAGACGCGCGAGCGGCAGCAGTTCCGACTTCAAGGCCGCGAGCGCGTCGTCGTCTATCAGGTCGAAGCCGGAGGTGGAGCGCACGACCGGATCGACGATTGCGCCGACCGCGCCGAGCGCCGTCTCGCGCAAGAGGCGCGAGACTTCCGAGATTACTTCGCGCGTCGGGAGCATGCCGGTCTTGAGGGCTGCGACGCGAAAATCCTCGACGATGGGCAAGACCTGCGCGCGCACGTCTGCGGCCGTCTGGTGCGTTGCGCCGTAGACGCCGGTGGTGTTCTGGAACGTTAGCGACGTGACGGCGGCGGTGGCGAAGCAGCCGAAGGCCGTGAAAGTTTTGATGTCGGCCACGACGCCCGCTCCGCCCGAAGGGTCGAAGCCGGCGATGGTCAGTGCGACAGGCGTCTGGTTCGATGTTTGAGTCGTCATGCCGCCTAGTTAAAACCATTTTCACGCAAAGGCGCAAAGGAAGAGAGTCATCACATCTACGACTCTCTTCCTTTGCGCTTTTATGTGAACTTTATTCGTCGCGGCTTCCGCTTAACTCGTTGACGATTGCTTCGAGTTCGCTCTCGTCTGCGAAGAGGCGAATGGCGGCGATGCCGCGCGCGCCCGATGCGACGACCTGCGTGATACGTTCGCGCGTGATGCCGCCGATGGCGATGAGTGGAAAGGGCTTGAGGGCGTGCGCCGCCGCGCGCAACTGTTCGAGGCCGAGCGGCGAGCCGTAAGCCTCTTTGGAAGGCGTGTCGAAGATGGGGCCGAAGACCGCGAAGTCCGCGTCGTTTGCGGCGGCGGCTCGTGCTTCGGCGAGCGTGTGGGTCGAGACGCCGATGAGAAAATCGCGCGGGGCGATGTTGCGCACGACGAGCGGGTCGAGCGAGCGCGAGGTGAGATGCACGCCGTCCGCCCCGGCGGCGAGCGCGATGTCTGCGCGGTCGTTGACAAGGAGGCGCGTCTGGCTTCCGCGCGTCAGGTCGGCGGCGCGTCGCGTCAGTTCGTAGAGCACGCGCGGGCGCATCTGTTTCTCGCGCAGTTGGACGAGCGAGACGCGCGCCAGCACGCACGCGCCGACGAGTGCGAACAGGCGCGTGAACTCCGCGCTCGCCGCAGAGGTGTCGCGTGTCGTGCGCCCGTCAGTGACGAGATAAGTGATCGGGTTGGTCAGGTCGAGCGGCATGTGTCGGAGAGGGCGCGCTTGAAGCAGCGGCGGCGACGGGGCGTCCGTCGAGCGCCTCGATGGTGCGCCGGAAGTGTGCGATCTCCCAGAAGGCGAGCGCGAAGTTGACGAGGCCGAGGCCAGTCACAGCGCCGCGCACCCAACCCGAAGCGATGGCCTGTTGCAAGCCGTACAGCCCTGTCTTCTGCACCACGTAGACGAGGAAAAAGTTGTCGCCCCAATCGCTCAGACCGAACGGGTGCACCCACGGCAGAAACGTCAACACCAGCCCCGCTTCGAGGCACAGAATGATATAGAAGATGACAGTTAATCTGGCAGACATAAAAACAGAGGCTAGAGGCTAGAGGTCAGAGGTCAGAGAAAACTGTTTTACTAACCTCTGACCTCTGACCTCTAGCCTCTATGTCTTCTGCGCTTGCAAGTCGCGCAATTTGGCGGCGACGCCGCGATAGTTGACATCCGTGCCGTAGACTTCGGAGAAGACTTCGATGGCGCGTTCGAGGTCGCCCATCTGCTCGTAGGCCGTGCCGAGTTCGTAGCGCAGCGCCTGATATTCGTCTTCGGTGTGGCCGGGCGCGTCCAAGCCCTTCTTGAACCACATGGCGGCAGGGCGCGGCATGTTCTTCTGCATGAAACAATGGCCGAGCAGGTTGCAGCATTGAAGGTAGCGCGGCGTGCCGTCCTGCGGTGCGGCCAGAGCGATAGCTGCCTGCAATTCCTCGACGGCTTGATCGACCAAGCCCATCTCGCGATAAGCGATTCCGGTGTTGTAATGCGTCTCAAAATCCTCTGCCGAAGTGTCTGCCCCCGCCTCGTCCGTCTCGTCCAGAAACTCGCCGAACATATCGGCCAGTTCGGGATGCGGGACGGACTTCTGCGGCGACTGCTTCTGCGACGGCTGTGACGTGCTCTGCGTCGGCGACTGCTGCAACGCGGCCTGCTGCGGCGGCGGCGCGGCAGTCTCTACGACCGGCGGCGCGGGCGCGGCCTCTTCTTCAATCGGCGCGACGAACAGTTCGCCCGTCAGTTCGACATCCTCCGTCGCAGTCTCTTCGATGGGCGCGAAACTTTCGAACTGCGCGAACTCAAACTCCGAAGGACTCTCCACGACCGTCTCGGCCTCGCTCGCAACTGCCGGGATGGCGAAGCCGTTGTCGCTCTCCGCGTCGCCTAGTTGGCGACGGCGCACGGCGATCTCCTCGCTCGCGCCGTACTGGCGTTCGAGCATGTCGAGCGTGTCGCGCGCGATGTCGGAGTAGCCCTGCGCGAGGTAATAATCGACGCTTTCGAGTTCCTGCGCGAGCAGCACCTTCATGCGCCCTTCGCCCGTGCCCTTTTCGGGCGCGAGCGCGGCGTCTTCGAAGGCACTGCCGCCAACGACCAGATCGGCCGCTCCGAACGTGGCCGCGCGCGCGCTCGAAGAAGAACGCACCGCGCCGTCGTCGAAATCTTCGTTGAGGTCTGCGAAAGACGAACTGGGGTCGATCTGGACAGCCGCCTCTTCCGCTTCCGGCGCGGCGACGGAGTTCCATTCAAACTCGAGCGCGCCGCTGCTGCTGCCTTCGCTCGCCGTTGTGGCGCTCGCGGACGGCGTCTCCTGCACGGCGAACGGATCAGCGCCGCGCTCGATCATGTCTTCAAAGACCGGAACTTCCGTCGCGGTCGTTGTCGAATCGGTCGCAGCCGTCGGCGCTGAGGCGGTCGCTACCGTTTCTGCTTCGACGGGCGGCTCGTACCACGTCTCCTCGCCCGCTTCGCCGTCTTCGGGCGCGTCGCCGAGTTCGCTCAGGCGCTCGTGATAACTCTGGTCGAAGGGCACGAGGCGTACGAGGTGTTCGAGGGCGCGGCGTTCCTCTGCGATGAGATTGTGCGTCTGCGCCGCCTCGGCCAGGCGTTCGAGCGTGACGCGCATGTGGTCGTCGTCGCGCTGCCAGGTGTAGATGCGCAGAAGCAGGCGCAGGGCTTCGATCTGTTCGGGGTCGCGTGCGAGCGCTTCGTTCAACAGGCCGAGCAGTTTTTGTTCCTGTCGTTTGGCGAGAGCGGGTTCGGTGGCGCGTGCAAGAACGCTGACGGCGGCCTGCGTGTCGCCTTGCTGTAGGTAGAGCCGCGCCACTTCGAAAAGCTGCGTGTAGTTCGACGCTTCGAGTTCGACGAGGCTGACGGTGGCGCGTTCGGCGGCGGGCGCGTCTTCGGCGTCGAGGTAGGCGCGCGAGAGCATGGCGCGCAATTCAACGTCTTGCGGTTGGTCGGCCACGGCCTGTTCGAGCACGGCGGCGGCTTCGTCCGGCGAACCGAGTTGGGAATGCGCGGCGACAAGACCATGCAGAACAGCGTGGTCGTGCGGCCTGATGTCGCGGGCCTTCTTGTAAGCCTCAAGCGCCCACTGGGTTTGATTGCGCGCCAGCAGTCGCTCGCCCGCTTCGGTGAAAGCGTCGGCCGCCTCTTCGCGCAAATTCTCTTTCAAGTATCCTTCGCCGAGACGCAGGCGTATGTCGACGTTGTTCGGTTCGAGGTCGGCCGAGCGCCGCAAGGCGTCGAGCGAATCGCGCATCCGGCCTGCGCGCGCAAAGGCGTCGGCGATGGCGAGATACTGTTCGCGCGCTTCGACGAAGTGTCCCTGCTGTTCGTAGAGTACGGCGAGGCGTTGGGCGACGGCGGGCAGCGAAGGATCGAGGCGGGAAATCTTTTTGTAGACGGCGATGGCTTTGAGCGTGAAGCCCTGTTCTCGATAATGGTCGGCGACGCGCTGGAAGCACTCGATGGCGTCCTGCCGTTTGTTGACGCGCACGTATAGATCGCCGAGCGTGTTGAGCGCGCTTTGATCGTTCGGATCGCGCTCGACGATGCGGCAATACTCCGTGATGGCCGATGGTATCTTGCCTTGAGCAATATACTTTTCAGCCGCGCTGATAGCCTTTGCTTTATCGAAACCCATTGAGAAACTGTTTCAGTGTCCGCTTCGCGCGTCAGGGGTGGGCTGCCCGAAAGTGCCATTTGCCGCGCTCATACCGTCTCGCACCCGGCTCGCACACTTCAGTCGGTGGCGGGCAGATTTTACGCTAACATGCGCCGACAACGAGTGTCAACGCCGCCTTTCCGAAGCATCGCCGCACGACTCGACATGCGCTCGAATGCGGAGGTCTGAGGTCAGAGGTTAGCGGTTAGTGTAAGTTGCCGGAGGACTCTCGCTGCACTCCGAACGCCTCTTGCGGCGGCGCACGCGCAGTTGCCGCCGTGCCCGCGAGTGGCGCACTTTCAATCCTCGTTTTAAACTCGCCGACACCTTGACTCACTTGCCCCAACACGACGCGGCCACACGCGCCGATTCCGACACGCGCCACGCTGCGACTGAATCCGACCGCGCTGCCGGACGTCACGGCCGCGACGCGAACAGACGCGGGCTTGCCCTGCGGCTTGCGGAAGCGACGGCCTTCGGCGGCCTCTTGCTCTACGCAGTCTTCGCGCCGCACTCGATTGCGGGCGCGTGGATCGCGCTCTCTATCTCGATCCTCGGCTGGCTCGCACGCACGGTCGTCACGCGCCGCGCGGGCTGCCGCCGCACGCCGCTCGATCTTCCGCTCCTGCTCTTTTACGCGTGGAGCATCCTCTCTGCGTCTCTCTCCGCAGAGCCGCGCATCAGCTTCTTGAAACTCATTTCAGTCAGCAGCTTTCTCATCCTCTATCTCGTCCGCTCGCTCCTTGAGACGCGCCGCGCGTTTGCCGCGACCGTCGCCGCTTTGATGATCGCTTCCGGCGCTGTCGGGGCGCTGTGGAGCATCTTCGAGGTAGCACGCGGGCGCGGCGTCGTCGTCGAAGAGATCGCACCAGACAGTTTGTTCGCGCGCGACCCGTCGCTTGGCGTGGCAGCGGGCGATTCCATCTGGCGCGTGGAGGGACGCCGCGTCAATTCCGTCGCCGAGATAGACGAGGTTATCCGCAACGCACCGACGGGCGCACCGCTCCGCCTGAGTCTGTTTTCGCATGGCGAACAGGTCGAACGCGTGGGGAGCACGGCCGTCCCGGACGAGTTGAAGTCGCGCGCCTCGCCTTCCGGCCTCAGCGGCACGCGCCGCTCGCACCGCTTCCGCGCCTCCGGTTGGACGCGCCACTACCAGACGTTCGCAGAGACTCTGCAAATCCTCGCTCAACTCTCGCTCGGCTTCGCGCTCGCCTACTGGCAACGCCGCCGCGCGCTCGGCGACGCGGGCGCGCGCCTGCGCCTCTTGCTCTTTGCGGCGGCCTTTCTACTGCTCGCCGCAGGCATCGCGCTCACGGCGATGCGCACGGTGCTCGTGGCCTTCGCCGTGGGCGCGTCCGTTCTGGCGTGGCGCGCGACGCGGGGGCGCGCACGGCTCGTCGTCGCAACGGCCATCGTCGTCGCCCTCGCGCTCGGCGCGTTCGCAGTGTGGCGCACGCGCGCCGAGGGCGCGCTGCGTTTGCAGGACGAGAGCGCGCGCCTGCGTCTCGCAGTCGCACGCGTCGCGCTCGCGCGCATTCCCGTGCACCCTTTGTTCGGCCACGGCATGGACGCCGTCAAAGAGCACTGGACGGAGTGGGGCTTTCCCGGCCAGATCAAAATTCACACGCACTCCACGCCCATCCAACTCGCCTTCGACCGCGGCCTGCCCGCGCTCCTCCTCTGGCTGTGGCTCCTCGCCGTCTTCTGGCGCACCACCACACGCGCCGAACGACACTTGCGCGCCGACACGAACGATGCGCACGCGCACGGCCTCCTGCTCGGAGCGACCGGCGCGCTCACAGGCTTCTTCGCCAGTTCACTCGTCAACTACAACTTCGGCGACGCCGAAGTCGCCCTCGTCCTCTGGTGGCTGATGGGAACCACGTTGGCTGTCGTCGACAAAACGATGAATGGAAGGCTGGTGAATGGTAAATAGTAAATGGTGAATGGAAAGAACTGTCTTCTTTCCATTTACCATTCACCATTCACCAGTAGCAGAAACAATTTCAGTTTGGGGAAGCGCAGGCGCGTGCCGTGCCAGAGGTGGTCGCGCAGGCCGTCGATGGCCGTCCACGTCGGATGGTAGCGCGCGTAAATCCAGTCGGCGTGCGGGTCGCCCCAACTGCCGTCTGCGTTCTGGCGTGCGAGCAGGTAGTCCATCCCTGTGCGGATAAGCGGATGGCTGTCCGCGAGTTTGAAAGCCTTGAGCGCGTCGGTGATCTCGCCCGCCATCTCCGCATCGTCTATCGCCATTGCCTCCGGTAAACTCTCTTTCAGAAAAGCGAACTCGGCGGGCAGCCAGCGCGGCGAGAGTTGATAGCGGTCGTAGTCGTTTAGCGTGTAGACGATGTGCGTGACGGCGTAGACCGCGTCGTACCAATCGGGATTGCGTCCGCCCTCACGCCCGCGATAGGGACGCATCGCAGGCAACCAGCGAAATACGTCTGTGAACAGGCCGCTCGCCGTCACGCCGTAGCACTCGCCCGTGTACGTGCGCGTCAACGCGTCGTACCACACCACGTAACGGCTCAAACACTTCAGACTCTTCCGGCACGCGCGGCAACGTCTGCGCCCGCGCTCGTTCCACAGCCCGCACCCCGCGCACGCGGCGGGCACATCTGTGGGCGGAGGCTCCGTCCGTGGGTCGAACGAGAGATAATCGCGCGACTTGAAGCGCGCACCCGCGCGTGCGAGTTCCGCTTTGAGTTGCGCGTCGGGGAAGCCTAGACGGTCGGCGGCATAACTGCCGTGGATGTAGTCGAGGATGATGTCGGGATTCGGTTGTTGCGGGAGGGCGGGGCGCTCTTTGCGCCAGCGGCGCGCACGCTCGCGCCCCGTCCGGCGGGCGGTGCGTGCCAGGTCGCGGTCGCGCGAGGTTTCGGAGATGAAGTAGAAGCAGTTCAAGAGGTCGCTGCCGTATGCGTCGAAGTGCTCCGGCTCGCAGGCCACCGCGTAGATGAACTCCAATCCACGCCTGACTGCGCGCGCACGCACTTCGTCTGCACGCCCTCGGACGACGCTTCGATCCGTCTGCTTGTGCATCGAGATCAGTCTCCGTTGCTCTGGATGAGTTTGGCGAGGTTGACTTGAAAGAGACGAAAGGCACGCTGGCGGCGTGCGTCTGAGCGCACAACGCTGCCCGAGTCTCGGAAGTTATAGCAGAATCGCTTGCGCTCAGATGACGTCGGCGAAATTTTTGCGCGTCTTGGCGAACCACCAGTAGCCAAGGAAAAAGACGGCGAGGGCGAACAGTGTGAAGTAAGCGAGTCCCGGCCAGTCGGGCTGTGCGCCTTCGATGATGATGCGTCGATAGCTTCGGACGAGCGGCGTGAACGGGTTCGCATCGATAACAGCGCGATAACGCGCGGGCACGACCTCTTCCGGGTAGATGATCGGCGTCAGAAACATCCACGCGACGAGCACGAGCGAGACGACCTGTCCCGTGTCGCGCAAAAAGACGCCGAGCGAGGCGACGAGCCACGCCGCGCCGAGCACAAAGACGAGTTGCGGCAAGACGACCACAGGCAGCCACAGAAGCGACAAGTGCAGTTCGCGCCGGATGAGCAGCATCGCGGCGAGCAGCACCAACGTCCCAAACATCTGCGTGACGAAGGCCGCCGCCACTTGTGCGACCGGCAACGCTTCGAGCGGAAAGACCACGCGCTTGACCAGATTCGCGTGTACGACGATGACGTTCGCCGAAGACTGCAACGATTCCTGAAACGCCATCCACGGCAGCAGCGCGCAAAAGAGATAGAGCGCGTAGTCCCAGGCCGTGCCGCTCCCGCCGAAGCGTGCCCCGAAAATCTCCGCGAAGATGAAGGTGTAGATCGAGATCATCACGGCCGGCGTCAGCATCGCCCACACCACGCCGAGCGCCGATCCGCGATAACGCGCCGCCAACTCGCGCCGCACCAGCGCGCGGATCAACTCCACACGCCCCGGCAACTCCCACAAAGGCCGCCACACCAAACGCCTTGAATCCTGCGCCGAGATCATGCGCCATTGTAAGGGGAGAAGATGGTAAATAGTGAATGGTAAATGGTAAATGGAAAAAGCGAAGCAGATTCTTCTCTATTCACCATTTACCATTTACCATTCACTGTTTTTGGCACTTGTCACTCGTCACTGTTTGCATTAGGGTTTGCAGTTATGAGCACGGCATTGCGCGTCGAGGGTGTGGCGAAGCAGTATCGCATCTACGATCATCCGAGCGACCGCTTGAAAGAGACGCTGACGCGCGGGTGGCTGCGGCGACACCGCGAGTTCTGGGCGCTCAGAGAGATCAGCTTCGAGATCGAGCGCGGCACGACCGTCGGCATCGTCGGGCCGAACGGCAGCGGCAAGTCTACGCTCTTGCAGATCATCACGGGCACTCTCGCGCCCACGCACGGCGACGTGCAGGTCGAAGGGCGTGTCGCCGCTTTGCTCGAACTCGGCGCGGGCTTCAATCTCGAATTCACCGGCCTCGAAAACGTCTACATGAACACGGCGCTGCAAGGCTTCTCACGCGCCGACACGGATGCGCGGCTCGAACGCATCGAGCGCTTCGCGGAGATCGGCGACTTCCTGCACCAGCCCGTCAAGACCTATTCCTCAGGTATGTACGTGCGCCTCGCCTTCGCCATCGCCGTCAACACAGACCCGGAGATTCTCGTCGTGGACGAAGCGCTCTCGGTCGGCGACACGATCTTTCAACATCGCTGCGTGCGCCGCATCAAGGAGATGCAGGAGGCGGGGACGACCATCCTCTTCGTCTCGCACGAGCCGACTCTGGTGCGCGCGCTCTGCACGCGCGCCATCCTGCTCAACGCCGGAAGGATCGCTGCGGACGGCGCGCCGGTCGATGTGCTCAATCGTTACCAGCGCATCATCATGGCGCGCGAAGAGGCTTATGCCGGAGGCGACGCCGCGGCGAAGGAGGTTGAGAAAGACGCTGTCGAGAATGAGCGCGGGCAGGAAGTCGCAGCGGACGCGGGGGTCGCGGTTGAGGCTTCGGGTGCGGCGTCCGTGCGTCGACCTTTACAGTATTCTTATCGTCACGGGAACGGGCGCGCGGAAGTGATCGAGGCGGAGTTGGTTGACGCGGCGACGGGTCAGCCGTTGGAATTGGTGGAGACGGGCGACGCGGTGTCTGTGCGCTTGCGCGTCTTGTTTCACGAAGACGTGGAGGCGGTCGCGTGCGGGTTTATGATTCGCAACCGGCACGGCATCAACGTCTACGGGACGAACACGGAGCAGCGTCGTGAACCGCTCGGCCGGGCGCGGCGAGGCGAGATTATCGAAGCCGTGTTCACGTTCGACTGCTGGCTCGGTCAGGAGCACTATTTCGTCTCGGTGGCGGCGCACACGCCCGACGGAGAGGCTTTCGATTGGCTCGACGGCGCGATCTTTTTCCGCGTCTCGTGCGCGGTGGAGATGGAAGGCATCGCCAATCTGAACGCGCGCGTGGCGGTGAAGCGACGCGCGGAGACAGGCGCGGGCGAGCGGGACGACGACAGCTTGAGCGGGCGCGCGAGCGACGAGACGCGCGCCGTGCAAGCCTGATTGGACAAGCCTGATTGAAAGAGACCTTGATCGAAGTGGACGACACGAAATCCAACGCGGGCAAGCGTGCGACGGGCGCAGCGCGTGACGGCGCGGACGCGTCGCGCGAAGTCGCTGTCGGAGCGCAGGCGGTTGACGTGTCGCCCGTTGAAGCGCAGTCAGTTGAAGCACAATCTTCTGCCGTTCACGTCGAACCGCTCGTGCTGCAGACAGACTTTGAGGCGGGCGACAGGACGCAATTTCACGTCGCGGAGTTGTTGGATTATCACGACCGGCATTTCGTCGAGGGTGTCTATCGAGCCGTCCTGCGGCGCGCGCCCTCGGCGTCTGAATTTGCGCTCGACCTGGACGATTTGCGCGGCGGGCGCGCGGGCAAAGTGGAGATCATCGAACGCCTTTTGTCTTCGCGTGAAGCGAGCGTGGCTGGGCGCGGCGTGAGAATCGAAGGGCTGCCGTCGCCTCTGATGCGAAGGCTTGCACGCATGCCCGTGCTCGGTTACGTGCTGCGGCTCGTGCGCGCGCTCGTGCGCCTGCCCGTGTTGATGCAGCACCAGCGACAGTTTGAAGCCTACGCGCTGGCGCAACAGCAACTCATCGCCGACTACGTCAACGAACGACTCGCGCACCTGAGCATGACGAACGCGCCCACGACTGCGACTACCGCCGCCGCGCCGCCCCCGTCGGTCACGCCTTCGCAACATGAAGAACTCGTCGAGGCCGTGCAGATGTTCTCCGACGCGCTGCTCGAACTATCCGACAGCCACGCCGAGTTGCAGACACAGACGCAGGCCTTGCAGGCACAGACACAAGGATTGCAGTCACAGACACAAGGATTGCAGTCACACATAGAGGCGCTGCAGCAGCAGACGCAGACGCAGGTGGAGCAGGCGCAGGCCGCGCTCGTCGAGTTGACCGAAGCCATCACGGCGCAACAACGATTCGCCGAGACGCTCAGGCGCGAGCAGCAACTCGCGGCCGACGCGCAACAGGAATTTTTGATACACGAACAGCGCGTCATCGTGGAGACGCAGAAGGTTGTGCTCGAAGAGTTGCGCGAAGAACTGCGCGCGCTCGACGCACGGCACGAACGCGCGCGCCGGCAGTTCGAAGCGGCGCTTGCAGCCTTGCGCGCGCCGCAGGAAGAGACAGCCCACACGACGCAGGAGAATTTTTCCGGTCAAGCATGAAACCGCTCGCCATCGTCATCCCCTGGTTCGGGGCGGAGTTGAAAGGCGGAGCCGAGCAACAAGCCTTTCAAGTTGCGACGCGCCTTGCCGCGCGCGGACGCTCAGTGGAAGTCTTAACCACTTGCTGCCGCTCGTTTCAAGACGACTGGGCGACGAACCATCTCCCGCACGGCCTGACTGACGAGCACGGCCTGCGCGTCCACCGCTTCCCCGTCGGCGCGCGCAACAGGGAGAGCTTTGATCGCGTCAACGCCAAACTTCTCTCGCTCACGCACGCGGATTTGCGCCCCGGTGTCTCTCCGCTCTCCGATGCGGACGCCGAAATTTTCGACGGCCAGAACATCAATTCGCCCGCGCTTCTCGAACACCTCGGCGCGCACGCCGACGATTACAGCGCCTTTCTCTTCATCCCTTACATGTTCGCCACGACGACGCGAGGACTACCGCTCGTCGCCGCCACCGAACGCGCGCTCTTGCAGCCGTGCCTGCACGACGAGCCTGCGGCTTACCTGCCCGCCGTCGAAGCAGCGTTTCGAAGCGCACGGCTCGTCCTCTTCAACTCCGACGGCGAACGCGAACTCGCCGCGCGGCTCTACGGCGCGTCGGTCTACGCGCGTGGCCTCGTCACGGGCGAGGGCATCGAAACGCCCGACGCTGCGCACGAACAACTCGCCGCCGCGCTTCCGGCCGAACTAAGCGACGGCGTGCCCTTCGTGCTCTACCTCGGCCGCCGCGACGAGACGAAGAACACCGATCTCCTCGTCCGTGCCTTCCGACGTTTCAAGGCGAGCGACACGGCCTCGCCGCTCAGGCTCGTTCTCGCGGGCGCGGGCGCGCATTCTTACGACGAACGCGAGCGCGGCGTCTTCGACCTCGGCTTCGTCGGCGAAGACACAAAGGCCGCGTTGCTCGTCCATTGTCGCGCGCTGTTTCAACCGAGCCGCAACGAAAGTTTCTCGCGCGCGCTGATGGAGGCCTGGAGCTACGGCGCGCGCCCCGTCGCCGCGCACCGCGAATGCCTCGCCACGGCCACCGCCGTCGAGCGCGCCGGAGGCGGCTGGCTCGCGGCGACCGTTGAAGACTGGGCGCTGGTCTTCGCGCTCGTCGCACGCGCCGGTGAAGCCGAACTCGCGGAACTGGGCGCGCGCGGCCATACCTATGCCGCCGAACACGCAGACTGGAACAAGGTCATCGCGCGCTACGAACAACTGCTCGACTCTCTCGAAGAGACGCCGCACCGGCAAACGGCATCTGCCGTTCATCCGGCGCGAGCCATCCACCAACTACTGCCCGACATCGTCTACGGCGACGCCATCTCGAATCAGGCGATGAGCGTGCGCGACTACCTGCGCCGTCGCGGCTACGCGTCGGAGATTTTCGTCAAGCGGCGCGACGAGCGTTTGCTTCAGGAGGCGCAGTTGTTCGACCCCGCGCACATACGCGCGACGGACGCGCTGCTCTATCATCATTCCATCGGCTCGGAGTTGACGGCCTTCGCCGTCGAACACGCGGGCGCGAAGTGTCTCGTCTATCACAACGTCACGCCGGGTGAATACTACGCGCCCTATCGCCCCGGCTTCGCGTGGATGTTACAGACCGGGCGCTCGCACCTGCCGCGCCTCGCGCCGCACTTTCCCGTCTCGGTCGGCGACTCGGCCTTCAACGCTTCCGAACTCGCCGCCTGCGGCTTCCCTTCTCCCGGCGTGCTGCCGATCATCTGCGATCCTTTGAAGTGGAACATGCGCGCCGACTCGGCTTTGATGGAGCGCTTGCAGGACGGCCGCACGAACATTCTCTTCGTCGGCCGCATCGCACCGAACAAGAAGCAGGACGAACTCGTCACAGCCTTCGCGCACTACCGCGCGCTCGCCCCCCGTTCGCGTCTCATCATCGCGGGCGAAGGCCGCCCGTCCGATCCTTTCTACGCGCACGTCCTGCGCACCATCGACGCGCACGACCTCGGCGCGCACGTCTGTGTCACCGGCCGCATCGACGACGCGGAACTGCTGGCCTACTACCGCACGGCGCACCTATACTGGTCGCTGAGTGAACACGAAGGCTTCGGTGTGCCGCTCGTCGAAGCGATGTGGTTCGACGTGCCCGTCCTCGCTTACCGCAGCGCAGCCGTTCCCGAAACACTGGGCGACGCCGGGCTGCTGTTCGACGACAAAGACGATTTGCGCGCCGTCGCCGCTCTCGCTAAGCTGCTCACGAGCGACGATGCTGGCGTGCGCCGTCGCCTCGTCGAAGCCGGACGCGCGCGCCGCGAGGCGTTCACGCCTGCGAGCATCGAACACGTTCTCGACGAGTTGATCGCGCGGATGGAGAGTTCGCACATGCACGGCCACACCGACAGCGCCGTAGAGGTTGCATAACTTTTGAGTTCGACCACGAAAGAGACAGGGACGGCGACGGAGTTTGCCAAGCGCACCGCGACGACGGCGGCGGGCGAGTCTGTGTTGACTCCGTCGTCTGACGTGCGGCCGAGCGCGCCTGTGCTCGCCATCGTCGTGCCGTGTCTGAACGAAGAAGCGGTTATCGGAGAGACGGCGCGTCGTCTCTGTGAAGTTTTGCAGAAGCTCTCAGGCATGGGGAAGATCGACGCGGGCAGTTTCGTCTACCTCGTTGACGACGGCAGCCGCGACCGCACATGGGTGGTCGTCGAAGAACTGCACGGGCACACTGGCGGGCGCGTCAAAGGGTTGAAGCTCGCGCGCAACGTGGGCACGCAGAACGCTCTGCTCGCGGGCTTGCTCGCCGTCAAAGAACATGCCGATTGCGTCGTCACCATCGATGCAGACTTGCAGCAGGACGAGGCAGTCATCGAGACGTTTCTGGAAAAGTACGCCGGGGGAGCGCACATCGTCTACGGCGTGCGGCGCGGGCGCGGCGATTCTTATTTGAAGAAGGCGACTTCCGGTTTCTTCTACAACCTGATGCGCCTGATGGGCGCGCGCATCATCAAGCATCATTCGGAATACCGGCTCGTCTCGCGCAAGGCCATCGAGGCCATCGCCGAGTATCGCGAATACAATCTGTTTCTGCGCGGCATCTTCGTGGACATCGGCTACAAGTCGGAGATCGTGCCTTTCAACGTCCGCCGGCGCGGCGCGGGGCGCTCGAAACATAGTTTCGGAAAACTGGCGTCGCTCGCGCTCGACGGCATCACGTCGTTCAGCATCGTCCCCTTGCGTCTGGTGACTCTGGCCGGGATGCTCGTCTTTCTGTTCAGCGTGTTGATGACGCTCTTTTACCTCTATCACAAACTCAAAGGGCACACGCCGCCCGGTTGGGCGGGCACGATCATCCCGATCTATTTTCTCGGCGGCGTGCAGATCATGTTCCTCGGGATCGTCGGCGAATACATCGGCAAGATTTATCAAGAGACCAAAGCGCGCCCACGCTACATCAAAGACACCGAACTGTTCTGAGTTGCGCGCGAAGTTAAACTGTTTTGAGTTCAACCCAAATCAAACTCGACGACGACGCGGCGACGGCCGATGCCGCGCACGACACTCGCTGCATCGTGTGTGGCGCGGAGGACAGCGCGCCGCTCTATCCCGGCATCCTGCGCTGCGGCGCGTGCGGCTACGTCTTCGCGGACATGCGCTTGACCGACGAGGAACTGTTCGCGCTCTACAATGAAGAGTTCTTCACCGGCGCTGAGTTCAGCGACTACGCGGCCGACGCTGCGTTCTTCCGCAAAAACTTCCGGTTGCGCCTACGCGAACTAAAAAAGTTTCTCGACCCCGCGCGCGACCGCCGACTCCTTGAAATTGGTTGCGCCTACGGCTTCTTTCTCGACGTGGCACGCCACGAGTTCGAACACGTCGAAGGTATCGACATCACGGACGCGGGCACGCTCTACGCGCGCGAAGAGTTGAAACTCGACGTGGTGCAGGCCGACTTTCTCGCGCACGATTACGGCGCACGCCGTTTCGACGTGGTCTGCATGTGGGACACCATCGAACACCTGCGCGAGCCGCAACGGTACGTCGAAAAGGTCGCCGCGCACACGGAGCCGGGCGCGCTCCTTGCGCTCACCACCGGCGACATCGAAAGCCTCAACGCGCGACTGCGCCGCGACAAGTGGCGGCTCATCCACCCGCCCACACACCTGCACTATTTTTCACGCGCCTCAATTGCCCAACTGCTCGACTCTTACGGCTTCGACGTTGTCTACAATCGCTACTGCGGCTTCTATCGCAGCATCGGCAACATGGCCTATAACGTCCTCGTCCTGCGCCAGCAGAAGCCCGCGCTCTATCGCCCGCTCGAACGCCTCGGCATCGGCCGTCTCGGCTTCTACCTCAACCTCTACGACATCATGTACGTCATCGCGCGACGGCGTTGACCTGTGTGCACGAACATCCGAAGAAGACAGAATCAATGAACCCAACAGAACAGGCCACACACCTTCCTCACCGTAAGTTTTTGGAGAGACTGCTTACTCTGAGCGAAGGCAGAACCAAGTTTCGGCATAAGCTGACACCTTCCGCACGCGACTTTATCGGGATCAGTACGGGCGTCAGCGGACTCCATTTCAGGTATGTGATCGGGCTGAACGAAAGCCGCGTCGAGCTTTACATTGCCCGCCCGGACGCGACGGACAACAAAAGAATCTTCGACGAGTTGGAATCCCACAGACACGAAATTGAAGCTGCCTTTGAAGGGTTGTCATCACGGGAAAGACTTGAAGACAGGAAATTATCCTGGGAAAGACTTGAAGGCAGGAAAAGCAGTCGTATTACTTGCCGCCTGTCGAATGGCGGCAGCGAAGGCGACGAAGCGCGTTGGGAGACGGTTCAACACCCGATGATCGACGCGATGACCCGTTTAGAAGAAGCTCTCCGGCCGTTTATTTCAAAACTGCGCACCTCAAGCTGAATGCCCGAAGCGAACACGCGCGAACAGTCCGGCGAGACCGTCGAAGCGAAGGCGACGGGGCGTGTGTGGCTGCACGCGCTCTGTGTCGTCGCGGGCTACACGTTGTTGTTCGTCGTCTTCTTCGCGCCGGTTCTCTTCTCCGCTTACCTGCTTGCGCCGGGCGACGGCATACTCTATTTCCTGCCGAACTTTTACGCGCGGCGCGTGTTGTGGGACGAATCTGTGTGGGGCGGATTTCCGGCCGTGGGCGATTCGCAGTTGATGATGTGGTATCCGCCCGCGCTCCTGTTCTCGCTCGTCAAAAGTTGGAACGCGTTTCTGCTCTCGGCCTACGTGCTGGCGTCGAGTTTCGCTTACGCCTACGCTTACGCTCTCACGCGCTCGCGCTTCGCGGCTGCTGTCGGCGGCGTCTGCTACGGCATGTGCGGCTTCCTCGTCGCGCACCTCGGTCATGCCGCGCTCATCCATGCCGCCGCGTGGCTGCCGCTCTTTATCCTCTCGCTTGAGAAACTGGCGCGGTCACGGGAAGACACTGGACACGCACGACGCTTTGACTCAGGCGACTCCGCCGACGAGCAGCAACAAGAGACCTCGAACGCTCTGCAACACGAAGACGGCGCACGTGTGCGGCGCGCTGCGGCGAGTGGTTTGTGGTACGGCGCGGGCGCGTTGTCGGTGGCGTGTGCGGCACTCGCGGGGCATCCGCAAATCTTCGTCTACATGCTTGTGCTCGGCGGCACGTATGCGCTCGTGCGCGGCTGGCGTGCTGGCGTCGGGCGCGTGCGTTACTACTTTCTGTGCGCGCTCATGGTCTTGACGGGGACGGGACTGGCGGCCTTGCAACTGTGGCCGACGACGGAACTGGCCGCAGCGAGCCTGCGCGCCTCGCTCGGCTTCGCAGACTTTGTCTCTTACGCGCTGCCGCCGCGCCAGATTCCGATGCTGCTCTTTCCGTATTTGTTCGGCGGTTCGCCCGGCACGCTCTACGACCTGCCCTACTTCGGCGCGTGGGGTTCGGAGGCGGGCGGTTGGGGCGCGGGCGAACTGAGCGGCTACGTGGGTTTGCTGCCGCTCCTGCTTGCAGGCATCGGATTCTTCACCGCGCGTAGACGCACACTCGCGTGGTTCTGGCTCGCCGTCTGCACGGTCGCTTTCCTGCTCGCACTCGGCGATGCGACGCCGCTCGCGCGTCTCACTTATCGACTTCCCGTCATCAACAAGTTTCGCGTGCCCGCGCGCCACTTCATGGAGTTGTCGCTCGGCGTGAGCGTGCTCGCAGCGTTCGGCGCGCAGGCCGTCTTGCAGCGCGCGGCGTCCGGTCGTCTCATCACGCGCACGCTCATCGCGGGGGCAGGCGTGATGCTCGCGTGCCTCGCGCTCGTCGTCGCGTTGAGTGGACGCATGAACGCTCTGGCGACCGAGTCGATGCGGCGTCCGCTCAGTTTTCTGCCGTGGGCGAACCCGGCGACGGGAGTGCCGCTCGTCGTCCTGCTCTCGGGCGCGTGCGCGCTTTTCTACTGGCACAGGCGTCCGCACTCTTTCGCGCGCGGCGCGCTGCTCCTCTTTGTGCTCGCGCTCGACCTCGCCAGTTTCACCTGGTTTTACGAATGGCACTACGGGCCGCCCTACAAAGTCTTCCAGTCGCCGCCCCGTGCGGCCGTGCCTTTGCGCGACGAACTCGCGGCGACGCACACGCGCCTGTTGCCCGTGCGCGGCGGCACGGGGCGCGTCAGCGAGATACCGCCCGACTTGTCGAAGCTCTGGCAGTTTCCGAGCGCGAGCGGCTACGGCCCCTTCATACTCTCGCGCACGAGCCGCCTGTTGACGATGCCGCCGCACGGAAGCGTCGTCGATGCGACGTGGCGCGACCCGGCGAACCTCGGTCTGGACATGTTGGCCGTGCGCTACCTCTTCGTGCCGCGCGATCAAGTTAACCCGCCCGCCATGCGGGACGCGCAAGGCATCAGTTGGACGCAGGGCGAGTTCAACGTCTCGCTCGGCGCGGGCTGCGGTGCGCCGCACCCGGAAGAGTTCGCAATCGAGTTGCCGCGAGCGGTGCGCGCAAACGCGGTCTCCGTCGCCACGGCGCTCGCCTGCTCTGCGGCAGTCGCGGACGAAGCGGAAGTCGCGCGTCTCTCCGTCACGGATACGCGCGGGCAAACTTACACGCAAAGTCTTCGCGCCGGGCGCGACACCTCCGAGTGGGCTTACGACTGCGCGGACGTGCGGCCGACCTTGAAGCAAAGCCGCGCGCCCATCTATCGCAGCTATCCCGTGACGCGGGCGGGCGACGTGCGTTGCGAAGGACACGACTACGCGGCGCGTCTCAGTCTGCCCGCCACGGTCGAAGTGAAACGCATCGCGCTCGAATGGACTGCGGGCAAGACGGCCTCGCTCTCGCTCAAGAAGATCAGTTTGCTCGACGCAAGCGACGGCACGTCCACGCCGGTCGTCCCCGTCGCAGGGACGCTCGCGGACACGTCGCGCTGGCGACACGTCATGGACATCAATCCGGCAAACAGCGGTTACGGACAGATCAAACCGGAGGACGTGGGCGAAGCGAGCGTCTACGAGAATCTGCGCGCACGGCCACGCGCGTGGCTCGTCGGTAAAGTTCTGCGCGTGACGGAAGAGGAAGCGCTCGGCGCGCTTCATTCGTCGCGGCTCGCAGGCGGCGAAGCGTTCGACCCGGCTACGGTCGCGCTCGTGGAAGAACCGTTCGACTTCGCGGCGCAGGCGCTCGACGCGTCGGCTGTGGCGCGCGTCACGCATCTGTCGGACGGGCACATGGAAGTCGAGACGCGTACGAGCACCCCGGCCTTTCTCGTCACGAGCGACGTGTTCTATCCGGGTTGGGAGGCGACCGTGGACGACGCGCCCGCACGCCTCGTGCGCGCGAACTACGCCCTGCGCGGCCTCGCCGTCCCGGCCGGGACGCACCGCGTTCGCTTCGACTTCCGCCCGCGCTCCTTCTATCGCGGGGCGACCGTCAGCGCCGTCTCTCTGCTGTTTCTGGCAGCGTGCGTTTTCTGGTTGAAGAGGAAGGAAGCGCGCGAGCACCGTTAGAGCAACTAACAAAAACAAGGAACCACGAACTCACACGCGCACGACACGAAACGAAAAAGCACTAAACTCTTCTTCGCGTCGTTTCGTGTGGTTTCGTAGTTCCTTTCTTTCGTCTCGCGCAGACGAGCAAGCCGCCGAGCACGAGCAAACTCAGGATGGAGATGAACGCGCCGTTGCGCGCGGCCGGAGCGGTGTAGCGCATCTCCACACGATGCGCGCCCGCCGGGACGTACACGCCGCGCAGCAGATAATTCGTCGCGTGCACCTCTGCCGCCGCGCCGTCAACGGTCGCCTCCCAACCCGGATAGTTGATCTCGCCTAGAACGAGCAGCGCCGCGCGGTCTGCATTCGTCTCGACCACGATCCGATTCGGTTCATACTCGACGATGCGCGCCGTGCTGCCCGCTGCCAACTCTCCGCCCGTGAGCGCGGGCATCTCCGCAGGTGCTACTTCAAGCAAAGCCGTGCGCCATGGATCGAAGTTGTGTGTGCTTTCTCCATTGATACGGCGCAAGGCTTCTTCGCCGTCCACTGATTCGGCTGCACCGACCAGCCACGCACGCGGCAGTGCGCGCCGGTTTTCGAGCACGAGCACGTCTTCCGCGTCGTAAGCGACAGACCAGCGCGCCGCGTCGAGTCCCGCGTAGAGACTTCGCTGCGTGCGCGCGAGCGTCTGCGACTCGCGGCGCGCAGTGTCGTAGAGAGTCGCTTTCCAGAGCGCAAGCGCCGTGCCCGCGTCCGCAGTGTTGACGATCTCGACGCGCTCCACTTCCAAACTCTCGCCGAGCGCGATGCGCGTCCAATAGCGATGCGACGAATAACGCCCGCCCGCGTCTTCCACCGCGTTGCTATCAAAGACCGGCGCGAGCGCATGACGGACGGACGCGCGCACGTCCGGGCGTTCGTGCGCCCATTCGGAAGTGTCGCGCCCCGCGCGAAGCTGTCGCTCGAAGACGCGTCCGTCCTTCGTGTGAATGAGAATGTCTGCGACGGTCGCATCGTCCGCAACAGCCGTAGAGTTCGACATCGAAGTGACGAGCGCGAGCGTGTCGGCCGTTGCAGCGGCGGCGGGCGACACTTCGAGCGAGAGTTTTTCGCCCGGTCTTAGTTCGGTCGCCAGTTCGTCCGGGTTGAAGCGCACGCCTTCACGCTCAATCGCGGGCGCGCCCGTGGGCATCTCCGCGTTGACGACGAAACGCACGCCGAGCAGATCGAGCAGGTGCGAGCGCGCGTCGAAGACGTTGAGGTTCGGTGCGAAGCCGGGGAGCGGGCTGGCCGCGTCGAGATGTACGTTGCCGAGCGCGCGGCTGTAGCGTTCGAAGATGAGCGGTTCGTAGCCGCCCGTGTTCTGCAAGCCGTAGAGCGCCGTCAGGTTCGGCGGGTCGAAGCGCGGCGTCGGGTCGAACTCTTCGGCGAACAACTTGACGCGCGTGTAGACGCGCGCCGGAGGGTCGTCGCCGTCGGCGCGCGTCTTCGTCTGCAAGAAACGCGTGACGGGCGATGCCGCGTCGAAACGCGTGCGCGGCTTGGCGAACGTTTGCCAGCAGTTCGACACGACGACGAACGGCTCTACGGAACAGACGAGCGCAAGCGCGCAGGCGAGGACGACTGTGCGCGCACGAGTCGAATCGATCTTCGCGCCGCGCCAGATGACGAGGAGCGTCAGGGCAGTGAACGCGAGTTTCCAGTTGAGGTAAGACGAGAGCGGCAGCCCCGCGTACCAGAAGCCTTCCGTCCAGGCGCGCGGCACGCCAGCTCTCGCGTCGAAATCCGTGATGGCCGCGCGCACCGTCTCCCGCCACCAGAAGAATCCGACGAGCGCGCTCAAGGCGAAGAGACCGCAGACGAGCGCAACGTTCCAACGCCTTGCAGACGCGCGCACGCCTGTCAGCGCTTGCGGGCGCGCGACGAGCGCGTCCCAACCATAGGCGGCGAGGATGGCGGCGGCGAACGTCCAGACGAAAGCGAAGCGCGAAGGCACGCGGAAGCTGTTGACGACGGGCAAGTGATATAGCCAGCCGTAGACGGGCGTGTGTTGGCCGAGAATAAAGACGAAAGAGACGAGCGCCGTGGCCGCCCAGAAAAGAACGCGCCGGTCGCGTCGCGGCGCAGAGGAAGTAATGGTAGTAGTGCGTCGCAACGCATGCAGGACAGAGACGCAGGCGAGCAACATGACGAGCGGCGCGACGTAAGTTCCCACGTCCGCGAAACGCTCCGTGTAGAGCGGCGCAGCGAGCGACTTTAAAGCGACGCGCGGCGAAAACGAACCGCTCACGAAAAACGGGTAGATGAGCGTGCGGCGGATGCTGCGACGCACGGCACGCATCGTCTCCAAAATCTGAAACGCGCCGACCCCCGCGCCGAAAGCAACTGCGCCCGCAGCCACGGCGACGGGTTGCCATCGCCTCCGGATTGTCCACGCACGACTCGACCACGAACGCATAGCGCCTTCCTGCGCGTCCGTCTCGCGCGCCTCCGGTGATGCGTCGCTTCCAGGAAGGCGCGGCGCGTCGAACAGTGCGAGCCAGATGGCATAGGCCACGGCGACGAGTGCGACGTAGACGAACCCCTGCGCCAGTCCGGTCAGGACGGACATCGCGTAGGCGAAGGACGCTGCCGACAGGCACGAGGCAAAACGTCGCCCGGCGCGCGCGCGTTCGATGGCGACGAGCATGAGCGGCAGCCACATCATCGCGTTCGTGAAGAAGCCGACGACGCCGAGCAAGCCTATGGTCGCGCCGCCGTAGCCGAAGGCGAGACCTGCCAGCAGCGCGGCCGCACGGCTGCGCCCCACTTCGCGTGCATAGGCATAGGTGAACGCAGGAGAGAGCAGAAACGGTGCGAGCACATAAATTTGCTCCGCCCAGTGTCCCGGCAGAAACAGGTGGCCCCACGTCAGCGGATAAGCGAAGGCCAACTGCGACATGGAGAGGAGCGGATAGCCGGACAAGACGAGCGGCGTCCACAAAGGAAGTTGTCCCTGGCGCAGCATCTCCCATCCCACCGTCCGCAAAGGGTAAGAGTAGGCGAAGGCGTCGCCGCCGACGATGAACTTGTCGCCGAATAAGAATTGATTGAAGAAGAGTGTGAAGAAGGCCGCGATGAAGAGTAGGACGGCCGCGTCGCGCCCGCGCTCGCGCGAAATCCTGAATTGCCCGGCCGTGTCTCTCAACTTCATCGTGCGCGTTCTGCTTCTAAACAATAACTGCATTCCGCCTGCGCCGCTTCGCGCGACGGTCGAAGAGGGAGAGCAGGCAGAGGCCGACGAACGTGCACGCGGCGATGAACGCGCCGTTGCGCGCGGCCGGAGCGGTGTAACGCATCTCCACGCGATGCGCCCCCGCAGGCACATGCACGCCGCGCAACAGATAATTCGTCAGATGGATGCGTGCGTAACTCCCGTCAACGGTCGCCTCCCAACCCGGGTAAAACATCTCGCTGACGACCAAAATTGACGGTTCGTTTGCGTTCGTCTCAATCGAGAGGCGGTTCGGTTCATACTCGACGATGCGCGCCGTGCTGCCCGCTGCCAACTCTCCGCCCGTGAGCGCGGGCATCTCCGCAGGCGCTACTTCAAGTAAAGCCGTGCGCCGCGGGTCGAAGCTGTGCGCGCCTTCGCCGCTGATGCGCCGGAAGGCTTCTTCGCCGTCAACTGATTCGGCTGCACCGACCAGCCACGCACGCGGCAACGCGCGTCGGTTGCGCATGATGAGCGCGTGATCCTGTTGATAGACAGTTTCCCAGGATTCGTAAGGCACGGCAGAGATCGGCGTGGAAGTTTTACTTGCGGAGTCGTGCAGGGTCGCTTTCCACAAAGCGAGGGACGAGCGGGAAGTCAGGTTCGTGATCTCTATCTTCTCCACGCGGCCGCGCGCGCCGAGCGGGAGAGACGCGATGTAGCGATACGCCGGAAAGCTGTTCTGTTCGTCGCCGGGGCGCGCGTCGAAGACGGGCGCGAGCGCGTGACGGACGGCATGGCGCACGTCCGGGCGTTCGTGCGCCCACTCGGCCGTGTCTATACCAGCGCGCAAAATTCGCTCGACTGCGGGCGCGCCGGAAAACTGGACGCGCACGCGTGCGACCTCCGTGTCCTGCTCCATCTCGCCCGCGCCCGCCAGCGACGTGACGAGCGCGAGCGTGTCGGCCTCGCCCGCGCCGCCACCGAGCGTCTCGGTCGTGCCGGGATCAACGGAGGTCTGCATGTCCGCCATGAAGTAGGCGACGCCCTCACGGTGCATGAGGTTCTGGACTGCGAGCGCAAGGTTCGAGTAAGAGACGACGAAATGTGTATTCAGCAGATCGAGTACGTGCGAGCGCGGCCGGAAGAGTCTCGCGTTCTTGCCCGCGTAGCCTTCGCGCTCGCTAACCGTGTCCATCCCGACGCCGCCGAGCGCGCGGCTGTAGCGTTCGAAGATGAGCGGTTCGTAGCCCGCCAGATTCTGAATGCCGTAGAGCGCCGTCAGGTTCGGCGCCTCGAGCCGCGGGCGTGTGGTGAACTCTTCCGAGTAAAGTTGGACGCGCGTGTAGACGCGCATCTCGGAGGCCGGGTAGTTTTGCAAAAAGCGCGTCGTGGGCGAGACGACGCGGAAACGCTCCTCCGTAAAAAGCATCCCTTCGTACCAGCGCGAGATGGCCGCCGACGGTTCGACGAAACACGCGACGGCGATGGCCGTCATCCATAAGCCCGCACGCGCTCTCTGCGAAGCGACGCGTGCGCTCCGCCAGATGAGCACGAGCAGGACGAGCGTAAAGGCGGTCTTCCAGAGAAGGAAAGTTGACTCCGGCAAGCCCGTGTAATCGGAAGTACCGGGCAAGCCCGGCACTTGAACGGCGCGCCACCAGTAGACGCCGATGGCGACCGCCAGAGACAGCAAAACCGCAATGACGATCTTCTCGAAGCCACGCCGGTGTCGCATGCGCGCCGCGCCCGACGGCTTTACAGCGAGCCACCCCCTGCGCACGGCGATGTCCCAACCGTAAGCGGCGATGATGGCGACGGCGAACGTCCATTCGAAGGTGTGGCGTGAGGGCACACGAAATTTGTTGAGCAGCGGCAGGCGATAGACGAGCTGCTGCGCGGGCGTGTTCGGGCCGAGCATCAAGACCCAGCCGACGACGGCCACTGCGAGCCAGAAGTAGATGCGCGCGTCGCGTCTTTCGTCGCGGCAGAGGACGAGTGCGACCAGCGCCAGTGCGGCGAAGATGAGCGCGAGCGAAGGGACGTAGGCCGACACGTCCGTCGAATAGTTAAGCGGGATGAGGAGCGAGGCGACAGCTTCCTTGAAGGTAAACGCGCCCGTGCTGATGGCTTCGTAGCTGAGCGTGTTGCGGATGCTGCGCCGCGCCGCGCGCATCGTCTCAAGAATCTGGAACGCCGCCAGCCCCGCCGCGCACAATAGCGCGCCGAGCGCCACGAACAAAGGCCGCCACCTGCCCCACTCGCGCCAGCCCGAAAGGATGCTCGCACCGTCGCCCCCCTTCGACGCGCGCCCGTAGTTCGTCGGGTCTTTGTCACCCGTCTCGCCGTCGTTCGCGTCTTCCTTCTCTTCTCGCGCGGGAGGCGGAACGAGCGACAGGTAGAAACCGTACGCGGCGGCGACGATGCCTGTGTAGAGGAAACTCTGACCATGGCCGTTGAGGACGGACAAGGTGTAGGCGGCGGACGCGCCGACGAGCAGCGAGACGAACCGGCCGCGCCTTCTCCAGGCGCGGTCAATCGGAATCAGCACGAGCGGCAGCCACAACATGCTGTTCGAGAGCACCCCCGCAAAAGCGATGCCGCTGCACATCATTCCGCCGTAGCCGAACGCGAGACCGGCAAGGAGCGCGGCGGTGCGACTGCGTCCCACTTCCCGCGCGTAGGCATAAGTGAACGCAGGAGAGAGCAGAAACGGTGCGAGCACGTAAACTTGCTCCGCCCAGTGTCCCGGCAGAAACAGGTGGCCCCACGTCAGCGGGTAGGCGAAGGCCAACTGCGACATGGACAGGAGCGGATAGCCGGACAGGACGAGCGGCGTCCACAAAGGAAGTTGTCCCTGGCGCAGCATCTCCCATCCCACCGTCCGCAAAGGGTAGGAATAGTAGAGCGGGTCGCCCGCGAGCAGAAATTTTCCACGGAAAATTTGCTCGGCGAACATCAGCGTGAAGAACAGCGTGATGAAGGCAAGGACGGCCGCGTCGCCCCGCCGCCCGTGCCACCAGCGCGCGCTCGAATCGTCGTCTCTCCGCAAAGAAGTTTTCCCCATCCGTCTACGCTCTTTTAGACTGCAAAAGCGCCCGCTTCGGGCAACGACCGACGCGCATCGAGGCATCTCTAAACGTGCCCTCGCACGTAGTTTCCGCGAACGCCTTGAGAGAGACGCCCGCAAACTTATTTTCGACCGCGCCCCGGCCTCGCGCGTCTTAACCTGCGTGTGGGTCAATATCGTTGACAAACGCTCTGAGGGCAAGCTACGATAACCGTTGTTGGGCAGTGCCCGCGAACGACCGCCGGGCGGGTGCGAAAAGAGCGATTCCGAAGTAGCCCCGGCTCTCCCAAGGATTTCCTAAGCTACAGAAAAACAGTCCCACCGTCTATAGAGTACCGGGAGTAACAAAAGAGATGCGTAGATTCGTCGTTGCCATATTCTTAACCGCCTTGTGCGCGTCCTTTGCCGTCGCGCAGTCGCAGAGCGCGCCGACGCTCAGAGTCGTCACCGAAGACCCCACGCTGCCGTCAGAGCTGTTTTACGGCGACGTGAAGGTCAAGCCCGTGCGCCTGCGTCCGGGCACGAACACCCGCATCACCATCGACGACAGCGACTTTTTCGTCCAGCAGCAGTACATAGACTTTCTGAGCCGCTTCCCCGAAGCTCAGGGCTTCAACGACTGGATGAAAGTTCTCAACGCCTGCAACGGCGACCCGGACTGCCTCGGCGGCGTCAACGGCGCGCGCGTGCTGGTTTCCAAGAGCTTCTTCGAGTCTGCGGAATTCAACTTCAAAGGCTACCTCGTCGTCCGCCTCTACAAGGCTTCGCTCGGACGCCTGCCGACCTATCCCGAAATCGTCTCCGGCATGCGCAGCGTGACGGGCGCGACCGACGCGGAAGTGATCGCCAAGCGCGAAGCCTTTATCGCCGCGTGGCCTTCGCGCGCCGACTTCGCGGCGAAGTATCCGGCCAGCTTGAGCGCTTCCGAATACGTCAACGCCCTGCTCACGACGGCGGGCGTCACGGTCAGCAACAAAGACCAACTGATCGCCGGACTACAGAACGGCACGGAAACGCGCACGAGCGTGTTGAAAAAGATCATCGAGAGTCCCGAAGTGAACGCCAAAGAGTTTGACCCGGCCTACGTCGCCATGCAGTATTACGGCTACCTGCGGCGCGAGCCGGAGCCGGAAGGCTACAACGCCTGGCTCACCTACCTGCGCAACAATCCCGGCGATTACAAGAGGATGGTGTGGGGCTTCGTCTACTCCTCCGAATATCGCAACCGCCACTAAAAAGCGCACACAACCGGCAACTTCCCAAGGCCAGCCTCTCACACGAGGCTGGCCTTTTTCGTTCCATCCAACAGCGCGCCCTGTAGAACTTCTTCGTAAACGTCGAGGGTGAGACGGGCGGTGCGCTCCCAGGTGAAGGTAGCGGCGTGTGCGCGTCCCTTTGCTGAGAGTCGGCGTCGCTCGGCGTCGTTCGTCCATAATTCGTGGATGCAGTCCGTGAGTTCCCGCACGTCTGTCGGCGTGACGAGGCGAGCGGCGTCGCCGACCGTCTCCATGATGACGGGGATGCGGCTGGTGATGACGGGTGCGCCGCAACTCATCGCTTCGAGCGGCGGCAGGCCAAAGCCTTCGTACAGAGACGGGTAGACCGACATGCGACAGGAGGAATAGAGCGCTGCGAGGTCTTCGTCGGAGACGTAGCCGGTGAACAGTATGCGACGGCCGAGGCCGGACTCTTCGATGAGCGCGAAGAGTTCGTCCGTCAGCCAGCCCTTTTGTCCGGCGATGACGAGTTGCGGGCGCAGGGACGTGTGCCCGACGAGTTCGGCGAAGGCGCGCACGAGGGTCAACAAATTCTTGCGCGGCTCGACCGTGCCGACGAACAAGATGAAATCATCTTCGACGCCGAGACGACGGCGCGCGGCGGCGGATTCGTCCACGCCGACCGGGCGAAAGGCGCGGCGCGGCGCGAGCGGCACGACCGCGATCTTCTCAGGTCGCGTGCCGAGATGGGCGCAGATTTCGTGCTTCACGCTTTCGGAGTCGGTGATGATCTTCGAGGCCATGCGCGCGGCGGCCGGAAGGCGCAGGCGCGCGCGGCGCACGAGTTCTTCTTCGTGCGTGTGCGAGTGGAGCAGCAGCGAGAGGTCGTGGATGGTGACGACGGTGCGGCAGCGATTCCAGAGCGGGATTTTGTAGTTTGTGCCGTGAAAGAGCGCAACGCCGTGTCGCTGCACGTAGAGCGGCAGGCCAATCGTCCACCAGCGTCGGCTGAGCGAGTTCACGGGCGCATGCACGGCACGCAGGTTCGCCGGTTGCGGCTCGATCTTGAAGGCATCGTCGACGGCGCGCTGGATGGGGACGTGCGCGACCAGTTCGAAATCGTGTGCGGGAGCGAGAGCGGCGAGGCCGCGCGCCAGTTCAAAAGTGTAATGGCCGATGCCGGTCTTCGGCTCTGCCAGAGGAATGCCGTCAATTGCAATATGCATGCTGTCGAACGATTATTAACTTGATGGTTAAATAGGGCGGGAAGAACTGTAATGCTGAAAGTTGTCGAAATCAAGAAGACCTGCGGCTGGTGTCCGGCACGACGGGAAGGAACGGACGCGAAATAGCTCGCCATCCATCTCTCCCGAAAAAGAAAAATCGTGCGGCCTGACAGTTTTCATTGGAGAAACTGTCAGGCCGCACGATTTTTTGTGAACCGTTGCGGCGGAGCGCTTACCGGATGCGGATGCGCGGCGCGGTGTCGGCGGGGCGACTGGTAAACGTCAGTCCGCCGGTGGTGACTGAGACGACGAGCGGCTGGTCGCCGAGTCCGGCGAGGTCGGCGCGCAGTTGCACGTTCAACTGATCGACACCGGGCATGTCGGTCGGCGTGTTGCTCACGATCTCGGTCGTGCCGGTGAGCGTGCGGTCGCCGATGCGGACGGTGATGGCGCTCGTGGGTATGTTGCGGATGCCGGTCAGGAAGATGGCGAGTCTGGTCGGCGTCGCCGTGCCCATCACGTCGGTCGTGACGGGGAAGCCTTCCGCAGGCTCGGCCATCAAGGTCATGTTGGTGACGTTGAAGACGCTGGCGCGCGTGGGCGCGTCCGATCTGGTGAAGATGTCGGGCTGAGCCGCGACGATCTGCAAGACGCTACGCACGCTTCTGGCGGGCGCGTCGCCTTCCCTGACGGTGATGACCACAGGGTAAGTGGCTGTCCCCGTCTGCGCGGCGAGGCCGACGGGGACGACGAACTGAATCTCCGTCGGGCTGACGAAGTAGAGACCTGCCGCGGCGTTGTTGATCGAGAGCGAGACGCCGCCGAGTTCGACCGGCAGAGACGGCCGACGGCGCGATTCGGATGCGGCGTCGCAGGCTGCCTGCGGTTCGCAGATGCGCGTGGTCGTAGTGCCGAAACGGACGCCGCCTTCGGTCGCAGGGGCGCGCACGATGCCGATCATGCCGGGCGCAAGTCCGGTGATGGGCGTCGCGGCGGGCGTCGGCGAAGGCGTCGGCGTGGGCGAGGCGGCGGGCGTTACCACCGGGCGCTCAGATGCGCCGGTGAAATAGCTGAGCGCGCTCGTAGAGGCGGGCGTGCTCGTCGCGCCCACGGCAGAGGGCACGACCAGATAAAAGACTTCCGCCGTCACCACCGTTTCATTCGAGGCCGTGCCGTTGCCGCCGCCGAGTTCGCCGCTGTAGGTCAAGGCCAGACGCTCGGTTGTATTGCTGACAAAGGCTTGCAGCGCCGCGAGCGAACTGCTCGTCACGTTCGTCAGGCGCGTGAACGATTGCGCGGCCGTCGCCGAAGGCGGAACGGGCGCGGCGTAAATCTGCTTGAAGGCGGTCGGGTTCAAACCGGTCGTGTCCGTGGGCGCAACGCGCGTGCCGGTGGCCGTGAAGTTGAGCGCCGAGGTGAAGACGATCTGCGTGTTGTCGCCCGTCCCGGCGAAGGTGGGGAACCTGATCACGTCCTCTTCGAGGTCGGCGGCCGAGCCGCGCGGCCCGATCTGAATGAAGGTGTCTGTGGCAATGACGTAGACGAACATGCCGCGCACAGACTGGTTCGTAGTGGTGTCGGCCTTCGGGTCGGTGGCGACCGTCTCAAAGGCCAGGAGGCGGCCGTCGCGGCTCAGGCGCGGCCCCGGATTGAGCACGTTGATGAGTTCGTTCAGATTGGCGCGGCGCGTGCGCGTGGCCTGCGTCAGGTTCGAGGTGATCGCGCCGTTGAAACTGGTGACGAAGATTTCGGCGTTGCCGTCGGCGTTGTTGGTGGTGATGGTCGCGTCGTTTAAGTCGCGCATCACGGTGGCGTTCGAGATGAAGGCGATGCGAGAGGCCGGGTCTTCCGCGCCGTCGTCGGTCAGGGTGTCGCCGGAAATGCTCGGATTGTCGTTGAAGGTGAACGCGCCGGTGGTGTTCGTCACCTGCGTGAACGCGCCCGTGGCGGGCACGGTTGCCGCGTTCGACGTTCTCGTCCAGGCGAAGATTTCCGGGTTAGCGTCGGCATTCTTCGCCGCCAGATCGCGCGTGGAAACGAAGACGATGCGCGAGCCGCGGTCGTTCGTCTGCGCGACGCGGTTGTCGTCCGCCACGATGGACGCGCTTGAGGCCGTGCCCGCGACAGGGAGGCGGCTGGCGGGCGTGTTGGTGATGCGCGTAAAGGCGTTCTGCCGCAAATTGATGTAGCCCGCATCGACGCCGCTGCGCAGGTCTGCGGCCATTACGTCCGGTATGCGATAGAGGAAAATCTCCTGATTGCCGTCGGCTTGCAGGGCGGTGCGGTTAGCGTCGCCGTCAAAGTTGAAAGGGGTGTCGGCGTTTGAACTGAAGACGATCCAGCGGCCGTCGCGGCTGATATAGGGGCGATTGTTGCTCACCTCTACGGCGATGTTGTTGAAGTTGGTCGGCGTCGTGGGATTGATGGCCGGGGCGGTCGCATCTTTGCGTGCGCTCGTCGTGCTGGTCAACTGGAAGATGCGGCGCTGCGCGTAATCGAAGAGGAAGATTTCGCGGTTGCCGTCGGCGTTGTTGACCTCTCTGGTCGTCTGGCCCGGAGGGATCGTTGCCAGATCGCCCGTCGATTCAAAGACGACGAAACGCCCGTTACCGCTGATGCCGCCGACGTATGAGTTGGCGGTCGTAGAAGAGGTAACTTGCGCGAAGAACGAATCGGGCGTCGGGCTAGGGGTCGCCTGCGCGAAGGCCGCGACAGACGACAGGCAGACGAGCAGCAGGGCTGACAAAGACAAGCGTAAAGCGTTTTTCACCGGGAAATCTCCAAATGAGGCCGAAACGGGATTGTTCATGAAATTCTTAAGATTGCCGCGCCTCTCTCCCTATCAGCAGACAAGGCCGCGAGGGCGAACGGGAACGGGCATTCTAAGCGCAACGCCCACATGAGAGCAAGTTAGACAAACTGGTAAATGGTGAATGGTAAATGGTGAATGGAGAAAACCTGTCTTCTTTCCATTTACCATTTACCATTCACCATTCGCCACTTCATCACGGTTGGCCGAACCGGAGACGGTACTCGGCCGAGTTGAGAAACGCGTTGACCATCTCGCGGGGGCTGACGCCGCGATTGAGCGCGTCGAGGTTCTGCTGGTAGCCCAGAGGTTCGGGCGTACGGCGCAGGTAGCCGTAGTACTGCACGGCGACAAAGGCGCTATTGAACTCTGCGGCCTGCACCTGATCTGAGTCGGCGATGGCGCGTAAGACCTGTGCGCGCGTCAGGAAGTTCGCGTCGAGTTGACTGGTGAAGGTCGCCGCCGTGTAAGTGACGCGCGTGTCGCTGTCGGGCGTGCCCGGGTCGGGCGTCGTCACGGAAGTCAGACCGTAGCGTGCGAACAAGGTCTGGACGAACTGCGCGTTCGACATCGAACTGTAAGCTCCGAGGAAGTCCGGCCGGAAGGAGAAGGCCACGGCGAACGCCGCGCGGCGTGCGTAGACTTCCTGCTCGGTCGCCCCGGCGACGAAGCTCATGTCGGAAACGATCTCCGCGTATTCGGGCAAGCGGCCGAAGGCCACTTTGTAGAAGCGGAAGACGTAACCACCTTTCAGACGAAACTCGGGCGCGCCGAAGAAGGCTTGCGAGACGGCGATAAGGTCGCAGTCGGTAACGACGGACGGGCCGGTGTGAATGTTCGGGCAGCGCGTCAGGACGCCCGACCAAGGCTCACCCGCTTCCGGTTCGCGCGAGAGGAAGTCGAGATACTGCTGCCGGACGAAGAACGGGATGGAGTTGACCACGGGGTTCGGAGCCGTGCCCGTGTCGTTATCCGTGATGGTAGCGGTGGCCGTTCTCTGCGCGCCGAGCGACGTGCCCGTACCGGTCGCGGCCGTCAACTGCAACTGGAAAGTCTCTGAGTTTTCATCATGCGCGTCGTCGATGATCGGCACGATGACGCTCTTGGTAAGTTCACCCGCGGCGAAGGAGAGCGTGCCGACCGTGGTGGCGAAATCGCAGCGCGCGAAGGCTCCACCCTGATTGTTCACGGGATCGGCGCAGCCGACGGTGAAGTTGTCCGTGTCAATCGTGCGATAGCTGACCGTGACAGTGCCCGAAGTGTCGCCCGTGCGCGTGACGTTGAACGTTGCGCTCCCGTCGCCTTCGGTGTGCTGGTAGGCGGTTTGCGCGAAGGCGACGCTGTTTGCGCCCGTCGGGGCGTTTGAAAAGGCGTTGAAGTTCGCGCCCTGATCCGAGGTCAAGCTCTGGATGTTGATGCTGAGCGGCATGAAGTTGTAGTTCGGGTGCGAAGGCGTGACGGTATAACTCGCGCCGCCCGCGAGTCCGTTGAACGCATAGTTGCCGTTACTGTCCGTCATGGTCGGAGTGTTTTGGCCGCCCGTCAGGAAGAGTGTGACTGCCGGCACGCCCGCGCCTGTCGTGTCCGTGACGCGCCCGCTGATGGAGAAAAACTGATCGACGCGCGGAGCGAAAGTGACGGTCTGCGCGTTCGACAGATTGATGGGCGCGCTGGTGCAGGTGTTGTTATTAGCGACGCATTCGCGCGTGTGCGAGGTGACGACGTAAGCGTCCGGCTCGCCGCTGGACATGCCGACGACGGGGAAGACGCGCGAATTGTCGCCGTAGCGCATCTGGATCGTGCCGTTGTTGCGCAATTCGATCTCGAAGTTGATGTGGACGCGCGGCGAGGAGAACGTCACGCCCTGCCAGCGGAAGATGATGCGCGCGCCGTCGGGCTGTATGACATAGACGCCGCTGCCGGGGCGAATCGTCGTATTGATGTCGATGTCGTCCCACAGCCCCGCGATCATCGCCTGACCTTGCATGCTTTCGACCTCGCTCGGCACATCGTCGGCATCGCCATTGTCGCGGCGCCCGGGCGTGGAGAAGTAGAGCACGCCGTTCGTCGAGACGGTCACGCTGGTGCGCTGCACGCCGTAGAACGGGAACGGGAACGGCAGATTGCGGAAGACGTACTTGTCGTCGCCCGTGACGATGCTCGACCCGGTGATGGGCGTGAGCGGCTGCGCCGCGCTGAGCGCTACCGTGTAAGGATCGCTGCCCGCGTTGACCGGAACCGTCACGGAGACGGAAGTTGTGCTTGAGTTGCCCGCGTTATCGTAGGCGCGCAGTTGGATCGTGCCGCTGAAGTTGCGAAACGGCACGTCAACCGTCACGACCTGCTGCGTACCAGCGTCGGCGGGGACGAGCGTGGTCGGCAAGAAAGTCTTAGCCTGCCCTGTCGAGTTGACGAAGAAGAAGTCGTAGTCGGCAACCGTGCCTGCGTTGCCGTCGTCGCCCGGCGCAGTCCAGGCGAGCGTGACGTTGCGGCCGGTCTGTCCGGTGACGCGGAAGTTGGCGGCCGTGGCCGGCGCGGTCACGTCGTTTTCGAGCGCGCTCGCCATCGCGTTGGCGACGTTGAGGCGGCGACCCGTCGTCGTTTTGCCTTCGAGCGAAGAGACGCGGTCGCCGGTGAAGGCAAGCGCGCCGCGCAGTTGCGCCGTCGTGATGCCTGAATTAACGGCGGAGCTATTGGCACAGGCAGGAATGGCGGCGCAGATGAGCGCGGCCGCGCCCGCGACGTGCGGCGAAGACATCGAAGTGCCGTCGAAGGGGGAGTAGGTGTTGTTGGGCGTCGTGCTCAGGATGTTAGAGCCGGGAGCGCCGATGCTGACGAGGCGCGCGCCGAAGTTGGAGAAACTCGAAAGACCGTCGGTGCTGTTGGTTGAAGCGACGGCGATCAGGTTGGGCGCGTCGTAGCTGGCGGGGTAATCGGGGATGCTGAAATTGTCGCGCCCCGAGTTGCCTGCGGCGACGACGAAGAGGATGCCGACGCTGTTGAGTTGATTGATGGCGTCGAGCGCGGCCAGAGACTTGCCGGGGCCGCCGTAAGAGTTGTTCAGCACGCGCAGGTTGACGCCCGCCTGACGCAGGCGGCGCGCGTAGTTGTAGCCGCTGATGATGTTTGCGGTATTGCCGCCGTCGGGGCCGAGCACCTTCATCGAGACGATGCTGACATCCCAGTTGACGCCCGTGACGCCGATGCCGTTGTTGCCCTTCGCGCCGATTGTGCCCGCAACGTGCGTGGCATGATCGTCGCCGAGTTCATTGTCGAAGACCGTCCGGTCGTTGTGATGAAAGTCCCAGCCGTTCACGTCGTCAACGAATCCGTTGCCGTCGTCGTCGAAATTGTTGCCGGGCACTTCGCCGGGATTCGTCCAGATGTTCGCGCTCAAGTCCGGGTGATTGATGTCCACGCCGCCGTCGAGCACGCCGATGACGACCGATTTGCTGCCCGTGGTCGTGTCCCACGCGGCGGGTGCGCCGATGCGGTTCAGGCCGTACATCTCGCCGCTCGTGTAGCGCGGGTCGTTCGGCGTGCGCGTGGCGCGCCAGATGTAGTTCGGCTCGGCGTAGAGCACATCGGAGCGCGCGGCGAGTTCGGCGACGGCTTCGAGCGTGCGCGCCGGGTCAACTTTGGCGAGACGCAAACCGCGCACCGTCTCCGAACCGCCGAAACTCTCGATGTCGACCTCGATCAGGCTGCCGTCGTCGGCCGCGCGCAAGGGGAGCGAGACTGCTTCGGCCGTCTTGGCCGCCGTTTCCGTGCGGAAGCGGACGAGCACTTCGCCGGGCACGAATTGCGCGCCGCCGATGATGTTCGCCTGTCCCTTCTGAGAAACTTGCGAACGAGTCGCACGGTCTTCTTCCTGCTGCCCGGACGCGCCGACGTGGAGGTATGGGAGCGCAGCGGCGAAGGCAAAGAGGGCGACGGCGAAGACAAAGAGGCGCGCACGACGACGCGGCGCACGAATGGAGGATTTCCGGCCTGACGGGGAACGAAACATCTATTGATTCTCCTGCATGAAAAAAACGCGCCCGCTTTGTAGGTTTTTATGAACTAGCGCGTCTGCTGATTCGTCTAAAATGGCCTGAAAATTAGGAACTGTGGGGGTGTCCGTCAAAAGCTCTGAACACAGCTTTTTTTGAACCCTTTTCAGATGCCGCGAGGACGCCCAAGAGATGTACGCCCGCGCAATATTTTTCGGATTTTTGGCGGCTTTTTGCGCGTGCGACGGAGGGCAAAAATCATCGGAAATTCTGCCCGATCTGCTCCGTGCCGAACGTGCCGATGCCGTTTAAACGGAAACTGAAAACGACGCGGTTCTCTTTGCGCAGGCCGATGTTAAAGAAAGAGTCTTGCAGCGTGACGGCGCAGCAATCCCAGGCGTAGCCGACGGTGACTGTGGAACTGACGAGCGGCGAGTTTTTGCCCGGCCGGTTCTGGAAGTCGAAGAAGACGCCCGCGCCGCCGAACAGGCCGCGCTCGCGGTTGCCGAGGAAGATGTATGGACTCCACTGCGCGCCGCGCAGCGTCCCGGCCTCTTTGCCGCGCGCGTCTGCAAACTGCCGGAGCGAGGGCGCGAGCGAGATGGCGCGCGTATAGTAGAAGGTCTGAAACGCCTGCACGAGCCGACGGTTGATGCCGAAGCTGACGGCCAGATCGCGCAGGCCGCCGCCCTGCACGTCGAGGTTGGTGCGCACGTCGGCCGTCAGGTTCGTGTGCGGGCGATAGCGCGCCTCGATGTTGATGGGCGAGAAGCGGCGCGGCACGCCGCCGTAAGTGAACCCGGAGAAAGTGTTGATCGGATAGAACTGGTTGCGCCGCCCCGCGATGAGCGCGCCGCCGAAATACGGGTCGAAGAAATACTTGCCGCGCACGGTGATCGACAAGACCTCTTCGGGACGGCTCGACACAGGCGCGAGCGCCCCGCCGTTCTTCCCTCGCCCGTTCGCAGCGCCCTCGCCTGCGGCGGCGTCTGCGGCGTTTATCGTGCGCTCAGTCTTGCCGCTCACGTTCTCGGTCGAGCGGCGCGTGAAGAAGCGGTTGGAGATGCCGTATTCGATCTCGTTCGTGTCGGCGATGGCATCGGTCGAGTCGAAGCGTATGATGCGCGGAAAATTGTTGATGCCCGTGATCTTCCGATAGATGACGTAAGGCTCGATGACGTGACGAAAGCGCAGAGAGTCGTCGCCCCTGTAGAAGTTGCGCGCCAGAGCGGGAGAGCGCACGTCGAGACTCAGGTTCGCGTAGGCACGCGACACGTCGCGGCCGAGCACGAGACGCGTCAAAGGATCAATCGAGTTTGAATAGTAAGTGCCGCGCAGGGCGGCGGTCGCCGTTGCCGCCCAACCGCGAAAGTGGAAGGGGACGGCGAAGGTCGGGTTTACGTCCAGACGCTGCACGACCGAAGGCGTGATGATCGGCTCGCCGTCGGCCTCCCGTCGGAACGTCGCAAGGTCTTCCACGGTCTCCTTGCGGCTCACGCCTTCGAGCGCGCCGTCGAAAGAGAAATAGACGGCCAGTCGTTCAAAGTAGCTCAAGGGCGAAGGGCGCTTCTGCAATTCGATGCTCGGCAAATTGCGTATGCGTATGCGCGCGTTTGGCAGAGACGTGACTTGATTGCGCGCGAGGAAATTGAAACTGTAGTCGTTCGCGTTTTTGTTGATGAAGACCTGCGAGCGTTCTTCGGGCGAGATGGCCTGCTGGATGTTGTCGGAGAAGACCTGCCGGAAGGCGAGGTTGGAAGTGATGTTGATGTCGGCGGCGGCGAGAAAACCGTTCGGGAAATAATGCACGCCGTCAACGTAGAAACTCGACCCGCCCTGATCGGGGCGTTCGGGCGATTCGCTCTCGCCGAAGATGCGATCCTTGACAGTGTAGAAACCTAGATTGAAATAGGAGCGCGAGTTGGCGCGCGTGCGCAGGTCTGCGCCGAAGCCGAGGCCGCGCCGCGTGAAGATGTCGTTGCGCAAGGTTACGTCGGCCGAACGTCCGAGCGTCTGGTAGTAGGCGTTCGACAGGCGAAAGCCCTTCTTGCCCGAACCGCTGAAGGTCGGCGTGAGAAAGCCGGAAGCGCGGTCGCGTCGTTTGAGCGAGACGGAGACGTAAGGCAGAGGGATGACGGTGACGCCCTTCACCTTGAACTTCGGGTTGCGCGCCCGCACGCGGTCGTTCAGAGTGATCTCGGTGCGCTTGGCGGTGAAACTCCACTTCGGCGTCTCTTCGTCGCAGGCCGTGATCTCGCCGTTGATGATGACGATGCGATTGGCCGCCACCTTCTCGACGCTGTCGGCCGTGAAGTAGATGACCGTGCCGTCTTCGGTCTGGTTCGTAAAGCCCGTGGAGTTGATGAAGAAGCCGAGTTTGGTGGCGTAGTTGAACTCCGCGCGCGTGCCGGTGATGCGCTGCAACTCGCCCTGATCGAAGACGACGTTGCCTTCGGCGACCACACGGTTCGTCGCCTCGTAAACCGTCACCTTGTCGGCCTGCAAACGAAAGATGCCGATGCGCGCATCGACGTTCCCCTCGTTGACGACGACGCGCGCGCCTTCCGGCCCCGTCACGGTCTGCTTGTCCGTGTTGATGTCCAGATTTTCGGTTGACTGTCCCTGCGCGCCCGCGCCGCCGCCCTGACGCACGGGCAGGCGCGGCCGGATCGGCTGCTCCTGTTGCAGCGGGTTGACGTTCGGCGTGTCCGTGATGGGATTCAAGACCTTGCGCTCGACCGGGTTCGCCTGCTGCTGCTGCGCAAAGGTGGACGGCGCAGACGCACCGTAGAAACACACGACGAGACACAGAGGGGCGCACCACGCCGGGAGTATGCGCGCCAGGCCGAGCCGTAGAATTTTGTTGCCGAAGAGGGAACGCAAGAGTGGAGCCGAAAGACCTCCGCCGCCTGAACAACGAGCGCGCGCCTGCCGCCACTTTCTAGTGCGACCACAGGCGCGCTGCCAAAGCGCGGCGATGCTAACACGCCCCGATAACGGCGGACAAGCAAACACGCTCTTTACAATAGCGCCCCGGTTTCGACATGCCGCCCGACTAATCTATTGCCGCGAATATTTTCCGTGTGCTATGTTGGAATTGCTCGCGCGACGCCGAGTCGAGCAGTGCCCCAATTTCGCTCCCGCCTCTCGAAAGTCCGAAACCCTCTTTAAAACATCAGGAGAACTTTTCCACATGCGCCTCAGCCCGAAGACCCTCTTCGCAATATTTCTGTGTGCCGCCACGCTGGCACTGCCCACAACGACCGCCGCCCAAAAAGCCCGCGCCAAAACGAACGCGCCCGCCAAAGCCCAAGCGCCCGCCGCGCACACTGAGATCACGAAAGAAAAGATCGAAGCCATCATCTCTGCCCTCGAAGCGGCGGCGAAGAAAAAGGAGTTCTCCGCCATCACCGCCTACCTCGCGCCGGACTTCAAATACAAGTCGGGCGGCGGAGACCGGCCGCTCCGCGAAGCGAACCGCGCAGAGTACGCTGAAATGCTCAAACTCGTGACGCTCGTTACGCTCGATTACACTTACATGCGCAAAAGTTTGACCATCACGATTGCGCCCGACGGGCAGAGCGCAACCGCGCACATCGAGGCGTTCGAGATGGTGACTCTGGAAAAGGGCACGCTCGCCGGTCACACCACCAGCTTCGACACCTTCAAAATTTACAAAGGCAAAATCCTAATCTCCGCCATGGAGGCCAGCATGATCTACGTCTAGAGCGCGACTGCGCGAGCGCCCCACACTTTCAAGGGAGGCGTTGGGGGGGGGGG
>DASZCS010000053.1:0-106600 GCA_035942855.1 Pyrinomonadaceae bacterium | reverse complement strand
GGGCAGAGTTATTAACTACCGCCGCCGCTCGCGCGGCTTTTATGGCGCGTCGCTTCGCGGCAGGCCGTTACCTTGTTCGCGCGCTTTGTTGGTCAACTTAATGCCGAAGAGTTCGTGCCCGAACGCAGCGCCCTTGTTGATTCGCTGCCAACTGTTGCCGTAGACGAAGCTTTCGGCGAGGTTCGGGTAGCGCGCTGCCCTGTCGTCTACGAAGGCGCGCATTTCGGGGACGGTCAGGTAGCCGCCCATGTATGAAGCCGCACCTGCTTGGGTCTTATCCGCCGTGGCGGCGGCCTGTGCGCGGTTTTGTTTGAGGTCGGGACGCTGACGGCGCAGAAGCGTCGTCTGCCGTCCGTCCACGCTGATCTTCCAGCCTTGCGCGCGCAGCCGCTTGACCTCGGCGGGTGAAGTCAGGATGAAGAAGTCGTCGCCCTCGCGCATCTCCAGCATGTCGAGTCCGAGAGCGACGAAGCGTGCGACCTCTGCCCGATCTTTGATATTGACGCGCGCGACCAGGGGTTGGGCGGCGGCGCTTCGCTTTTGCGCACTGACAATTCCGCCGAAGGGTTGAAGCAAAAGAAGCGAACTGAGCATCGACACACTCAGGGCGACAACTAACGATGTTCGTACGTATCGTCTCATCACAAAACCTCTCTTAACTTTTGAAGGGACTGAAAACAGGTTGGGAAAAATCGGCAGGCTTGTGCGACCGAAGCTGACCGATGGAAAAGGCGGGTCAGCTTATACGTCAGCTCGAATGATTAAGTCAATGCTGAAAGGAAGACTCTCAATTAACTTTCCGACGGGGCGTCTGATGTTTGAGAGGCCGACGACCCACGCACGCGTGCAGGTGCCGTCGGCCTCCCTTGATTCCTTTCGCTTTAGGGCGTCACTTCAAATCGAGCTTTTCGTTTTCTCCTAACTGCGCCGGCTTGCCCGCGACGAGCGATGAGATCAGGCCGACGGCGTGAGCCACCATCGACTGCGAGCCGTCCCAATACTCGGCGCGATCAACTGACACTTTGAGCAGCGCGATGTCGGGCGTATCCACTCCTTCGGGGAACCACGCCTTGAGTTGCGGTTGCCACAACTCTTCGATCTTCGCGCGGTCGCGCACGATCTCCGCGTGCCCCGTCAAAGACGCATACTGCTGCGCGTCCGGGTCTGCGAAACTGGCATTCACCTTCGGCGTGCGCCCAATCTCATCTACCTTGTGCGACGAACCGTAAGTGAAGAACCACAAGTCGCCGTCGAACTCGATCTCGCGGTTGTTCGACATCGGACGACTGTGCGGATCGCCCCGCTCGTCAAACGTCGTCAGCATGCAGATGTCAATGGCTTTGACTATCTCGCGCAACTTCTCAAGTTTGCCCTCTTGCGTTTTCATCTCACTCATCTCCAAATCCCTTCGCTTGAATTTTCGTCCCCCGTCATCCGGTGATACGTCGAGTCGCAGACTAGGCAAGCGATGTTCCGTGAGAGATTTGAAATAATGAATTTTTGATGGCGGCGATTTGAAGTTGAGATTGCGCTTCAATCTCGAATCTCACTGTCGCGCTTTGATCATTGCTTCGGTGAGAGGCGAGACGATGCGCGGAACGTCCGCGAGTCGCTTGCCTTCGCGCGGGCGCGTTGCGAGGCTATGGTGCACGTAGAAATCGTCCGGCACTTCGTAGACTTCAAGCGAGTTTGCATCCATCTGAAAATCGCGGTGGCAGAAGACGAGTTGACCGTCTGTGGGAATCGCCACCCCGGCGGCGACGACGCGACGATGCGCGGAGCGATTTGCCGGAGAGCCGTGGAACACTCGATTGTCCATGAAGAGCACCTGGCCGGGATGCATCGGCAAACGCGTCAGGTATTTTTCTTCGATGACCGAGACGAGTTCCGGATAGGGCAGTGGGCAACCCTCGCGTAGATTCGAATTGAAGTCCTGACTGCCGCGCACCACGCCGAGCCAGCCGTTCTCCTGATTTACTTCCACGAGCGGACACCAGATGCTCAGCCCCGTGTGCGTCTGCTCGTCGATGAAGCTGAAATCCTGATGCAGTCCAACCCGGCTGTATTCGGTCTGCGGCAGCTTGACGGCGTAACTGGCGAGGATGATTTTGTATTTGTGCAGGACTGCGAGCAGGCGTCGGCGGAAGACGGCGCTCAGAGCGTCGTGGATTTTTCTTCTCGATTCAGATTCGCCGGTCAAGATCGTCGCGCTGAAATCGTATTGATGGCAGTAGCTGAACTGTTCGTAGAAGTCTGAGAGTTGGGCGATGTCTTCGCCTGTGAGCAGGTCGAGTATGACGTAGCCTTCCCGTCTGAAACGGGCATCGAGCTTTGCATCTTTGAAGACTCTACGGTTCATCAACATCTCCGTTCAGATTTCCGCGTCAGGCCACGGCGGGCGTGAGCGCGCGGCCGAGGTAATAAGTCAACACGCGCAGGACGGTGGCCGTCGTGATGGTGCACGCTTTGTCCTCGAAGTACTCGCCCACGGGCGTCTCCCAGGGCGCATAGCACGAGTCGTCTGTGACGCGCAGGTTCGCGTGGCCGCGCCAGCTTCCGTTCGGCTGCTGCCACTTGAGCAGAGCACGCGCGTGCTCGCCCGTCTGTTCGAGCGGTGCGCCGCGCAGTATCTCTATGCCGACGAGACAGGCGAGGTCGAATGAGTTGTCGATCAACATCTGCGCCGGAGCATCGCCGGGAACAGGTTCGGCGGGTTCGGGTAGTTGAAGTTCGTCGAGTGCTTCGAGCGTCGTGAAGGTGCTGTAGAAAGGCATTCGCCACCAGTAAGACCGCCACATATTTCCCGCGAGCCTGTGTTCCTTCAAGGCGCGCAGGAACGAGGCGCGCAATTCTCTCCGTTCATTCTCCGCGAGCGCCAAATATCCGAGCGGCGTCACGTCCCAGTGCGGACGCCCCCACGCGTTCGGTTCATGGTAGGTGGAGAAGCCGCCTGCGTCGTGCCAGTGCCGGCGCAGAAACGCACAGTCTTCATCGCGCACTTCGATCTCAAGTTCACGGAGCAGCGCGAGACAGACGGCCGTGGAATCGAGATCCGCACCGGTCTGTGTGTTATAGCCCCAACCCGCAGAGTAACCTTGATGACTGAGAAGCCATGCGGCGCTCCTCGCGGCCGCGTCGAGCGCCCGTTCATGTTGCAGATATTTTCCGACTCGCGCCAGAGCGAGACCGACGTAGGCCGTCACCCATTGATCGGATGCGCCGACGGGAAGTTGAAAGTCCGTCCACTTCCCCGTGTCGTCTTGCAGGCGACAGAGGTAGGCGATGCCGTCTTCAAGCGCTGCGAGCGTCTCATCACTAACGGGAACGCCGTCGCCCTCCGAAGCTTGTAAGTAAACGTTGAGCCGTCTCTGCGCGTCTCTATCGATGGCGAAACCGATGAAGGCCACCTGACACGCGCCCGACGCAAGCGCCGCCCGAACGGGGAGCGGCTGAAGATCAAACTCCGCGATGCATCGCTCGACGACTTCAATCCACTGTTCGCGTGAATAAGTCAGGCAGTGGCCGCACAGGTCGATCTTGACATCCGCGAGTTGCCCGTCCGCAGCGTTCACGCCGAGACACAAGACGAGGCCGTCCAAATCCAGACCGAAGCTGCCCATCGTCATTTCCAGAAAGCGATTGACTTCGGGAGCGCCGAACAGGTCGAGACCGAGTTCGGACAAGGCGGCCGGGCGCGTGAGACGAAAATATATCTTGATGCGACTGTTGGAGGCATCCGTCCCTTCGAGGCCGATGCTGGCAACGACCGTGTTGTCTTTCATCCCATCGATCAGCCCGATCACATCTTCGTGCGCGGGCACGATCTTTCGCAGCAACCGGGCGGCCGTCTCCCATCCGGCGGCCTGCCCGAGCGGCGCGGCTTCGAGATAGAACCCGACACCGGCACGGCGCACGAGGCTCTGAGCGATCCAGATGAAGCCTTCGGTGTAGGGTGCGCGCGCTTCGGGCGTCGCGGGCAAGACCGCGCGCAGAGATTCTTCCGCGAGATGCGTGAACCCCGCGTCGCCGTTATCTTCGACGACACGCCGCAGGGCTTCGATGGAAGATTGATAACGCGCTTCGACGTTTCCTAAAAAAGCGTAAGGGTCGCCGATCAAACGAACGTCGCTCGCCGTCCGGCCGGAGACGAGTACGAGTTGCAAAGGAGCGCCGTCGTTGTTCAAGGCGGAAGCGCCATAGAGCGAGTGCTCGCCGCCTCTGAGTGAAGCGGCGAGCACACGTTCGTAGACCAGTTCGAGTCGTTCTGCGGAAACTCCCGCAAGTTCTCCGGCGACGCGCGCCAGCCTGCGCGTCTTCCAGGCGAGACGAGAACTGTGGCGCGTGTCTCCCGCTTTCGTCAAACCCGATTTTGAAGCGACAGTCATTCACCACACCTTCCCGCACGCCGTCATGCACAAACATCAGCCCTTGCTCTTACTCTTACCTTTACCGGAAGCCGCCTTAGTTTTGCGGGAGGTTTTCTTAGCTGCACTCGCCGTCGGCGGAGCGACGGTGCTCGCCTCTGTGATCGCTTTGAATTTGGTTTTCGGCGCGGCGGCCACTTTGATCAGCTTGTTGATTCTGACATCGGCGGCCGTCTGGATGGAGAGTATTCCGCCCGACTTGATCGTCACCGTGTTGAAGGTGCGGTCGCTGTCCGTGACGTTAAAAACCTGCCCTGCTTCAATCGTGATGCTTCTGCCAGTGACCGGCGGCACTGGAGCTTGCGTCAGGATAAACGTGCTCGCCACGCCATACTTCGTGCCGCCTTTACCGCTCGTGCCGGGTGTTCCGGATTTTCCCGACTTCCCATCACTGCGGTCGCTGCCACCCGCCTGTCCGCCCTTGCCCAGATTGCCGCCAGTGCCGCTTTGTCCGCCCCTGCCCGGATGTGTAATTTGACTGGTCGGAATAATTTCGTTCGGTGGCAAATCGTTAGCGTAAGTGATCGTGACGAGGTTGCCGTCGCCGCCGTTCCCGCCGTTACCGCCCTTGCCGCCGTTCCCGCCGTTGCCGCCGTTGCCGCCGTTCGATGCGCTCGCCGAATATGCGCCGGACGAATCACCCTTGCCGCCGTTGCCACCGTTGCCGCCGTCGCCGCCGTTACCGGCGTTGCCGCCATTGCCGCCGTTGCCGCCGCGCCCGTCGACGAATAGGATACCCTGCAACGTACCGATAAAAATCTTCGCGGGCAAGGGAGTACCGCCGTCGATTCCGTTACCGCCGTCGCCGCCGTTCCCGCCGTTGTTGCCGTTTCCCCCATCCGTGCTTTGAGAACAACCCGACGCCCAGTTGCAATGTGCGTCACGCCCCGGAGCACCGTTCTGCCCCTGCGGCATAGACGCGCCGTTGTTGCCGTTAGCACCCTGAGTTCCCGCGATCAGAATATCCGCGGTTGATTGCCCGCTGCCGACCGCTTTGGCAATCAACTGACTGGCTTCTAGTGTCATTTGTTTAGTCTCCTGTTTATCTGCCGGGTTAATTTCAAAGCTCGTTCAGCCGCGCGAGGGTGGGACGAGAGAACAGGCTCAGCTTAGTGCCGTCATAATGCCCGATGGATGAATGAGAATGATGAGAAGGGTTAACGAGGCGTTGGTTCGATCCGGAAAAGTGCGAAGGCCGAGCGCGACAAGCGCGCAAAAATTTTGGAAGCATAAGCTCGCCGGTAATAGCGAGCTTATGCTTCCAATTAGAGGCCGCGTTTAGAAGTTGAGCTTGAGGCCGAACTGGAATTGACGCGGATCGTAGGCGGCCGTGGGGCGGCTGTAGTAGAGGCCGCTGCTGCTGCGTTCGCCGTGCGCGTTGACCACGTCGAAGAACGGGTTGGCGGCCGCTTCGTTGAAGCGATTGAAGAGGTTGAAGCCTTCGGCGATGATGTCGAGCCGCAGGCGTTCGCCGAGGCGGATGGCGCGCGCGACGCGCAGGTCGAGCGATGCGTAGCCGTGCGTGATGCCTGCGTTGCGGCGCAGGTTGCCGCTTTGCAGGAACGGCGGCACGAAGAGTGTGCCGTCGGCGGCGACGCTCGGGCGGTCGTTGGAGCTTTGCAGGTCAGCGTTAGTGTCCGTGCCGGTGATGATGTTGAAGGGACGCCCCGAAGAGATTTCGAGGATCGGGGCGACGGTGAAGTCTGCGAGGAAGCGACGCAGGCCGCTCTCGGAACCGCGCCAACTGACGGGCGACGTGGCGACGCCGCTCAGGACGAAGCGATGGCGCTGGTCAAAGAGCGAGTCGGCACGCTCTGCACGGAAGTTACGGTTGTCCTGCGGCTTGAGCAAGGTCTGCAAGTCCGAAGAGTCGTCAATCGAGTGCGACCAGGTGTAAGAGGCGAGGAACTGGAAGTTGTTCGAGAAGCGCCGCTTCGCTTCCAGGGTCATCGCATTGTAGTTGGAGTTGCCGTCTGAGACCTGCGCGCTCACGTCGCCGAAGGGCGAGATGAGGCCGGGCGTGCGCACCGATCCGGCGATGGCCGCGTTGAAGACGGCGGGCGTCACGGCTCCGCCCGTCACCGACTGCACGAAGAAATAGTTCGGTGCGTTGGGACGGAAGAAGTTGGCCGCGAGCGGGCTGACGATGGTTTGCCCGGAGACGTTGTTGACGGCGACGAGGCCGGGGATGCGTACCGTAAAGAGCGCGTTCGAGGCCGTCGGGATCGGGAAGAGGACGGCTTCGCCGAAACTGGTCGGCGCACGGCCGCTCGCCAGGCACGCCGCGCGCGCCGCGCCGAGCGATTCGGGGCAGAGCACGGGATTGCCGACGGTGAAGCGGCGGAAGTTTTCCACCAGGAGTTCGGTTTGCGGCGCGTTCACGTCGCGCGGGTGCGGCAGGTGGTGCGCGCCGACGAAGATGTAGCTAGCGGAGACGGACGTGTTGTTGGTCAACTGCCGTTCGAGCGTGATGTTCGCCTGATTGGCGTAGGCGTATTCGAAGTCCTGCGCGACGGCGAGTGTGAAAGGCAGGATGGGGCCGAAGCCGGGGAACGTCTGATCGTTGAAGCGCAGTTGACCGCGCAGGTAGTTGGCGCTCGCGGCGACGCCGGGCGTGACGCCGGGGACGACCGTGCCCTGAAAGATTTGGAGCAGGTTGAGCGTGGCGTTCGGCGCGGGGCTGCCCGGCAAAACGGTGGTGAACTGCTGTTGCTGCGCGGCGTCGGCGATGTCCGAGTTGAAGGCGATGGCTAAGAGCGGATGGTCGTAGAACAGACCGTAGGCGGCGCGGAAGACGGTCTTGCCGTCGTTCGTCAAATCCCATGCGAGGCCGACGCGCGGAGCGAAGTTGTTCGTGTCGCGCGGGAAGCCCTGCTGGACGCCGAGGACGTTCTGCGCGGCGTTCAGGTTTTCGGCCGAAAGGTTGATGCCCGAGAGCGGATCGGTGAAGCCGATGGTCGGGATCGTCTCGGTGAGTTCGACGTCGTAGCGCACGCCGTAGTTGAGCGTCAGGTTGGGTCTGACCTTCCACGAATCCTGCGCGAAGAAGGCGAGCGGCTTGTTCTTCAAGGTGCTGTTCGGATTGCCGAAGCCTTCAATGAAGACGCTCGGGATGCCTACGCCGTAAGCCTGCACGGGCGTGAGCGACGGCGCGCTCGCCGGAAGGTTCGGGATGAAACCGGCGGCGAGCGTGCCGCCCGAAACTTCGCCGAAGTTGAAGAGGCCGGGGAAGTTCAACTCGAAGACGGCGTCCACGTCGATGAAGTTGATGTCGGCGCCAAACTTGAAGTTGTGATTGCCGGGCAGCCAGTTGACGTTGTTGGTCAACTGAAAGCGTTTCTCCGTGCGGTCAACGGGCGAGAAGGGATTCGAGCCGATGAAGGCCGCGCCCGAAATCTGGATGGCCGTGCCGGGCACTTGCGAATCGAACTTGGCGGCGCGGCGTCCGAAGCTAAAGCGCGCTTCGTTGACGACGCGGCTCGACAGAGTTGAAGTCAGAGAAGCGACAAAGGACGTGTCTCTGATCTCTTGAATGCCGGTGCGCGAAAAGTCGTTCTGTCCCAAGACCTGATTTTGCGATTCGTCCTGAATGCCCGTCAGGTCGCTCGGGTTGAAGCCGAAGCGAAGCGTCAGTTGGTTCGACTGGTTGATCTGATGATCGCCGCGCACGGAGAAGAAGGAGGTCGCTTCCGAGATCGGGAAGATGCGCGCGAGACTGTTGAGCGGGCGGAAGCCGATGGGCTGGCCTGCTTCGTTGACGGTGGTGAAGCCGGGCGTCACGCCGTTGTTGGCGGCGGTCGGCACGGGCGCACCGGAGATGAAGAAGCGTCCGCCGATAGTTTGTCCCGCAGGGATCGCACCGCCGATGCTGCGCAGGGTGCTCACGCCGTTCAGACCGATCTGGCCGCCGGAAGAGGCGAAGGTGGCATAGGTCAAAGCGGCTTGAATGAGCGCGGTGTTGCCGGTCGAAGCGCCCGCGTTGAGTTGGTTGGCGATGAAGGTGGACTGCGCGGGCGTCAGGTTCGTGAACGTGTTCGGCAGCGGGATGAACGGAAACGCCGTGCCGGGGCCGACCGAAAGGCTCGAAGTCAGGTTGCCGACCACATCGGAACTGAAGAAGGCAGACTCCTGACGGCGACGCTGTTCGAAGGCCGCGAAGAAGAAGGTGCGGTCGCGCTTGATGGGGCCGCCGAGCGTCGCGCCGTACTGCGCGCGCGTAAACGGCGGGTCTTCGATGGGCGCGAAGGCGTTGCGCGCCTGAAAACTCTTGTGACGCAGGAAGCCGAAGAGATTGCCACGAAAGTCGTTCGAGCCTGACTTGGTGACGACGTTGACGATGCCGCCCGTGGCGCGTCCGAACTCAGGCGCATATGAGTTGGTCGCCACCTGAAATTCCTGCACGGCCTCTTGCGAGACGGTCGAGCGCGAGGCGTTGATGGAGTTGTCCGTGTTGTCCGCGCCGTCAACCTGTACGAGCGTGGAGCGGCCGCGCTGGCCGCCGATGTTCAGGCCGGAAGAGGGAGCGGGGCCGATGGGGCGGTCGTTGCCGCGATTGACTGTGGAGATCGTGGTGGAGATGCCGAGATAGTCGCGTTGATTGACGGGGAGATTCTCGATGCGCGTGCGCTCGATAGTGTTGGTGACAGCGGTGCGCGACGTTTCCACAATGTCCGTGGTTGCGCCCGTGATGGTCACGGTTTCGCTGACCTGTCCTGCGGCGAGCGGAATGTCGAGGTCTGCGCGCTGCCCGACGGTGAGGACGACCGACGGGAGGTTGGCGCGCGAGAAGTTGGCGGCTTCGACCGTCACCTCGTATTCGCCCGGCGGCAGGTTGGTGATCTGGTAGAAGCCCTCGTCGTTCGACTGCGCGTCGCGCGTCAGGTTGGTCGCCTTGTTGCGCGCCGTCACGGTCGCATTGACGACGACCGCGCCCGTCGCGTCGCGCACGTAGCCTTGCAGGTCGGAGGCGTTGGATTGCGCTTGCGCGAAGGCTGCGCCCGCGCCGGCGAGCGCGAACAGACAGACGAAGACGAGGCGGCTGGCAATGGAGCGCAGCCGCACGGGGAATGCACGCATGTTCATATTCTCCTCAAACGTAAATTAGGGCTTCAGCTATTTTGCAGCAGTGCGGGAGACGAAAAGATCAGCGCGCCTTCGGACGAGGGGCGCTTCTGAAACGGGTTACGACAGGCAAGAGCCGAGTCGGCAAGGAACTTCGTCTCCGAAGAGGAAGTCCCCGCGAGGCTTGCGCCGTAAGCGAAACCATTTACCGCGCCGACTTTGTACCCCAAAACACGTGCGCGTGGCAAGAGTTAATCTCTCCGGCCTCCCGCATCCAAAAGTCCGTATCGCCGCGCGACTTAAAGGCGCAGCGGTAGGCACAGTTTCGACGTTAATTTAGCGATCTTCAAACAGTAATTTCCGAACAGTAGCGCGAGCGCATCCACTGTAGAGCGCGTTTGGTTGATTGAGGGCGGGTGCGGAAGCAAGCTATCAAGTGTTATTGAATGGATATGCTGAATGAGTTATTAGCTAATGTGTCACTGCCGAGACTTAATTGTCCGAAGAGACATCATCAACGAATGCCCAGCACTGGTTAGTGACCAAAACAGTGCCATCCCTCCCTTCGTAGTTTTTAAATATTGTACTTTTACAAGTCCCAGAGCTTGAAATTGAATTTTTATAGTTTGGTATATTTGGTCGTCTAGGTCTAAATTTTGACCAATATAAGCTGCTGCGAATTTTTCTCTAAACACCTTTTCTAGTGCGTGTTTAACGATCAAGTCGGCAGGGCTTTCCATAAGATATGGAGAAATCAAAGCAAAAAGGTCTCCCCAAGTTATTTCACCTCTCCACGCGCGACCGGCAGATGATAATCCGACAGTTCCATAAACAGCCACCTTCTCGTCTAAAGTTGCTAAATCAGGAATCTTGGCTACTTGACTCCCACGTAGTTGGGTCAGTTCTGTGCTTAGCTCATCATTCCTTTTTCTGAGTTCGTTAATCTCATTTAGTAATTGAGTATTTGAGGCTTGATCTGCTCTAATCCATCCTACGGCAGGAAAGGTTTTAATTGTTTTCGATAAACTTAAGGCAACTAAACCGGGTAAATCTTCTGCGGCCTTCCAAAATTTCACTAACCTATTGGTAGCAACCTTTTCTCGGAATGCTTTAAGTCTGCCTCGCAACTCAGGATCAGGCTCAGACTTCCCCATCGGAATCTCATCAGGGTTCGCGTGAAGTAATGCGATTACTTTTATGCCTTTCTCTATAGCATAGTCATATTCCTTTTCCGTATAGCTAAGACCTTCGGATGTAGTCGAGCCATACCGCCCGCCGATAATCAGCAAGTAATAATCACAGTCATCAATAACCCGCTTGATAAATTCCCATTGTTCTTCGTCAGCGGCGGGAAATAACTCCATGCCTGAAGGGATGCAATCCATCTCCATGAGGGTCTGAATCACGCGTTGCCGTTCCTCCCGCAAGTCCGCGTAGGTAGAGCTTACAAATACTTGGTAGCGTTTATCCATCTACTTCTTACTGCCTCTCTTACTCGCCTTTGAGCCTTCAGCCTTACTCTTCGGCGGTCTGCCAACTTTTCGATTTTCAACTAACTTTAAATCTTCTTCATTTACAACATACGTTCGCCCGAACTGTTGTGCAGGGAGACGCTGTGAACTAATAAGTTCCTGCACACGTCTCACGCTAATTCCTAATCTCTCGGCGGCCTGTGCTGTCGTTATCAACCCCATGCCGTTATTTTTACGCTCGAAGAAACTATTCGTCAATGCGCGACCTTTTTCGTTGACTAACTACGCGCACGAGCGTATAGTTTCTCTCGCTAACGAATTTAACAGGCGAGGACTTACCAAGACGGCAATCTCGATAAGTCCTCTACACCAGTAACGCTGTTGAAGGAGCTACTGATGCGAAAAGATGATAGCACGCGCACGCCTGCCGCCCGACGAGAGCCGAGTTTCGACGAACCCATTCGGCATTGGGCTAATCTGCCGATCACACAAGACAGGGCGAGAGAGTTGGTTGACCTCATCACGAGGCGCGAAGACAGTGAGAGTTTGGACGCGCTTATCGAGTTGATCTGCGGAGTCATGCCTCATACTCCGTCGGATGATAAGAATATTTTGGATGAGCGTTTTCTCGCTGGACGCGCGGCGCTGTGGCACGCGTTTGCGGATACGACGCGGGCGAGTAATGATCTCGGCGCGTATGTCGTGGGCTTGCGGTGCGCACAGTGGGAATAGCGTGTGGATTCATTAGGCGGGACGCGTAGCGCGCGCCAGAGTGCGGCGCATGCGGGTGCTCGCGCCGAGCGCGGCGATGCCCGCTTCGGTCGCCAGACGCGGCGCGAAGGCCGCGCGCCTGAGCCATGAGCAGACGCGCAGACGCGCCGCGAATCGCTCGCGGTAAAGCGCGCGATAATTCGTCGCCAGTTGCGCGAAGCTGCCGTCGGCGCGTAAGTCCTGTAGCGCACGCCCGATTGTTTCGGCTGCCAGTTCGCCGCTCTCCAGAGCCATCAACATGCCGCTGCCCGTGAACGGGTCGATGAAAGAGGCCGCGTCGCCCGCCGTCAACAAACCTTCGCACGGAACCAACTCACGCCGCCCGAAACTTTCGAGCGCCACGGCCAGCCACTCCGAACGAACACGCGCACGCTTGAGAGTCTCGGCCGCGCGCCGGTTCGACATCACCACTTCGCGCATCACGCGCTCCGCATCGCTCGCACGCGCACGCACGTCTCCGGCCGCCACGATGAAGCACAGATTACTCAACCCTTTTTCCACACGACTCAGACCGCCGTAGCCGCCCCGGTAAAAATAGATTTCGCACACGGACGCCGCGCACTCCGCGTTTTCCAGATGCGCCTTGAACGCCACGAGCGGCATTCGCCTTGACGACTCACCCGACTCGCCCCGCTTGGACGACTCGCCCGCAGCGTCGCGCTTCGCCCCTACGCGCCGCGCCAAAGCGCGCGCACGCCCCGTCGCATCAATCGTCACAGCCGCGCGCAGTTCCAACTCCGCGCCCCCTCGCTCGACGCGAACACCTTCCACGCGCCGTCCCGCATCAACTGACACGCCGCGCGCATCGTCTTCAACCCGGCTGCGCTCCGCGTCTGCAAACAACAATGCTGCAACCTGCGTCTCTTCCCAAACCTCTACGCCTAACGCACGCGCGCGCAGCATCAACCTGTGATCCATCTCGGCGCGGCTCAAACCGAGCGCGCACGCTGCACTATCTCCGTTAGTCTCCGCGTCGAACCATGCGCTCGGCACTGACGCGCGCCGCCCGCTCTCGGCGAAGAAGATCGTCTCGCCCACGCGCGTCCCGCCTGCGCCGTTCAACTCTTCCCACACGCCGAGCCGCTTAAAATGCGCCGCACACTCCGGCGAGATAAATTCCCCGCACAACTTCGCGCGCGGGAAACGCTCGCGCTCGACGAGCGCCACACGAGCGCCACGCTTCGCCAGATGAATCGACGTACTCGTCCCCGCAGGCCCCGCGCCCACCACGATCACGTCATAAGCTCTCCCGCTCGTCTTCAATGTCTCACCTCAGAGCGTCCGACCGCACATAGAGCTGAACCAAGAAACCACACGAAACAAACCGAAGAAGAGATCCGCGCTGTTTAGGTTCGTGTGGCTTCGTATTGGTTCGTGGTTCCATTGTTTGGTTAGTCTCTCTTATTTGCCCGCGCTCAATACCAGACGAAAAGGAAAACGGCGTCGCACCTCTACGCGTCGAAGCCCGGCCGCAGCGGCGAGTCGTCTGAGTTCACCCGCGCGAAAGCTGCGCCGGATGGAGAGCGCGCCGTCTTCGCGTATCAGCCGGTTACGCAGAAAGAGACGCCCCACCGTTCGATAGAGAGCATAAGCGAGCGCATGTCGATGCAAATCTATGACGAACAGGCGACGCCGCGCCACGCGTTTGAACTCGCCAAGGATCGCCACCACGCCCTCGTCCCGAAAGTGATGCGTGAACAGCGAGCAGATGACGTAATCGAAAGCATCATCTTTGAACGGCAGTTGAAACGCATCGCCACGCACCGCGCCGATCTCTGCAAACTCGTGCGACTCTTCCAGAATCGCCCGCGCCGAACGTTCATTCAACTCAAGCCCCACGAGCCGCGTCGGACGCCACCCGCGCCCGCGCGCCAGGCGCGCCGCGACACGCAACAACTCGCCCGAACCCGCGCCCACGTCCAGCAAAGAAAACTCACTGAGCCCCGCCCGCTCGATCTCCGGTACGAGCGAACGCCTCAACGCACGCGCATCTCCCAACCACTCGTTGATGCGTCTCAGTTCGACCAGACACCCTTCGTATTCCTCCGGCGTATAGTCGCCCTTATCCAAATGCTCTAGCTCATAACTGCGCTGGCCGAAGCGGCTGAACATGATTCGTTACTTTGAATATTTGCCCTGACGCGGGAGATGGGTGGTAGCCTTAAATTCCGGCTTGTTTCTAATAGTCGTCCAGTATTCTTCTCTAACATCTTCATCAATCTCGACAGTCGTAGAGTAGAGCGCGTCTGACCCGTCCCGTTTACAACCGGAAATCCAGTAGCATTCCCTTGTCTCGACGTTGATATAGTTCGACTTGAATCCGCTTCCACCCAGAGTCTCAAACCGCTGTCCTCTGTAATACAAAGACTGTCCTGTTTTTGAGAAAGTGACACGGCCGATTCGCGCGGGGCCGACGATTCCATCGTCGCCTTTATTTTCTATGCACATGATCCGGCTGCGATGTTGCATAGATAGATTTCTCTTCTCTCTGCTCTTACAACTTCTCAACGACGAGCGCGCTGTTTTTCGAGCCGAAGCCGATGCAGTTGCAGAGGGCAACGTTGACGCGTCGCTCGCGTGCGACGTTCGGGACGTAGTCGAGATCGCAGGCGGGGTCGGGCGCATCCAGATTGATGGTGGGCGGGATGGTGTTGGCCTGCATGGCGCAGAGCGCGGCGGCGAGACCGGCCGCGCCCGAAGCGCCTTGCGGGTGGCCGATCTGCGATTTCGTCGCGGACATGGGGATGCGCCGCGCGTCTGTGCCGAAGGCGAGTTTGAGAGCTTGCGTCTCGATGCGGTCGTTGAGGATGGTCGAAGTGCCGTGGAGATTGACGTAGTCAACATCGGCGCTCGTGCGCCCGGCGTCTGCGAGCGCAAGACTCATAGCGCGCGCGGGTTCTTCGCCCGTGTCTTCGAGCCGGACGCGATGATAAGCGTCGCACGTCGAGCCGTAGCCCGTCACTTCGGCGTAGATGCGTGCGCCGCGTGCGCGTGCGCGTTCAAGGTCTTCGAGGACGTAAATCCACGCGCCTTCGCCGAGCACGATGCCGGAGCGGTCGCGCGAGAAGGGGCGCGAGGCGCGCGCGGGGTCTTCGTTCCAATCTTTCGTCAAGACGGTCATCAGGTTGAAGCCTGCGAGGATGCCGGGCGCGATGGGCGCGTCCACGCCGCCCGTGAGCATCGTGTCCTGACGGCCGAGCGCGATGTGTTCGGCGGCGTAGGCGATGGCGTCGGTCGAACTGGTGCAGCCGGTCGAGATGATGTGGGAGAGTCCGCGCAGGCCGAAGGCCATGGAGAGTTCGGAGGAGAGGCCGCCGTGTGTGGAGGCCGGGATGGTGTAGACGCTCGCCCGTGTCGTCTCGCCCGTGAAGTAATACTTGTATTGCTGCTCTGTGAAGGCGAGACCGCCGCCGCCCGTGCCGAGCACGACGCCGATGGCGCGCCGCTCCGCCAAACTCAGATCGCCGAAATGAAGCCCCGCGTCTTCCACGGCTTCGCGCGCAGCGGCAAGCGCGAGCGGCACCGTGCGCGGCACGTGCTTGCGATCTTTAGGCGCGATCTGCGCCTCCCAGTCGAAGCCCCGCACCTCGGCCGCGATCTGCACGGGCGAATCCCGCACGTCGAAACTCTCTATGCGCCGCACGCCGCTCGCGCCCGCAATGAGCGCGCGCCAGAACGCCTCGCGCCCCGTCCCGATGGGGGTCACGCAACCCATCCCCGTGATGACGACACGCCGCAGTTGCCGCAAGTTTCTCAACATGTCGATTAAATCTTTGCAGGGAGATGTTTCGATAATATTGAAGGAGACACACCAAAGCATAACACCGCGCGCGACGTTACGGCCAACATGCGTCCGTCACGTGCGGTATAATTCACGTCAAACCATAATTTCGCCGGTTAAGAGATGGAACACCCGAACGCAGAACTCATACGCAAGTTTTACGACGCACGCGCAGGCCGTGACAGGGAAACGATCCGGGCGATACTCGACGAGGATGTCGCCTGGCACGATCCTTACCCGCCGCCCCACGGCGGCGACCTGCGCGGAGCCGAGGCCGTCTTCCGGGACATCTTCGAACGCGCCGGTGAACTGACCGAAGGGACGACGCGCATGTGGCTGCACGACGTACTGGCGAACGACGTGCACGCCGTCGCACTCGTCAATTGGTCTGCGACTTACAAGGGGCGCACGATGCAAGGCCGCGAGGTCGCCGTCTATCACGTCCGCGACGGCAAGATCACGGAGGCCTGGTTCTACCCCGAAGACAAGTCCGCTTCCGACGAGTTTTTCTCCTGAAATTCCGACCCTTGACTCGAACCTCCACACGAACCATTCGATCAATTTCGAGCTTCCGACGCGTGTTTCACACTTGAAATAAAGTGTTGCACCTGAAACCGCGTTGTGATATAAGCTGCGGCCGACACACCTCGCCGAAGATAAAATTTCCGACCGAAGAGGGAGAATATTTATGGCAGCCAGCACGAAATTTATACCTGAGGGCTATCACACCATAACGCCGTACCTGTACGTCAAAGACGCGGCGCGCGCCATCGAGTTTTACCAGAAGGTGTTCGGGGCGACGGAGTTATTTCGGATGGACGCGCCGGGCGGGAAGATCGGTCACGCCGAGATCAAGATCGGCGATTCGTTCCTGATGCTCGGCGACGAGTGCCCGGAAATGGGCGAGCGCAGCCCGCAGACAATCGGCGGCTCGGGCGTGGGATTGATGCTCTACGTTGAAGACGCGGACGCGGTGGTTGGTGATGCCGTCGCGGCGGGCGCGAAGTTGCTCGAACCGCTGGAAGATAAATTTTACGGCGACCGCATGGGCAAATTCGAAGACCCCTTCGGACACATCTGGGCGGTCGCGACGCACAAGGAAGACTTGTCGCCTGAAGAGATGGAGCAGCGCATGGCGGCCATGCACGGCTAAAGGCCAACAGGGGCGCGTCCGTGATGACTCGTCAGGACGCGCTCCCTTTAAAGTCAAATTTGTCGCCCGCCGCGCCGGCAGTCCTTAAGGTTGAACTCTCGTTCGCCGCGGCGTCGTCTTTGGTGTCGGTGCTTTAGGCAGACTCAGCAAGTTGGCGAAGAGGCGATACGCTCCGGGGACTCCGGCGGGGAGTTGGCGAAACCAGGCGTAGGAAGTGTAGACGTAGTGGCCGCGGCCGAGGCGTGCGTAGACCTGGCCGCCGCGTCCTTCCGCGTCGCCCGCGTCGTGTGATTCGAGCAGGGGCGTGTAGCCTGAATCGAAGGTGGTGAAGTTATAGAGGTTGCGCTCCTGCACCCAGTCGTCCCAATCGGCGGCGGTGATCCGGTTCGGGAAGTTGAACGCGGGATGCGCGGGCGCGAGGACGCGCACGGGCGCGCGTTCGTCAACCACACGCGCAATCGTGGGCGATCCACCCGCGCGCTGCGGCGGCACTTCCATCGCAGCGGGCAGGGGCGGCAGTTTTTTGGCAGCGTAGTCTGGGCGTTGATACTGCACGATGAGCGCGCCGCCGCGACGGACGAACTCAATGAGGCGCGCGTGGTGTGCGACAAAGTCGGGGCGCGTCTGCGAAGCGCGCACGCCGACGACGATGGTGTCGAAACGCGAGAGGTCGCCTGTCGCCAGTTGCGACTCGTCGAGCATGGTTACGTCCAAACCCATGCGACGAATCGCTTCGGGCACTTCGTCGCCGCTGCCCATGATGTAGCCGACGCGCACCGGCGCAACGCGCAGGTCGAACAGGCGCACGGTGGCCTCCGCGTCCGTGTAGTAATAATGCGTCTGGATGTGCGGGTAGCTGATCTCGTGCTGCGTGCGACCGAAGTTATAGACCTCCGACAGACGATGTAACTCTGGCCTTCCTAGCCTTGAGAGCATGGCGTGGGCGGAACTTCCCACGGAGTATGCGCCCGCGCGCGCGTCGTTTGGAATCGTGAGCGTGATAGGTGCCGTGACGCGCTCGCCTTTGGACTCGAATTTGAAAACGCTCCCTCGTGGCGTCGGCCATCCCTGGGGCAGGCGGAGACGCGTGCCCGCGGTGGGAATCGCATGCTCAGCGCCCCCCTTGGGAATCTCGATGTTGTTGATTAACTGCAAGGTCACTTGTCTCGCGCGCGCGCGTGTGTGGAGGGGCACGATGATGAGCGAAGGATCAATGCGCACGGTCATTTCCGGCACGACGTTCAACTCGCGCCGCACCTCGCCGCGCACCGCGTCCAGATAGCGATACTCGACCGGCGCGCTCACGACTTGCGACGCGCCCACGTCAATCACGGCCTCGCCCACAATGAGCGGCGGTGCGAACGGTTCGGTCTGCGGGTCGTCTTTGCGCCAGACGTACATGTCGCCTTTGCGACGCGGCGGATCAGCTTCGCGCCGCGCGAGCCAGTAGGGCGCGGTCGGCTCGGCATCGGCGGGAACATGCACGCGAAAGTATGCGACCGACTGTGGCGTCTCGCGCGCGACGAACGCCGTCTCTGCCTTCGACGGCTCAAGGAGACGTTCGACGCGCCAACCTTCCGGCGCGCGCAGGCGCAACTCTGCGACCCGCGCCCTCTGCTCCGGCACGAAGGCACGAACGGCGACGATGAACGAATCTTCGCGCGCGACTGTTTCCATAGATGCCAGCGCATCCACGCGCACGCCGTGTGCGAGTTGCAACGCCTCGCGGAACTCGCGTTCCTTTTGCGCGAGCAGGAAGTCGGCCTCGGCGCGTGCGTCGGGAGAATCTTTTAGAGTTGCGAGTTTGCTACGCGCTTCGAGCGTGTTGTCGAGTCCGGCGGTGAGCGCCGTGACGACCGTGCGCGGGTCGAGCACGTTGAATTTTTGGAGCGCGGCCGAAGCAGTCTCTTCGATTCGTTTGAGATCATTCGCGAGCGCGTTGTCCGTCAGATTGGCCGTGCGCGCGATGCCGCGAATCGTCGTGTCGAGTCCGTCATAAATGCTCCCTTCGACGGCCGCCGTTTGCATCGCGCTCTCCGCGCGCGAGACGAGACGCACGCGCGACGTTTGCGCGCCGCGCAATTCAAGCGCGGCCTCGCCCTGCGACTTGTGCTGGCTGCGCCCTTCCATCGCCAGTTCGTAGAAACTGCGACCGAGCAGCGGATCGAAACGTCCCGTGTCGATCTCGACCACGCCGGTCGCCCTTCCCTGCCCCGTCGCGCCCGTCGTCGTTGCCGCAGTCGCCGCCGTAGCGTCTTGCCCGAAGTGGCTCACGTAAAATTTCTTCACGCGCCACGGGCGCAAACCTTCCGCGAGTTGTTCGGGAAACTCCGCAGGGTCTGCGGCGGCGCTGAGAGCAATCGGCGTGAGGTATCCGGCGAACTGGTGTTGACCGTGGCCGTCGGCCTGCGTGCCCTGCCAGCGCGAGACGACAACTGCGGGGCGAAAGCGACGTATGACGCGCACCATATCCGCCAGAATCTCGCGCTCGTTCCAGCGCCGCGCCGTCTCTTCGCGCGTCTTCGTGAAACCGAAATCGAAAGCGCGCGTGAAGAACTGTTCGCCGCCGTCGAGACGGCGCGCTTGCAGCAGTTCTTCGGTGCGAATGATGCCGAGCGCGTCGAACAGTTCAGCGCCGATGCGATTCTGCCCACCCTCACCGCGATTGAGTGAAAGGTATGCGACGCGCGCGCCGTCGCCGCGTGCGAGACGCGCGATAAGCGCAGAGTCTTCGTCGTCCGGGTGCGCGCCCGTGTGCAGGACGCTCGCAGTCGTTTGCAAACGCCGCAAGAGTAATCCCAGAGCGACCGCGCCCTCTCTGTAAGTCGAGTGCACCTGCGCGCGTGCGACGTGAGATGCGGGCGCGACGAAAGAGCCTTGAGTTGAAATTGCGACGACGCAAGCGAGCGCGACGAGGCGTGTGAAGAGACGACGCATAAAATTTCCCGCGTGAACCCGGAGCACTAAAGAGTTGATGCCTAACGCGCCTCTGCGTCGCGCACGGTCAGACTCAATAAGTAGCCGACGATGATGACGACGAGACATCCGATCACGTTGAACCAGAGAAAAGCGATGTCCGTGAAGCGGCTCGCGATCCAGACGGACGTGATGCCGAAAAGCAAACCCCAGAACGCCCCGCGCGCACGCGCACGCGGCACGGCGACGGCGAGCACAAAGACGCCGAGCAGCGAACCGTAGAAGAACGAACCGAAGCGATTGACCACTTCGATCAGTGAACCGAGGGTGGAGGCATAGAGCGCGACGAAGCAGGCGAAGATGCCCCACAGCCCCGTCGCGATGCGGCCGACGCGAACGTAGTGGCGGTCGTCCGCCTCCGGTTTGTAGTGGCGTCGATAGAAGTCTATGGTCGTGGCCGTCGCCAGCGCGTTCAACTCTGCGGAGATGCTCGACATGGCGGCGGCGAAGATCGCGGCGATGATCAACCCGACGACGCCAGCCGGCATGTTCTGCACGACGAACGTGGGGAAGACGTAGTTCACATCCGTAAAAGTCTTGTTGCCGCTCGCTTCGCGCACGAGCGCCACGCCGCGCTTGCGTGTCTCGTTGAAAGTTTCGTTCGCGGCCAGGTATGCCTCGCGCGCCTGTGCACGCACATTCGCGTCCGCGTTGTCTTCATTCTTCACGTACTCGACGGCCGCCGCTTGCCGCGCGGCAAAGGCTTTCTCGTATTCGGCGTTGAGCGCGCCGTAATCAGTCGCGTGTGCGCCGCTCTCAACCTTCGTCTGCTCGACGCGGTTGAAGATCATCGGCGGCGGTTGAAATTGATAGAAGACGAAGACCAGCACGCCGACGAGCAGGATCAAAAACTGCATCGGGATTTTGACGAACGCGCTCATCAAAAGCGACGTGCGCCCCTCGCCTACAGACTTGGCCGTCAGGAATCTCTGCACCTGACTTTGATCGCAGCCGAAATAGGCGAGCATCAGAAACAGACCGCCGACGAGTCCAGACCAGAGCGTGTAGGTTTGCGTGACATCGAAGGTCGTATCCACCGTTGTCAGTCGGCCAGTCGCGCCCGCCAGATGGAGCGCATCGCCAAGTGAGACTTCGGGCGGAAACTTTGAGAGGATGATGAAGAGACAGACGAAGAGTCCGAAGAAGATGATGATCATCTGCTTCACGTCCGTCCACGTCACGGCCTGCACGCCGCCGACCATCGTGTAGATGGTGGTCGAGAGTCCCATCGCAAAGACCGTGGCCGTCTCGCTCCAGCCGAGCACGATGGAGAGGATGACGGAAGGCGCGGCGATGATGACGCCGACGCCGAGGCCGCGCGAGATGAGAAAGAAGAAACTCGTCAGCGTCCTCGTCTTCAGGTCGAAACGTTTTTCGAGATACTCGTAGGCGGTGAAGACTTTCGCGCGATAGAAGAAGGGCACGGCCGTGACGCAGAGAATGACCATCGCCAGCGGCAGGCCGTAGTAGAACTGTATGAAGCGCATCCCGTCGTTGTAGCCCTGGCCGGTCGTGCCGACGAGCGTGATGGCGGAGAGTTGCGTCGCCATGACGGAGAGGCCGACAGCCCACCACGGCAGGCTGCGATTGGCGAGAAAGTAACCTTCGGCCTTATCGCTGTATTTCGTCATGCGCACGCCGTCCCAGATGATGTAGACGAGGTAGGCGACGACGACAGCCCAATCAAGTAAGCGCATGTTGTTTCAGTATCGCTTCGATCTCAGGATGAAAACCAGCGCGAGAAAAACCACAAGGCCACGATGACCAGCACGGTGAACGCGATTGCGGCCACATAGATGCCGCGCCAGCGCGCATCGTCGTCGCTCCACTCACGCTCAGTTTCGGGTCGGGTCTCCCGCATCGAAATCCTCTTTTCGCAATTTGCAGTGATGGCGAGATTATACGCCGAAGGACGGAGAAAGAAACGATGAACGGAAGACTGGTGAATAGTAAATGGTGAATGGTAAATGGATCAGAACTGTCTTCTTCCATTTACCATTCACCATTCGCCATTTACCAGTCTTCCGTTCATCATTCATCGTTTTCTTCTTCGTCTGCGCCACAGGCTGAGCGCGACGAGCGCGGTCAGGCCGCCGGAGATGTCTATCAGGCTGTCCCAGATCGTACCCGTGCGCGCGGGGTTGAAAGATTGATTGTATTCGTCGAGCAGTGCGACGAGCGCGACGAGCGCGAGCGCGGCTATGAACCAACGTCTCCGCAAGATCGCGCGCGACGAAGGGATGAAGGCGCGCGCGGCGAGCAGCGCGAGCAGTGCATACTCGGTGAAGTGCGCCGTCTTGCGCACGGTGAAATGAACGAGGAGAAGTTGCGCTTCGGTGATGGCGGGAAAGAGCCACTTGAAAAGCGGCCCGATGATGCGCGAGGTGTTCGAGGCCGACATCGCGCCCGTCGAGGCGAAGAAGATAAAACCGATCCAGCCGACGAGCGGCGCGTAACGCCACAGGCGACTGCGCCACGCGGACGACTCAAGCGTCTCGCCGCCCGCAAGTTTCTCTGTCTCGCTCTGTGTGACCAATGCCAATGCGTATTCCCTCAAACTATCCGACCATCGCCCGCATGCGTTGTCCTCTCGAACTATCTAAACGTTCGCGTGATTCTAACATCCGAACGCTGCCTGCGTGCGCCGGATGAGTTTTAGCACTCGCACTGTCGGCATTAGAAAGCTCATGCTCGACATGCGGCGCAGGGGCCGCAAAGTTGAAAGCCGGTTACAAAGTGCTTGACTCCGGGCGTTTAATACAATAGTTACAAGGTGCATTAAATCGGTCGCTCCCGCGCTTACGCCCGTAGCCCCGCGTGAAGCGGCGAGCGCCAACGCGCACCACACGAAGTCAAGCACTTTTCCTCGCGTAGTCTGAATCCATAATTCCTTTGAGGAGCATGAATGAAGAAAACCAATTGCCCGATGCTCGCGGCGGCATTGTTCGCACTAGGATGTGCGACCGCCTGCGGCGTCAGCACGGAACAACCCAAAAGCTCGACCACGAACCAGCCCGCATCCCAGACGGCGACGAGCAGCAGCACCCCCGCGACCGTCGCCGCCAACGCTACGCCTCCCAACACGGCCAACGATAAGCCATCGACGGGTGCGATGGCGACACCGACCGAGGCATACAAAACCGCTTACGCCGCACGGCAGAAGAAAGACGTGGAGGGGCTGAAACGCGTTTTGTCGAAAGACATAATCGACTTCTTCCAGACCATCGCCGAGGCCGAAAACAAAAAGCTTGAGGATGCGTTGAAGGAACTAGCCGAAAAGCCTCAAGCCACGACCGACGAAACCCGCAACGAGAAGATCGAAGGCGACACGGCGACGCTGGAATACCTCGACGAGAAAGGTAAATGGAAGACGATGGATTTCGTCAAAGAAGGCAACGACTGGAAACTGACGATCCCCAAACCGAAGCCCGGCGAGGTGGAGGTCACGACCAAGAAACCGAACTGAGCCTGATTCAGTAGAAACGCGAAACGCGCCGTGTCAACTCTTTAGTCAGAGGCGACACGGCGCGAATTGTTTTGTGCCGGCGAGAGCCGAGTTTAAGACTGCGCCGCTGCCGCGCCCGAAACGACTTCGATGATCTCTTTCGTGATCGCCGCCTGCCGGATGCGGTTCATGTTGAGCGTGAGCGTGCCGATGAGGTCGCCCGCGTTCTTCGACGCGGCGTCCATCGCCGTCATGCGCGCACCCTGTTCCGACGCGATTGATTCGAGCAGCGCGCGAAACACCTGTGTCTCGATCAGCCGTGGCAGCAGGCGGCTGAAGATTTCCTCGGGCGGCTGCTCGTAAATGTACTCGACGAAGTTTTGCGGCTGTGCCGGGTTGCCGTCAGTTGCCGCCTCTTCACCTTCGCCTTCTTCGGCGCGCGAAACGGGCAGGAGTTGTTCGACGACGACGCGTTGCTGCAAGACCGAACGAAATTCGTTGTAGATGAGAAAAACTTTGTCGATGCCTTCGTCTTCGATGAAGCGGCGCGTGATGTCGTTGGACAACTCGACCGCCTCTTCATAACTGATGCGCCCCTTGCCCGTCAGCCCGATGTACTCCTGCACAATCCGCGTGTCGCGGCGACGGAAGAAGTCGCGTCCTTTGCGCCCGACGGCCATCAGTTCGACGGTCTGCGCGCCGTGCTCGCGGATGAAAGCCTGCGCCGCTTTGATCAAGTTTGCGTTGAACGCACCGGCCAGGCCCTTGTCGGCCGTGATGAGCACAAGGAGGTAACGCTCATCGCCGCGACGGTCTAAGAGAGGATGATGATAGTTTTCATCCGTGTGCGAGGCGAGTTCAGTGAGCACTTCCGTCATCTTGCGCGCGAAGGGGCGGGCGTTCGTCACACGCTCCTGCGCACGCCGCAGATTCACCGCCGAAAGCATCTTCATCGCCTTCGTGATCTGCTGCGTGTTCTTCACCGACTTGATGCGGCGTCGGAGGTCTAAGAGGTTTGCCATAACGAAAAGAGTTTAGAGGTCAGAGGTTAGAGGTTAGTGAAATCAGCTTTCTTTCTTTTACTGACCTCTAAACTCTAGCCTCTGACCTCTGCTTTTAAGCTCCGGCGGCTGTGGTCTGCGCGGCGGGCGTCGTCGCCGCTGTCGAAGTTGCCGCGGGCGCGCTTGCGCCGGTAGTGGCAACCGCCGTCGAGTCGTTCAAGTTCCAGGTGTCTTTGAAGTCCGAGAGCGCCTGTTTGAGATCGGCCTTGATGTCGTCCGTGAGCGCCTTCTTCTCACGCATGCGTTGGAGCAGGCCAGGCTGCCCGTTCTCCATGAAGCGCACGAGTTCGGACTCGAAGCGGCGCGCTTGATCGACCGGCACGTCGTCGAGGAAGCCGTTCGAGGCAGCCCAGATGATGAGCACCTGCTTCTCTACGTCGACGGGTTGGTACTGCGGCTGCTTCAAGATTTCGGTCAGGCGTTGGCCGCGCGCTAGCTGCGCCTGCGTCGCCTTGTCCAGGTCGGAGCCAAACTGCGCGAAGGCCGCGAGTTCGCGGAACTGCGCGAGGTCGAGACGGAGCGTACCGGCGACAGCCTTCATCGCCTTGATCTGCGCCGAACCGCCGACGCGCGAGACGCTGTTGCCGACGTTGATGGCGGGGCGGATGCCCGCGTTGAACAGGTCTGCTTCGAGGAAAATCTGCCCGTCGGTGATCGAAATAACGTTCGTCGGGATGTATGCCGAGATGTCGCCCGCCTGCGTCTCGATGATCGGGAGCGAAGTAAGCGAACCGCCGCCCTTCAAGTCGGACAATTTCGCGGCGCGTTCGAGCAGGCGCGAGTGCAGATAAAACACGTCGCCCGGATACGCCTCGCGTCCCGGCGGACGACGCAGGAGCAGAGAGATTTCACGATAGGCCGCGGCGTGCTTCGACAGATCGTCGTAGATGGTCAGGACGTGGCGTCCGGTGTCGCGGAAGTATTCGCCGATGGCTGCGCCCGTATAAGGCGCAAGGTACTGCATCGCGGCCGGGTCGGAAGCTGTCGCGCTGACGACGATGGAATAATCCATCGCGCCGAAGTCGCTCAGGGTTTTGACGACCTGCGCCACCGTCGAACGCTTCTGCCCGATGGCGACGTAAATACAAATTACGTCTTTGCCCTTCTGGTTGATGATGGCGTCGAGTGCGACGGCGGTTTTGCCCGTCTGACGATCGCCGATGATCAACTCGCGCTGCCCGCGCCCGATGGGAACCATCGCGTCAATCGCCTTCAAGCCGGTCTGCAAAGGCTCTTTCACGGGCTGGCGCTCAACCACGCCGGGCGCGATGCGCTCGATAGGGTTGAAATGCTCCGTCACGACGGGGCCGCGCTCGTCTATCGGCAAGCCGAGCGCATCGACGACGCGCCCGATGACGGCGTCGCCCACGGGCACGTCCATGATGCGCCCCGTGCGCCGCACCGTGTCGCCTTCCTTAATCTTTTGAAAGTCGCCGAACAACACCGCGCCGACTTTGTCTTCCTCTAAGTTCAAGGCCAGCCCGCGCACCTCGTGCGGGAAGTCGAGCAGTTCACCGGCCATCACTTTCTCCAGCCCGTGAATCTCCGCGATGCCGTCGCCCACTTTGATCACCGTGCCGACCTCGGTGATGGTGACGCCCGTGTCGAAGTTTTCGATCTGTTGGCGAATAATGTCGCTTATCTCGTTAGCTCTGATCGGTTCCATATAATTTGATCCAGTTCCTACTCGTTAACTTGCCGAGCCGCGATTTCGTCTGCGGTCTCGAAAATCACGGCGCGAAGATTCAATTCTCTCCCGCCATCTTCTGCCTCATCTGCTGCAACTGCGTGCGCACCGAGCCGTCATAGACGGTCGAGCCGATGCGCGTCACGATGCCGCCGATCAATTCTTCATCCACCGCGAATTGCAGCCGTACCCTTTTCCCGGTCAACACCCCGAGCCGCACGCGCAGAGTCTCCTTCGTCTCTTCCGAAACGGCGCGCGCCGTCGTCACCTGAGCGGAGACGACGCCCGAACGATCATCGAGTTGCGACGCAAACTGCCGGTTGATCTCATGCAACTCTGGAAGGCGGTGATTTTGAAGCAGGACTCGGAGGAAGTTGGCCGTCGTCGGCCGCACGCGCGTCCGTGTGATGAGCATGTTGAGAACGTTGCGTTTTTGCTCGTAAGGGATGGTGGGATTGCGAAAGACTTCCAGCAGCGCCGAGTTGTCCTCAAGCATCTGCGCCCAAGTGCTCAACTCGTCCTGCACTTCACGCGCTTCCCCTTGCGCGATCACGACATCCGCGAGTGCCGTCGCGTAACGCCGTGCCATCGTTTGCACGCTCAACCCTTGATCCCTCCCAATTCTCCGATGTAATCATTCATCAAGCGCGCGTCGTCGTCCGCGCGTATGTCGCGGCGGATCGACTCTTCGGCCATGCGGACGCTCTGCTCGGCCGCGTAGCGCCGTAAATCCTGTCGCGCAATTTTGCCCGCGCTTTCAATTTCACGCTGCGCTTGCTCGCGCAGGCGACGCGTCTCTTCCGCAGTCGCACGCGTGATGCTCTCGCGCTCTGCCTCAGCTTCCCTTCTGGCTTGCGCGCGCACCGTCTCAACTTCTGCATCAAGTTGCGCCAGCCGCGCCTCGACCTCTTCCAACTTAGCCAGCGCAGCCCTGCGCTCTTCCTGAGCACGCATCAACTCACGCCTAATAGAATCGCGACGCGCCACGAGCGATGCGCTGAGAGGACGACGTAACAGGAAGATCAGCACGCCGACGAATAGCAACAGGTTGAAAAATCTCCAGACCTCCCAGCCCGGCACGTTGTACCAAGCTGTCTCGCCGCCCGCCAGCGCGAAAAGTAGAAAAATATTGCTCAGGAAATAAGTCATAAGAGTTCAACGCGCGCCGGTCGTGGTGAAATCGTGAGAAGGACGATTCAGAATTTGACGACTAATCTCGGACGCGATCCTCCGCGCGTCATCCTCCAACGTCGCCCGTGCTTGCTCGGATTGTGTTCGCAGCAAACTTTTCTGCTCTTCGGTAGAAGCCTCAATTTCAGCGCGCAGTGAATTTAGTTGATTCTGTCGTTCAGCTAAAGCCTTGGCACGTTCCTGTTCCAACAACCTATACCCTTCTGTGCGCGCGTCCCGCAGCGAGCGTTCATAGCGATTCATACTATTCGCCACACGTTGCAGAATATCTTGTGCCTCGCCCGTGCCGCCGCGCGTGCGTCGTTCCCGTTCTGCCAAAACCCGATTGATGGGGCGAAAGAGCGTCGCATTTAAAACATAGATCATTAAGACGATGATAGCTATGTGGAGAAAAAGCGTGCCGTCCGGCACAAGCTGGATCGAATCTCCGGCCAAACCCAGAATAATCATATAGCCCTACGCAGTTCTAACGAACAGGTGCGACACCTAGAAGGTAAGATAATAAAACTGTGTGTATCAAAAGGTTGGAAGTTTAGCATGCTAATTTAAATACGGTCAAGACAATGGCAAGCAGCTTACTATCAGATCAACACCCTCTGTTTTCTTTAGCTTACCCTTAACTTCTATTTCCGCTGGCTTGCTTGGAGGATTTAGTTTTACGGAAGGAAACCAATAATTTCTGAGGAATCGGACGTAAACACTAAGGGCATTTTTGCCACAATGTAGTTGGTTTTAAAAATTAAAGTCACAACTAAACTCTTTATTAACACAACTTAAACGTTCTCGTAAATATTTTGCGTGCCCATAATCAATTCATAGACTCTCTGTAAATCCGCATCATTGTAATATTGCACTTCGATTTTACCTCCATCTCCAGACTGATTTGGAAGGATATGTACCTGAGTTCCCAATCGGCGACGTAGCTTTGACTCAGCAGCACGTGTGTTTGCATCGATAGCTTTCTCGGGAGCCGTTGAAATGGCGGACGGGCTGGAGTCTCCTCCTGCCACGACACGTTTCACGGTGCGTTCGGTATCTCTTACAGACAAACTTCGCTCAATAACGCTACGCGCAATCTCTCTCTGTTTGTCCGCATCGTCAATCCCGAGCAAAGCTCTGGCATGACCCATCGACAGCTTATTTTCTTCAACTAGAAGTTGTATGTCTTCCGGTAAACGTAGAAGCCTGAGATAATTAGTAACAAAAGTGCGATCCCGGCCCACGCGCTGAGCGACAGTTTCCTGGGTTAAATTAAAAGTTTCTATGAGACGTTTGTAAGCATAAGCTTCTTCAATGGCGTTCAACTCTTGTCGTTGAATATTTTCAATTAAAGCCAACTCCAACATTTTATCGTCCGGGACATCGCGTATGACAGAGGGAATTCGTTGGAGACCGGCACGTTGTGCAGCGCGCCAACGTCTCTCCCCGGCGACGATTTGATAGCGCCCACCATCGGTTTTCCGCACTAGTATGGGTTGCACTACTCCGTTAGTCTTGATGGATTGTGCTAGTTCATCTAACTGTGTCTCGTCGAAGCGTGTGCGTGGCTGCACATTATTTGGTTCGATAAGGTCTATATCAACTTCTCTTAACTCTTCATTGGCCGTCGTTGGTGTCTCCGATAGCAGAGCGCTCAAGCCCCGCCCTAGAACTCTTCTTGTCATGAGTGATTATCTCCTTCGCCAACTGAAGATAGCTTTCCGCCCCTCTTGAACGTATGTCATAGAGAATAATAGGCTTACCGTAACTAGGGGCTTCCGCCAACCGCACATTGCGGGGAATTACAGTTTCCAAAACCTGTTGCCCATAAAAACTTCGTAAATCTGCCGCGACCGCTGCTGAGAGGTTAGTGCGGTCGTCATACATGGTCAACAACAAGCCTTCGATGGTCAAACCGGGATTAAGAGAGCGTCTGATTCTGGCGAGAGTATCGAATAACTCCGTAACACCTTCAAGGGCGTAATACTCACACTGGATAGGTACTAAAAGCGTATCGGCACTGGTTAGTGCGTTTAGTGTTAATAGGCCGAGGGAAGGGGGACAGTCGATGATAATAAAATCATATTCATGCTGAACGCTGCGCAGCACGTCTTGTAATTTGTATTCTCTACGTTCCACCTCAACCAGTTCAACTTCTGCCCCGGTTAGATTTCTATCAGCGGGCAGAACTTTCAAAAGCGGAAGCTCCGTGTTTTGGAGTATGTTCGCTAAAGGTTCTTCAAGAATAAGCGCATGATAGAGGCTACGGCGGAAGCTACCACGTATAATGCCTACGCCAGAAGTCGCATTAGCCTGCGGGTCCGTGTCCACAAGCAGGACGCGCATTTCAGAGGCCGCAAGGGACGCGGCTAGATTTACAGATGTTGTGGTTTTCCCGACGCCGCCCTTTTGATTTGCGACCGCAATAATTTTAGCCATTTAATCTACTCAGCGCAGGAACGACATGAAGTTTCGCCTAAACTAACACAAACTTCCACCACGTGCTACTTTTTTGTCTGTAACACCCCCAAGAACAGGCTAACTTCTATGTTTCACGTGTCACATTGCCGTGCAATGTGACACGTGAAACATGATACTCAGGCCGCTTGTTGTAATTTGAGTCGAACCAGAAGGGTAGATAAAGCGGCGGGAGTCATGCCGGGGATGCGTCGTGCTTGTCCGAAAGTTTGTGGTTTTGCACGTTCGAGACGCTCAACCATCTCGTGTGAAAGACCGCTCACACTGTGGAAATCGAAATTTTCGGACATCCGTAAGCCATCATTGTGAAAGATACGCTCAAAACTATCTTTTTGTGATTGAACATAACCACAATACAGAAGGTCTGCAAGGGAGGTTTCGAGTTCAGAATGAGAAACTTCCTCACGCACGGAAACGGGAAGCAGGCTGCGAATCATTTCATGTGAAACGTTCTGACGCTGTGCTAATTGACTAAGAGTAATGGAATCTCCCAAATCCCCAAGAATCTGTGCGAGGTTTCGATATGTAGTGTCTGTCCGTTTGAAACGAGTTGTTTCTAAAGCATTGCGCAGTCGCGCCAGACGTTCGCGGCGGGCGTTAAAGGATTCCCAGACAGAATCACCGACGAGACCCAGTTTTTTTCCATAAGGGGTTAGCCGTGCGTCCGCAGTGTCATAACGGAGCGCAAGACGGTGCTCTGCACGGGAAGTAAACATACGATAGGGCTCGTCTACGCCGTGCATAATCAGGTCATCCATCAAAACCCCGATATAAGACTCATCGCGTCTGAGACGGAAGCCCTCTCGCTTTTGGACGTAGAGCGAGGCATTGATACCTGCCAGTAATCCTTGACAAGCAGCTTCCTCATAACCCGTCGTGCCATTAATTTGTCCGGCCAGAAACAGTCCGCCAATGCGCACGGTTTGCAAGTATGGGGTCAATTCGCGTGGGTCAACGAAGTCATACTCGATTGCATAGCCTGGACGGATGATGCGTGCTTCCTGTAAACCGGGAATTTTATGTACGAGTTCCTGTTGAAACTCGGCAGGCATAGAAGTCGAGAAGCCGTTTACATAGACCTCAGAGGTATTATGCCCTTCAGGTTCCAGGAAGAGTTGATGGCGTGTCTTGTCCGGGAACTTCACTACTTTGTCTTCAATCGAAGGACAATAACGCGGGCCAATGCCCTTTATTTGGCCGGAATAAAGCGGCGATTCATGTATGTTTGCACGGATCGAATCATGAACCTCTTCATTCGTATAGCCAATAAAGCAGGTAACTTGTGGTTGTTCAATAGTTTCAGTGGAAAACGAAAAGGGAACTGGCCGTTCGTCTGCAAGTTGCGGCTCGAAATTGTCCCAATCAATAGTACGCCCATCTAGGCGCGGTGGTGTCCCTGTCTTTAGGCGGCCGACGGGGAACCCCAGACGTTTGAGACATTCGGCCAATTCTATTGAGGCTGGTTCGCCAGCGCGCCCGGCAGTGTATGTGCGACGGCCGGTGTGGACTAAGCCGTTTAGGAAAGTCCCGGTGGCAACCACGACAGCGTCTGCACGCAGACGGCGCGTGTCCTGCATTTCGACGCCGCAAATTTGCCCATCTTTCACGAGTAACTCAATCACGAGTCCCTGTCGCAGATGCAGATTGGGTGTTTCCTCCAGAACCTGGCGCATCTCGGTGCGATAAAGCGCACGATCCGCTTGGGCACGCGGAGCCTGGACGGCAGGGCCTCTTGAGCGATTCAAGAGACGGAATTGAATTCCGGTTCTGTCGATGACGCGACCCATAATGCCGCCGAGAGCATCTATCTCCCGAACGATATGGCCTTTAGCAATACCACCGATGGCAGGATTGCAGGACATCTGGCCGATCAGATCTAGATTGAGTGTGACCAAAGCGGTCTGCGCACCGAGGCGTGCAGATGCAGACGCAGCCTCGCAGCCCGCATGACCAGCCCCGATGACGATCACGTCAAACTTTTCATCGAAACTCATAACTACTTTCCTATGCAGAACGTGGCAAATATCTGAGAGAGAACGTCTTCCGGTGTCGTTTCGCCGGTTATCTCGCCGAGATAGCGGAGCGACTCATAAAGCCCCACAAGTATTAAATCTTCACTTGCACCTTGCACGACAAGTGACTTGGATGAGTGAAGTGCATCTGCGGCACGACGCAACAGGTCGAAATGGCGCGCATTAGTAATCAAAAATCCCGGCTCTGTCGCGTTCCCTGACTTAAAGGGTTCCATTATAGCAGCGCGCAAGGCGTCTAATCCCTCGCCAGTCTTTGCAGAAACCGCGACGCATTTAGAATTAGCACTAATCTCAGCACAAGGCAAATTATCAAAACTCTCTAAGTCGCTTTTATTCAACACTATCAGATATTTACTTTCAACTGTACTGGCAAATATCGTTTTGTCCTCGTCGGTCAAAGGTTGAGAACCATCAAGTACTAAGAGAACTAAGTCTGCGTCGGCAATAGCACGGCGCGTGCGCTCAATTCCTAAATACTCCACAGGATCGTTTGCCTCTCGCATCCCGGCCGTATCCGTAAGCAAAACAGGGACTCCGTTTATGTTCAACAACTCGCTCAAACTGTCGCGAGTCGTGCCCGGAATCTCTGTCACAATCGCTCTATCTGAAACTAGTAATCTATTGAAAACACTAGACTTACCAACATTAGGCCGACCCACCAGAGCAACTTTGAGACCGTCTTTCAGAAGGCGTCCGGCGCGAAAAGTGCTGGCTAACTCGTCAAGGGATTGAATGAGGTTTGTGAGTTGGAGGCTAATTCTTTCGAGCGCTATTTGGGGCAAGTCGTCCTCGACGAATTCGAGGGAGGATTCGAGGGGGACGATGATTTCGAGCAGCGCATCTTTGGTTGGCTGAAGGCGTGCGGAGAGCTCGCCGCCGAGTTGCCGTGCGGCCTGTCGCACGGCTGACTGCGTCTGCGCGTCAATCAGGTCACGCACGGCTTCCGCCTGGCTCAGGTTCAGACGTTGATTGGCGAGGGCGCGAAGGGTGAATTCGCCTGCCTCCGCGGCGCGTGCGCCGAGGGCTAGCAATGCGTCTACGACGTGCAGCAACAGCACAGGCGAACCATGACAGCTTAATTCAGCGATGTCTTCGCCGGTGAAGGAGTGAGGCGCTTTGAAATAGGTGATGAGTGCGCGGTCGAGTAGTTCATGTGTCTGCGGCTCAAAGATTTTTCTGAGTATGGCGCGATGCGACTCGGGCGCGAAGTGAGGATCATTAAGCAGCGAGCGAACATAATCGAGCGAGCGTTCGCCGCTGAGTCGGATGACACCGATGCCGCTCCGTCCGGTCGGCGTTGAAAGCGCAACGATGGTGTCTTTGCTTGACACGGCAAAAAGAAAAGACCGCGTCGCGTTCGCACGCGCGACACGATCTTTGAAATGAGTATTAGGACTTAGCCTGTAACTTTGAAGCTCACCTTGAGCCTGCGCGCATTGCCCTCTCCGATTGATTCGGTGTGAAGGTCTGGCTCCTCCGCTAGTGATGTGTGAATGATGCGACGTTCGTTAGAGTTCATCGGCCCGAAGGTGAAAGGCGCGCGCGTGGTGCGAACGCGTTCGGCGGCGTGCCGTGCCATCGCGCGTAGTTCCGCTTCTCTGGTCGCACGGAAGTTCTGCACGTCGCAGATGAATCGTGCGCCGTGTGAAAGCGCCCGCCCGTATACTTGATTGACGAGATGCTCAAGGGCGCTCAACAACTCACCGCCTTCGCTACGCAGAAGCGACGCGTCTTCTCCGTCCAATTCCAACAGACATCCTTCGGCAGTCTCGGTGGCCTGCGCGCTCAGTTCGAGTTGGCAACCGCTGAAAATGTCATTCAGAAAAGTTTGCGCCTGCTGGCAAGTTTCGTTCATGGGCTGCGCTCACTACGTTCAAATTTCTCTGAGAGAGATCGTGGTCGAAAGTAGCTTTCCGATGAAGCACCGACGGCTTAAGAGGCTCTTGCCTCACGCAGTTTTTTAGGTTGACCCGACTCCGCTTTTTTTTTCTCCGGCGGTTCTTCGTCGTCTTCCGATTTGATAAGACGATTGATCACGATCTGCTGCGTGAAGCCGACGATGTTTCCGACGATCCAGTAGACGAGCAAACCGGCGGGCGCGCTCCACAAAATGTAGAGCATCATCGCTGGCATGACGACCGCCATCATCTTGCGTTGGAGCGGATCGGCCGACGGCGCCGGCGTGATGAACTGCAAGACGACCATCGAGCCAGCCATCAGGATCGGCAGCAGCTTGTAAGGGTCTGCGGCCGAAAGATCAGGCAGCCAGAGAAATGTCGCCTGGCGAAAGTCTATCGAGATCGTGATCGCGCTGTAGAGCGCAATGAGAAAAGGCATCTGAATCAGCAGAGGCAAACAACCGCCGAGGATGTTGCCCTCTTTCATCAGACGCAGTTGCTCCATCTGCAACTCTTTCAAACGCGGATCATTAGGCTTCAATGCCTTGATCTTCTCCTGCACCTCTTTCATGCGCGGCGCGAGTTTCTGCGCCTTCTTCATAGACTTTGAAGAACGCCATTTGAGAGGGAAAAACAGAGAATAGATAATGATCGTGAAGATGATGATGGCAAGACCGTAGCTGCCCGTCATCCTGTGCAGGTGCTTGATCGACCACAGAATCGGGGCGGCGAGAGGTCGGGTCATACTCCCCAACCAGCCGTAATTGATCAAGCCTCCGAGGTCTATTTCGCGGTTGACTGTTTTACCGATTTCAGCGCTTGCTTGATCGAGCAAGTCGTGGTCTTTGGGGCCGACGTAAAGACGCGTCACCGAGCCGTCCGTAGGGACGTTCACATAAGCAGTCAGGAGAAAGCGGTCTTCCTTGTTGCCATCGGCCTCATGCTGATATTTCGCCGTGCGAAGCTCCAGACCTTCGGTCGGCCTCGGAGGAATGGCGACCATCGCAAAGTAAGTGTCGCCCACGCCAGCCCAGTCAATCGTCCCGCCAACAACTTGACGATCTGGACTTCCCTCGTTTTCATGTATCGAAGTCCCGTAAAACAGTTGAGATGTGCCACCGATAACCGCTACGCCTTCCGGCGCAACCGAATAGAAGGTGTAATAAGGAACCCCTTGATCACCGATGCTCGGCCCGATGGCTAGCTTGGCATTCGGTATCGGCTGAGCGCCGCGAGCCAATTTGAGACCGAGATCGACGCTGTAGCTATTGGCATCGAAACTGAAGGTCTTAACCACGTCGAGGCCGGTTGCCTCATCGCGCATCGTGAAGTCGATTTGCTTCGACTCGCCGCTTTTGATTTCGACACGCGCTTCACCGCTTTCACCTTCGACGCCGCTGATCTTGAAATTTTTCGACGCGAGCAAATTGTCAATTGACGCATCGCCCGTCGTGAGCAGCAAAGGTGCACCCGGCGATCTCTGTCTGAGACTTTCCGAAGGGATCAGTTCGAGAGGTTGACGATTATTCTTATCGCCCGCGACGGAGTAGAGCGGCCGTCCTGTCTCGCGATTCTGTCTGACGATCCAACTCGTCGCAATCGCGCCCTTGTTGTCGAACTTCACCTCGTAGAGAGGCGTCACAACGGTCAGGATTCGTTGAGGGACGTTGTCCGGTACGGGCGATGCGGCTGTGTCGGTAGGGGTCGGCGGCGCGACGGGAGCGGTCGCCTGCGGTTCGGGAGAAGGGTTCGTCGAGTTATTGGAAGTTTCGGTTTGAGGATTGGCTTTGTTAGGTTGCGGGGCGTTGCGTTCGATGAAGTATGTCCATCCGAAAAGTATCGCCGCTGACAAGACGAAAGCCAGAAGTAGTCGCTTTTGATCCATTAGTGTTTGCTGACAGAATAAATGCCCGGCGTCGAAAAATCTTTCCGTCCCGACGCTTAAAATTACTTAACCGGATCGTAACCGCCCGGATGAAACGGGTGACACCGCGCAATGCGACGTATACCCATCCATCCGCCGCGCACAATGCCGTAACGATCTACAGCCTGATAAGCGTATTCTGAACAGGTTGGAACAAAACGGCAAGCTGGCGGGAGCAGCGGCGAAACCACTGTCTTGTAGAATTTCAACGGCCACAACAGAACGTACTTCACAGCTTTTTCTGCCCGCCCGGACGCCCTACCTCGTCGCCACTCTTGGCGACAGCAGCGGCTATCCTTTGAAAATCTTCCAACGCATCGGCCAGTTTCACCTTCAATAGCGAACGCTTCGCATTGAGCACCCAATCGTAATGCGGCTCGACGCCTTGGAGAGTCTCTCCGCTCAGCCGAAACATCTCACGCAGCAGACGCTTCATCCGATTGCGTTCGACAGCGAGGCGTGCCACGCGTTTCGAGGCGGTGATGCCTAAACGATGATGCCCGACCTCGTTGCGCCTGACGAAAGCCGTCATCAAACGGCCGTCGAAACGCCTTCCACTTTCATAAACCGAACGAAATTCCGCGGATTTACGCAGTTTTGGACGAGCGGGCGTCACGCCGTGTTGGCTTAGTAGTGCGACGGCGTGAGCCTCTTGCGACCCTTGGCGCGGCGTCTCTTCAAGACCAGACGGCCATTCTTGGTCGCCATACGCGCGCGGAATCCGTGCGTCTTGGCGCGGCGACGATTGTTCGGTTGGAATGTGCGCTTCGGCATAGTGAATGATTTCCTCCTCCAGCGAAAACAGTAAGACTAACTTTCGTCGCTCTTTATGTCAAGAAATGCGCGCCCGTTTTGGGCCTCGAAAGGCTTGCGAGACTGCCAATTTCTTTCTAGGACGATAAAAACCTCTCAAAAAATCTTTTCCCGCAAAATGTTCTGAAACCGTTCAAACAAGAATTTCTTCGTATTTCTTCAGAAGCCAAAATTAACGATTTTTAGGGGTTTCCGGAGAGTGAGGAATTTATTTTTTTGAGCTGTGGAATTCTCTTGCATTTCCCATTTCGCTATGCTAGTCTCGCGCCCGTTTCACGACGGGAAAATCCCCGTAACTACTTGATAAATAAATACTTAAAGCAACACTTTAAGTACCGGAGACTTTTCCACAGGCTGTGGAAAACCTGTGGAAAACCTTCAAGTAAAGAGTCAGAAAAGAAGTTCAAAAGGGCGTTATTGCAACATTTTCCGTTGGTTGTTTCAAAGGACTGCTTGAGCAGGTTCAGATTTGCGATTGCACTGTTTTGATTCAGCCCGATATGCGGCAATTGGTTAAATTCAGAGTGGAACGGGTAAAGCGATGAGCACAGCTATCGAAAACAGAGTTTGGAACAATCTCCTTCAAGCTGTCGAAAAACGGCTTAACCATCAAAGTTTCGAAACGTGGTTTCGTTCGATTCAGTTTGATGGTTGCGACGAGACGGGGCACGTTCTGCACCTGCGTGCGCCGAATCAAGTGGTAAAGGACTGGGTGAGTTCAAACTATGCCGACGTGATCGATGCCTCGCTGCAAGAATTGAATCTTGCGACTTATCAAGTAGATTGGGCTGTTGACGATGCGCCGACAGGCGCGGCTGGCTTGGATATAAAAGAAGATAGTGATGAGGATGCGGCCTTCAGCGCGCCTTCGAAGGGTAATGAGAGTGTCAGCAATAAAACGTCCAGCCTGTTTTCGTTGCTTGAAGCGGCGGAATCCGACGGGTTGGCTCCGAGCGCAACGAATTTCGTAGACATAGAACCGCTGGAACTTTCGCTCAATCCGAAATGCTCTTTCCAAACCTTTGTCGTCGGCTCTTGCAATCAATTTGCACACGCCGCGGCGCTGGCCGTAGCTGAAGCGCCCGGTAAAACCTACAATCCGCTTTATATTTACGGCGGCGTGGGACTCGGCAAAACACATTTGATGCATGCCGTCGGCCACTCCATCAAGCAGCGCAACAAATACCTGCGTCTGTCTTACATCTCGGCCGAGAAGTTCATGAACGAATTGATCAATGCGATTCGTTACGACAAAACTCAGACGTTTCGTGAGAAATATCGCTCTATTGACGTGCTTTTGATGGACGACATTCAGTTCATGGCAGGCAAGGAACGCACGCAGGAGGAATTTTTCCACACTTTCAACGCACTTTACGACGGACAAAAGCAGATCGTCATCACTTCCGACTGCCCGCCACGCGAAATTCCGACGCTCGAAGAACGTCTGCACTCACGTTTCGAATGGGGCTTGATCGCGGACATGGAGCCGCCCGATCTCGAAACGAAGGTCGCGATCCTGAAACGCAAGGCCGATCTTGACGGTGTGACACTGCCGGATGATGTGGCGTTCTTCATCGCAGGCAAAGTTAAAAGCAACATACGCGAACTCGAAGGCTCGCTCGTGCGCCTCGTCGCTATCTCTTCATTACGCGGTCTGCCCATCTCAAAAATGTTGGCGCAGGATGCCATCCGTAACATCGCAGAGGACGATCAACCCGTCGGCGTCACCATCGAGCAGATACAGCGCACGGTCGCTTCACACTACCGTCTGCGGGTCGAGGAACTGAAGTCCAAGAACAACGCGCGGCAGGTCGCAGTGCCGCGACAGGTAGCGATGTATCTGTGCAAGCGCCTGACCAAACACAGCTTCCCGGAGATAGGTCGGGAGTTCGGCGGCAAGCACCACACGACCGTGATTCACTCTGTAGACAAGATAGAAGCTCTCGTTTCGGCCGATCAAAATTTCCACAGGGTCGTGAGCGACCTTATGGATAATCTTTGCAAGTAGTTAGCCCACTTTTGGGTCAAAAAGTTTTCCACAGTACGGATATACGATAAACCGTTTGTATGCTTATATTTGACCCTGAGTTTTCCACATTTCCACAGGGTACGCAATATTAGGGGCTGTGGAAATGTGGAAAACTTTTGTTAAAATCACTTTTTCCACAGATCGCAAAAGTTATCCACAGCGTTTTCCACAGCCCCTGTGGAAAACAATTCCTTTGGATACAACAATAAAGTGACTTTTCCACATTTCCACAGGCCCTACTACTACTACTAGATATATATACAAGGTATTTAATTAGTATAAATAGTAAAAGGCGAGTTTTGAAAATCGTTTGAGATAATCACTTTGAGTCAGCTATTTCTTAGAGGAGATTGTGATGGAATTCAGCATTAGTAAGAGCGCTCTACAAAAAGAGCTTGGGTTTGTGCAGGGCATTGTCGAGAAGAAGAACACGATTCCCGTACTGTCAAACATACTCATCGAGTCGGCCGGCGAAAACATGATTCGCTTCATCGGGACAGACCTCGACGCCACGCTGCGTTGTGAGACCGAAGCCGAGATCAAGACTCCCGGTTCGATGTGCGTCAGCGCACGCAAACTGTTCGAGATCGCGCGCGTGCTGCCAGAAGCGCCCGTCAACTTTCGCAAGGATGAGAACAACTGGGCGAGCGTCAAATGCGAACGTTCCAATTTCCGCGTCGCGGGTGTCGAGCGCGAATCCTTCCCGGAGATTCCGAACTTCCGCGCTTCGTCCATCAAACTGCCCGCCAGCGTCTTCAAAACCTTCATCGACCGCACGATCTTTGCCATCACGCTCGAAGAGTCGCGCTACACTCTGTCGGGCGCGAAGTTTATTCTCGACAAAAACGGCGGCCGCATGATCACGACCGACGGCCACCGTCTCGCCTACATCGAACGCAAAGATTTGGGCGAGAGCGCGGGGAAAGAGAGTTTGGATGCGCTGATTCCGCGCAAGACCCTCGCCGAGTTGACGAAACTGACCGCATCCTACGAAGGCGAGATCGGTCTCGCCACCGACGAGAATCACATTTACTTCGAAGTCGGCCCCAGACTTTTGATTTCGCGCACCCTCACCGGCCAATTTCCCAACTACGAAATGGTCATCCCGAAAAATAACGACAAAAAGGCACTATTCGACAGCGCCGTTCTGGGACAGGCCATTCGCCGCGTCGCCTTGATGGCCGACGACCGCTCGCACGCCATCAAGTTTCACCTGGCAGACAACAATCTGCACATCAGTTCGCAGACGGCCGAAGAGGGAGAGGCGCGCGAAAGCGTCTCGACCGAATACTCGGCCGACGAGACCGAGATCGGTTTCAACGCACAGTACCTACAAGATTTTCTCGGCGTCGCAAGCGACGGCCAAGTCTCCTTCGAGTTCAAGGACGGAAACTCGCAGGCGCAACTCCGCCTCGCATCCGACGCCGACTACGATTACAAATACGTCGTCATGCCGATGCGCCTCTGAACCTGGAAGTTTGAGAACGCCTAAACTTGTCCTTCGGGAATAAAGTTGGTAACTCGGGAATAAAGTTGGTAACTGAGTGTAGAGCTTGGTGATTCGGGACCAGCCCGTTGGTATATAACTTTCTGGGTCAAAGGGAGCCTGAAATAGGGCCGCCATTGGGCTATAAATGCCCTCTGGCGGCCTTGTAGAATTATTTTGGGTAGTGATGACTGTTTGAAGAGAGAATGGCCGTACGTCGCATCACAGCAGATCGTCGCGTGTTGATCCACCACCTTGCCGAAATTCTTTCAGCCTTCCTTCCCTTAAGTGCCCGCTCGCAAAACACGATCACCTTCCAAACCATCTTCGCTGAGAGTGGTATCGCTCACTACCTCGAAGGCGAAGTCAAAAAACAGGCACTTCAGTGCGCTTGGGAAAAAGTCTTCCGCCAGCATCAAAAACTGCCCTCAATGCTCATACGGAAGATCGTACCAGCAGCGATTGGCTATCGATGTCACAAGCGAAACCCATTGAAGCAGGAAGAATTAGATTCGTTAATCTCCACGCTGGACGCATTAGGTGTAGGAAGGACTTCGGAACTGCGGAAAATCAAGTTAGACGAAACTGTCCCGGAAATCTGCATCCCACCGCGAGAACTGGTGCGGCGCCTAGAAAATCATCCCCTAGTGGCAGATATAGCGACAGCACCGCTGGAACTATTCCGCAACGGCCATTTTAACGAAGCAGTTCGCAAGGCATCAGAGCGGTTCGAGGCCTCTGTTCAGCAAAAGGCCGGCTTGCAGGAGATTGGGAAGAGTTTAATGTCAAAGGTCTTCTCCCTCACGAATCCGTCAATTTCTTTGAATAGCTTGACGACGGAAAATGAGAAGGGGATTCAGGAGGGATATATGTTCATGACGATGGGTCTGATGCGAGGTATCAGGAACATCTTCAGCCATGGAGACGAGGAGCAGCGGTCGCCAGAGGAGTGCTACGAAATGCTCCTATTTATTAACTGGCTTTTTAGGAACCTGCCTTCATAATTCGCTATTGGTTTTATATTGTGATCGAGTTCTGCCGGCTGCTCTAATCTTACAGAACAGCATTGTATGGTCGAACCTGGTGCAGCAATTAGTCATCTCGGACTGCGTGATGAAGCCGTAGGCCATGGTAGAAGAAACCTATTTCTAAGAGATTAAAATACTGAACGAAGGCAACCCTTAGAACAAGAATGATTTGTTATTGTAGGAGGTGAAATTGATGGACAATACTCCTATTCTGCCAGCCCGAATTAGAGTCCTTTTTGTAGCCGCCAATCCTATAGATCAGGCCCAGTTGCGGCTCGATGAGGAGATCCGAGACATCACCGCCAAAATTCGCGCCTCAGAGTACCGGGACTCAGTCGAACTAATCTCCGCTTGGGCCGCTAGACCAACAGACCTTCTCCAGTCACTCAACCAGTACAGACCACATGTGGTTCACTTCAGCGGCCACGGGTCTGATGAAGGAGATGTCGTTTTCATGGGCGCGGATGGATCCGCGAAGCCAGTAAGCCGGGAGGTGATAGTCGAGGTGATGAAAACAGCCGGGGACGAGATTCGGCTTGTGCTCTTCAATGCCTGTTTCTCAAGTGCCCAGGCAGAGGCTCTCACCCGACATGTTGACGCGGCGATCGGTATGAGCGAGTCGATTGGAGACGAGGCGGCACGTGTCTTCGCAGCACAGTTCTACTCGGCTGTGGGCTTCGGGCACTCTGTGGAACGGTCTTTCCGCCAAGCGAGGGCTGCACTGATGATAGAGGGTATTTCGGAGGAAGATACCCCACAACTGTTTACACGCGATGGGATTGATGCCGATAACCTCGTCCTTGTAAGGCCTCCTACAGCGGTAGGCATAGGAGCAACAGTGACTGAGGAGGGGGTTCTGGATATAGCAGTCAAACTCGGGTCGGCAATCAACTTCGAGTCAGAACGAAGTCAATGGCTAAATTCGGATCAGGGTAAGCGAGATGCGGAGAGAGAGGTTGGGGCCTTGGTCGGGGAAATAGAAGCTATAGCTAAACAGATTGACGCCAAAAACGAGAGCTTTCAGCTTGAGATAGGAACAGGTAAGGATGGCATCACACTGGGACATCCAAGGGGAGTTCTGACCGTTAACTGGTGGTGCACTTATGCCAACACGCTCTCTAGCTCAGGTCTTATGGCGAAGATCTGGAATCGCAAATTTCACCCGCAGGGAATTTACTTTGGTGGGGAGAAGCCGAAAACAGTCAAGGAAATGCAGTACAACTCGGATTTGGGGCCTGGTCACCGCCCCGGATGGCGCGAGAAGGGTCGCGGCAAGGAATTCCTCACCTCCAGTCAGTTAGCAGAAGCATTAGTGAGGAAACTGCTAAACCGGATCGAAGAGGAAGAGAAACGCTCTGCCTACCACCGGCTCGACAGAGAAGACCGATGGTAGTTATAAAATAGCCATAATGGAAACAGAAAACATTCAAAACGACTTTTGGCAAAATGCGCAAACTCTGGAGGCACTATGTGAGTTAAACGCCCGATACATCGAAGGTGAGGTTGATTTTTCCCCTACATACGGTGGGCCCCTCGATGAAGAGTCTGGTCCCCTGATCCCTTACCTTGCAGCCCTCAACCGGTCAGGCTTTTTCACGATAACTTCTCAGCCGGGTGAGGACGATGGCCACAGTAAGCAGAGAGCCTTGGTTGACGGCTTTGCCTCGGAAGAGACTGCCCAGAGGATTGAGAGACTTTCCTTGGTTAGCGATCTCTACATCCTGACATCCCCGCCGGGCAGGTATAACGGCTGCACAATGCCAATTACAACAGATCTGTTTAGGCCATATTCTTGGGCCGGGGCTGTACATCTCGAAGATGAGACTGGGCTGTTCTTAGAGATCCCACACATAGAAAAGTATTGTGGGTCCGTACAAGGCTTGCGTGAGGCTTGGTACGTATGCGTTATAGATCTTTGTTGGGGTCGTAAGGATTATTTGTGGCGCATTCTAACTGACGAACTGTGCGTAACATTAGAACCTCATGACAGTTAGGACTTCAAGAAACGGCCGCAGGGTCTTAACGCTAACGTATTCACCGGGGCTGCCGCCCAGCAACGGCATGCACAGAACCGCGAATAGCGCAGCCTTCATCTGCGAATCACCGTGCCTGTTCGGTCGTGTGCGCGGCGGTGATACCGGGCGTTAGGCGTTTAATTGAAGCGTATTGATGAAAGTAACAATAGAGAATATTCTTGCCCGCTTGATATGTCTCTCTACTCCAGTTTTCGGCGTCTCTTGGACACCTCCAGAATTCGATAGGGAAAAGCAAAAAGCCCGCCTTGTTAGACGGGCTTTGCGAAAGCGGCTTTTTATCTTATCAAGTGGAGCAGAGGGGTCTCGAACCCCCACCTTCGGTTTTCTTTAAGCCGCTCTCCAATGGAGACCGCTATGCTGCCATTAACACTACTGCCCCAACACATAAAGTATAGCACAATAAGCACTAACGACGCAATTTAGAGGGGCTATCCTTTTCCTGTTTCGCCTTCTCCTGTTCCACTTCCTTCTTGGGAACTGACACTAGCTGGCGCGCCAGATTCTGAAAATTCTGGAACTCCTGCGACGGCCGTTCCACCTGTTTCTTCTGTTCCGTTGGCTTGCGTTTGTCCATGATCATCTCCCGGCCACATCATCCGTTTTGTCTTTAGCCCTGCGGTGAGTGTTTCGGCGTATTTTAGCAGCGGTTCCTTCTCAGGCGGCACGGGCAGTTCCCACGTCCTCACTACATCAATGCCGCAACGCTTCGCAAATTTCTCAACACCCTCATCATCTGAGTAAATCCTAGTGACTCCATTCACTTTCGCAATAGCGACGATCTGCCGATCAAACTTGATCTTCGCCCAAGTTCCTTGCACGCCCTCTCTCTTGTCCGCGTTCTTACCTCTCGTTGATCTCATTGCCGACTCAACCGTCGCAAGTTCAATCGCCGCTCTCGTATCAAATCCCTCAATGTGAAAACTGTTCTTCTTATCAATCTCGGCCAAGTATTTAGGGCCGTCGTTGCCCGCTAGAATCAGGAACTCGCTCAGTACGGGCGTGGGGATGATGATCGTCTCTCGGTCTTTGTCCCATGTTTCAATTAACAACGCTATCCGCTCATCTACATGGTCAAGGGGTGACTTGGTTGAGGGATCAAGCGGTGGCTTCGCCGAAGGGTGAAGCATGAGGGTGAGGAATGTGTTATCAACAGCGATCATTTTTAACCATCAGTGCCGTGTCGAATATCGTCTGCTTCCCCGTGGCGAATTTCGTTCAACTCGCCCAAAGGGTCTTCCTTCTGTTTCCACTCTGCCGGGATGGCGCGCAAATCCTCGATTGCCGCGCGCAACGGGGAGTCGGAAAGGGGCTTGAAGGTTCTAATCTTAAACCGCCTCATTACCCATTCCCCCGCTGCACTTCTCTCCCATCTAGCCATGCCTTCGGCCCTGATATAAGTTTTGAACAGATGAACGGCAATCGCCCTTGCCACCTCTTCATTGGCAAGGCAGTTATGCGTGCGGCCGTCACCTCCCCTGAGATGAACAGGAACAGGATCATTGTCGCCACCTACTACGCGGGGCACCCCAACGATAACGCCGGGCTGTGTGAACGGGCCATAGGCCAGTGGTGCGCTCACTTCGCGCGCCGGAAAAGCGATCACGTTACTGCCGCGAGGATCAACCAGTGATGCGCCGCTGGCGTTGTCCTGTCGCAGCTTTTCCTTAATCTTTGCTGCCGCCTTCATCCGTTCTGGGGGAGCCTCGTTCCGCTCAACGGCGGCGATGTTCTCACGGACTATGGATTCGGCGTCTTCATCTACGAGTACCCTCACGACCGTACTGCCTTCTTCTACATCTATTAAATGCACGCTCTTGTTCTCGCCTAACAAGACAGACAGTTCTGCCAAGTATTCGGCGAGCCTTCCAAGCGGCATAGTCTCAGGAGAAAATGCCCCTATGTTAAAGCGGTATGTCTTTACTTTGCCTTGAGGTTTTTTGGTCGTTTTTTCAGCCATTACGGCACCTCCCGTGTTATACTTTCGGGAGTTACACGACTAGTGTGCTGCCGCTTGATGCTGGAATCACCAAGCGGGCAGAGAATGTAATGAGAGCAATCGTAGGTGAGGGGCTGTGAGTTAATCACAGCCTTTCTCTTTTTCACGTTCTTTTCTTTTTACCGCGCCCTTGTCGGGCTATATCGTCAGCACGAGGGCTGCCCCGTAAGTTGCTTATACTCTAGTCGCTTGCCTTGAAGCAAGCTAATTACTGTCAGGAATCTCTCGCTGTCTGTGCCCCTGCGTTCGTTGAATCTGAAACTCTGTTCGTCTAAGTATCGGAACAGATGAAACGGCTCGACGCTAACGTATGTGCCTTTGATCCCGCGCTTCAAAAGACTCCAAAAGTTCTCAATCCCGTTAGTGTGAATCTGACCATCAACGTACTTTTCGGCGTGGTCAATCACCTTGTGAATGTAATCAATGTGAAGGCCATTGTAGCCCCTATGACCGTCCGTGAATAACTCTGCGTCTTCCGTCACATGCTGCCGTACTTCGCCGTGTAGCGTCTCCTGACTCGCGTTCGCAATCACTTTAGCTCTCACCTTACCGTTGCGCTCCAACAGCCCCATGACGGCAACCTTGCCCGCGCCGCCCGTACCCGTGATCTTCTTTTCGCGCTTGTCTCTGTGCATGTTGCGCGCCAGCCCGCCGATGTACGTCTCGTCACACTCGACTTGACCGGACAACTTCTCAAACGTGCCCGTCTGCATAGCAAGGCGGATGCGATGATTAAGAAACCAAGCGGACTTTTGCGTGATGCCGAGGGCGCGGTGAATCTCGTAAGAACTCACGCCGTTTTTGCAGTTGGCAATCATCCAGATCGCGGCGAGCCACTTGTCCAACTTGATCGGGCTGTCTTCCATGACCGTGCCAACCTTCACGGAAAACTGCTTGAAGCACTCTTTATTTTTGCACTTCCACATGCGGCGCGTGGAAAGGTAGGATACGGCCTTGCCGTTGCAGTTCGGGCAAGTGACGCCATCAGGCCAGCGCAGTTGCGCCATGAAGGTTGTGCAAGTGGCAGGATCAGAGAAATAGACAATTGCTTCTTGCAGAGTCTTGGGGAAGTTGCCCTCGTCCATTATGTACTAACTATAGCACATTGTTGCATGGTGAGTTATATATATTATTACCCAATTAGGTTAATAATATAGTTGACTCGCCTGACCCAGATATGACAAGAGGACCGTACATGGCGAACTATTGCCTTTGAGCTGCGGGGCCTGGGGCAGGAGTCGGATTCTTTCCAGCTTGACCTGCGTTGCGTGTAGTTAAATGGCAAGGTACTAACAGAGCATCCTGCTAAAATAGGAGAGGCTTTTGAAACGTATGATGCGTGTTAGGCCGAATCATTCGGCTAATATGCGTTAGAAACTGCCTGAATATTGCGACACGAAGCAGAGCAGAAGAAACTCTGCTCAGCACTCGTGCCGCAACCAAGAGGCGGTCTAACGACAGCATCCACCCATCCGCATCAGCATGGATGTTATCCGCGAGATTAGGTGCTGCCCGGCATTGTGTACAAGCGGGCAATGCTGGACGTTAGGTGCCTTCGGGATATTGAGTGGAGAGAGAAATGCAAAACATAGTACCGATACCGGATGGAAATGCCGCAAAATATTTCAGTTACAGAGAGGCTTGGGGACGCATCCGAAAAGCTATCGGCTGTGGCTTTTACCTTGAGGCCGTCACCCTCGAAGAAAGTATTATCTCAGATCGGTTATTTTCATACCTCATAACTTCTGGTGTGATGAAGCCCGAATCGAAAGATTCAAAAAGTTTCGGCAAATTGATCGAGATATGGAGAAAGCAGGTTCCCGAAGCTATAACCGACAAACGGTATTCCAATTTGCAAGTAGAGGTTTTCTTGTGGAAAAACCGCAGGAATCATTTGGTGCATGGCATTGTGAAATCTGCCCCTGGTACTGCGCCACAAGACGTTTTAGATTTCAGGAAAGAGGCAGAATGTGCGGCTAGGGATGGAGAGGACATAGCTAAATCCGTCTGTAATTGGTATCGAAGGACAAAGAAAAAACTCACCGGGGAAAATGTGGATTGTGGCACCTAACAACGGCATGCACCCGACCGCGACTAGTGCAGCCTTCATCCGCAAAGGTGAGCCAACTATATTATTGCCCAAATTGGCATACGGTTAGTTAAATACTTAAGGTATAATCCTCGCCGGATTCATAGAGGAGATTGGGAGATTAGGCTTGCCCCATCACCTATCTCAGGAGTTAACGAGCAATGGTTGTACACTTAATAAAGAATGAAGTGGTTATGCAGAATCATCATTTCTCGACCCGGACTACCTGGTGGGCGAAAAGAATCTGCTTCCTCGAACAAATCATAGAACTTAGTTAATCCAGTATGTGACATCTAGGTTCACACGGACAATCAAATGGCCGTCTTGAGGAAGCTCCTCAGGGCGGCTTTTGTGTTTGGAAATTATCAACAGATAACGCTGGGGAATTGAGAAGGAGTTAAAGATGAAAGACAAACAGGTAAACAAGACATTAGATACATTCGATGAGGAATCTTTCAAATTAGAGTTAGAGAAAGTCCTTCCCCAAATGATCGCAGAAATAAGCGACATGCTAGAGCAACGCCCGCCACGGATAACAAAGAAAGACAAAAAAGAAATGGCCGAAATGATGAGCTGGGGCGTTGGAGTTTCCTTCTCGCATTTGAAGCCTCTAGAAGGGATAGAGGGTGACCTAAGTCAGGTGGATACTTTTTATCGTACCTGGGAAGAACTTTTCCATGTGTTGCTACGACGCTCAGGGACAAAAATTCGGCTGAAGCCGGGTGAGGACATTTTTGGCTACTATCTGCGCAAATATTTAGCTGCCATTAAACCGCCTTATCAGGTGAAACGGCTGAAGCAATACAAGGCCGTTCGCGAAGGCATTGAGAGCCTGGTCGTAGCGACAATGAACTATCCAGGAGGTAAGGACGCCGCAAAACAGTTGATAGAAGAGTTCCAAGAAAAACACACTAAGGAATACATGCGCTATGCAAACGCACTAAACGCGCGTGTTAACAGTTATCAGAATATAAACCTGGAGCGCATGACACAGCAGAATATAACCAGGCTCACAGACTTATATCGCGATTCTGCAGCGGCCTTTGAGAATAGGTTGCGCCTCATAGTAGGGTTGAATCACATAGTACGCGGGAAAGCTAAGACATACGATGATCTTCGAAAGTTAGGGTACAACGAGCTGTTACAGGCGGTACACTCGTCAGACAATCCCTTATTGCACTTCTTGCATGGGAGTGTTGAAAGGCACGTGCGTAACGCCATGATGCACTCCGGAGTATCCTGTTCCCTTTCCAAAGGGTTGATTAAATTCGCTGATAGAAAGAATGTGATCGAATGGACGATGAAGGAATTCATCAGACAGACGAAGAAGCTCATTATTACGATCCAGACTGTCGAATACTTGGAAGCCTTATTCAATTATGCATGCGCATACCAGTCGTTGGCTGTCATGAAATTTCTCCGAGCCAACCCACCGAGCAATTAACATGCTGGAGGAGCAGCCAGAGAAACACCAAATAGGGCTCCAAGAGTGAAACCATTATGAATAAAAACGCATCGGAATTGCTCTTCGAAGATTACCTAAACTCGCAGGGTTTGAATAACTATGACTATGAACCTAAGATCGAAGGCAAGGGCACAAGGGTAGATTACAGACTGTGGCTTGAAGATAGTTCCCTACTCTTTGAGGTTAAGGAGTTCCAACAACCTGCGGCCAAAAAAGGAATGCCAAGTGGTTTTCATAACCCATATAAGCCCGTTCATAATAAGATCGAGGCGGCACTGCGGAACTTGGGGCCATACCAAGGGTACTGCTGCTCTATAGTGCTCTACAACGGAGAAGTCCCATCGGTCGACCTGACCAAAGAATTTCTTTTGGGGGGAATGCTAGGGCCAGTAAGTCTTCTAATTCCCTTCGATGAAAATGGCAGGATAAATGACCGAGAAGAGTTAACCTTTAGCGAGGGCGGTTACATGATTGATCATGTTGAAGGCAATCCACGTAACACCCATATCAGCGCAATGATGGTGCTAGATGACTTTCCAATTGGTAGCTATAACTTTGATATTCAATATCAGCGTAGGGCTAAGGAGCTTGGCCGACGCCTGACGCGTAAAGAACTATTTATGTTTATAGAAGAACAGCGGGCCAAAGGATTAGATTACGGTGAAACCACTTTAAGGGTCCTTATTTGTGAAAATCCCTATGCCGACATCCAATTGCCGCGCCAGATATTTACGGGACCTTTTGACGAAAGGTATGGACCGGAAGGTGATCACATCCTGCGAGTGTTTGCAGGAGAAGCAATCAAGGGATTGGAGGCAAAAGAGGTATACCCCAGGCGCTCACCCTTGAGTGCTATAATGAAGAGAAATAGGCATTAACAGACTTCATCTTTGTATCTTAATGGTTATCACTCATTTATAAATCATCCCCTTTGGTCAAACCCATGTCTGAACCACAAGCACGACGCTCAGGTCGAAGTGCCAGCTCCCTAGCCAAGAAGATAGACCAGTTCAGAAGGGATAGTTCAGGGGAAAGAAACCTCTACCCTTTCATTCGTGATCTGCTGGTCAATGCGGCCTTTGGCATCGGACTAAAGTCTGACCAGGTAATGGTGGACTCTGCACTGGCCGGCAGCCGCGATATTCCAGATCTGACTGTCTTTAGCACCAAAGCAGGCCGTGCAATCAAAACTCCGGATCATGCGTATGCGGTTATTGAAGTAAAGCGCAAAAGAGACGTGTGCGACAACTCGACTGGAATATATGAAGAGAAAAAGAAGTACATCAAAGCAGGGACACGTTGGCTTTACATTCTCGACCAGGAAGAAATTCATAGATGGGACGTGATGGCCAAAGCGGCTCCTACTATCTTCCGTTGGGAGGATCTTACTGACCCGGATCAGTTTAGTGTTTGTTTCGGAGAACTACGACCGGAAAGGGTAGCCCTCGAAGAGCAGTTGAATGCTTTTAAAGCCGGCGAAACTCGGTTTGCCTTCCAGTCAATTGATGAATTAGGCAGGCACCACTTCACTGATACGATTCGAGAAATAGCTTCTATCCTCAGGGAGTCGGTAACCCAGTTGGTGGATTCAAAAGTCGCACAGGACCTAAACGCGGCGAATACGCTGCTGCACCAAATGGAAACTCGGTGGGGACCAGCGGTGTATGACTGGGATACCGTAGGATTCCCTATTGAATTCATTAACATTGTAGATGAAGAACTCGCGCGCACTCTTTCAGCAGAGGAGATTGCTGAGTACCCGGAATCACATGATCGCTTCACAGCCGAAATACAACCTTATGTATACGCCCTGCACATCGAAAAACATCTTCTGGGTGATTACGCGACCAGAATGGGTATCGAAGGAAATATTTCACTTCTAAGTCCCCGGCGTGCAGGCAGCAAGCTGACGGACAGTGGCAAGGTGGTTGAATCGTTTATTTATGAAACGGCCTCGTTAATTGTTTCCCGAATGCTCATGGTCAGGTTCTCGGAAGACCACGGGTTTCTTAAGCGGTACATCAGTAACGGTGGCGTGGAGGTTTTCGCAAGATACGCGGATTATTACTCTAGGCCCATGCAGGCCTTGATAAAGGAAACCTATCGGCAATCGGCTGAGCTCTACCGCAATCTCTTCGACCGCAACATCCTAGACTGGGCATTGGATAGTTCAGATGAAGGTCTCAGTAACACATTGCTACACGCAATGTACCTACTGTCCCGTTGGGACTTTAAGGCTATTCATGGCGACATACTTTCAGGTGTTTATGATCATTATTTAGATCCTCAGAAGCGGCGGGCGTTGGGTGAGGTGTTTACACGGCCGGAGATTGCGCGCTATATGCTGGAACGCTGCCAATACGGGCCAACCAAAACCATATTAGATCCGGCATGTGGAACAGGTACATTCTTAGTAGAGGCGTTAAATCAAGACGTTAAAAGGCTGCGTTCCGCCGGAATACTCACCGAACAGACGGTGACACGGACTCTACAACGTCTGCACGGTTTGGACATCAGCATGTTTTCCGTGACGCTCGCGCAGATTCAGTTGCTTTGGCACAATATTGACTTGTTCACTGGCAAGTCTCCCAGTGAAATTCGCGCATTGGCTGCATCGTTGATCCCAGCTATTCAGGTCCAAGGCGGGCATTCCTCCCTCGATACGATGGGCATTCCGCTCGTCCATGGACCTGGCACCGTTGCTTCTCAAACTGGTCTGGACTTTTCCATAGTTGCTAGTGATTTGCGCCGCAAGCGTGTCGCCAGTATACCCAGGCGCTTCCGACAAATATTGGAAAGCACCTACGACATTGTCATAGGAAACCCCCCTTATGTCCGTCCACACCGTCTATCCCATGATGAAGCTACGCTGCGTACTTATGAGGAGGTAGCGCAGGGACAAGTCGATCTTTACATACTGTTTCTGTACCGAGCGGTACGTGGGTGGGTTAAAGAGGGCGGCCGGGTTTCCTTCATCGTTCCTATGGCCGTTTTAGACTCAACGTATGCAGGATCGCTGCGCCGCGTGTTGACCGAATTCAAACTGATTGAAATTGTTGACATGGAGGGACTGCGGAAAAAGACGTTTCGGGGCATCAAGCGGCCGACCGTCATTTTCGTGCTCGAGAAGTCGCCAGGATCTGAAAGTGACGAAGTTGCTACAACCACGTTGTCGATTACGTCCTACAACGCTGACACAGACGCCATTGACTTTAGCAAAGCAGATAGATCATCCGTAAAACGCAGCCAAATTTCACAGTCCGCATATTTACCTAAGAATGTAGGCGCAGCTCCTTGGATGGATGAGGTTGCGGAAGAGAGCGCCGCTGCGATTTTAACTAAGGTGTCTTCTGTAGATGCTGGCGTGCTTGAACGCATGGCAGAGGCCCCACGTCTAGGTAGCATCGTTAAGGTGGTATACAAACGTAAGGGTAAGAAGAAAGTCGGCGTGGCACAGGCCGATGCCGTCGAACAAATCCCAGCCGGGGACAGTCCGCTGAAATGGGAACCCTACGTCATGCTGGCGTATGGCATTAAGCTGGGCGGCAAACGAGCAATAGTTGACTCTGGATGGCCTATCTACAAAGGCCAGAATGTGTTTCCAGAAGGACCAATGGGTAAGCCCATGGGGTATTGGCATCCAGAGCATTCGATTGTGGATTCCTTGCGCCTTTATGCTTACCGTCACCTATTCGATTTCTCAAAGCTGTATGCAGTCCGTGAAATTTCACAGCTACCGACTGCTTGCCCTGTCCCAGAAAATACCGCATTTCAGAATACTGTTCTGATGGTACAGCTTACCGAAGACTTTCCGCTGAATTTGTATCTCATCTCCCGTATTCCTCAGTGGTTTGCAATCAAGACACTCCGGGCCAGCATTATCGAAGACCTGACGACACACTGGTTCAAGCGTAGTGTCTTGTTATTACCAATCCCGCCCAAACGCACCGCTGAAGATATGGCCAGATTACGCGCCGCAGGTGAACTTGTGATTGCCAAAGATAAAGACTTGGCGAACGCACACCGGCATATTGAAAAGTTAATCGCAGACGGCCCCAAGAAGTCTCTGTTTGATCTCTTCGCAGAGGATAGTCCGTTAGTTGCAGGTGCCGACCTCACAAATGCAGCGTCAGTGGACGTGGCTACTACAATCCACGAGGAAGGGGAAGAGTTAGTCAGTGACGAACTTTTCTTCAGAATAAAAGTACCCAATCCTATGTTGCGTCGTTACCTAGCTTATAAGCTAGCTCGAATGCTAGATGAAGACGAGGATGTGACTTTTGATGTGGAGACGTTAGGTAATTTGCAGGTGCCTTTTAACATTGAAGCGGTGTCCGCTGCCATTGATTTGATGCGCAGCACTGACCGCAATCGTATGTTCCAAGAGGCGCTGCTGGAATTGGATAAAGTGGTAGCAGACCTGTTTGGCATGTCCCGAGAAGATTTGGACTACATTACCTCGGCAATGGAGAACGATGGGTTCTTAAAGCAGCTTCGGCCTAACTTTGAGCAAAGGGGGCTACGCGTTCAACCATATTCAGATCACAGTGAAGAAGACCGGTACGCGTGAGGGTCGTAACAGATCGTGCCGTCTCACCTGAATCACACAAAGAGAATTCCATTACCCATTCTCTACCGAATAGTTGTCCGGCCCTTTCTTCCGCCTTGATTAGCGTTCCTCTTTATACCGTGGCTTTTCGGTATACACGGTAATTCGTCGGGTATGTCAAGAGTGTCGTCCGCCAAGACTTCTAAGTACAAGCCCGCCAGTTCAGCGTACCGTAGCAGGATCTTCAGTGGAGGTTCGAGTACTCCAGCCTCGTATTTACTGATGTATGTACGGTCTATTTCATCTGAAAAACCAAGACGGCTTACCATTTCCTCTTGAGATAAGTCCCCGCCCATAGTCTTACGTATTTTCTTCAGCTTTAGAGCTAGGAACTTCGGGCTCTGTCGAGACGCTGAACCCATATCAGGAATTACCTCCTGACATAGGGGCAACCGCCCAAAATTCTGCTAGTTGACAGTCTCTACATACCCGCTTAATATCGTCCGTGACAAATGTAACAGTGACATTTGTCAACAAAAGAATTTTGAATGAAAACCTCGCCGCAGGTAAGTTGAATTTGAACCGAGCGGCTGCCCACATCACCCGTAGGATTGTCGGGTCTTTCTAGACATAGGCGAAGTTCACGGATCAGCGAGATTCACTGATCGGTTGAAGATAGCAGACGCAGGGACCGCCGTCACCCTCCATAGATGGCCCCATCAAATTCCCTCATAAAAGAGCAGTTATACTCATCATGACCACACAAGACCACCATAGGCTCATTGCTATTCTTCACCTAGTCCATGGCTTTTTAGCCGCTGCATCTGCCGCTGGACTGTTTTTAGCAGTCGCTATCCTTGCTGGTTTCAAAACTGTGGTAGAGCGATGGGTGTTCCCTATCGGTAAAACAGGCGGAGGAGCAGATCCCGAGTTGTGGCTGAGTATCATAACTCTCGGTTTAGTCACTTTATATGTGATTGGTGCTCTGATATTCACCGTCCCGGCGATCGCGGGCGGATATGGGATGTGGAAGCAGAGAAGATGGGCTAAAAGGGTCGTTACACTTTCGGCAGCAATGGCAATATTTAATTTCCCATTCGGTACCGCAATCGGGGTGTATACCATCTGGTTTCTGATGAGATTAGATACCAAGATTAAAGCATAGAGGCCAGTTGGTTTTAGCGGAGACCGAACATGCTTAAATAATGACGTCCGGAAGATACAAGTCAATCACACTTGCCTTTGCGTGCTGACATAGCCGAAACAAGATTGCACTACGAAATAGATTGTTTACTCAATAAAAGGGGATAGTAGCGCATGCCGGAGACTCCTATTACTTCGAAGGCAGGGCAAGAAGGGATAATCTCGGCTTGTTTGAAGTCGGCTAGGCAATATGGCAAGGAGGGTTTACATGAACAGGCAATCGATATGCTAAAGGCGGCATCGAATCTGGAACCTGATAACACTGAAGTCCTGATCACTATGGCAGCGGCCTACTATGAGATTGAGAGATACGGAGATGCGCTACAGCTATTGCAGCGGGCACACCATTTGGATCCGAGCGAACCAAATGCGGTCGCTGGGCTAGGTGATGTCTTTGTAATGACTGGGAAATGGGATGATGCAATAGAGCAGATGGAAACACTTTATCAGCTTGATAATTGTAGGGCGCTGAATCTATTCAAAACCGTGTTTGCTAGCTTCAATAACCACCTATTGGAACGTTTAATCCAAGCCGGCAACAGGTATCACGCTAGGCAATTCTCAGATTAAGTGTAAAAGCTAGAATACTGCCTTAGAGAATCTAATGTTAGGCGTGAATATATTGTTGTCCGGAGATTTGTCGAGACACTTTCTGCCTACTTACTCTTTGAGCCCTTCATCTATAACCTTTATCAAACGGTAGTATATAACCGGCGGAGGAACCTCATATTTAGAGGCTAGACGTGCAATCATTTCCTCATTCTCAGGCTCAATGTCTTTATTTCCCAAATCATCCTTCAACATTCCAAAAGGTATGAGCAATTTAGACGCGAAATCGTTCACATTTACTTCGTTAGCATAAGCATGTTTATCAATATTCTTATATCTTAATGGAGAAGTATTACGATCTAACTGTAGCCTTGGGTCATCGTGTCCCTCATTTCTAAATTGCACTAAGTGCCCTAATTCGTGAGCAATAATAAATCTCTGTTTAGGCGTTTCGTGGTTTGAGTTAATTCCGATGACCTTCATATCCTGTGCCGCATAAGCGAGGCCAGCCATGGACCCTTTGAAAGGCATGTATCGCAGGTGAATACCGTATAGGCTTGCAATCCGTTCTACAGGGACAGGTGCCTCTTTTACCTTGGCATTAGTCAAAAATATTAACGGATCAAAATTTGTCGCCAAGTCAAGAATTCGTTCGAATTTCTTTTTCTTATCGTTGCTGTTGAACTGTAGAATATTAGCAACCCACTCTCTTTCTTGGGGCAGTATATCTTTAGGCAATAACTTGCTGAAATTACTGGGTTTATTGAGGGAGTTTAGCGGCAGAAGTTCATAAATTGATATATCCAAAAATTCAGCAATTGTATAGAGAGTATGTACTTGAACCCTCTGCTGACCCTTCTCAATATTCGTAATTGAAGTTCTAGTTAGGCCAACTTTTCTTGCGAGGTCTTCCTGCGTCAACTGGGAACGCTCACGCCCGGTGCGAATCTTCTCGCCGATTTGAAAATATAGACGTTCTATCAGATCCATAAGATAGCATCAAAATACGATGCCAACACCCTTATCTTTATATTTCGTGGCGTTAGTAAGGTTGACAACCAAAATTATTATTGTCAAAGATGCTAACTTCATACTATACTGACGTACCCTTAAAACAAGGTCAGCGTCACTGACTTAACCTAGGAAGGTTGGCTTAGTAAGAGAGCCTGGCAGCCTGTGTTCATGGTCGCCGTTCAGAGACTCCAATTATGCAATTCTGGATCGACACCATGAGCACGCGGTTGGTCTAAATACAACATGGAGAAAGTAGCCTTTATGAGCAAGTTAGGTATAACCAAGAAAGGCGTCGAGGTTTTGGCAACTCCACCCAATTACTGGGAAGCAAGGATTGAAAAATTCTTCAGCAACACAAGCATGAAAGTCCTTTAGGGGCCTATCGAAACTAATCAACCCGATAAACGGAAGGCGAAAGTGCTGTGCTTAGAGGAACTCGACAGGATAATGCGAAATGCACTTGAGGAGCACCACCAAAATCAAGCAGTCAACAAGGTAATTAGGAATTTGGCGTCGGAAGCTGACGGCGCAAAGGGAGAAGACTGACATGGCTAAACGCCGCAGAGAGAATGGAGAGAAGACTCAGAAGAGACGCGCCAGGGAAGGCCGGGGGGTCGGAAGGGGTGCTGACTACACGCCAGAGCTTCTCATCCACGATGTTCCGTCACAGGGACTCTCAAGCCGCATCTGGGGTTGGACCACGGGCAGGGTTCATCATGTGTTCAGCATAGGCGAGCGGAGGGTCTTTTACATACACGACTGGCGTGAGGATGTTAGAGACATCCGTGAGCAGTACCCCTTAAACCAGCAAGAAACCCTGGCAATAGCTGACCAACTCGGTGTGCGCCACCCGCGCGATCCGAGAACTAAGGAATACATAGTTATGACGAGTGACTTTGTATTCACGATCAGCAAAGGCCAAGTCACTGACGAAGTGATCCGCGCGGTCAAACTAAAGAAGGATCTCGAAAATGCGCGCGTCAAGGAGAAGCTCGAAATAGAGCGTATCTACTGGGAAGAGGTCAGGGGACTTGACTGGGCCGTCATCACCGAAGACGACATCGACCGCACCATGGCCGACAACGTGGAGTGGGTACACTGTCACCGGTACGTAAGAGCCCTTTACCCCCTTACGGTCGCTGACGTGGATCACATTGAGGCCATCCTCACACCGTACGTCGTCGAAGGCAAATCCCGACTCAGGGACTTAACGAACGAGTGCGACGCCAATCTTAGCCTAGAACCCGGCTCTGCCTTAAGCGTCGTCCGCTACCTGATAGCTAACCGCCGGTGGGAAGTCGACATGAGTAAGCGGATCATGCCGCCCTTGCCGCTAGCGCTGACCATTACGCCTGCACTCTTCAAGGCAGTACCTAAGTAAGAGCAAGATGAGATGCATTTATTGGAAATAATCAAAGGCTCAATAATCCAGTGGCAGGATCCCGAGACCGCCGGGCCCGAACTTCGGATCGATCGGGTACTTGTGGTTAACAAGCACGAAGACTACGTGCTCACGATTAAGATCACTGTCGAAGGGGAAGCCGAGAAGGATAAAGCTGAGAAGAAAGAAGGTGATAACGAAGGCCAAAAGCCCAGCGGTGCCAAACGTGAATGGCTCGTCCGGCGTAAGTATTCGGAAGTCGCCTACGCTATCGCGACGGGTGGAATCCGCGTCGTAGAGAACGAGATATACCTTCACCTGATTCGCGCCGAGGAAGATATTAAACCGGCGCACCGCGAACACCGAGACAAGATTCATACATTCCTCAAACCCCTCCTCGACGAAGACAGCGAGATCTACATGCTCAATCCGGTTCGGAGGGGTGCCAAAATAAACGAGCTCGCGCAGAACGGAGATGGGTTCAACCTCTCCAAAAGGGCAATCTACAAGCATTACAGGGCGTACCTGGAGTCCGGGTGTAACCCGAATGCTTTCCTACCTCTACACGACAATTGTGGGGGGCGAGGCAAACGGCGCGTAGCAAATCGCTCGGACATGCAGAAACTCGGCAGACGGAGTGCTCTCGGAAAGGTCGCCGGACACGCGATTGGGATCAGAATCACAGCAGAAATTGAGCGGAAGTTCCAGCGTGGGATAAAGCGGTTTTATAAAGACAATACGAGCCTCGAAGACTCCTTCAACCTGACGACCCGCGAGTACTTCTACAAAGAATTAAAAGTCGAAGGAAAGAAGCGGATACACGTCCTCCTACCCCCCGAGGAACGTCCCACATTTGAGCAGTATAGGTACTTCTACGAAAAGATCTATCGTGAGCGCGACCCGGTGGCCGAAAACATACGCCGCAAGGGAGAGCGCCGCCACAACCTCGAGGATCGCGCAACGACCGACGACGCACAATCCCTAGCGTTCGCGCCGGGTTCCCTCTCCCAGATAGATGCCACCATAGGAGATGCCCACATGGTGAGCTCCTTCGATCGCCTGCGCCTCATTGGACGGCCTGTAGTTTACGGCTGCATGGATGTGTTCAGCCACGCGCTCGGCGGCATGAGCACACTCCTTGAGGGTCCGAGTTGGTTGGGCGCGATGCTCGCCCTAGACGTCGTGATGATGGACAAGGTGCTTTTCTGCGCCGAGTACGGAATTGAAATCGATCCGAGCGAATGGCCGATACAGGGATGGCCGCAGGCAATATGCGCAGACCGAGGTGAGTTCGAGGGATACGACGCGACCAATCTGGTCAAAGGGTTGAAGGCACGCGTAGATAACACCGCGCCGTACCGCGCAGATTGGAAAGGCATTGTTGAGCGTCAGTTCGGTTTGCTCAACCAGCGCATTGTCAACTTCCTACCCGGACGGGTTCGTAAACTCACCCGGGGGGAGTCAGACCCACGCTTGGAGGCCATACTAACGCCGGATGAATTCCGGCAGGTGCTGATCCTCTATGCCCTCGATTACAACATGAACTTCTATCTGAAGGACTACCGCATGGACGAGTTCATGATTGCTGACGGGGTCGAACGCTACCCGCTCGACCTGTGGCATTGGGGCGTGCAGAATCGGGGCAAGAACCACGTTGCAAAGACCCATGAGCAGGTTAGGCTAAACCTACTGCCCCGTCGGACGGTGACGATAACCGGAAGAGGCATCCACTTCGAGAAACAGCTCTATTACACCTGTGAACGTGCGAAGCGGGAAAACTGGTTCTCGCGGGCGAACATACATGGTACCTGGGAGATGGAGGCTGCGTTCGACCTGAGAACAAATAAACAGATCTACCTGATCACGGATAGCGGCACGAAACTGGAACCATGCCGTCTGACCGCAGCCTCGCAGCACCTTAACGACCGAGACTTTTACGAGATAGCCGACTACTTCGAAATGGAAGGACAGGCCGAGGAAGCAGGGCGCGCCCGTCGCCAGCAGGCACGGACGAATTTATTCGATAAGGTGGACGCCATCGTCTCGAATGCCGGTGAACAGAAGGAGTTGGCCCTCATGGCTGCCGGAAAAATCAGTAAAAGCGTTCTCCTTTCAGGCGTTAAGGAGAATCGCGCGAAAGAGCGCGACCACGAGCGCGAAGCCGGCAAGTGGCACCTCGGAGAGACTGATGTCCCGGCATCTACCGAAGCAGAAGCTGAGCAACAGACAGACGAGAGCGAAGAAGAGCAGAGTTACGCCGCACCCAGCATGCTGGACGTGCTGCGCCAACAACGCGAAGAAAAACTGAAGGGAGATTCAGGAAATGTTCATACGAAATAGAACGTCGGAAAGTAACGAATCGGCTCAGAATCTGGGCCGTGAGATTAACCCCCGCCCGGAGCCTGAGTCGCAACGCCCTTACGTCATTCACAAGGGGCGGGTCGTAGACGCGGTCTACGTAGAGCCTGAGGTCTCGGAATGGGCAGGCAACCCACTATATGAAGCTCTGCCGAGATCTCTCGATAAGGTGCAGGCGGGAGAGCGCTTGGCTAACTACCCGAAGTTTGACAATGAAGAACGCAATAAGCCTACTCACATCCGCCGACTGCTGCTCCAGAACGCAATGAAGTCGATCTTCATCCCCTTGGACAATCACCTGGACCTTCAACAGCGACTGCAACTTGCCATTCGTGTTGGGTATAGTGATCGGAACCCATTAGCGGAAGGTTACGGCAACCAACTCGAGTCGAGGCAGGACGAATTTGACCAGTATGCAGGGCAGTACTGCCCGGCCGAGGATAACTCCGCGACCGCGGCTTCAGGATTCAGCGTGCTCGGTTTGAGCGGAGGGGGTAAGTCGCGTACCTTCCTCAGATGTCTGAACCTACTCCCGCAGGTAATTAGGCACTCCACATACAAGGGGAGGAAGTTTACCTGCAAACAAATTGTGTGGCTCAAGCTCGACTGTCCGTATGACGCGAGCGCTAAGGGCCTCTGCATCCAGTTCTTCGACACGGTGGACGCCATCCTGGGGACAACCTACAGGCAGAACTATGCCGGCAAGCGTCGAACTGTCGACGAGATGCTGTCCGACATGGGGCTCGTTGCCGCAAACCACTCAATCGGCATGCTGGTCATCGACGAGATTCAGCGGCTGAGCGTCGGAAGGCCGGGCCTAGCGAAGAATAACCTTAACCCCGCGGCAGAGCGGATGCTCAACTTTTTCGTTCAGCTCGTCAACACGAGCGGGGTCCCGGTGTCCCTTGTCGGAACTTACAAAGGCATGGCTGTCCTGAGCGGCGAATTCAGCCAGATACGTCGGGGCACCGGGCAGGGCGATATGATCTGGGACCGGATGGAGAACGACGAGCAGTGGAAGGAATTCACGGGGGCCCTTTGGCACTACCTGTATGTGCGAAAGGCATCCCTGGCTACAAGTAACGCGGGGAAAGGCAAAACCCTAAGCGATGTGCTCTATGAAGAAACACAAGGGATCGTAGACTTCGCGATAAAGGTCTTCATGTTCGCCCAGGAACGAGCGATGGAAACAGGCGCCGAGAAGATAACGGGCGGCCTGATCCGTCAGGTGGCGAGAGAAAAGTTGAAGATCCCGCGCCTGATCCTCGAGGCCCTCAAGATGAAGGACATGCGAATCCTCGAAAGGTTCGAAGACATTTACCCCGCCGCGATGAAGGAGTACATGTCTTCCCAGTCTGAAGAGCCGGAGGTATCGGGCAAGCTCGCCTCCGCGCCGGAGATCAACGCCCTTCTCAAGCAAAACAACCAGGAAAGTACGAACCATGCCGAAGGTGGGGCGGGGGAAAGGGAACCAGCCGCGCCTGTGACGGCAGAGATTGACGTGACGGAAGGCGAACCGAGCTAGGGTAAAGCGAATGATCGGATTCTTTACAGACCCTCACCCGGACGAATTACTGTATAGCGCCATCTCACGCTACCACTACCGTGCGCGAAACGGGAGCACTGAGTGTACGGCTCGTGAACTCTTCGGTCATGCCCAGACTTACATCATCGCGGATCTCCAAAGTCGCCTCGATTATCTCGCTTCACAGCTCCCGCCACAAACCTACCCGGTCTCTCAGTTGATTGATGAACATACGATTCTGCCGTACTTTGCGCCTTTCATATCGGCCGAGCGACACGAAGAGATTCGACTCGACATGCGTGGTGAGGGCGGGGGGGCTATTCATGCACGGCTCGGCATTCTTACATCAGAGATCACGGTTGAGTACCTTCGCTTCTGCCCCGCCTGTGCGGAGAAAGACGAGGGGACGCAAAACGGTGGCGCTTACTGGCACCGCGTTCACCAGCTTCCCGGGATCGAGGCCTGTCCTACACACGCAGTATTTCTAATAAATTCGGTGGTCAGGATACGGGGCAGAAGTAAACGCAGGGCCTTCATTACGGCGCGGCAGGCAATAGCGGAACTCCCAGCCGAAGGTCGAACGGCCGTCCCACTAGACCTGAACAATAAAGAACACCAAATCCTGCTACGTCTCGCGAAAAATGCTGAGTGGTTACTGAAGGCACAAATCCGGGCATCAGACCTAGACTCCCTTCGCAGCCGGTATCTACAGGTGCTCTTCGAGAAAGGGGTGGCTGGATACAATGGCAAGGTAAAACACTCCATCCTGGAGAAACAGTTTCTGGATTACTATCCGCCAGGATTACTGAGTCGCCTCAGATGTGGGCTTGAACTGCGTTACCACTGGCTCCGACGCCTCATCAACGAATGGGGTAGGGCGCGCCACCCCTTCCATCATCTACTGCTAATCGAGTTCCTAAACCGTCCCATAGATGAGTTCTTTCAGGGGCCGGTAGAATTCGAACCATTTGGAAAAGGCCCGTGGCCCTGCCTAAACAGAGCAGCCGGGCACTATATGGAGCCCCGCATCACAGAATGTCATATCCGGGATACGTGGAACGAAGGGAACAGGTTGATAGGAAATTTTTACTGCGACTGCGGCTTTGCTTACAGACGTTTGGGGCCTGATTCTACGGAAGAAAGGCGATTCCAACAGGACGGAATCTTGAGCTTGGGCGAGACCTGGCACGAGAAGCTACGAAGTCTACTCGTCTCTGGGCGCAGCGCCCATAAAGAATTGGCACGAGAGTTCAACATTGGAGTGAAGACTATCAGTAATGAAATCCAACTGCTCAAAGAAACCGAAGAATCTGGGCAGTATGAGGTGATGGGGCGCAGGGGACACCATTCCGATCCAGTGTCGAGTGATACGAAGAGGCGCGAGGCTTACCGGAGCCGATGGCGCAAAATAGTGACTGAGAATCCTGGACTTAGCCGGTCTGCGGTCGCGTGTAATGATTACAGTGCTTACAACTGGCTGTTAAAGCATGATAAAGAGTGGTTCAACGAGAACTCTCCAGCACTATTGGGTAGCTCCGGAACGAGACCAAGAGTGAATTGGCAAGAACGAGACGAGAAATACTCGGTCGACGTGCGTAAGACTGCGGAAGCTATGTTAAAACGGCCAGGTCGTCCTATTCGAGCTTCGCGGGCAGCTATAGTAAATGAACTCGGAATACAGGCGGTGGTAGATAAGCAGGCCGATAAGCTCCAGTTGACGAACAAGACTCTAGACCAAGTGGCTGAGAGTCACACTTCTTTTGCCATCCGAAGGGTCAGGTGGGCGGCTGACTGCTTCCGTCAAGAACAATGCTCGGCCAGCAATTGGCAGATAGCATCGCGCGCAGCAGTAAGTTATGAAGTAGCCGCTACGCCAGAAGTTAAAGAAGCAATTATAGAGTGCGTCCGAGCATTAAAAGAGTTGAAAGATCGCGGCTGGGAGTGACAAGTATAGAACTTTATTACCCTGAAAATAACAATGGAAATAACGAAATCGAATCTTAGTTTAGGTCTTTATAGTGTCACCTGCTAAGAGCTGCGTTACGGGAGAGTTGCACCAAGTATAATAGGGAGTAGTACTGTCCTTGTCCTACGGTATTCACAGTTGAGAGCAATCTCTGGTTAGCCTCGCGCCTTTCAGAGGAGATCATGAAAGCCAGCCTGTGCCCTCATCATCCGAACTCTTTCGGAAGATAATTTAGAACGAGGTTGAGGAAGCCCTACGCATAAGGTCTTGCACGTTCTTCCGAGTGAGGTGCTGAGCAGATAGCTCTACTCCTAGCGCGATTCTGAGAGAATTATTGTGAAGTGCTAGTGGGTTTCTTTCGTCCAGCGAATTGCTGCCCAAGCTTCAGGACATTCCTGTACCCCATAGTCTGATTAGTTCAATTCCCACGTAGGTACCATAGTTACCAACTTTATTAGCACGGCTTCACAGTGGACTGACCTCTTTTGGGAGGCCCAGTTACCAACTTTAGCTGAAGTGGTCGCGAGAAGCCCTCATGTAGAAGCAACAACTTACAGCCACGTCAGTTACCGACTTTATTCCCGAAGGACAAAACTCTGTCGTTAGCTCTTCGCTTCGTAATAGTTCGGCAAGGGCGAGAAGGCGAATGTAAGACCGGTCTTCTTGCCATCTCTGTCATCGTAGCGCACCGCGCTGAGACGGTGGCTGGGATATGAAGCGGTCTGGTAGTGGTGTCCCATGCCGGTGCGGTCGCCGAATTTCTGCGTGCTCGTGCCGTCGCTGAAGTGGAACTTGATGCCCACCAACTCCCAATCCCACCATGTCTCGACGCGCATGATGTACTTGCCTTGCGGAACTTCGATCGTGTGCTCAACGCCGCCCTGCTGATTGCCTGAGCCGTGTCCCTCATGCCCGTCATAGATGAACTTGAGATAGTCAATTTCGTTGTATTCGCGCACGACGATTCGTTTGATTACGCCCGGACGATCTTCATGCTTGACTGAGTCTTCAAGTCCGTGTTCGTTGTTCGCCTTGAAGGAGAGGCCGGAGCAGGGGCCAACCCAGATGACGCGGTCGAAAGGGATCGGCCGGGCGTTGGCCTGTTCGGGATCGAGCAGCGTCCAGAGCCGCGCCGGGTCGCCGACGCCTGCTTCGAGCGCCACGCGATAGCTGTTGAGCGCCTGCTCCTTGTAGTAACGGAAAAGCACCGTATGGTTGCCGCCTCGGCCGCGGTTGGCGCTCTTGGTGAAGGAATGAACCTCGCGCGCGGCATGATCGCGGACGAGGATTCCGGCCTGTCCGATGATGTCTGGGCCGGTCTCTTTTACTTCCAACATCTTCTCGCGCCATTTCATCTCGCCGGGGATGGCGACATCTCTGATGAAGTCTTGATAAGTCTTGATCGAGTTGGTTAGTTCCGTCTTGTGCTTGGGGTTGACTTTGTCCGTGCCGAAAATTTCGCGTGCGTGTAGAACGCGTTCGCGTAGCAACATCAGGTGCATCGTCGCAAGGCTGAGGGCGAGACTGGCCGTGCCCGGAACATACTTCTGCTTCGTCGTTAGAAAATACGGCTGCGCCATGTTGAACTGGCTAAGAGAGGCATCAAGCCACGTCTGCCGCTCCGTAGGAGAGTCGGCGTCCTCGTATGCCTTTATGTTCGCGCGCAAGCCGCCAAGCGCGTTGTTGAGATTGTCGCGCTTGAGTTCATCGATGCGGCCGTGCACATATCCGCGCATACGCGCTTCCGAGTTCCGAATCAGGGCATCAACCGTCGGTTACTTCACAGGCCAGAAAAAGCCTACGACGGCCGAGACGCCCAAGCCCACCTCTGGAATCTTGCCGATGGCAGCGAGGACGACCATGCGCGCGATGTCGTCAACCTTGACTATGAAGTCGTCTACAAAATTGACCGACTTACTTTCATTCGGGTTGGGAAACTTGTCTGAACTCTGGACGATCCGCTTTTCGTCTGTGAGTTCGACCGGGCGATTATTTTCAACTTCGACCGGCGAGGCGTGCCAGTCGTCAAAACTGCCTTCGCCCTTGCGGAAACTGATCTTGACCTTGCCCATGTTCAGGTCGAACCTGGCTGACTCGCCAGTTCCGAGCCAGCCCCACTTGCCTTCATACGACGCCCAGTACGACGTGTCATCGGTTTTGAAAATCCAGTAGCAGACTCTTTCCGAAAAGTTATTAGTAACGGTGAACCCATCTGCAACACGCATTTTGGCTGTAGCCTCCTTTGGGGGTTTTTGAGACGTTCCAAACTTCTGAACTTCGTAAACGAAAGGTCAGTGCGTTTCGATTAGAGTCGGGCTTTGTTGTGAGTTTGAACCGACGAGGCGTGCGAGGTGCGAGCGAGCGGATACCTTAAAATACCAATTTATCAACGGAAAATTTCTTAAAGATGCGGCACGTTGCCGTCGTCTTCCTGTCGTCGGTGAGCACTGATTCTTTCAATGAAGACGTGACGAAATCACTCACTCCGACTTCCCACGCATAAGCGACGCCGAAGAGCGGCGTGTGTTAAACTTCGACGCATGCTGCTCGAATCACTTGAGGTTCATTGTTTCAGAAATTTGAGCGGCAAGGTATCTTGGGGCACGGGACTCAACCTCATCTACGGCGATAACGGTCAGGGCAAAACAAACTGGCTGGAAGCCATCTATCTGCTCGCCACCTCCAAATCCTTTCGCACACAGAAACCGCAAGAGGCCGTACGCTTCGACGAAGAACTGGCCGTCGTGCGCGGACGCGTCGCACGCAGCGAAGAGGTGCACCGCGATCTACAGGTCGCGATTCAGAACAACACCAAGACGCTCAGCATCAACGGCAAACGCGAATCTGTCGCCCGCTACTTGGGGCAACTCCATGTCATTGCTTTCACGGCGGACGAGTTGGGAGTCGTACGCGGCGCACCCGATGCACGGCGCAAGTTTCTGGATCGCGGTGTCGTCTCAATGCACCATGCTTACGTGCAGACGCTCTCGGATTATCAACGCGTCATCAAACAGAAAAATCGACTCCTGCAAGACGCCGCCGAAGCCGAACTGAGCATGGCCGAACTGGCCGCGCGCCTCGCTCCCTGGAACGAACAACTCGTCGGCCTGAGCGCGTCCATTCATCGCGCTCGCATGGACTACGTCGAGCGCGTTAACGCAGTCCTCGAACGACGCCTTTTCGGTCACGAGGAAGTGACCGTGCGCTACGTTTCATCGCTCGAAGGGAAGGGCGATTTAAGCGATTATGAAGCTCTCGTCGCGGAGCGTTTGCAGTTGCGGATGCAGGCCGAAATGGCGGCGGGTTACTCGCTCATAGGGCCGCACAGAGACGAGTTGGAAGTCCTCTTCGATGGGCGCGATATACGTTCTTTCGGGAGTTCCGGTCAACAACGTAGCGCATTGATAATACTTGACTTAGCTGCGATTTCGGTGTATCATTCGTGGCACAATGAGTATCCGGTTTTTCTGCTCGACGACGTCGATGCGGAACTGGATCGGAAACGTATAAATCAACTGTTTGAGTACCTCGAAGGTCGCACGCAGACCTTCGTGACAACGTCCAAAGATAGCCTCGTCGAACAATACGCCGCGCGCGCCGAAATTTTTGAGGTGAGAGACGGCGTAGCAGCGTTGAAGGCCGCTCCCGATGGTTCGCTGACGACATCCTCGAAGGGCGCTTCGAGCATCTAAATCAAGCAGGATTTTGGTCGTCTTCGCAGCCGTTCTTAATCGGACAAAAGTTGTTCATCGCAACGAGAAAGAAGGAATTAGTTTGTCAACAGCAATCAACACAAATAAGAAAAGCATGAGCTACGATTCAACTTCGATCACGGTTCTCGAAGGACGCGATGCCGTGCGTAAGCGCCCCGCCATGTATATCGGTTCGACCGGCGACCTGGGGTTGCATCACCTCGTCTACGAAGTGGTGGATAATTCGATTGACGAAGCTCTGGCCGGTTACTGCGATACCGTGGAAGTCACGATCCACCTTGATAACTCGATTACGGTCGTAGACAACGGGCGCGGCATTCCGGTGGATTACCACAAGCAGGAGAAGAAATCCGCCGCCGAAGTCGTGATGACGAAACTCCATGCGGGCGGGAAATTCGACTCGAACGCCTACAAGGTGTCCGGGGGCTTGCACGGAGTGGGCGTCTCTTGCGTAAATTTCCTCTCTGAGTGGCTTCGTTTGGAAATCTGGAGGGAAGGGTCGACCTACGAGCAAGAATACAAGCGTGGGATTCCTGTGTCGAAATTGGAAGCGACAGGCAAGACGCGTAAGCGCGGCACGAAGATTACCTTCAAGCCCGACACGGAAATCTTCGACGTGACCGAGTTCAGCTTCGACAAACTCTCCGAGCGTCTACGCGAAAAGGCTTTTCTGAACAAAGGCATCCGCATCACCATCCGTGACGAGCGCGAAGAGACGGAGCGTTCACACGAATTTTATTACAAAGGCGGCATCGCCGAATTCGTCAAGCATCTCAACAAGAACAAGACCGTTCTGCACGATAAGCCTCTCTATTTCGAACGAGTCGGCGATGCGCTCTCAGTTGAAGTGGCGATCCAGTACAACGACGCCTACGACGAAAAGGTCTACTCCTTCGCCAATAACATCAACACGGTTGACGGCGGCACGCATCTCTCCGGCTTCCGTTCGGCCTTCACGCGCACCGTCAACGCCTACGCACAATCTTCCGGTCTCGCCAAGAACTTCAAAAGCTCTCTGACCGGCGACGACGTGCGCGAAGGCCTGGTCGCAGTAATTTCTGTCAAACTGCCGCAGCCTCAGTTTGAAGGTCAGACCAAGGGTAAACTCAATTCGGACGTGAAAGGCGCGGTCGAATCCTTCTTAAACGAGCGTTTGACGGAATACTTCGAGCAGAACCCCACGGTCGCCAAGCGAATCGTCGGCAAGGCCATCGACGCCGCGCGCGCACGCGAAGCGGCACGCAAAGCGCGCGAGATAGTGCGCAAAGGCGTAATTGGTTCGACGATGCTACCCGGCAAACTCGCCGACTGTCAGGAACGCGACCCTCAATTGTGCGAGTTGTATATTGTAGAAGGAGATTCGGCAGGCGGTAGCGCGAAACAGGGTCGCGACCGGAAGAATCAGGCGGTTCTCCCGTTAAAAGGTAAAATCTTGAACGTCGAAAAAGCGCGTTTCGATAAAATGCTCAGTCATACTGAGATTAAAACGCTCATCACAGCGCTCGGAACAGGCATCGGCAAAGATGATTTCGACCTCAACCGGCTCCGTTATCACAAGATCATTTTTATGACGGACGCAGACGTGGACGGTTCGCACATCCGCACGCTGCTTCTGACCTTCTTTTACCGGCAGATGCCGGAACTTGTGGAATCCGGCCACGTTTTCATCGCTCAGCCACCGTTGTTTAAAGTGAAACGGGGTAAACGCGAGGAGTACATCAAGGACGAGCGCTCGATGGTGCGGTATCTGATGCGGCAGGCCACGAGCGAAGCGAAGGTAAAGTCCGGCGACGGGACGGCGATTGAAGGGAAAGATTTGGCGCGTTCTCTGGAACAGATGGTCGAGTACAAGCGGTATTGCGAGAAACTTGTGCGTCGTCTGGGCAATGATGAGCGCTTGCTGGCGACGCTGCTGAACGCTTTTGCGGGGCGAAAAGGTGTCTTGCGTCGTGAGAAAAGTTCGAATCTGCGCAGTGTGTTCCAAAAAGACAGTCGGGAACTCCTGCTCGCCGTCGAGGGGCAACTGGCTAAGGCCGGCTATCGCACGGACTTGTTGACGGACGAAGAACATGGGCTGTTGTCAATCGAAACGACCGCGACGAGCGGGACTAAAGTGCTGATTGACTGGAATCTCGCCAGCCACGTGGAGTTTCAGAAGTCCGTCGAACTCCACAAAGTTCTGGACGAGACTCTGGCCGCGCCTTTCATCTTCGGCGAAAACGGCACGAGCGAGCAGATCGAGACGCGCGAAGCGCTACTGGATCGTGTGCTGGCTACGGCAAAGAAGGATTTGACCATCCAGCGCTACAAAGGTCTCGGCGAGATGAATCCGGAGCAGCTCTGGGAAACGACGATGAACCCGGAAAAGCGCACGCTTTTGCAGGTTAAAATTGACGATGCGGTTGAGACCGACCAAATATTCACGGTCTTGATGGGCGATGCCGTCGAACCGCGCCGAAAGTTCATCGAGGATAACGCGTTGGACGTGAAGAATCTGGACATTTAATCATCAACTGTCCGCAGCGTCGGGGCGAAGGTAAAATTTGACACTTCGCACCCGCTCGCTTAAAATGCCATCCTTTCCTCCTGTGGATCATTGCCCGCTGCATGCAACTCGCGCATGCAGCGGCTTTTTTATGCGAACTAAAACGTCGCCGTCTTGAAATACCGGACGCTGAAGGTGCGCAAATTGGTAAAGCCACACGCCAGATTCCGATGCGAACAAAACAGGGGCGCGGTTATTTAATACCGCGCCCCTGTTTCGCTCATCAGCGAGACGCGATTTTGATGGAGCGTCGTCCGCCGAAAAAGTTGGGCTGAAAAATCGTTAGTAGCAGTCTGCGTCGCCGTCGGACACGCGCCGATCAAGTTTATCCCTTGTCACCTGTCGCGCCGCTCGTCTGTTCGTCTAAATCAATTCGGTCGGTTTCGGTTGCGCCCTGCTGATTGTAATAGCCGCCGGGCGCAAACTGGCCTTGCGCGCCGATGTCGAGCGAACGCTGATTATTTTCCGTCAGGGTATCGGGTTTCAAATCGTCGCCTGCGGCGTCGTCGAGCGCCGAGTTGGCTTGATCGTTGTCTGTCATGTCAATCTTGCTCCTTGTGCTTGTGATTTAGAAAGCCTACTTTTCGCCGTAGCGGCGAACCTGAAAGCGATACAACTTAACATCCGCGCCGGGAGAGATTCCGGCCTTACGCGCGGTGATCTGTAATTGCTGCGCTGCTGTCTCGACGCCTTCGAGGTCGGGCAGCAACAGGCCGCGCCGCCCCTGCGCGTCCTCCACGATAAGGCCGTAAATTTTGGGGTTCAGTTCTTCAAAACGCGCCGGTTCAGGCGGCGACAACACATCTACGGAGTAGCGCAGATGAGGCAGTTCGGAAGTCTCGACGGGAAAAAACCTGGGGTCGCGTGTCGCTGCGCTGATCGCGTTGTGGATTAGTTCTTCGGCGAGATTTTCACGAGTGGGTTCGACCGTGCCGATACAGCCGCGCAAGTCGCCCGCGTCGGTTTTGATAGAGACGAAACAGGCCGCACGTTGATCGAGCAACGAATCGTCAGAGACCGGCGGAGTTTCGAGCACGCGCCCTTCGCGCACCAGGGTTTCGACGGAGAGACGCGCCAGTTCGGGCAGACGCTCTTCGTCGCCGGCCGTGTCCGCGTCCGCAAGAGCGGGACTTTCGGCCACGGATGTGGCTTCATCTTGCTCGCTCATTTTAGTTCGGCTGTTCATAAACTGTCCGTGTCGCACGCGCCAGTTGAGCTACAAGGTAGCCGACGCCGAAAGGCGCTTCGTAATGCAGCACTTCACAATCGCGCATCGACGCATCTTCAACTCCGATGGCGACGAGCATCGAGCGATAACCGCACTCGCCCGCAAGCCGTCTCAGATTTTGGTCAATCGAGGCGATGCGTTCGGGCGCGTGCTCGCCGATTGAGGCGACGACCTGTTCGTCGAACAGATGCGCCTGCGGATTGAAACCGGCGGGCGCGTCCGGCATCAGACGATGACTGAGATCACCGCTTGCGACAAAGGCGACGGCGCGTTCGGACGCTTCGACGGCTCGCCTGATGCACTCGCCGAAACGCAAGTGATCTTCGTTCGACAAGAAACTATAACCGAGCGCGACGACGCGACCGCGCCAGCCGTTGCGCAAAAGAAAGTAGAGCGGAACGGCCGTGCCGTGATCGAGTTCGTAACCTTTAAGGGGCACGATTGCGTAGCCGTCTGCGGCGGCAGATGAATTGATCGCTGAGAGAAGTTCCGAGTCGAGCGGCGCGCTGATAGTCGCTTGCGGGGCGCGAAAATTGGCGAAGTCTCCGCGCAGTTCAGGTTCGTAATATGCGACAAAGGCGCGTGCTTCGAGCGGCGCGTGCGGCGAGATGATGACGACGGTTTCCGCGCCTGCCGCGACGATGCGCTCCGTCAATTCGCGCATCGCGTCAATCGAGCCGCGCACTTCGGCCGCCGCTTCCCGCCCGACCTCAGGAACCATGATCGGCGGGTGCGGAGCGATGCCGACGAAAACGAGAGAGCCAGCCATATTTCACCGCCTGATGCAAGCGAGTTTGCAAACTCTTACCCGTAGAACGGGACGACTGCCCGCGGGGGAATTGAGACGCTTCGCGTGCGAAGTCTTTGGCGACTATCGAATCAAACTCTTTGAGGGATGGCCGAGATTCTATCACACCACGCGCGCGCCGTGACAAGCAGGCCGCGCGACGCGTGAAAGAAGCGCACGCCTTGAGGTACGATACGTGCCGCAGCTAACGACAGGGAGATTAAAGAAAGCAACACGAATGGTCGAGAGTGAGAAATTCGATGCGTTGATCGTGGGCGCGGGGCCTGCCGGATCATTCGCGGCCGAGCGCCTGGCGCGCGCGGGCGTGCGCGTCGCTTTGTTCGACGGGCGACCTGCGGGTGAGCCGAAGGCTTGCGGCGGGGGCGTTACTTCGAAGGCTTTGAAGGCCTGGCCGCACCTGCTCGAAGCGATGGGGCGCACCATCGACGAAGTTGAAATGTATTCGCCCGCAGGCACATGCGTGCGTCTCAAACTCGATGCGCCTTTCGCCATCTATTCGCGCGTCGCTTTCGATTCTTACCTGCGCGAGCGCGCAGTGAAAGCCGGGGCGCACATCTTCGCGGAACGCGTGTCAATCGTGTTCGAAGGCGACGAGCGCGGGCGCTGGATCGCACGCACGAGAAGCGGCGCGAGTTGGCAAGGACGCGTGCTTGTCGCGGCCGACGGAGCGAACAGTCCTATCGCGCGGCGTTTGGCGGGCGCTCTGCCAAAGGCCGAGATGGAAGTCGCCTTCGGCTATCGCGCACCGCTGCCGAAACATGGCGACGCACCGACCGTCATCGCGTTCCTTCCCGGTTGGGTCGGTTACGCGTGGGCGTTCCCGCGCCTCGATCACATCTCGTTCGGCATCGCCACTTCGCAAGACGCTTTCGATCATCGCTCGCTCGACGCGTTGCTCTGGGAATTCATGATCGGTTACTACCGCATCCGCGAAGATGCAAGTGCGCCGCTCTGGTCGTCGCAGGAAGAAACTTCGAGCAAAGACGATGCGAGCCGTGCCGAGATTGAACGGAAACTACGCGGCTCTGTGGACGCTTACGCTGCGCGCATTCCCGGCCTCGCCGTGGAGACCTGGAACACGCGCTGCGTCGGCACGGACACGTGGGCGCTGCTCGGCGATGCGGCAGGCTTCGCAGACCCGGTGACGGGCGAAGGCATCTACTACGCTTTGCGCTCGGCAGAACTTTTCGCGGAGGCTTTTCTGGCAGGACGCACGGCCGATTACGAAGCACGCTGGCGCGCGGATTTCGGCTACGAACTGCGCCGCGCCTCTGGGATGCGCCGTCGCTTCTACGGGGAATTCTTGGGCGCACCTTTCACCGACCGCATGATCGATTTCGCGCGTCTCCATCCCGGCATCCGCCGCACGCTCCGCGAACTCGTCGCAGGCGATCAAGGCTACGTCAATCTCAAACGCACACTCGCACGCAGCGCGCTCTGGCCGCTATAGGAGATAAGGATGAAGGATGAGGGATGAGGGATGAAGTAGAAGACAAGGTGCTTTTATTTCATCCCTCATCCTTCATCCTTTCTTCCGGCGCGGTGTAGGGCGCGAGGCGGCGTTTGAGTTCTTTGGGGATGGGGACGGAGTCGAACGCGCCGCGACGGACGGCGACGAGAACGAAGTGAGCTTCGGCGACGATTGAAGGATCGCCGTGGCGTCGCACCTCGAAATTCAGGCGCAGCGATTTCGTGCCGATGCGCCCGACGTAGACAGAGACTTCGAGCAGGTCATCTAATTGCGCGGCCTGCCGGAAGTCGCATTCGAGATGTGCGCGCGGCAACCACACGTCCAGTTCGTCGAACGCGCGGCCGTAGGGCAAGCCGACCGCGCGAAAAAGTTCGGTCTCCGCGATCTCGAAAAAGCGTATATACGCACCGTAAAAAATGATGCGCGCTGCGTCTACGTCGCCCCACCTGACGCGCTCCTCGATACGAAACTTCCATGATTCCGTTGGTGTCTGATTCATCGCTTCATTCAATCAACAACTCGTCGCAAAAGTGATGCGCTCACGGGAAGAGTCGATGCGCAAAACTTTCACGCATCCAGTTCGCGCAGGAAATTTTCCAATGCGCGGTTGAACTCCGCCGCGCGTTCGATGTTCGAGACGTGTCCCGCGCCTTCGATGACTGCGAGCCGCGAGCCTCGTATCTCCCGGTGCATACGCTCCGAGTCTGCCGGCGGCGTAATGGCATCGAGACTGCCGACGACGACGAGCGCCGGTCGGTCTATCTCGCGCAGGAACTGCGTCTGATCGTGGCGCACGGCCATGCCGCGAAGCGCCGCGGCCGCCCCGCGCGGATCGGTCTTCAAGATCATCTCGCGCACGCGTTCGACTATCTCAGGTCGTTCGGCGTGCGTCGAAGGTGCGAGAAGTTTCGGTAGCATCGAGTCGGCAATTGTGTGCATGCCTTCATCGAGCGCGCGCGTGGCCGTCTCTTCGCGTGTGAGACGCGCCTCGTCCGTGTCGGCTTGTGCGCGCGTGTCGGCGAGGACGAGCGCGGCGACGCGTTCGGGAAAGAGGCGACAAAAGGCGAGCGCGACGTAGCCGCCCATCGAAAGACCGCCGAGCACGACGCGCCCGGTGATGCCGAGTTCGTCGAGCAGCGCGGCCACGTCTTCGGCCATCGCTTCCATCGTCGCCGGTTCGTGCGTCGCGGTTGTCTCGCCGTGCCCGCGCAGGTCGGGCGTGATAAGTTGGTAACGGTCATCAAACGCTTCGACCTGTTCGCGCCAGAGCGTGCGGTTGAAAGGGAAGCCGTGCAGCAACACGATTGGCACGCCTCCAGCGCCCGCCACGTCATAAGCCAACTCGATCCCGCGCACCCGTGCGATGCTCATCGCATACTCCTTTCACGTTCAAATTCAATGCTAAAATTCGGGGCGTAGATAGCACGGCGTTCGCTTGAGCGTCAAACGCGGGGCAGCGCCCTCGCATCTAAATCCTGAGTCAAAATCAGCGTGATTTCCCGGTCGCGTCTGGCACACGAAACGCAAATCAAACACAGAAGGAAAAGAGCCATGAGCAGCAAGAAACAGACGACGAAGGGACAGATTTTTTCTGCGGCCGAGCAGCGCGCGGCGCGTTCCGAACGCATCGAGGTGAGAGACGCGGAGCCTTACGGCTGGATCGCTTTTTCCGAATCGGGAACGGAACAGAACTATCACCTGTTTCGCAATCCCGAAACGAAGCGGCTGGCCTGCACCTGCGCCGATTTCATCTATCGCGGTGACGCCGAACCGCGCTACGAATGCAAGCACATCTCGGCAACGCTCAAATACATCGCACGCCAGTATCTCGAAAGAGAGTACGACCCGCAGCGCCAATACGCGCGCACCGCTTCGGAAGCGCGGCGCGCAGCCTGAACTTAAGAGCGTTAAAGAAAACTCAGAGTTCGACCACGAGCGCGCCGCAGCTTCACCCGGCCGCGAGAACTTCGCGGTAGACTTTCTCCGTCGCATCAATCATTCGTTCGAGACTAAAGCGCGCACGTGATTCTACGCGTGCGCGCTTTGCTATGCGCGCGCGTTCTTCTTCGTCTCGCAGGAGTTCGAGCATCGCGCGTGCGAGCGCGTCAGTGTCGCCGACGGGCACGAGTCGTCCCGTCGAGCCGTCTTCGATCAACTCGCGCGAGCCGTCCGTGTCGGTCGCAACAGTAGGGACGCCGCACATCAATGCTTCGAGCGTCGCGAGGCCGAACGCTTCGGCGCGTGAGGGGGAGACGTAGAGGTCGAGCGAGTTGATGTGCGGCGTCAGTTCGGAGACGTGGCCGAGAAGCCGGACGTAGTCTTGCAGTTCGTGTTCGGCGATCAGCCTTTCGAGGTTTGTGCGCGTCTCCGCGATGCGCGAACGGTCGTCGCCGATGATGAGAAATTGCGCGTTCGTAAAATTCTCTCGACGAATGATCGCGGCGGCTGCGAGCACAAATTGATCTTGACCTTTGACCCGGCTCAATTCGCCAACTGTGCCGACGAGCAACGCGGCATTCGGCGAGAGCTTCTGCCGGAAACGGGTGCGGTCGAAATCTACGAGCGCGCGGTCGAGTTCCGTGGCGGAGATGCCGTTTGGAATGACGCAGACTTTTTCGTCTGGGAAGACGCGGCGCAAGCGCAGGCCGCGAGCGACGCCTGGCGAGACGGCAATAACGCGTGCCACGTTCGAGAGCGTGAATTTGTGCAGGGAACTGATCGGAAAAGGCACGTGACGCGTGAGCACGAGGCGGGCGCGGTTTCCGGCACGGCGCACAGCGTAAGCGGCGAGCGGATAGTCGCGCGCGAGGTGCGCGTGGACGATCTCGATCTCGCGCTCGCGCATGAAACGAGCAAGGCGCGTTGCGCTGGCGAAGTCGAGAGCATTACGAAGCGGAAGCGACAGGATATGAGACTGGGTAACGCGCGCAAGTCTCTCACGTAGCGGCGAGGCGTGGGAGAGCGCGGCGTAAACTTCGTGGCCGCGCGCGGAGAGTTCGTTTGTGAGGTCGGCGAAGTGTCTCTCGCCGCCGCCGTAGGTGCGCGCCGAACTGAGTTGGAGAATCTTCACACTTTTCAGTCGCCGCTGCGGCGCGTGCGGGCAGTTAGTCGCTGGCCGTTGTGGCAGACGTAGACGTGGCGTTTCGGGCGAGGGGCGAGGCGTCGTAGCGCGCGAGCAGGTCGGCCGGGTCGCGGTAGATGTCCGTGCATCCGGCGGCGCGCAGTTCCGCTTCGGGAAAGCCGCCACAGAGCACGCCGATGGTGCGCAGGTTGATCTTGCCCGCGGCCTCTGCATCGTAGGGCGTGTCGCCGATGACGATGGCTTCTTCGGCGCGCACATCGCCGAGCGACTTGAGCGCGGCCTCGAAGATGTCGGGGTGCGGCTTCGACTTGTCAGCGTCGTCCGCGGAAGTCTCTTCTTCGACGAGATCTGTGATACGCGCGCGTTCTTTGTAGACCTTCAGTTCGTCTTTCTTGGCCGACGAAGCGAGGGCGATGCGCAGGCCGTCGGCCTTGATGCGCTCGAATAATTCGCGCACCTGCGGGAAGCCGCGCACGCGCGAGATGTATTCGCGTTTGAAAAGATCGCCCCTGAACTTTTCCATCTCTTCGCCAAATCGATCCAGTTCCTCTGGGGAGAAGAAGACGGGCATCAACTGGTCGCCGCCCTTGCCGATCTGATGTCGCACACGTTCAAACTCGACTTCGCGGCCGAAGTGACGAAACGCCTCTTGCCAGGCGCGCGCGTGCAGATCAACTGAATCGACGAGCGTGCCGTCGATGTCGAAAATAATAGCTTTGAGCATGAACTTCTGTTTCCCCTCACGTTCGAAATGAGGCTTAACATTACACCAAGGGCGGGCGATGTGTCGTGTTCTCCAACGTAAATTCGTGTGTCATTTCACGCGCGGCGGCGATAAGTCGCCAGGCGGCAAGTCGGCATAAAGTTTGCTGTCCATACTAAGCAAAACAGATTAAGTCTTTCTGTTTAAGAGAGAAAAGTTTAGAGGAGGACTTTATGGCAAAACTCGTGACGGGATTATTCAAGACGCGTCTGGCGGCCGAGGCGGCCGTGGACGCGCTGATCAAATACGGTTACACGCGCGACGACATCAGCGTGCTCATGTCCGATGCGACGAAGAGTAAAGAATTTGCGATCGAGTCGGGGACGCACGCGGCCGACGGCGCAGGCATTGGCGGCGCGGTCGGCGGCACTGTGGGCGCGGTGCTCGCGGCGATTGCGGCCGTGGGGACGAGCATCGCTTTGCCGGGGATCGGTTTGGTGATCGCAGGGCCGATTGTAGCGGCTCTGGCCGGTGCGGGCGCGGGCGGCGCGGCGGGCGGCGTTATTGGCGCGCTCGTCGGCGCGGGCATCCCTGAACATCGCGCGAAAGTTTACGACGCGGGCTTGCGCAGCGGCGGCATCCTGATCGGCGTCGAAGCCAAGACGAACGAGGACGGCGGACGCATCGAAAAACTTCTCGGAGACCTCGGCGCGGAACACATCAGGCAGGAGTAAAGGAAAGGGATAAGGGCGGAGGGATGAGGGATGAATGAAAGCATTCAAGATAGTGAGTGCTTTCTTAATTCATCCCTCATCCCTTCATTGTTATCGTCCGATCTTGTTGCCGATGTCTTCGATTGCGTCGCCGACTTTGCGGCGGGCTGTGCCGAAGCCTTCCTGAATGTTGCCTGAGGCGCGGTCGGCCTCGCCCTCGGCTTCGAGGTCGCGGTCGCCCGTGGCTTCGCCCACCTTGTCCTTCACAGCGCCTTTGGCTTGATCAAATTTTCCTTCGACTTCGTCGTTGTTCAGTAAACCCATCTTCGTGTGCCTCCTCAAAAATTGTCTGCCCGCTTGGTGTCTCAGTCGGGGCAGAAACTTGCGTCGCCGCCGACTGTTAGAGCCACGGGTTCGCAACGTGTGTGCCAGCGTGGACGGGGCCTGCCGAACATGAGCGCGTGCGTGTGAAAATCACTCTGAGAGAATGAATTGCGCCGGAGGGTTGGTGTCGGGCGAAGACTCGTAGGCGACGGCGGCGTTCGTCCGTTTCCGTACAGTGTGGGGCGCATGAGCGCTTGCGAACGGACGAAAAAAGGGCGCGCCCCGGAAGAGGCGCGCCCTTTTAGTTTGGTTAAAGATGCGGACGGTCGTGCGCTCGTTAGAACTGGAAGCGCGCGCCGAGTTGCATCTGGAAGACCTGGCTTCCGGGGTTGGTGTTGTTGACGAGAATCGCGCCCGTCACGGGATCGGTCGTGCGCAGGAAGTTGAGGTTGGTGATGCCGGTTGCAGCGCTGGCGGTGGGTAATCCGCAAAGCTGCGACGCCTGACCGCAGAACTGTCCCGACTGTCCCGAAGACGTAGCCGTGTTCGGAGACGGGAAGATGATGTTGGCGCGATTGAAAATGTTGAAGAACTCGGACGAGAAAACGAGGCGCTTTCTTTCGCCGAGCGTGAAGCCCTTCTGCAAGCGCAGGTCTACGTCGTAGATCGGGCGGTTGCGGAAATCGTTGCGCTGATAGGTGATGCCGGGAACGAGCAGCGGGCGGTCGTTGTTGACGCCGTCGCCGTTCAGGTCAGCACCCGCCGTCGGGTTGATCGGGTTGCCGGAGCGCAAGCGAATCGCGCTCGCCACCTCGAAACCGTAGGGCAGGAAGACGACCGGGTTCGCCACGAACTGATGCTCGCGGTCGAGACGGCTGCGGCCATATTCGCGGCGCAGGTCGTAGGCATCGGCATAGGCCACGCCGCCCGCGTCGCGTTCGTTGTCGTCGTCGCCGAGCGCACGCGAGAGCGTGTAGTAGGCGTTGAGTTGTGCGCGACGATGGTTATAACGCGCGCGGAAGGTCAGGCCGCGATAGAGCGACTTGGCCGTGGACTCGCGCACCTGAACCGCGCCGAGCGCGAAGCCTGCTTGCGCTTGCGTCGGGCGCTGGCGCGTCGTGACTGAGCCGCCGGGGAAGGTCAAACCAGCCGGCGTGTTGATGGCGATGAACGTGCGCTGCGACTGCAAAATCTGACCGATAGTGCCGTTTGCGACCATCGTGTTGAAGTTGGCCGCCGTGTTATTCGCTTGCAGGAAGTCAACGTAGCCCTGAGCCGTCAGCGGCGCGGGCAGGTTCAAATCGCGGTTGCGCTGGATGCGGTCGGTCTTGACGTGCGAGTAGTCGATGCCGACGGTGAAGTTGCGCGCCACTTCACGCTCGAAGGCGAAACCGAACTGGAACGAGCGCGGGTTCTTGAAGTCTTCGGCATGGCCTGTGACCTGCGCGCCGACGAACGGGTTCGGGTTCAGACCGAGGCCGCTGGCGATGCTCGAAACCTGCTCCGGCGAGATGATCGGCAGATTGCTCAACGGGAAGTTGTTCAAGTTGATGCCGATGATCGCAAACTGGCGATAGACCGAGTTCGGCGTGCAGCGGTTGCGCGCGTCGGTACCGGTAGCGGCGGTCGGGTCGCAGCCGGTGATGGCGCGATATTGCGCGCCGGCGGGCGTGCCCAGGAAGGTGTTGAAAGTCGTCTGGCTGAAGCCCGTGAAAGGCAGCGTGGTGCTGACGTTGGCGGGCGGGTTGCGATAGTTGTTGGTGCTGTCGGCCAGGACGATGAGCGGCGTGCGCGCGTAGTAGTAACCGGCGAAACCGCGCACGACCATCTTGCCCTGACCCTCGGGATCCCAGGCGAAACCGGCGCGCGGCCCAAACTGCCAGCCGCTATCGGGAATCGAAGGAGTGTAACCCGTGCCGCGGATCGGGAATTTCGTGTTCTGCACGACGTTGGCGATCTGAGTGTTGGACACTTCCGGTTCGGGGTTGAACTGCTGTTCGACGCGCAAGCCGTAGTTGACCGTCAGCTTGGGCGAAAGACGGAACGAATCCTGACCGAAGAAGGCCGCTTCGTGGCCGACGAACTCGGCCTGCAAGTTTCCGATCTGGCGATTGTAGCGCGCGCGCGTGTCGTCGAAGCGACCCAAGATAGCCGGAGTGGTTGCGTTCGCCTGCGGGACGACGACGTTCGCCAGTCTTTGGAACGCGTCGGCGATGTTCTGCGCCGTCGAGCCGATGCTCAAGGCGTAGCCGCCGAACTGGTTGAAGCCGAAACGCTGGTTGGCGAGCAAGCGGCTGTATTCGCCGCCGAACTTGAAGTTGTGGTTGCCACGGATGTAGGTGAAGCTGTCGGCCACTTGATAGCGCGTATCGAACTGCGTGGTCGGCAGGAAGTTGGTCGCGCCGAAGGTGGCGAAGCTCGTCAGAATCTGCGGCAAGTCGGAGTTCGAGATGCGCGGGCGATCTTCGCGCGCGGCCTGGAAGCGAAGCTCGTTGACGGCGTTCGCGCCGAAGGTGGTGACGAGTTGACCGACGGCGATCTTCGTCTTGTTCTTCTCCGTGCCGTTGGTGGAGAGCGCCTGCGTGGTCGTCGGGTCGAGCGCCGTCTCACCGCGCGAGACGGCGTTCTCCGCTTCGTTCTTGCTGCCGCTCAGACGGATGTTGAAGCGGTTAGCGTTGTTGATGTTCCAGTCGATGCGTCCAAGCCCGGCATAGGCGTCGTTGGTCAGTTCATAACCGACCTGCTCGCCGCGATAGAAATCGAGCACGGACTGCTGCGCGGCGTTCAAAGTGATCGAGCCGAAGCTGCTCGGAATGCCGAAGACGATCTGGCGCGGCGCGTTGAACTTCTGCTGCTCGTAAGCGCCGAAGAAGAAGAGTTTGTTCTCGATGATGGGGCCGCCGATGGAGCCGCCGAACTGGTGCTGCGTCGGGGCGAGCGTGGCATCGACGCCAGAGGCGCGCGCCGTGATCTGTTCCTGCAACGCCTCCGTGAATTCGTTGCCGCGCGCAAGGCGCTGCGGGCGCAGCAGGTAGAAGGCGGAGCCATGGAAGTCGTTGTCGCCGGATTTCGTCACAGCGTTGACGATGCCGCCCGTGGAACGCCCGAACTCGGCCGAGTAGCCGGAGGCGACGACCTGGAATTCTTTGATGGCTTCCTGCGGAATCGTAAAGGCGAGGTTGGAGCGTTCGCCGCCGCGGATGCCGCCGAAGAAGGGCTGATTGTAGTCAACGCCGTCGACGTTGATGTTCGAGTTGATGCCCTTTTGGCCGGAGAGCGAAATCTGGCCGCGCTGCGGATCGACCTGCGCGGTCGGCGTCAAGGTGATGAAGTCCTGAAAGCGGCGGCCGTTGATGGGCAAGTTGGTGATGGCCGTCTCGTTGACGACGGCGTCGGATTCGTTGCGCGTCACCTGTATGGCTTCGGCCGAGACGGTGACGGATTCCTGCACGCCGCCGACGCCGAGCGTGATATTGCCATCGGCCACACGGCCGACGTTGACCACCACGTTTTCCAGTTTCGTCTCGGCGAAGTTGCCCGCCTGCGCCGCGACAGTGTAAGTGCCCGTCGGCAGGAGCGGCACGGTGTAGAGACCTTCATCGCTCGTCGTCACGGTGCGCGTCAGGCCGGTTTCTTTGTTCGTGACCGTGACCGACGCGTTCGGGACGGCGGCTCCGGTCGAGTCCGTGATGACCCCGGCAATCTGCCCGGAACTGGACTCCGACTGCGCCACAGCGACGCTGGCCCCGAGCGCGAAGCAGAAGACCACAAGCATCAGAGCGCAGGCTGATTGGCGGAGGAAAGTGATTGACATAGTTCGTCCTTTTCTAATTTCGATTGATGGGCTGAGTTCAGACGAGAGCGCAGACCTCGAATTAAGGGGGCGACTTCAGCGTCCGAAGATGTTAGCGATAAACCTTGAAGTAGGTGGTGAAAGATTGCCTTGCTTAAAAAGCAATGCCCTGCTTGTAAAGCAAGTTTATATCATACGACGAGGCGTTTGCGCGAGTCTTACAGCGAAATAAACGGGATGTTAAATACTACAATTCGCGCGTCGCGGCAAGCCTAAACTAGCGCCCCTTCCAACGCCCCTCTCGCATACGCTCACATACTTACGCCACCGCGCGCAAAATTGTTTATTCCCGCCCCAAACGCACCACCTCACCAACCCCAAACGCGCGCCCCGCCGCACGCCGCACAGACCCATCGCCCGCCTTCCGGATGCTCCCGCGCGCTCTCGCATCCCGAATACAAGATACTTTGTTCGCACCGGCTACTCCGTTCGCACTCAGGATAAAAAGCCACTGTTTGCGCGTCTTAACTCGATGATCTTGCGATGCCGGGGCGCAGCGGTGCGAAGCAAGTATGCCGCAGGAGCGCGCAGGCGTATGTCAATTGAGAGTTGTCATGTGAGTTGAGATCGCGGCTTTTGGCGTCGTTTCGGGCGTTTCGGATGTTGCGAAGGTGGACGGCGTGCGTGGCATGGCGATTGAGATAAGACGTGTGGGGCGGTTGAAGGTTTGAGTTGAATTAGTCGCTCCGCACAAGGAGTTGGAATTGATATTTGCGCCAGAGGGGGGAAAACTGTTGGCGCAAACGTCGGACGCCCCGGCAGGCTTTTTGAGGAGAGAGCCTGTGCGGGGCGTCCGCATGGAAAAACAGGGATGAGGGATGAATTAAGAAAGCATTCAGGCTGAATAAGCAGCCTTGTTTTACTTCATCCCTCATCCCTCCGCCTTCATCCCTCGTTCTTTATCCTTGCCGTTCGACGATGATGGCGATGCCCTGGCCGCCGCCGATGCAGGCGGTGGAGAGTGCATAGCGACCGTTGCGGCGACCGAGTTCGAGTAGAGAGGTCAAAACGAGACGCGTGCCCGAAGCGCCGAGCGGGTGGCCGAGCGCGATTGCGCCGCCGTTGACGTTGGTGCGCGAACGGTCGAGGCCGAGTTCTTTCTCCACTGCGAGATACTGACCGGCGAACGCCTCGTTGACTTCGACCAGATCGATGTCCGACAGTTTCAGCCCGGCCTTCTCCAGAGCCTTGCGCACGGCGGGTACGGGGCCAATGCCCATCACATCGGGTTCGACGCCCGCGTAAGCCCACGCCACAATGCGCCCCAGGGGCCGCACCTCACGCGACTTCACAAACTCTTCGCCCGCGATCACCAGCATGGCCGCGCCGTCCACGATGCCGGAAGCGTTTCCGGCCGTGACGAAGCCGTCTTTGCTAAAGGCCGTCGGCAGTTTCGCTAACACTTCGAGCGTCGTGTCGGGGCGCAGGTGGTCGTCCGTGTCAACCACTTTGACGCCTTTGCGCGTCTTCACTTCGACGGCCGTGATCTCTTCCTTGAACAAGCCTGCGTCCTGTGCGCGCTTGGCTTCCTGTTGCGAGCGCAGGGCGTAACGGTCTTGCTCCTCGCGCGAGATTTCGTAGCGGCGCGCGAGGTTTTCGGCCGTGCCCGCCATCGTCGTGTTGCAATAGGTGTCGAGCAGGGCGACCATCAGAGTGTCTTCGAGTTTGCCCTGTCCGAGACCGAAGCCCGAACGCGCGCCGTAGATGGCGTGCGGAGCCATCGACATCGACTCCATGCCGCCGACGAGAGCCGTCTGCGCTTCGCCGAGCAGGATCATGTGCGCGCCGGAGACGATTGACTGGATGCCGCTGCCGCACAGACGGTTGACGGTGAGCGCGGGGCGTTCGGCGGGCACGCCCGCTTTCAAGGCGACGTGTCGCGCGCCGTAGATGGCGTCGCCAGAAGTCTGCAAGGCGTTGCCGACGATGGTGTGGTCGATCTCTTCGGCCGCGACGCCCGTTGCTTCGAGCGCGCCGCGCGCCGCAGCCGCGCCGAGGTCAATCGCTTTGACATCCTTGAGCGCGCCGACGTATTCGGTCATCGGCGTGCGCTTGCCGCCTAAAATGAAAATGTCTTGAGCCATTATTTTCCTACTTCCTCATAGATGGTTGAAAACTTATCCTCACACGAAACAGACGAAAGTAACAGACGCACAAACCGGCCGTCAAACACGCGCATCCGTTCGCACCTGAACCGCGAAATTTAGATGAAAAACGGAGGCGGCAAGCTGCCCCGTTTGCCTTCGCACACATCTCAAACGGCACGTCGAATTCAGCGTCTCTGCGCCCCTTAAAGAGTGTTTGCCAAATAAATCTTGCTTGTGGCAATATTGCCCCCTTACGGTTGCCGCCTGTAAGTTGTCGTCCGACTCCCAAGCCTCGACGTAAACCTCAACTAGCTGCAAATTACTTGCCGCATTTTTTTAAGGAGTAAACCCTCGTGAACTTTTTAAAAGTCCAAACCTCCGCTGTGCGCCTTGCGACGCGCAAAGTTATTTTCGCCGCCGTCGCACTGTTCGTCGTCTGCGCCGTCGCGCCGCAAACTCTCCGCGCGCAGTCTTTCGACCGTATCGAGCGCGAGCGCGCGCTGACGATGCTCAGCAACATCAAAGAGCAACTCAAGAAGCATTACTACGACCCGAACATGCGCGGCATGGACGTGGAGGGACGCTTCAAAGCGGCCGAGGAAAAGGTCAAGCAGGCCACGTCGCTCGGTCAGGCGTTCGGCGTCATCGCGCAAGTTCTGCTCGACCTCGATGATTCGCACACGAAGTTCTATCCGCCGTCGCGCCCCGAACGCGTAGAGTACGGTTGGGAGATGCAGATGATCGGCGACGAGTGTTACGTCACGGCCATCAAGCCGGGCAGCGACGCGGCGAAGCAAGGTTTGAAAGAGGGCGACCGTATCATCGCCGTCGAGCGTTTCCAGCCGACGCGCAAAGAGTTCTGGAAGATGCGTTACTTCTACACCACGCTCAGCCCGCGTGCGGGTTTGAACGTCGTCGTGCAAAGTCCCGGCGGCCAGCCGCGCGAGATGAACCTTCGCGCGAAAGTGATACCGGGCAAGCGCGTCGTCGATCTCAACAGCGACGTGGAGATCAACGCGATTCTCCGTGAGATGGAAGACGATGCGAAGCTCGGCCGTCATCGTTACTACGAAGACATCGGCGGCGTGTTCGTCTGGAAGATGCCCGCCTTCGATCTGGACGACACACGCATCGACGAAATCATGAGCAAGGCGCGCGGGCGCAAGGCGCTGGTGATCGACATGCGCGGCAACGGCGGCGGCTACGAAAGCACTCTGCAACGTCTGCTCGGCCACTTCTTCGAACAGGATTTGAAGATGGCCGAAGTGAAGACGCGCAAAGAGTCGAAGCCCGTCATCGCCAAGACGCGCGGCAAGAACAATCTGTTCAACGGCAAAGTCTTCGTGCTGATCGACAGCGATTCGGGTTCGGCCGCGGAAGTGTTCGCGCGCATCATGCAACTTGAGAAGCGCGGCACGGTGATCGGCGACCGCTCTTCGGGCGCGGTGATGCGCTCGATCTACCGCACCTATGAGATGGGCACGGACAGGATCGTCATGTGGGGCGCGAACATCACGAACGCCGACGTGATCATGTCCGACGGCAAGAGCCTTGAGAGAGTCGGCGTCATCCCGGACGAATTGCTCCTGCCGAAGCCGGCCGACATGGCCGCCAAACGCGACATGGTGCTGGCGCGTGCGCTCGAACTCGCAGGGACGCCAATCGATCCGGCCAAAGCGGGCGCGCTCTTCCCCGTCGAGTGGAAGAAGTAAACTCGCACGGCATCTCTTGAGAAAACAGAAAAGCGTGGGAGACACTTCCCACGCTTTTTCTCCATCCGTTGAATTCTTGTCATGAGTTCGACCAACTTTTAAGTTTGACCCGCGCGTTTCGTATCAGTTGGTGAAGCGGTGCGCGGCGCGGTAGCGGTGGAGGAGTTCTTCGAGAAAGCCTTCGTAGGTAAACGTCTCGCGGTCGAAGTCGGGCTTGAGTTTGTAGAGGATGGGCGTTGCCACGCGCCAGGCCATCCATTGTCGCGGCGCGTCCGCGAGTTCCCAACGCCTTCTCAGAAATATCTCGACCACTTCGATCTCGCCCTCGGTGAGCGCGTTCGCGTCGCCGCTGAACATGACGGGCTTGAACGAGCGACGCAAGGCCACGTCGCTCGTCGGCGCGGCGAACACTTCCGCAAACGTCGGGGCTTGCGCCTCGCGCTCGCGCACGACGACCGTGCCCGCCACGAAATCGCCCACGCGCTGGTCGCGCTCGCTCATAAAGACTGAAACCAGCCCGATTGAGTAAAACGGAAACGGCATCATGTCGAAGAAGCGCAAGAGGTTTCGCGCAGCCGCTTCCCAAACCGTGACGGGGCGACCGTCTTCGCGTATGACGCGCAGCTTCAACATGCGCTTGCCCGGCGTCTGCCCGTTCCACAGCCACTCGAAGATGGCGAAGTAGCCCGACCACAACACGAATGCCAAAATGATGAAGGCCGCCAGCAGCCACTTCGGCATCTGCGACACGCGGTCGCTCAGATGCGACCAGTAGCCCGTCCAGAAAAAGACCAGCGCCACGAGCGCGATGGCGAACACCTGCAACCCGTGATCGACCGCGCACGCCAGAAACCGATTTCCAATCGAAGCCAACGCGAAATGCAGAGGCACGCGCTCCGGCGTCTCGATAACTAAAGTTTCCTCGTTGGCGATAGCTGCAGACATTTTTAAGACAGTGACAAGTGACTGGTGACGAGTGACGAGTTGAAGACAAAGATGCTGTTGTTGCGCGTCACCGCATTCATAAGTTTCATGCTCCACGCACGCGCAGGAAGCGGCGCTTGCCGACTTGGAGCAGAAGCGTCTGTTCGGCGTTTAAAGCGATTTCATCTTCGACGCGTGCGCGGCGTTCGCCGTCAACGCGCACGCCGCCCTGTTCGACGAGCCTGCGCGCTTCACCCATCGAAGCGGCGAGTGTTGTTTCGACGAGCAGGCGCGGTAGTTTCCAGACACCGGGGGCGACGACGCGTTCCTCTACGTCGTCGGGGATTTCCCTGCGCTTGAAGATGCGATTGAACTCGGCTTCGGCGGCGTCTGCATCGGCCGTGGAATGGAAATCCGCGATGATGCGTTTGGCGAGTTCGACTTTGAGATCGCGTGGATTCCGCTCGCCTGCAAGGGCGGCGCGGCGCAGCGCGTTGATCTCGTCGGTGCGCAGGTCGGTCAGCAGTTCGTAGTAGCGCCACATCAAGTCGTCGGAGATGGACATCACTTTGCCGAACATTTCCTGCGCGGGTTCGTTGATGCCGATGTAGTTGCCGTAAGACTTCGACATCTTCTGCACGCCGTCCGTACCTTCCAGAAGCGGCATCGTGATGACGACCTGCGGTTCTTGCCCGTACTCGCGTTGCAGATTGCGGCCGACGAGCATGTTGAACTTTTGATCCGTGCCCCCAAGCTCCACGTCGGCTTTGAGAGCAACGGAATCATAAGCCATCACGAGTGGGTAAAGAACTTCGTGCAAGGCGAGCGGGCGATTTTCGGCGAGTCGTTTCTCGAAATCGTCACGCTCCAAAATCTGCTTCACCGTGATATGCGAAGCGAGACGTACAAAGCCGTCTGCGCCGAGCTTATTCATCCACTCCGAGTTGAAGCGAATCTCAGTCTTGTCAGGGTCAAGCAATTTGAAGATTTGCACCTTATATGTTTCAGCATTGGCGTCGATCTCTTCGCGGGTCAGTTGCGGTCGTGTGGCATTCTTGCCCGATGGATCACCGATGAGTCCGGTGAAATCACCAATGAGAAAAATAACCGTGTGTCCGAGTTCCTGAAACGCACGCAATTTGCGGAGTACGACGGTATGACCAAGATGAATGTCGGGGGCGGTCGGGTCAGCGCCGAGCTTGATTCGCAACGGCTCATCCGGCTTGCCTTGAGCGTTCCAACTCTCAGTCAACGATAACTTCTTGCGCAACTCTTCTGCGCCGATGATTTCGACCGCGCCTTTGCGCAAGTAGTCGAGTTGTTCGTCAATCGTCATGGCTTAATCGTAAATCGTGAATCGTAAATCGTAAATAGACGAAGATCACTTTGCACGACGATCATTTATGAGCTTTGAATCCGCTAACCGTTTGAGCTACTTTTCTGCTTATGACTAACGCACCCACAACAGATGAATTGAACGAAAGTGACAAGGCGAATCCGCTCGCGAGTGTGCGCCTCGTGTTCGTCGGCATCGGCGTGATGGCCGAATCGATGATCGCGGGGCTGTTGAAGCGGCAACTCGTCGCGCCCGCGCAAATTTCGGGGAGCCACCCGCGCGCTGCCCGCCGTGCGGAACTCGAAACCACTTACGGCATCAGCGTCCACGCGGGCAACCTCGAAGCCGTGTCGCGTGCAGCAGCGGACGATGGCAGCGATGCGAGCGCGGCGCAAGTCTCCGGCTCAATCGTCATTCTCGCCGTCAAGCCGCAGAAGTTGACGGGCGTGCTGCACGAATTGAAAGACGCGCTTCGCCCCACAGACCTCGTGCTCTCCATCGTCGCCGGAGCGCGCATCGAGACGATGGCGCATGAGTTGTCGCACGCGAGGATTGTGCGCGCGATGCCGAACACGCCCGCGCAAGTAGGCGAAGGGATGACCGTCTGGACGGCGACGCCGGAAGTGGACGACGCGCGGCGCAGGCAGGTGGGCGCGATGCTCGGCGCGTTGGGGCGTGAGATGCGCGTGGAAGAGGAACGACAGATCGACATGGCGACGGCCTTGAGCGCCACAGGCCCCACCTACATCTTCCTCGTCATGGAATCGCTCGTGGACGCGGGCGTCCACATGGGATTTTCGCGCGAGGTGGCGCGCGAGCTCGTCTTGCAGACGATGCTTGGCTCGGTGCGCTTCGCCATGGAATCGCACAAGCACCCAGCCGAACTGCGCAACATGGTCACTTCACCCGGCGGCACGTCGGCCGAAGCGATCTACCAGATGGAAAAGGGCAGCCTGCGCACGGTGCTCTCGAAAGCCGTCTACGCAGCCTTCCAGCGCGCCGTCGCCTTAGGGCAGAAGAAGTAGTAGTTAGTGAGATGGGCGCGCGGGGAAACTTAAAATGCAATCCGGAGCATAAGCAGCATCTAGCCTAGCGCGCAGCTCTGGCAAAACCAGACGCCGTAGTGCGCCATCATCCGGACGAGCAAAACTGTTACGAACACGAAGATAAATGTGAGCGCCACGAGCAGAAAGGTCAACAGGTGAAAAAACGGGCGCGTGATTAATTCCACCTCCATGGCCTTCTCCCTGATCTTTTGATTGATTCTGCGCGTCGAAAACCACCAGTACCAAGCACCCATCCCGTAAGCTAACGTCAGCACGCAACTGATGATGAACGGCGTGGCGAGAAAAATTAATTTGGCGGGAGGGATGAGCATATCCATTAAACTTTTGCCGGATTGGCTCTGGGCGGCACTGGAAAAGATTGCGAGAAGGCCGCCCACTACGCTCAGAAAGAAAACGCTGACGCTTAGACTGATTCGCAAAAAAAACTTGTAGAGATCAACGTAAATTTTAAATTCAACCATCTTGAGCGAGGTTTTATCTTTCTTGTCCGCCTGCTTCTTCACAGGGCTTTTCCCGTCGCCCAACTTTCGCTCTTCTTTGTTTCCTCCGGCCGTGTTCGCAGGCTCGCCTGTGCTCGTGTCTATGGAAGCTGCCGCGGCAGCAGTTTCGGTGACACCTTCTTCGACAGGAGTTTGGGTAAGAACTTCTCCGGCAGGCGGGGCTTGAGTTGTTTGCTGTTCCTTCTTGCCTTTGGAATGTTTGCGAGTTTTTTCAGCCATAGCTTGCTCCATTTTGGTGAGGTTGAGAGCCTGCTGCGTTTTATCGCTCAATCGAAAGTCATCGCCTGAGCACTCTCCTGCCTTTGATCTCGTAAGCTCCACTGACAACCAGTGCGACTGCTTCCGGGTAGGCTTGATGTTCTTCGGAGAGGATGCGCCCCCCCAGCGTCTCCGGCGTGTCGTCGTTCAGGACGGGCACGACGCGTTGCGTGATGATCGCGCCGCCGTCCAGAGTCTCGTCAACGAAGTGGACTGTGCAGCCGCTCACCTTGACGCCGTGTTCGATGGCCTGACGCTGCGCGTCGAGGCCGGGGAAGGCGGGCAAGAGGCTCGGATGGATGTTGAGGATGCGGCCACGAAAAACTTCGATAAAGTGCGGCGAGAGCAGACGCATGAAGCCAGCGAGACAGACGAGTTCGATTCCGTAGCTTTGCAAAGCGGAGATGATTTCGCGTTCGTGTTCGACGCGCGTGCGCCCACGGCGCTCGACCACGAGCGTCTCAATGCCGCGTTCGGCCGCGCGCTGCAACCCACCCGCATCGGCGTGGTCGCTCAAGACCAGCGCGATTGTCGCGCCCGGCACGCGCCCGCGCTTGATGGCCTCTGCGAGCGCCAACATATTCGACCCGCGACCGGAAATGAGAATGGCAAGTTTCAAGTTTCAAGTTTCCGTTTTCAAGTTTCAGGTTAATGGGTTCTTAAAACTTGAAACCGGAAACTTGAAACTCGCTCAGATGAATTCCACCGCACGCGAGCCGGGGATGACGCGGCCGATCTCGAAAATCTTCTCGCCGCGCGCTTCGACGTGCGTGCGTATGGCCTCGACGAGCGGCGGCGCGCAGACGACGACCATGCCGACGCCCATGTTGAACGTGCGGTACATCTCCGCTTCTTGAACGTTGCCGAGCCGTTCGAGGAGCGTGAAGACGGGAAGCTGCGGCCAAGAGCCGCGTTTGATCTCGACGGCCATGCCTTCGGGCAGGATGCGCGGAATGTTATCGACGAGGCCGCCGCCCGTGATGTGCGCTAAGCCTTTGATCGCGCCCGTGTCGAGCAGTTCTTCGAGCACGTGCAGGTAACTCGGATGCGGTGCGAGCAGAGCCTCGCCCGCCGTCGTGCCGAGTTCTTCCAGTTGCGTCGAGACATCGTAGCGCGCCACTTCAAAAAAGAGTTTGCGCGCGAGCGAATAGCCGTTCGTGTGCAGGCCGACGGAAGGCAGGCCGAGCAACACGTCGCCCACGGCGATCGACTTGCCGTCGATCACTTTTTCCCGATCAACGATGCCGACGATGAATCCGGCCACGTCGTATTCGCCCGCCGCGTAGAAGCCGGGCATCTCCGCCGTCTCGCCGCCGAGCAGCACGCAGTTGTTCTCACGACACCCGGCGGCTATGCCCTCGATCACCGAAGCGATCACCGCGGGCGAGAGCACGCCCGTGGCGACGTAGTCGAGAAAGAAAAGCGGGCGCGCGCCCTGCACCAGTATGTCGTTGACGCAGTGGTTGACGAGGTCGCGGCCGACGGTGTTGTGCGTGTTGGTCTCGAAGGCGACTTTGAGTTTCGTCCCGACGCCGTCGGCCGAGGCGACGAGGACGGGGGCGCGCATGGCAGGGAACGCGCCGTCGAACATCCCGCCGAACGTGCCGATCTCGGAGAGCGTGCGCGCGTTGAAGGTCGAGCGCGCCATCTCCCTGATGCGTTCGACGGCCGCGTTCGCCGCCTCAATCGAGACGCCCGCGTCGCTGTATGTGATGGGTTTGGACATAAAAAAGCTGTTGGCTATTAGCTGTTAGCTTTTAGCTTCGGAGCTATCAGCTATCGGGTGTTAGTGGTTTAAGCGTTAGTTGTTGGTCAGTTCAATAAAGAGTTAGCTGTCCTCAGTCATTAGTCGTAGTCATAAGCTGTCGGGCAGTCGTTTTTGTTTTAGCTAACAGCTAACAGCTAATAGCTAACAGCTAACAGCTAATAGCTATCTAACAGCTTCCTCACAATTTGAAATCCTTGCGGTCGGGTGCGCCGCCGAGGCGTGCGAGACGTTCCTGCATTTTCCTGATGCGATCTTCGGCGGCGGCGCGTGCTTGCGGCGCGGCTTCGATTGTCTTGAGCGTGCGCTCGCCGCTCCCGGCGTCGAGGTCGAACTTGAGAAGCAGGTGATCGCCGTCGGAGTTGGCGTCCGAAGGGAGACGCGTGCGCGGCACGTCGAGTTGCGTGTCATCTTCCAGACTGAGGACGGCGATGTCGCCGTCTTCGATGCGGTCGACGACGGCGCGAACTTCCGTCGCGTCGCCAGCTTCCGTCGGATTCTTTTTGCGCTTCGTCATCTCTCGTCACCTGCTGTTGGCCGCTTTCGTTTTGGGCGAGGCTTTGGGCGCGGGGCCGAAGTCGCCGTATTGAATGAAGCCCGACTTGGCCGAGTCGTCTTTCTGCGCTTTGCGACCCGTCGCGATCTCGTCTGCTGCCGCTTGCCGTGCGGTCGTGATTTGATAATCCTCCTGCCCGCGCGTCTTGATCGTGATGTCGCCCTGCAAGTCGGTGCGGTAGATTTTCACGTTCGCAGCCCTCAAACGATCCAGCACCTCCTGACTCGGATGGCCGTAGCGATTGTCAGCGCCGCACGAGATGATCGCATCTCTGAACTTCGCTTGCCGCAGGAAGTCTTCCGAAGTGGCATACTTCGAGCCATGGTGTCCGACCTTCAAGACCCGCGCCCCGAGCCGCGCGCCCTGCTCCATCATACGCTGCTCGGTCTGCGCTTCGGCGTCGCCCGTCAGGAGCATCGAGAACTCGCCGTAGTCGAGCCGCGTGACGACCGAGTTGGCGTTCGGTTCGTTGCCACCCGAACGCAACTGATCTTTTGTAAAGAGCGGCTGGATGGGCGCGAGCACGCTGATGACGACGCCGCTGCCGAGGTCGAACGTCTGGCCGGGCGCGGCGGTGATAAAGTTGTCCTGCGGATTTTCGACGCGCGCTTCGATGGCGTCAAGAAAGTCTTCGTAGTTCTTCGTCGTGTTCGGCACTTTGCTGTCGAGCACCTTGTAAACCTTCGTCCCTTTGATCACTTCGTCCGCGCCGCCGATGTGATCGGCATGCGCGTGCGTCGTCACGAGCAGGTCGATGTGATCGACGCCGTTGCGCTCCATCGCCGCGAGAATCTTCTTGCCGCTCCCCGGCACGCTCGCATCCACAAGGACGGTCTTGCCGCCCGGCGCGACGATCAAGACGGCGTCGCCCTGCCCGACATCCAGCACGTTGACCGTCAGTTCATCGCCCGAAGGCGGCGGAAGCTGCGGCCCCGGCGCGGGCTTGTAAAACTTGATATAGGCGAGCAGCCCGCCGATTATCGCCAGCGCCAACACCACGCCCAGACAACCACACCCGCGCACGTTCCTTTGAGCCACCCCGCACTACCTCCCGAATTGTATCGCAGACAGTCTGACACACGTTCAGTCAGAACTTATTTCCACGAGTTGCTCTGATTGTAAAAGCGACAGCGCTTGCGGCAAAGTCTTCGACAAAATTTGCTCGAGACGCGCGTTGGAAGTATTGCCGCAGGTAAGCCAGATTACTTTGGGAGGAGCACCAAGTTCGTCTAACAGTCGCAGAAAATCGCTGTCCTTCGTCATCAAGATAGCCGACGCGCTACGAGCCGCGAAGAAAATGGCGCGATCCGTTGCGTCACGCAAACCCACATTGCGCAGCGCAACTGCGGACACGGAAAATTTAATGCTGATCCATTCTGCGATGGCTGGAGACAGTTGCGCGTCAACCCAGATCATCATGCCGCGATGACCGGATGATCCAGACGCCGCGCCGCATACAGATGAACCGCTCTCAGATCATCCATCTCAAGATCGGGCATCTCTTCCAAAATCTGTTCCGCACTCAAACCGGCGGCGAAAAGATCGAGCACATCAATCACCCTGATGCGCATCCCGCGTATGCACGGACGACCACCGCATTGTTCGGGGTTGACGGTTATTCGCTCAAGTAAATTTTCGGTCATGATCTTTTCGAGACCAGAATTTCAAGTTGATTTGCTGTCTGCCAGTATATCAACAGTCCCAACTCTCAGACATCTTCATCCATCAATCGGACGGCACGGGTTCGTGTTCGCGCGCCCATTGGGTTTCGGCTTCGCGTGTGATTTGGGTGGGGTAGTTGCCCGTCCAGCAGGCGACGCAGGCCGAGTCGGGGCGGATGCCGGTGGCGGCGAGCATGCCTTCGAGCGAGAGGTAGCCGAGCGAGTCTGCGCCGATGAAGTTGCGAATCTCTTCGACCGACATCTGCGCGGCGATCAGGTCGTCGCGGTTCGGCGTGTCCACGCCGTAGAAGCAAGGGCTGACCGTGGGCGGGCAACTGATGCGCAGGTGAACTTCGGTCGCCCCGGCTTCGCGCACCATGCGGACGATCTTGCGCGAGGTCGTGCCGCGCACGATGGAATCGTCGATGAGCACGACGCGGCGACCTGCGATCAGGTCGCGCACAGGGTTCAACTTGATGCGCACGCCAAAAGAACGGATGGCTTGTTTGGGTTCGATGAAGGTGCGATGAACGTAATGATTGCGCACCAAGCCCTGCCGGTAACTGATGCCGCTTTGCGCGGCGTAGCCGATGGCGGCGGCGACGCCTGAATCGGGCACGGGCACGACGATGTCAGCATCGGTCGGCTGCTCGACGGCGAGTCGCTTGCCCATCTTGTGCCGCGACTCGTTGACCGAATGACCGTAGATGAGAGAGTCGGGGCGCGCGAAATAGACGTGCTCGAAGATGCACATGGAATGCTCGCGCTCGGCGAGCGGGTAGGACGAATGCAGGCCGCCCTCGTCGATCACGATCATCTCGCCGGGTTCCACGTCGCGGACGTATGCCGCTTCGATGAGATCGAAGGCGCAAGTTTCAGAAGCGACGACCCATGCGTCGCCGAGGCGGCCGAGCGCGAGCGGGCGAAAGCCGCGCGGGTCGCGTATGGCGATGAGCGAGCCGGGCGTGAGAAAGAGCATCGAGAACGCGCCCTCGGTTTCGCTGAGCACTTCGGGGATGGCCTCGCGGATTCCGGCCGATTGCGAACGCGCGATGCCGTGCAGTATGACTTCCGTGTCGGAGGTGGAAGAGAAGATCGCCCCGTCGCGTTCCAGACGTTTGCGTTCCTCACTGGCGAAGGGGAGATTGCCGTTATGGCAGACTGCGACCTGCCCATGCTGGCAGGCGACGAGAAAGGGCTGCGCCTCGCGTATGGAGACTTCTCCGGCCGTCGAGTAGCGCACGTGGCCGATGGCCGCAGCGCCGGGCAAGCGATTGAGTTGTTCGGCGTCGAACACGTCGGAGACTAAACCCATCGCGCGCTCCGAACGCAACTCGCGCCCGTCCGAAGAGACGATGCCGCACGACTCCTGCCCGCGATGTTGAAGGGCATAGAGGCCGAGGTAGGTGAGACGCGCCGCCTCCGCGCGGCCGTAGATGCCGAAGACGCCGCACTCGTCGCGGAATTTATCTGTCGCTTTCGTCGTCACAGGAAAAATTACGTCGGAAAAAGTAAGTTGAAGAGGCATTGTAACACCGGGGAAGGCAGGGATGAAGGATGAGGGATGAGGGATGAAGAGAAAACACTCAAGAAAGTGGATGATTCCTTTCATCCCTCCTCCTTCATCCCTCATCCCTGCTCTGCTATGATTGCCTCAAATAATTCGGGGGAATAAATAGAGATGGATGTCAAAGTTTACGGGGCGACGTGGTGTCACGACACGCAGGACACCTTGCGGCATTTGAAGGAGTTGGGCGTGGCGCACACTTACATCGACGTGGAAGAGAACGCGGAGGCGGCCGAGTGGGTGCGCCGTCACAACGACGGCAAGGAGCGCAAGCCGACGCTCGACATCGCCGGGCAGGTGCTCTCCGTTCCGAGCAATCGCGAACTGGAAAGCGCGCTACGCGAAAAGGGAATGATGGCCTGACGGCGAGTAACTGTCAGACCGCGCGGATTTCAAGTGAACGATCCGGGTTCCGCACATCGTTGGCTCGTCGCAGCCTTGCGCGTCGCGCTCGTCTTCGCGCTCGTGGGCGCGGGCTGGCTCATCTATCGTCGTCTGCCTGCGAACGACGCGGCGCAGACCTTAGGCGCGGGCGAACACGCGCGCGAGACGCTCTTGCGGATCGTGCTCGTTCCGCGTCCCGGCAGTCAGGGACAAAACTCCGACGCCGCTCAGGCGACGATGCCCGTCCAACTCTACTCGATTGACGTGGCTGCCGCGCAACGCGAGTTTCTGGACGAGCGACGACCGGGGCAGCGTTTCGAGGAGTTCATCGTCCGCCGCATGGGCGCGCGACAACCCATCCGCACGCAACTCGACGAGAGCGGGCAAACGGTCGTCTACGTCCCGCCCGGCCGCTGGTGGATACACGCCACGCAAGCGGGCGCGCAGGAAGTTACCTGGCGACTTCCCGTCAACGTCGCCGGCCGCGAGCAGACCGTCGAACTCACCCCCGCGAACGTTTACATGAGGACGAAAAGATTTTGACGGCAGAGGTCAGAGATTAGAGGTCAGAGGTCAGTTAAAAAACTGTCTTCTACTAACCTCTAACCTCTGACCTCTAACCTCTGCATTTATGAAAGCTCTGCGATACGAGAACGGGGCGTTGCGGGTGGCGGAGATTGACACGCCGCGCGCTGAGGGCGAAGCGTTGGTGCGCGTCGTGCTGGCGGGAATTTGTAATACGGACCTGGAGATCGCGCGCGGGTACGCGGGCTTCACGGGCACGCTCGGCCATGAGTTTGTCGGCGTGGTAGAGAGCGCGCCGGATGGGTCGCTGGTGGGGCGGCGCGTGGTGGGCGAGATCAACGCGGGATGCGGGCGCTGCGAGTTGTGTACGGCGGGCGATGCGCGCCATTGCCTGGGGCGCACGGTGCTCGGCATCGTCGGGCGCGACGGCGCGTTCGCGGAATTTTTGCGTCTGCCGGTCGTGAACCTGCTCCCCGTGCCGGACAAGATCGAAGACGCGCGCGCCGTCTTCACCGAACCGCTCGCGGCCGCCTGCGGCATCATGGAGCGAGTCGAGATCAGGAGCGACACGCGCGTAGCCGTCATCGGCGACGGCAAACTCGGTCTGCTCTGCGCGCAGGCCATCAAGGCGCAGACGGGAGCAGGCGTGACGCTTCTGGGCAGGCACGAAAACAAACTGCGCATCGCACGCGGGCGCGGCGTCGAAACTGCGCTCGCCGCGACGGCGGAGTTGCCGCGCGAATGCCTGGGCGCGTTTGACGTGGTGGTCGAAGCATCGGGCGCGGGCAGCGGTTTTGCGCTCGCGGTCGATCTCGTACGCCCGCGCGGCGTGATCGTCTTGAAGTCAACTTTTCAAGGCGCGACCGAGATCGACGCCTCGCGCATTGTCGTCAACGAGATCAGCGTCGTCGGCTCGCGCTGCGGACGCTTCGCGCACGCGCTCGAACTGCTCGCGCGCGACGCCGTAGACGTGGCGAGCCTCGTCACCGAAGAGTTCCCGCTCGCGGACGGCTTGCGCGCCATCGAACGCGCCACCGAAAGTGGCGTCCTCAAAGTTCTGCTCAAACCGTGAGAACAGGTAAAGGGAGAATGGAGAATGGTAAATGGTGAAAAGCAGGTTTTATACATTTACCATTTACCATTCTCCCTTTACCGCTTTTGCATATGCGACTGAAATCCAATCTGGCGGCCGACGGCGCGTTGATGTTGACGACGCTGATCTGGGGTTCGACCTTCTTCATGGCGAAGGACATTCTCGGCGTGTGGCCGCCGATGGCTTATATGTTCGTGCGCTTCGGGGGGGCGGCCGTGTTGCTGGCGGCGTTGTTTCCGCGTCGTCTCGCGGCGGCGCGCTGGCCGGAGTGGCGCGCAGGAATCACGCTCGGCCTTTTGATGGGTGTGGGTTTCGGTTTGCAGGCGGCAGGACAGGTCTACACGACGGCCTCGAAATCCGCTTTCGTGACCGGGTTGACGACGCCGCTCGTGCCCTTCGTCGCCTACCTGATCCTGCGTGCGCGGCCGGGCGTGGAGAATTTGGTCGGCGTCGTGTTCGCCTCGCTCGGCGGGTTGTTGATCCTTGCGCCGCAAGGGGCGGACACGAGCGTCAACCTCGGAGACCTGTTGACGCTCGCCGCCACGGCTCTCTTCGCCACGCACATCACGCTCGTGAGCGTCTACGCGCGAAAGTATGACGCGCGACAGTTGACCGTCTTGCAGATCGGGTGCATCGCAGTGCTGTTCGCAGTCGTTTGGGGTGGCCTGCGCGTGTGGGGAAGCGTGGCCGGAACTGACGCTCTGCCTGCGGTGCTGGCGCGCGAGACTCTGCCGCTCGTGTGGAGCGCGCGTGTCGTGTGGCAACTCGTCTATCTGGCGACGGTGGCGACGGTCGGCGCGTTTATTTTCTGGACGTGGGGACAGGCGCGCACCTCTGCCACGCACGCGGCCATCATCTTCAGCCTCGAACCCGTCTTCGCCACGGCCTTTGCCGTCGCCGCGCTCGGCGCGGGCGAATGGATGGGCGGGCGCGGCTGGCTCGGCGCGGCGCTCATCTTCACCGGCATCATCATCTCCGAAATGCATTGGAGCGAGAGACGAGAACAAAAGGTCAAAGAGCGTGAGATGCGCGCGTCAGAATCGTGATACACGCGCGTTATAGTCTCGCCTTTAGCGGGTGTTGTTGAATTGTCGGACGACTACGCGCCGCGCGCGTATCCGACGTTTCGGATATTTGCCGCGGGCGTCTCTTTGTTGCTTTGCGGCGCGTCGGGCGATTCGTTATACTCGACAAACTTCGCTTCGCGCACGAGAGCGTGAATACGGGTGGGCGTGCAAACAGGGTGCGGTTGGTCATCCAACCGCGAGGCGGCGAGCGCAAACGAAAGCGCACGCCGCGGCCGTCTCTTTCCAGGAGTGTTACGTAAGGCGGTAAAAAGTTCTATGTATAAACTTCCCCAAGGCCAAACGACTGAGGCAGAGCGGGCGATCTTGCGTCGCCTGCGTGTGTGGATCGCGGCGCTGGCGCTGGCGTGTCTGGTGGTCGGTGTCGGGATCGGCGCGATGCTGGCGGGGCGCGACGCCGTGGCGCAGAACGATGCGCAGCGTGCGGCGCAGGTGGCACGCGCGCCCGAAGCTCTCTCCGCCTCGTTCGCCGAGATCGCGCAGCGAGTTGAACCGGCCGTCGTCAACATCGACACGGTTTCCGCGCCGCAGGTGACGGAACGCGCGCCGGGCACAGGCAGCGGCAACAGCAACAGTAACAGCGACGACGACGATTCGGACGACAAAGACGGCGGCGACAATCCCTTGATGGAGATGTTTCGACGCCAGGCGCAGCGTCCTTCGCGCGGCGTGGGCAGCGGCTTCATCGTCGATCCGAAGGGCTACATTCTGACGAACCAGCACGTCGTCGAAGGCGCAACGCGCATCACCGTGCGTTTGCAGTCGGGCGAACTGATGCGCGGGCGCGTCGTCGGTGAAGACGACGAGACAGACCTTGCGGTCGTCAAGGTCGAACCCGGGCGCGAGCTACCGACCGTCAAACTCGGCAACTCGGACGAAGCGCAGGTGGGCGACTGGGTGCTCGCCGTCGGCTCGCCCTTCGGCCTCGACCAGACCGTCACGGCCGGCATCATCTCCACGCGCGAACGCACCACGCCCGTCTCTTCCAGTTTCCAACGCTTCCTGCAAACGGACGCCGCCATCAATCGCGGCAACTCGGGCGGGCCGCTCGTCAACATGCGCGGCGAAGTGATCGGCATCAACTCGCAGATCGCCACCTCGACCGGCGATTACAACGGCATCGGCTTCGCCCTGCCGTCGAACGAGGCCAGCTTCGTCTATCGCCAACTCGTCTCGGGCGGTCGCGTCAAACGCGGCTACCTCGGCGTGCTGCTCGATTCGGTGAAGGCAGAGTTTGCGCGCGTCTATGGTTTGAAGGACGCCAAGGGCGCGATCATCACGGACGTGCGCGAAGGCCCTGCGCGCACCGCCGGGATTCAGGTCAACGACATCATCGTCGAATTCAACGGCAAGGCCGTCACCAACTCGCAGGACTTGATCAACAAGGTGGCGAGCACGCCCGTCGGCGAGACAGTGCAGCTGACTTTCCTGCGCGATGTGAACGGTAATCTCGAACGTCGCACCGTCAGCGTCTCCGTGGGCGAGCGTCCGCCGCGCGGCGCGGCCGAAGCGACGCCGACGCCGACGCCTTCGACGCCGAAAGTTAACTCAGACAAACCGGCGAGCACCGAGCGCCCGACGCTCGGACTCACCTTGAGCGAACTGACGCCGCAACTCGCCAACGAGCGCAACCTCAAAGGCGTGCGCGGCCTGCTCGTGCGCGACGTGGATCAGAGCGGGCTGGCTTTTGAAGCGTCGATTGCCGAGAACATGGTCATCCAGCGCGTCAATCGCATCCCGGTCAACACGCTGGCCGAGTTCGAACGCGTCATCAACGGTCTCAAGGTCGGCGACGCGGTCGTGATGAACGTCACATTCCTCGACCGCCGCAACGTCATCACGCAGACGATCATCCAGTTTACTTATCAGTAAATGGTAAATGGTGAACGGTAAATGGTGATAAAAACAGAAGCACCGTTTGCCGTTCACCAAACTCCATTCACCATTCACCATTCACCTTCTTATGGCACAGGCGAAAAAGGCTTTGAGCCGGACGACGAAAAAGGGCTCGCGCACGGCGACGACGGCGGCCGCCACGGTGCGCGCTAATGGCAAGGGCACTGCTGCGCGCGGCGCTTCGGTCAGAACTTACAGCAACTACATCGGCGGCGAGTGGGTGGCGGCTGTCGGCGGCGAGTATTTCGATAACGTCAACCCGGCCGACACGCGCGACGTGATTGGACGTTTCCCCGTCTCGACGAGTGAGGACGTTGAACGCGCCGTCGCGGCCGCTAAGACAGCGGCCGAAGGCTGGCGACGCATGCCCGCGCCGCGTCGTGCGGAGATACTTTTCCGTCTCGGCAACATTCTCATACGCGACAAGGACGCGCACTCCGCGGACATGACGCGCGAGATGGGCAAGGTCTTGAAAGAGACCGGGGGCGACGTGCAGGAAGCGATTGACTGCACCTTCTACACGGCCGGAGAGGGACGCCGCCTGCACGGCTACACGACGCCCGCGGAGATGCCCGACAAATTCGCCATGTGCGTGCGCCAGCCCGTCGGCATCTGCGGTTTGATCACGCCGTGGAATTTCCCGATGGCGATCCCTTCCTGGAAGTTGATCCCGGCGCTCGTCTGCGGCAACACAGTCGTCATCAAACCGGCCGAAGACACTCCGCTCTCAACCTATAACTTGATCAAGGCGTGCGAAGAGGCGGGGGTGCCGCGCGGCGTCGTCAACATGGTGACGGGCTACGGCGCGGACGCGGGCAAGCCTCTCGTCGAACACAGAGACGTGCGCTTGATCTCGTTCACGGGTTCGACCGAGACGGGACGCATCATCGCGGGCGCGTGCGCCGACCGCAACGCCATCTGCTCGCTCGAACTCGGCGGCAAAAACGTCATCATCGTGATGGATGACGCCGACATCGATCTGGCCGTCGAAGGCGCTGTGTGGGGCGCGTTCGGCACTTCCGGCCAACGCTGCACGGCCTCTTCGCGTCTCGTCGTACACAAAAAGGTCTATAAAAAGTTTACGCAGAAACTCGTCGAACGCGCGTCTACCTTGCGCGTCGGCGACGGCTCGCAAGGCGACACGGACATGGGGCCGGTGATCAATGCCGCCGCCGTGCACAAAATCCTCGGCTACATCGAAGTGGGCGAGCGCGAGGACGGCGCGAAATTAGCGACGGGCGGTCGTCGTCTCGAAGGGGGCGCGCACGCGCACGGCTATTTCATCGAGCCGACCGTCTTCACGGACGTTGCTCCGCAGATGCGTATCGCGCAGGAAGAGATTTTCGGCCCGGTCACGGCCGTCATCCCGACGAACAATCTGGAAGAGGCCGTCGAGATCGCCAACGGCGTGCGCTACGGACTGTCTGCCGCCATCTACACGCAGGACGTAAACCGCGCCTTCCACGCGATGAACGATATGTACACGGGTATCTTCTACATCAACTCTTCGACCATCGGCGCGGAAGTTCACCTGCCCTTCGGCGGCACGAAGGCCACGGGCAACGGTCACCGCGAAGCAGGCACGCAGGTCTTGGATATCTTCACCGAATGGAAGTCTGTCTACGTCGATTACAGCGGCAAGCTGCAACGCGCGCAGATCGATGAAGTTAATTTTGAGTAAATCGTGAATCGTCAATGGTGAATAGAGAAGACCACTCTTTCCATTCACCATTCACCCGTTCATGCGACTGACGGAAGCATACGAGCCGCGCCCGATTCGTTTCCTGGAAGAGTGGGCGTTTGACGGCTGGCGTTTGAAAGTTTACGGCATCAGTTACCGGCGGGAGCGCCCGCGCGCGGAGTTGGTGGAGACGGCGCGGCGTCTGGCGCAAGAGTCTTTGCCCGCTGCGTGTGAGGGCGGCCGAAACTACGGCGTCGGCTACGTGGGCGTGCACGACGGGCGCGGGGCGAATTTCATCTTCGTCGATTGGTGGGCTGACGAAAACGAGTTGCATCATCGAGTCTACGCCGCGCCTTCCGTGGAGTTAAAAGATTTGCCGGAGATTACGGCGACGGGTTTGTCCGTCTGCGTCTGGGATTTGCGCGTGCAATGTTTCGAGCGCGAGGCGTGGCTCGACGCGGTGCTCAAGAACCAAAGCGGCGCAGACTTGGAAGCCTATCTCGCACGCCGTCTGAACGAAGATGTGTGAGCCGCTGGAGCAGCGGCGTCCGCGTCAAGTCGCCGCCGGGCGCGAGCGAGTAAAGCGTGGGAACGTTTGTCTTCGTGTCCTTGATTTTTTCACCCGACCTAATTTTCTAACGATTGGAGAAAAGCACAGTGCTAGTCGGACTCCCCAAAGAGATTAAAGATAACGAGTATCGCGTCGGGATGACGCCCGCCGGTGTGCGCGCGCTGACGGATGCGGGGCACAAGGTCGTCGTCGAACGCAGCGCGGGCGAAGGTTCGGGCTTCGAGGATGCGTTGTACGAACGCGCGGGCGCGACGATCTTAGAGACGGCCGACGAGGTGTGGGCGCAGGGCGAGATGATCGTGAAGGTGAAAGAGCCGATTGCGCCCGAATATCCGCGCATGCGCGAAGGCCAGTTGCTCTTCACCTACCTGCACCTCGCGCCCGATCACGAATTGACCAAGCAGTTGCTCGAACGCAAAGTGACGGGCGTGGCCTACGAGACGATCACAGACAGGAAGGGTACGCTCCCGCTCTTGACGCCGATGTCAGAAGTGGCCGGGCGCATGGCGATTCAGGTCGGCGCGCAATACCTTGAGAAGATGCGCGGCGGGCGCGGCGTGCTCCTCGGCGGCGTTCCGGGCGTTCCGGCCGCGCGCGTGGTGATCATCGGCGGCGGCGTGGTCGGCACGAACTCCGCGAAGATGGCCGTCGGCATGGGCGCACACGTCACCATCATCGACAACAATCTCGACCGCTTGCGCGAACTCGACGATATCTTCCTGTCGCGCATCACGACGCTCGCCTCTTCGGCCTACGCGATTCAGGGCGCGATTGCCGAAGCCGACTTGATCGTCGGCGCGGTGCTCGTTCCCGGCGCGGCCGCGCCGAAACTGATCACGCGCGAGATGTTGAAGAAAGTGCCGAACGGCGCGGTCATCGTTGACGTGGCGGTGGATCAGGGCGGGTGCATCGAGACGACGCACCCGACGACGCACAGCGAACCGACTTACTACGTCGAAGGCGTGCTTCACTATTGCGTCGCCAACATGCCGGGCGCGGTTCCGCGCACTTCGACCTTCGCCCTGACGAACGCGACCTTGCCCTACACCCTGAAACTGGCGAACAAAGGTTTTCTCTCAGCTATCGCCAGCGACCCGGGACTAAAAGAGGGCGTCAACACCTACGCCGGGAAGTTGACCTACCAGGCGGTCGCAGAAGCGCAGGGACTCGAATACACGCCGCTCGACGACATGCTCGGCATCAAGACGACGGCGAAGGCTTAGACGGGCGCGCAAGTTAAGCCTGCGCGCCGGCAGTTCAATCAAATGAAAAAACTAAAGAGGCCGCTCTTTGCGAACTAGAGCGGCCTCTTTAGTTTTCCACGACAGGAAATTTAAGGCTTGACGAACAACAGCCGGGATCAATTATTCGCCTTGAGCAGTCGCGCCAGACAGCCTGTGAAATCTTCCGGGCGCACGGGCTTGGTGAGATGCGCGTCGGCGTAGATGCTTTGAGCATCTGCCGAGGCGGCGTTCTGTTCAAGTCCGCTGAGGAGCAGGATGGGAAGGCGCGCTAGTTCGGGGCGTGCGCGCAGGTAGCGACAGAGTTCGTGGCCGCCGAGGTGCGGCATCAAAGCATCCGTCACGACGGCGTCGATTTTCGCGGAGACGGCGATCTTGATCGCTTCGAGTCCGTTCGAGGCGCAGATGACCGTGTAGCCCGCGCGGCGCAAAATGACTTCGAGATAACGGCGCACCGCCGCGTCGTCTTCGGCGAGCAGGACGGTCGGATTGAAAGAAACGGGCGGCGCATTTTCGGGCGCGAGTGTGTGTTCGAGAACTGTCTCAGGCATGCTCTTTAGTTCAAGGTAACTTGGCTTCAGGCCGCGCGGGGAGAGGACGGCGGCTTCCGTCTGTTTTCGTGGCAAGCGGCGTGCCCGCACGCGTCCCGTTCAGGCCGCGAGGCGACGCCGAAAGGCAGCCGGTTTTCATCGAACGGGCAAGTCCGACGAACAGAAGACTTGTCGTCGAATACTTGAACATGACGAGAGAGGGATAACAATCTCGGTGTGTTCAGACGAAAGAGAACGCATCGCGCGGGTTGTGTCAACGCACATCATTTTGGCAGGTGGGGCGGTCAGATTGCATCACACGGCTCGCGGCGTTTTGACCGGGGCGGCGAGTTGAATCCGGCGCGGCGATAGACGATACTATCCGTTTCGCAAGAGCCGGAAATTTTGGCCTGTCAGTTAGAACACGAGAGAGTTGTTGATTTTCAGATGTACGAATTCGCAGTCACACCAGCCGTCACGCAGATTCGCCGCCGCGGCGTTGAAGTCTCGGAGGTCGCGCCCGAGAGCCTTGCCGCCGAGTTGGAGATCGAAGCGGGCGACCGCATCCTGCGCGTCAACGGTCGCACTGTGCGCGACTATCTGGACTTCCGTTTCCAGACCGGCGGCGAGACGGAACTGACGCTCGACGTGTTGAAGAAAAACGGCGAGGAGTGGGAACTACAGATCGAGCGCGGCGAGGGCGAGGATTTCGGCTTGCAGTTCGAGAACATCGTGCCGCGCCAGTGTGCCAACGAATGCCTCTTCTGCTTCTGTCACGGCAACCCGCCCGACGCGCGCCCCGCGCTCTCCTTCCGCGACGAAGACGTGCGCCTCTCCTTCCTCTACGGCAACTACACGACGCTCACCTCGATCACAGAGGCCGAGATGCGCCGCGTTATCGAACAACGCCTGACGCCGCAATACGTCTCCGTCCACGCGACCGATCTGGACGTGCGTGCCTACCTGCTCGGCGTGGACAAACGGCGCGCTGACATTCGCGCGAAGATGCGTCGGATGCTCGACGCCGGGATCGAGATTCACTCGCAGGTCGTCTTGTGCCCGGAGATTAACGACGGCGAGATTTTGGAGCGCACCGTGCGCGATCTGTCCGCCGATTATCCGTTAGTGCGCAGCGTCGCTATCGTCCCGCTCGGCCTGACGCGCTACAACACGGACGCGCGCCTTACCCCCGTCACGCCGGAATTTTGCGGGCAGACGATTCGGCATGTCTCGCGTTTGCAGCGCGAACTTCGCGCGCGGCTCGGCACTAACTTCGCTTTTCTCGGCGACGAGTTTTATTTGCGCGCAGGGCAAGACGTGCCCTCGCGTCGCCACTACGGCGACTATCCGCAGATCGAAGACGGCGTCGGGATGGTGCGCTCGTTCTACGAAGACTTCCGCCGCCTCGAACGCAAACTCGAACGCCGCCCGCCCAAGACGGCCGCGAACCTCGACGGCACGATCCTGACCGGGAAACTCTTCGCGCCCGTCCTCGACAATTTGATCGCGCGTACTAACGAGCGCTTCGGCACGCGGCTTCACGTCGTTGCCGTGGAGAACGATTACTTCGGGCCGGACATCGTCGTGGCGGGATTGATGACCGGGCGCGACGTGTTGGCCGTGCGCGAACGGATCGAAGGCAGTTTCGTCGTCCTGCCGAGCGTCGCCTTCAAGTCGGACGAACCCGTCATGCTCGACGGCACGACGCACGAAGAACTGCAAAGACAACTCGGCCTGCCCGTCCGCGCGCTCGACTTCGAAGGCTTCGCGCGCCTGTTCGCTTGAACTAAGATCAAGAAACCACGAACAGACACGAAACAACACGAAGAAGGCTTTAGTGTTGTTTCGTGTCTGTTCGTGGTTTCAGGTTTTTGTTCGTCGCTCTAAAGTCGCCGGGCTATGTTTAGGATTCCGGAGTGAAGTCTTTCGGGTTGAGTTTCTGGTTGAAGGCGAACTGCGTCAACTCGACAGTCCAATCCTGTAGGACGATGACAGAGCCCTGGACGTTCAGCGCCAGTTTGTAAGTGTGCGGTAGGTTGAGGCCGCCTTCCTTCTTGAAGGCCGAAAACTCTTCCACCAGTTTGTAACGGACTTCGTTTTTGCCCGCGCTCGGGCCGGTCGTCGAGATGCGCCCGCCGAGCGCCGCCGCGAGCGTGTGCTCATACTCTGTGCGGACGTGTTGGAACGTCTCGGCGTCGAAGAAGAGTTTGATCTTGAGATCGGTTCCCTTGCGCGGCGTGTAGCGCAACTCGTGCGTCTGCCGGTCGCCGATCTTCTTCGTACCTTCGTAACTCAGCTTGGGGTTCTTCTCCGGCAGGTTCAGCAGCGGCCAGGCGGTCGTGAGCGTGCCGCCGATGAGTCCCTGCTTGAAGACCGTATCGTGGGTCATGAAAAATTCGCCGAGCGGCGAGCGCGCGCCGGGGCGGACGTGCATCGCGCCGAAAGTCTTCCCGTCGTAGCTGAACAGTTCGTGCGGGTAAGTGGGCGACGCTTGAAAGACCATCTTGAACAAATTCATCCCGCCTTCGGACGCGATGAGAGACGCGCCGCCCGTCTGTCCTTTGCCGCCCGAACGAATTTGAAAGATGACCGTGCCGCTCGCGACGAGGTTGCGGACGGCTTTCCGAGCCTCGGCCGTGCCGATCGATTCCAGATGTTTCGCCACGACATCTTCGGGCTTCATTTTCTCTTTGTCGTCGGCCGCGCCCGCAGCCGCAAAGGCTGACGGCGCGGTCAGGCACAGCAGCAGCGCGAGGAGAGAGGCGGAGCGCGCGATTGAGAGGGCGCGTTTGCGAGTGTGTTTCATCGTAACCTCCGTCGAGTGTGGCAGGCGGCGCGCCGAGAGCGTGGACGCCGTTTGAGGGTGCGGATAAAAGTCGGGCGTTGCCTCTCCTTTGTGG
>DASZCS010000052.1:0-31769 GCA_035942855.1 Pyrinomonadaceae bacterium | reverse complement strand
GTCGTGAACGAATCCGAAGTTCACGACCGCGCCGTCTTACGTTATGTCTCACCCGCGTGCGGTGCGGCGCAGAGAGACGTGCAACGGTCGTGCGCCGCTCGCCGCTTGCATTTAGTTTCGCGGCAGGCATCTAATAAACTCAGTCAAACGTCATCATTGTGAAGATGTGGAGGGAGTTCGAAAAGATGAGATACCGGAAGTTGATCGCCTGCGCGCTGCTGTCCGCCCTGTGCTGCGAAGCGTCCGTCGCTGTTGCCGCGCAGAGAAGACGCGCGCCCGGAGCTGCCAACACGACCGCGCGCACGTCGCTCGACGCCAGGATTCGCCGCTTCGCCCCGACGACGCTCACGGCCGACACCTCGCGCCTCTCTGCGGGCGACCGCCGCGCGCTCGCCAAAATTATCGAAGCCGCGAAACTGTTAGACCCGCTCTACCTGCAACAGGTCTGGAGCGGCAACCCCGCGCTCAAGCGCCGGCTCGAAGCCGACCGCACGCCGCTGGGACGCGCACGCCTGCACTACTTCCGCATCAACGCCGGCCCTTGGTCGCGTCTCGACGGCAACGAGCCTTTCATCGAAGGCGTCCCGCGCCAGAAGCCGCACCACGCCAACTACTACCCGGACGACATGACGAAAGAAGAGTTCAACGCGTGGGTCGAAACTCTTTCGCCGGAAGAGAAAGCACGCGCCACGGGCTTCTTCCACGTCATCCGTCGCACCACGCCCACCGGACTCAAGACCGTACCCTACAGCGTCGAGTATCGCGGCTTTCTCGAACCCGCCGCCCGCCTCCTGCGCGAAGCCGCCGCGCTCACGACCAACGCCACGCTCCGAACCTTTCTCACGAAACGCGCAGACGCTTTTCTCTCCGACGATTATTACGAGAGCGACGTGGCGTGGATGGATTTGGACGCGCCGATTGACGTGACCATCGGCCCATACGAAACCTACGAAGACGAGTTGTTCAACTACAAAGCGGCCTTCGAATCATACGTCACCCTGCGCGACGAGGCGGAGACGGCGAAGCTCGCGCGCTTCAGCCAATACTTGCAGGAGTTGGAAGACAACCTTCCGATAGAAGCGCGCTATCGCAACCCGAAGCTCGGCGCGGCCTCGCCCATTCGCGTCGTCAACCAGGTCTTCTCTTCCGGCGAGGGAAACCGCGGCGTGCAGACCGCAGCCTTCAACCTGCCGAACGACGAACGCGTCGTGCGTGAAAAAGGGTCGAAGCGCGTCATGCTCAAGAACGTGCAGGAGGCGAAGTTCAACAAGACGCTCGTGCCCATCTCGCGCGTCGTCCTTACGCCCGCAGCGCAGCGCGCGCTCTCCTTCGACTCTTTCTTCACGCACATTCTCGCGCACGAGTTGATGCACGGACTCGGGCCGCACAACATCGAAGTCGGCGGGCAACAAACGACCGTCCGCATGCAGTTGAAAGAACTCTACTCAGCCATCGAAGAGGCGAAGGCGGACATCACGGGCTTGTGGGCGTTGCAGTATTTGATGGACAAGGGCGTGGTCGAACGCTCCATGGAGCGTTCGCTCTACACGACCTACCTTGCCAGTTGCTTCCGCAGCGTTCGCTTCGGCATCACGGAGGCGCACGGCAAAGGCATCGCCGTCCAGTTCAACTACCTGACGGACGAAGGCGCGATCAAGTTCGACCAGCGCACCGGCACTTTTCGCATCGACGAAGCGCGCATCAAACCGGCCGTCACTAAACTGGCGCGCGAAATCCTCACGCTTCAGGCCGAAGGCTCATACACGAAGGCCAAGGCGATGCTCGACCGCTACGGCGTCATCCGCCCGCCCATGCAGCGCGCCCTCGCACGCCTCAACAACGTCCCAGTAGACATCGAACCCCACTTCCCGATAGCAGAAAAACGATGAAGCAGGAATTGGTAAATGGTAAATGGTGAATGGTGAATGGAAAGAACTGGTTTTCTTCCATTCACCATTTACCATTCACCAGTCTTCCGTTCATCGTTTATTGAGATTGTCCGTGATGAGTCGTTCGAGTTCGTCTAGTGTGCGGCAAGAGTTGATAGCCGTGGCGTGGATGAATTGTTCGAGGGATGCGTCGTGGAGGCGGCGCAAGATGGCGGGGAGCGGCAGATTCCTGAGGCCGTAACGCTCGTGCAGTTCGTCTGCGTGCAAAAACTCCGTGTGCGCGTCGAGGCTTTCGAGAAACTGCGTCCACTCGCGGCGCACGCGAAAGGCCGTGTGCGTCAGCGCACAGAGATTACACGCGTAAGTTTCAGGCGAGAGGATTTTGTGCGCAACATCGCCGAGCGTGTTGAACAGACCGCTCTCCGCGTTGTAGACGAAAACCAGCACGGGCTTCGTCTCGCTGTCTTCGTGCGCCATATTCTTCAACGCTCCGTCTCGCTGCGCTCGTTAGTCCTCACGCAGTTTCTCGCCCTCGCTTTTCTTGGGTTGCAGCGTCGCGTCTTTGTTCAAGCCCAACTTTTGCTGCGCCTCAACTGACGAACCCGCGGGCGGGTAGCCGAGGCCGGTCTTGATCTCTCGCCACTTGGCTTTCAGGTCTTTCATCAAGTGCCCCGGCGCTTCGTAGCCATAGGCGCGATACTTCCCCGGCTCAACCTTACCCTTCGCGCCGACGTAACGCGCGAAGGCATCCGTCCACGCGTCGAAATCCGCGTAGACCTGCTCCCCGGCCATATCTTCCGCCTGATTGTCGCTGTACTTCTTACCGCGCCCGAATTCCAGATACCGCCACAACTCGTCGGGCACTTCCACGCCGCCGTAGCGGCACTGCCAGACGAGCGGAGCATAAGCGTCCCGGTCATTCTCGAAAGGCTCCGTCCGCGGGTCGAAATATTCCTTGTGGCGCAAGATTTTCGGCCGCCCCGTCGCGTCCAACTCGTCGCCGCCCCCGTCGCCGTAGCAGTAGAAAGCGGCCGTGCGACCTTCCAGATGATTCAGGCTCAACTCTTCCCACTGCTCGGAATGTTCGAGTCGCCTGGCGAGTTCCGCGTCTTTGTGTTCGATCAAATCCTCGCGCGGATTGCCGCCGTTCATGCAGACCAAACGGTCGAACATCAACTTCAAATTGCTCGTCGGCGCATACCAGTTGATGGGGCCGATGATCGCCCACGCGTCCGCCAGATCGAGCCGCGCGTACATGTTCAAATCCCACATCAAGTCCGGCTCGGATTTGTGATCCGGCTCATAACAGTTGCAGTTGTGCACCGGAACGAGTTCCGCGACGAACTCGTGTGACGGCTCGACGTTGATGTCATAGACGGGTTCTATGCCTTCCGGGTCGCAATCGAGCACGCGCCCGTAGTTGCGATTCGTCCCTGCGCTCGTGTCGCGTTTGGCCTGCGCTTGAGGCTGTCGGGAAAGAAGCGCAGTCAACTTTATCGCCTTCTCGTCAAGAAAGCCGATCAACTCGGCGAAGCGCGCGACGCCTTCTCGCTTCGTGATCTGCAACGTGCTTGAGCGCGAGTAATCTTTACCGCCCATGCGAATCGTTTTGGCCGACATGTCGTAGACACAGGAACGAATGCCCAGCTTCGCCAGCAACATCTGCGCCTCGCGCAAGGCGAGGACGCTCGAACTAGCGAGGCTGACGCGCACCTTCGTCCCGTGAAAATCCACCGAGCCGTCCGCCGAGAACCAGCCGCGCAAGAAAGCGCAAACTTCACGCTCCGAGCCATCCAATATGGACTGCGGGAGACGACGCGCGGCCACCGGCTCTCTCTTGTTAAGATCGAGCTTCTCCAACAAAATTTTACCGACGCCCGTATCCCAACAGTCGTACCGCATGTGCGCGTCAGCCGTGCGCGGCCAGCCTGTCTCCTTCGTCGCATACACTTGCCGCCGCACGTCCATCTTAGTCGGAGATAACGCGCCGAGCGCTTCGGACATAGCGGGTTGGCGGCTGTCGAAGAAGAGACGTACCTGTCCCGCGCCCGCGAAACTCCCGTCGCCGAAGACCGCGCCCGCCAATAGGAAGTAAAAGCTATCCGTCTCCGAGTCGGCGCGGAACGTGCCGCATTGTTCTCCTAACGGAAAAGGGATTTTGTCGCCCGCGCGCAGTTTGGCGGCTTCGATCCATTCTTCTTTCCATATACATTTCCACCGGCCGTTAATTTTTTCCCGACATACTTCACGAATGACTTTCACCGGATGGTTGCCCGTGAGACGAACCTGACGGCCATCGCTCAAACGCAAGCGATAAACCTGCGCGCGCGGCGCAGACATCCACGCGCGCGCCACGCGCCCCGTCGAAATAGAATCGCCCGGCTGTAGCTCGGCGATGCTTTTCAGCTTCTCGCCCATCACACGTTCGCTCGCGGGCAAGCAAGGCCACACGCAGAGTGCCATCGAGGTGGAGACGCAGGCGTTACAACTCTGGATGCGGGCGCGTGCGTAGACGTTTCCCAGGTCTTCGTAGTCGATCTCCCATTCCTGCGGGAGGCGTTCGGCCATGCGCAACATCAGTGTGCGCGATTTGGAATCCACGCCGGGGCAGTTGTACTGGCGTCGGTCTGAGCCGGAGATGATGAGGACGCGAAAGGGGCGTTCGGCCGTCGGGAGTTTGCCGTTTTCGTCGTTCGGCTTCATCGGTTGTCTTGTCGCCTCCTAAAAAGTTATCCTCGCCGAAACATAGTCGAAACGTGTTGCGAAAAATTGCCGCCCGCACGGTAGGCCGAATTATCCCGGCGCGGAATCTGCACGAACGCGAAGTCTGGAAGATGCGAAATATTCCTACATGGATCGGCGCGTCGCTCGTCATGGGGACGTTCTCGGCGCTCGTGTGGTTGGAACGGCGACGGCCGCTGAGACGTGTCGTGGAATCGAAGCTGCGGCGCGACGCGCGCAACCTCGCCGTAGCGGGCACGGCCGCCCTTGCCCTTCAACTGGCCGAACGACCCGTCGTCGAACGACTCACGGCGCTCGTCGAACGACGCCGGATGGGGCTGCTCAAACAGGTGGCGTTGCCGCGCCCGTTGGAGACGGTGCTCGCCGTCCTGCTGTTGGATTACACGCTCTACGTGTGGCACGTGCTGACGCATCGCGTGCCCGCCCTGTGGCGTTTTCATCTCGTCCATCACGCCGATCTCGATCTGGATGCAACGACGGCTCTGCGTTTTCACTTCGGCGAACTTTTCGTCTCGGTCGTGTGGCGCGCGGCACAGGTGCTCGCCATCGGCGTCTCGCCGCAGTCGCTTTCGGTGTGGCAGAGTTTACTGTTCGTCTCGATCCTGTTTCATCACTCGAACGTGCGCCTGCCACTTGAAATTGAACGACGACTCAACTTGATCCTGGTGACGCCGCGCATGCACGGCATACATCATTCGAACGTGCGCGCCGAGCGCGACGCGAACTGGTCGAGCGGGCTGACGCTCTGGGACAGATTGCACGGGACGCTCCGGCTGAACGTCCCGCAGGAAGGGATCGAGATCGGCGTCGCCGCTTATCGTGCGCCGGAAGAACTCGGCCTCTTTCGTCTTCTCAAGTTGCCCTTCGGTGCTGAAGCTTTGTCCGAAGCCACGACGGCGACGACGCCGGACGCGCGCATGGCAAGCGCCGCGCCTCTACTCGTCCCGCCGGGACATCTTCTGGCTTGAGTGCTCGGAATGGCTTCTCTATCGGCGACAGCGGAGCGCCCGGCCATCTCCGTCATCATCCCGACGCTCAACGAGGCACGTTCGCTCGGCGCGACACTCTCTGCGCTAACGCGACTGGAACACGGGCGACGCATGGAAGTGATCGTCGCAGACGGTGGAAGCGCCGACGCGACACAAGAGATCGCGCGTGCGGCGGGCGCGCACGTCGTCAACTCGGCGCGCGGTCGCGGCGCGCAGATGCATGCGGGAGCAACCGCGGCGCGCGGCGACGCGCTCTGGTTTCTGCACGCAGACACCATCCCGCCGCCCGATGCGCCCGCGCAGATACTTCAAGCGCTGGGGCGCGACGCTGGCATAGTCGGCGGCAATTTCGCCATCCGGTTCGACGGCACACGCCGCGCAGCGCGTTTTCTGACATGGCTCTACCCGCAACTGCGCAGGCTCGGCCTGTGCTACGGCGACTCAGGTATCTTCGTGCGTGCGCGCACGTACCGCGCCGTCGGCGGCTTCAAGCCGTTCCCCATCTTTGAGGATTTGGACTTGGTGCGGCGTCTCGGCGGGTGCGGCTCGCTGGTTCATCTGCGAACAGAGGTCGTCACCTCTTCGCGTCGCTTCGAGGGGCGTAGTTTCGCGCTCACTTTCGCGCGCTGGTCGTTTCTGCAAATACTCTACTGGCTCGGCGTCAGCCCTTACACGCTCGGCCGTCTCTACATGTCGGGCGGGCGCGCGCGATAACGTTTACAATGAGCGGCACACTCTGAGAGGCCGCACGGGAGAATGACAGGCATGACTTATTACGAGGAAGACGATCTCGGCCGCTTCGCAGACATGGGCAAGCATCGCCCGGAGCTCTTCGAGAAATTCATGGCGTGGTATCAGGCGTGTCAGGAAGACGGCGCGCTCTCGCGGCGCGAGAAGGCGCTCATCGGACTGGCCGTCGCGCACGCCTTGCAGTGTCCCTACTGCATAGACGCTTACGCGCAGTCGTGTCTCGAAGCGGGATCGAACATGGAGCAGATGACCGAAGCGATTCACATGGCCTCGGCCCTGCGCGGCGGCGCAACGCTCATCCACGGCTTGCAGGCGCACAACTCCGTCAACAAAGTTTCGATGTGATGCGATTCGAAGTTCTACAAAAGGCGGCGACGTGATGCGTCCGAAAGTTCTACCTGTCGTCAAAGCGGAGGATGAGGCGGCGCGTGCGCACGTCAGTTTCGACGAGCGCGTGCGCGGCGCCGGGCTTGAGTTGCGCGCGGGCGCGGTCGAGACTTTGCAGGTCAACGTCGGCAAGCTGTGTAATCAGGCGTGCAAGCATTGTCACGTTGACGCCAGCCCCCGGCGCACCGAGATCATGTCGGAAGAGACGGCCGCTCAAATCATCGAAGCCGTCTCGCGCCATCGTATCAAGACCGTTGACATCACGGGCGGCGCACCGGAACTGAATCCCTCGTTCCGACGCCTCGTGGCAGGCGCACGCGCGGCGGGCGCGCACGTCATCGTGCGCCACAATTTGACCGTGATGTTCGAGCCGGGGCAGGAAGATTTGCCGGATTTCTTTCGCGCGCACGCTTTGGAAGTCGTCTCTTCGCTTCCCTATTTTCTCGAACAGCAGACGGACGCGCAGCGCGGCGGGGGCGTCTTCGCCAAATCGCTCGCGGCTTTGCGGCGTCTGAACGCGGTCGGGTACGGCACGCCGGAGAGCGGCCTCCTGTTGAACCTCGTCTACAACCCCGTCGGCGCGTTTCTGCCGCCCGCGCAAATGGCAATTGAAGCCGATTTCAGACGCGAGTTGCAGACGCGCTACGGCGTCTCTTTCAATCACCTCTACACGATCACGAACATGCCGATCAGGCGCTTCCTCGATTACCTCAGACGCACCGGCAACGAGGAACGCTACATGCGGAAACTGGTCGAAGCGTTCAACCCGCAGGCCGTCGCCGGGCTGATGTGCCGCACGCTCGTCAGCGTCGATTGGACGGGACGACTCTACGACTGCGACTTCAACCAGATGCTCGACCTTGGCGTCGCGGCGCACCTGCCGCAGACCATCGCGGACTTTGACCCGCGCGCCTTCTCGGGGCGTGAGATCATGACCGGTGCGCACTGCTTCGGCTGCACGGCCGGAGCGGGTTCGAGTTGCGGCGGCTCTCTGGTCGGCGATTCCGGTTAACGTGAAATTGACGGATTCGCGGCGGGCACGGGGACGCCGTTTAAGTTCAACACGCGGACGCGCTCCGTCGCGGGGAGCGCCGTGTAGAGTTCTACGAAGGCGGCGTTCGTCCAACCGAAGCCGATCTCGTTCGACTTGTAGCCGAACTTGAGTCCCGCGCCGATCTGCGAGCGCCGCGCCGCCACGTCGTACTTCTCGACGATGGTGTTGTGCTCGATGAACTCACGCAGAACGAGCGAGAGGAAGTTGACGCTGATGCGGTTCGCTTCGCGCGTGAAGCCGTAGCGACGTAGACCTTCGACGGCGATCTGTTGCATGGGCGCCCAGCCGTAGGGCGCATCCCACTGGCTGCCCGATTCGTTCGTGCTCGTCTGCAAGCCGCCCGCGCGCTCGAACAATTGAAGATTCGAGACGACGCGCGCGGCCTGTCGCGGCGTGGCGAGCCCGGCCCAGAGCGGGTAGAAGGTCGTCACGAACGGATAGCGGCGCACAGTGCCGCGCGCGAAGTTGTAATCGTAGTAAAGTCCGTCGCGCTCGTCCCACATCAGGCGGTTGACGCGCTCGCGGCGGGCGGCGGCACGACGCTCCCACTGTTGTGCGTCGCGCGTGCGGCCGAGCGTGCGGAGGATTGTGGCCGCGTCGCGCTCCATCACGTAGAGGAGCGAGTTGAGACAGACCGCGTTGTAATGAATGATGTCGGCGTTGAAGGGGCCGAAGCGGTTCGAGGGGTCAAAGCCCGACTCGCGCATCGAGCGGTCGCTTTTGTAAAAGAGCGGCGTCAGTTCGTCGCGCTCGCGGTCGTAATATTGTTTGAGGTCGTAGTCTGTTACTTCATGCGTGCGGTAGTAGGCGCGTACTAGGTCGTAATGCGTGCGGCCTTCCGCGTCGCGTTCGGCCGAGACGACTTCAGGCGCAACTCCCTCGCCCGCGTCGTAGTAACGCGCCAAGCCGGTCTCTGCGGTCGTGTGCGGCGGCTCTGCCCAGTAGCGATAATACTTCTCGACGACGGGCACGGTGCGCGCAAGCCACGCGCGGTCGGGCTGCACGCGGTAAACGTCCAGGATCATGCGCGTGAGGAAAGGCGGTTGCGAGCGCGTGAGAAAATAGGTGCGGTTGGCGTTTAAGATTTTGCCGTAGTGCTCGATCTGGTAGATGAAGTTATCGACCATGTTGCGCGCAAGCACCGTCTCGCCGTCGCGCAGCAACCCAACGTTTGTGAAGTAACTGTCCCACCCGTACATCTCGTTGAAGCGCCCACCCGGCACGACGTAAGGATGCGGCAGATAGAGCAGTCCGGGCGCGACCCCTTCGCCGCCATGCTCCGGCAACCGACGCAGCACGATGCGCGCGAAATCTCCGGCGGGCAACTCTGCGCGCAGGCGTGTTTCGATGGCGGCAAAATTTTCGGTGCGTGCCACGTAGACCGGCCGCCGGTTGCCTTCGAGCGGCGGGAACTTCGGATCGACGGCCGCCTCGGCCAGTTGCCGGTTCGAGCGCGCAAGCGTCTGCCAACTACGTTTGATGTAGAGACGGACGGCCTGCAACTGCGCGGACGTCGCGCGCTCGCCCCGCCTCTGCCCCAACGCCGGAAACGACGCCGCTGTCAGCAACATCAAGGCGAGCGAACACGCACACGCCTTGACGAAACGTTCTCTCCCTTTCATCTCTCTACCTCGATAAGTCCCAAGTCTCAAGTCTTAAGTCTGGAAGCCTCTCCCGACTTGGGACTTGAGACCTGAAACTTGGGACTGATGTTAAGTGACGCGATAGTTTTCCAGTGCGTATTGAATGACGGGACGTTGTTCGGCCGATTGGCAAGTGATGTAGTTGTGAAACTCGGACGGGCGCGCGGCGATCTCCGCTTCGTGAACTCTTGCGGGCGCGTCCGTCGGGGCATGAGTCTCGACGAAGGCGACGCGCCAACTGTTGTCGGCCGTGCGTTCGTGCCGCCGGTAGCGCAAAGCAGTGAGCGCGGTCAGGTTCGTCTCGGCGCGGATGAAGAATTCGGCGGCCTGCACCGGATAAGAATAACAGGCTCGCCCGCGATAGCCTTCGAGCACGAGTTGCCCGCGTTCGTATTCCTCCATGATCCGGCCGCCCGCCTCTTCCGTGACGTGCGCGTAAAAGAGGCCGTGCGGGAAGCAGACGAGATTGGCCGCGAACCTGTCGCCGCCCACGTGCGAAGACTGCCAGACGTTTGCGCCTGCGGCGACGCCGCCGTCAGCCTCGCCTGCGTGCAGAGATTTATAGAGCGCATAGCCGAACTTGGCGCAGCACTTGTCACGCTTGCCGTGCGTGCAGACGAGATAGAGCGGCGTGCTCATCTTCACGCTGCCTGCGGGCGACGCGCCATCGGCCAGCGCGTTCGCGTCGAGTCGCAACAGATCGTCGTAAGAGTCGAGTTCGAATTGCTCGATTGAAGGCGCGAGTTCGCGGCAACGCACAAGGAAGCAACGGAGCGGACGCGCGTTCATGCGCTCCTGCTTGATGAACAGGAGACGCATGCGCGGGATGCTCTGGCAAAGCTTTTCGAGGTGGCGTTTGAGCGGCGCGGAGAGCGCGCTGTCTGCGAGCGCGTGCGCGCCCCAAGCCTCCCGGTATTCGACGAGCAGCCAAAGTCGCCCGACTGAAGCCGTGCCGAAACTAAGCTCGCGAGAGGCGCGCGCCAGTTCGGAACAATAGAAGAAGGGTCGACTCATCGTTTAAACAGCGGATCAATCGGCGGCGACGGCGACGAGGCCGTGACGCAGCAGTTCGGAGACGAAGGCGCGCACGGTCTTGTCGTCGAGTTGTTCCGCAGCAGCGGCGCGTAGTTCGGCGATGGAACAGTTGCGCCTGTCTGCCAGAAGTTGCAGGAGGGGCAGCGCTGCGGCGGCGAATCGCCAGCGCTTTTTGTGGCAGGAGAATTCGACCACCCCGTCCGCGACTTTGAAACTAAGGGGACGCGGCGCGAGCAGGCGCACGCGTCGTGCGCCTGCTTGCACTGTGCCGTGCGGCAAGGGATCGGCCGTCGCGCTCCAGGGCAAACTGAGCCGCGTGCGCGGTTCGGCCAAGGCGTCGAGTTCCGCAAAATATCGTTCGAGCGTTTCGTCGTCCCATGCGGCCAGGAACTCTTCTCTCAGACGCCGCGCGTGTGCGGCTCGCTCGCTCATGGAAGCGAAGCGCGGGAGGTCTTGGCGGAAAGTTTCGCGCGCGCGCATTTGCCGCGTGAGCCACGTCAGGAGATCGATACCGGTCTGTTTGTGTATGCCGACGGTGAGATGGAGCGTGGGTTCTTCGAGCGGTTCGGCGACGTGCCACCAGCCGCGCGGGATGTAGAGAAAGTCGCCGTCTTCGAGCGTCGCCGCCCAGAGCGGCGCATCTGTCCGGGGCTTCGGGTTGTCGCGCTCTCCGGCGAGCGGGTGCGGGCGCGTCTCGCCGTAGATGCGCCAGTGCTTGCGCCCGGCCACCTGAAGGATGAAAACGTCGTGGTCGTCCCAGTGCAGGTCGAAGCCGCGCGAGGTGTGCCAACCGGCGTATGAGTTGATCTGGATACGCTCGCAAAACAGGCGCTCCAGATCGGCGGCCAACTCTTCGAGCGGCTCGTGTAGTTCGTCAACCGCGTCGAGCACGAGCGTTGCGCCCGCGCGGAGTTGGCTTGTGAACTTGACTGGTTGAAGACGCGGGATCGGTTGTTTGTGGCGCGCGCTCGTGGCGTGGCGCAGGTAGGAATTGACGGGGAGGGCGCGGCCTTCGCGCATGAGGCGCAGGCGGGGGAAGTCGAGCCGGTGCTGCCGCAGGATGTCGCCGAGACGTTCCCACGGAAGCAGGTGCGCGAACTTGCCCGCCCGCCCGCGTATGTGCCTGTAGGTCTGCCCCCACGCGGAGGCGAGAAATTCCTCCGCCGTGTGCGGCTCTAACAGTCGGCTCAAGCCGCTCCGGGCAACTTCACCATTCATAGAGGCGACTTCACCGTTCATAAAGCGGCTGGCCGACGTTTAAGCGTCCTTGCTGTCGATCTTGATCACGGAGCCTGCGTCCGCGCCGTCCGTGTCCGCGTCGCCCGCGTCCGAGCCGTCTGAATCGGAAGCGTCGGAATCAGAAGCGTCCGTATCGGAGCCGTCCGTGTCCGTAGCGTCTGAGCCGTCCGTGTCCGCGCCGAGCGCGTCGGTTAAATCCGTGTCCGCGCCGCTCGTATCAGAGCCGTCGGTGTCCGAGTCTGTTGCGTCCGTGTCGCTGGCGCTCAGTTGCGCGCCCGAATGCAAGGGTTCGACCGACAGGAGCAACCCGGAGGCTGCCGCATCGTCAACACGTTCTTCGATCTGTCCTGAGTTGATCTGTTCTGACATACCAATCTCCTCTGCGTGGCGAAAATTTTGGATATTGAGCACACAGATTATTATGTGCAGTGTTAAACCACAAGGACGCACCGCGCGGCTCGCGCACACACGCGTGCGCCTCACCTTTTCGTTTAGACCGCAACCCATATCGTCGGTCAGGCGACGACGAGGAGGCGGCCGTGCGGGCGACGACTAGGCGCGCATCGCTTCGGCGCTTGGGTTTTCGGAAGTTTTAGCGCGGCGACCGTCTCCCGCGCCTCTGTGGCACGAACCTTGTTATAGAGCTATGTCGAGTCGTCGGCACGTTAAGTGAGCGACGGTTTGATTGAGAAACCCGTTGGCGAAGGGGAGAGCGCCGACGGGTTTCTCCTTTAGGATTTCGCGCGGCGACCGGGCGTGGCAACAAGGTCGCACGCGCCCGCCGTTCAATACAAACAAAATTCGAGTGTGGGGTGTGACATGAAAAGATTGCTTCTATCTTTCTTGTGTGTGGTGGTTTTGATTGCGACGGCTGCTCCCGTGGCGTCGGCGCAGGAGCGGGGGCGTTCGCGCTTCGGGCGTAAGGCGCGCACGGCGGCCATCATCGGCGGCGGCGCGCTCGTCGGCGCGCTCGTCGCGGGTAAAAAGGGTGCGGCCATCGGCGGTGGTTCGGGCGCGTTGTATGCCATGAACCGGCGCTCGGCGCAACGCAATTTCTCTTCGCGCAATCGACGGATCGGCACGGTGCTCGGCGGCACGGCGCTCGGCGCAGGACTTGGCGGAGCGTTCGGCGGTAAGCGCGCGGCGGCTGTCGGCGCGCTGGCCGGGGCGGGCGGCTCTTACATCTACACGAAGCGCAGCCGCACTTATCCGCGTCGCTATCGTCGCTACTAAGAGTCGCTAACAAACTTAAGAACTAAACCACGAAGGCACACGAAGACACACGAAGAAGAGTTTCGTGTTGCTTCGTGTGTCTTCGTGGTTTCAGGGTTTTGCTAGTCGCTCTAAAGATCACGATCGTCAAGACACGCAAGTGGATTTGCGCTCCTGCGTCTGTGTGCCGCATAGTGTCTGTTGGGAATTATCGAATTTGAAACAAGGTGACACGGAGAGGGGCGCACGCGCGGCGGAAGGGACAGGCTGCGCGGCAATCCGAACACACCCACCGGGGAACTATCAATCACACGATGTTGAATAAGATTCGTCTCGGCGACGACGCGATGGCCTATTGCGGCCGCTGCAAAGAGGAACGCATGCATCAGGTCGTCGCGCTCCGTTCCGAAGGGCGCATCGAGCGCGTCACTTGCAACTATTGTCAATCCACGCACCTCTACCGCGACCCGCAAGCGACGAAGACGCGCCGCACGACCACCACACGCAGCACGGAAGGAACCGTGCGCGTGACTTCAAACCGACCCGCGCGCGCCTACTCGCCGCAGGACGCCTACAGCACCGGCGATCAAATCACACATTCAAAATTCGGAGAGGGCACAGTGGTGGAAGCGAGGCGGGGAAAAATCGACGTGCGCTTCGGTCGCGAGACGCGGACGCTCTTGCACGCGGGCTGATCTTTAAAACTCAGGCATCAATCGGCGCGGCGCGACCGATGACGCGCGCGACTGTCTCGACCAGAGCTTTCGGCTCTATCGGTTTCGCCAGATGTGTCTGAAAGCCCGCGGCGAGCGCGCGGCGATGATCGTCAGGCCCTGCGTAAGCCGTCAGCGCGACCGCCGGGATTTGCCCTTGATGCTCCGCGTCGAAGCGGCGCACCTGCTTGATCAATTCGTAGCCGTCTTCGACCGGCATCCCGATGTCGGAGACGAGCAGGTCGGGTTTCCACGCCGCGAGCGCGCGCAGAGCTTCCGCCGCAGACTCGCACACACACACCTGCGCGCCCTGCCGCACCAACACCTCCTGCACCAGTTCGCGCGTGTCCGCCTCGTCGTCCACGACGAGGATACGCAAGCCGCCGAGCACATCCGCCTGCGCAAGCGACGGCGAAGCGTTCCCGTTGATCGACGCCGCGGCCGTATCCTCAGTTATCTCCGCCTTACGTTCGACTTCCAGATCATTTTCGTTCAACGCTGAAGCGAGCGGCAGTGAGAGCGTAAAGGTCGCCCCACGCCCGTCGCCGTCGCTGTGCGCGCGGATCGTGCCGCCATGTAGTTCGACGAGGTGACGCACGATTGCCAAACCTAAACCGAGTCCACCGTGCTTCCGTGTGGTTGTGCCGTCAGCCTGTCGGAAGCGGTCGAAGATGTAGGGCAGAAAGTCCGGACTGATGCCCTGCCCCGTGTCGCTCACATCCAACTGGACGTGCCGCTCGTCGCAAGACAGATTGACCTCGACGCGCCCGCCTTCCGGGGTGAACTTGACGGCGTTCGAGAAGAGATTCCAGACCACTTGCTGCAAGCGCGCCGGGTCGCCCGAGACGACGCAGTGCGTGGTGTGCAGTTGCGGGCGCACGCGGATCGACTTCGCTTCGGCCATCGGGCGCACGGTGTCAATCGTCGCTTCGATGATCGAGGCGAGTTCGACGGGGCGAAAGTCGAGCGAGAGTTTGCCCGTGATGATACGCGACACGTCGAGCAGATCGTCGATCAACTGCGACTGCGCGCGTGCGTTGCGTTCGATGGTTTCGAGAGCGCGCGTCATCATCGATTCGTCGAGGTTGCCGCCACGAATCAGGTGCGTCCAGCCGAGGATGGCCGTCAGAGGCGTGCGCAGTTCGTGCGAGAGCGTGGCTAAGAATTCGTCCTTCGTGCGATTGGCGCGCTCGGCTTCGGCGCGCGCGGCCTGTTCGCGCACAAGCAGACGCGCACGCGCCTCTTCGACCAGTTTGCGCTCGGTCACTTCCTGCTGCAACTCTTCGGCGTGGCGCTGCGCTTCCGTGTAGAGGCGCGCGTTTTCGTAAGCCGAGGCGACCTGCGTGGCGAGCGTGACGGTGAGGCGTTCGTCGGCTTCGGTGAATTCGTCCGCGTTGAGTTTGTTGGAAAGATAGAGCCAGCCGTGCGCGTGCGCGGCCACAACGATGGGAGCGCCGAGAAACGAATCCATCGAGATGCGCGGCGAGGCGAGATGTTCCGCTTCGAGCGTGCCTGCCGCATCGCTCAGACGCAGAGGGCGTCCGTCTTCGAGCAACTGTTCGAGCACGTTTTCGCTCACCAGCGGCGACCGCTGCCGCCCGTCATCCCACGCGCACACCTCGCAGTGGCAGTAGTAGCGCAAAGACTGCCCGCTATCTTCCAGAACGCCGACGCCCGCGTGCTCTGCGCCCACGATGTCGCGCGCGGCGCGACAAAACTTCTCCAAGACCTGTTCGGGGTCGCGCTCGGCTGCGAGTTCCTGCCCGAGGTCGATCAATTTGCCGAGACGTTGCAGGTTGGCGTTCTCAAGTTCGATGTTCTTCTCGTGCAGGAGCGCCGCCTGCCGCTTGATCTCTTCCGTCTTCTTGAACAGTTCAACGAAGACGGCGACCTTCGAACGCAGGATGTCCGGATCGATCGGCTTGAGGATGTAGTCAACCGCGCCGAGCGAATAGCCGCGCGCGATGTGGCGGTTGCCGGTGGAATCGGCCGTCAGGAAGATGATCGGGATGTCGCGCGATTTTTCGCGCCCGCGAATGAGCGCGGCCGTCTCCAGACCGTCGATGCCCGGCATGTACACGTCGAGCAGGATGACGGCCACGTCTGTGTCGAGCAGGTAACGCAGCGCCTCGTCGCCCGAAGCGGCGCGCACCAGATTGCGATCCGGCGCTTGCAGGATGGCTTCGAGCGCGAGCAAATTCGTCGGGCTGTCGTCCACCATCAAGATGTTGATTTTTTGTGACTCAGCTTGCATAAGACGATCCCGGCTCGTGTAGACACAGTTGATTCAGGAAAGGCGCGACGCTAGCGAGCGGCAGCACGGCATCCGCTTTGACGGCCGCCACGGCCGCACGCGGCATCCCCTTCGATTCGGCGCTCGCTGGGTCTTCCACCACGCACATGCCTCCGTAGGCTTTGATCTTCGCGAGGCCCCGCGCGCCGTCGGCGTTTGCGCCCGTCAGCACAACGCCGACCGTGTGCTCGCGGTAGACCTCGGCCGCCGATTCGAACAGGACGTTGACGGACGGGCGCGCGTAAGCGACGGGCGCTTCGGTCGAGAGCGCGAAGCCGTCGCGTTCGACCAGCAGGTGATAATCGCGCGGCGCCAGATAGACGCGCCCGGGCGCAATCGCGTCCTTGTCGTTCGGCTCCGTCAAGGGCAAAGCGGAGTGGCGCTGCAAAAACTCGCAGAGCGTATCCGTCTCTTTCCCGCGATGCTGCACGACGACAACGGGCAGCGGAAAATTCGGCGCGAGCGCGGGCAGCAAAGTTTGCAGCGCCTTGAGTCCGCCGAATGATGTTCCGACGACGACGATCTCGAACGTCAAAGCTATTTCACCTTCCGATACAGTTTATCGCGCGAGTCCAGCCTTTCGTAAAAGTCGGCGCGCGGCGTGAACTTCAGCGACTCCTTGTTGCCTAAGCCCAGCACGCCGAACATCGAAAGGCTCTCGTAGATCAAGTTGTGCACACGCTCCTGCAAGGCCTTGTTGAAATAGATCATCACGTTGCGGCAGAGAATAACGTGAAACTCGTTGAATGACCCGTCCGTCACCAGATTGTGTTCCGAGAAGACGACGTTCGTCTTGAGCGCAGGATGAAAGATCACGTTGTCGTAGTGCGCCGTGTAGTAGTCGGAAAATTCGTGCTTGCCGCCCGCGTGCATGTAGTTCGACGTGTACTCCTGCATCGAGGCGAGCGGGAAGATGCCCTCGCGCGCCTTGCGCAAGACTTCGCGGCTGATGTCCGTCGCATAGATGACACACTTGCGATACAAGCCCTCCTCCTGCAAAAGGATCGCCATCGAATAGACCTCTTCGCCCGTCGAACACCCGGCGTGCCAGATGCGCACCGTCGGGTAAGTTCTCAGCATCGGCACGACCTTCTGGCGAAACGTCAGGTAGAAACTCGGATCGCGGAACATCGAAGTGACGTGGACGGAGAGGCCGACGAGCAGCCTCTCCATGCACGCCCCGTCGTGCAGGACGCAATCCTGATAGGCCGAGACGGTCGCGATCTTCTCGGCGCGCATGCGCTCAAGGATGCGCCGCTTGATCGAAGCGGGCGAGTAGTCGCGAAAGTCGAAGCCGTAGACGCGATACAGCCCTTCGAGCAGCAAAGCGATCTCGATGTCTTCGAGTTGCGTCTGGTCTGACTGCAACGCGGCGCTCATCACCCTTGCGCTTCCTCCTGATGATAGAGCCAGACGCGCAGGAGCGAGAGCAGTTGATCGATGTCCAAAGGCTTCGAGATGTAATCCGAAGCCCCGGCTTCGATGCAGCGGTCGCGGTCGGCCTTCATCGCCTTGGCGGTCAGCGCGATGATCGGCAGGTTCTTGAATTGCTCGATCTCGCGTATGGCGCGGATGGCTTCGTAGCCGTCCATGCCGGGCATCATGATGTCCATCAGGACGGCTTCGATTCCCGGCGTCGCCTGCAACATGTCGATGCCCTCCTGCCCGTTTTCGGCGTGGACGACATCCATGTTGTGACTTTCGAGCGCGCTCGTCAAAGCGAAGATGTTGCGCACGTCGTCGTCAACGATCAAGACCTTGCGCCCGGCAAGGACTGGATCACGACGGTGCAACTGTTCGAGCATACGCCGTTTCGGTTCGGGCAAGTTGGCCTCGACGCGATGCAGGAAGAGAGCCGTCTCGGCCAGCAGGCGTTCCGGCGAACTTACTTCTTTGACGATGATCGCGTCGGCCACTTTGCGCAGTTGCGTCTCTTCTTTCGCCGTTAGTTCCTTCCCCGTGTAGACGATGACGGGCAGATCTGCGCGCCCCAGGTCTTTCTGAATCTTTTCGATCAACTCGAAGCCGGTCATGTCCGGCAGTTTCAGATCGACCACCATGCAATCGAACGGTTCGGACTGCAAGGCCGCGAGCGCCTCCGCTCCCGTCGCGACGGCCGTGGTCGTCACGTCGCCGTTGCCGATCAGTTCGACGATGCCCATGCGCTGCGCGTCGTCGTCTTCCACGACGAGCAGGCGACGGACGCGTCGTTCGGCGAAGGCCGTGATCTGGTCGAAGGCCGAAGCCAAATCTTCGCGGCTGACGGGCTTTTGCAGATGCGTGATCGCGCCGAGGTGCAGTGCGCGCTGGCGTTGTTCCTCGCCCGAAATGATGTGGACGGGGATGTGGCTCGTGTTCGGATCGTGTTTGAGACGGTCGAGCACAGTCCAGCCGTCGCGGTCGGGCAGTTTGATGTCGAGCGTGATGGCGTCGGGCTTGTACTTGCGTGCGAGCGCGAGCGCCGCATCGCCGCGCGTGGCGACGAGACCTTTGAAGTTCTTCTCGCGCGCGAGGTCAAGCAGGATGCGCGCGAAGTTCAGATCGTCTTCGACGATGAGCACGACGCGCTCGCCGTCGAAGATGCTGTTGCGGTCGTCCGCAATATCGCTTGCGCTGGTGAGCGCCGTGTCCATATCGAAAATCGTGGACGAACTCCATGCGTTGTAGTCGGACAAGGGAGCCGACGCCGTGCCGGCGGCGACGGAAGAAGTGTGCGCGCCGCTGCTCGTCCCGGCCTCTGCGTGGTGGCCGTTGCCGGAGGTGGGAGCGGGCGCGTAGCTGAGCGGCAGGTAGAGCGTGAAGGTGCTGCCCTCGCCCGGTACGCTCTGGACGCGTATCTCGCCGCCGAGCAGGCGCGCGATCTCGCGGCTGATCGAAAGTCCAAGACCCGTGCCGCCGTACTTGCGGCTCGTCGTGCCGTCGGCCTGCTGGAACGCCTCGAAGATGATGCGCTGTTTTTCGGGCGCGATGCCTATCCCTGTGTCCTTCACGCAGAAGGCCACGACGCGCTCCGCGCGATTGAGCGACTCTTGATAAAACTTCTGCCCCGGCGTGGCCGGCTCGATCAGCAACGTGACGCCGCCCTGCTCCGTAAACTTAAAGGCGTTCGACAGAAGGTTCTTGAGAATCTGCTGCAAGCGCTTCTCGTCCGTGCGCATCGCGGGCGGCAAGGCGTCGCTCTGTTCGATGGCGAAGTCGAGTTTCTTGTCGGCGGCCACCTGTTGGAAGCTGCGTTCGAGTTGGCCGCTCACGTCCGCAAACGACACGTCGCCGATGTCTATGCCCATCATGCCCGATTCGATCTTCGACAGGTCGAGAATGTCGTTGATGAGCGAGAGCAAGTCCGCGCCGGACGAGTGGATCGTCTCTGCGAACTGCACCTGCTTCGGCGTCAGATTGTCGTCCTTGTTCTCGGCCAACTGGCGCGAGAGGATGAGCATGCTGTTGAGAGGCGTGCGCAGTTCGTGCGACATGTTGGCGAGGAACTCGGACTTGTACTTGGACGTGAGCGCGAGTTGTTCGGCCTTCTCTTCCATCGCCCAGCGCGCCTCTTCCACCTCGCGGTTCTTCGCTTCGACCTCGGCCTTCTGCTTCTCCAGCAGTGTCGCCTTCTCCTGCAACTCCTCGTTCGTCTGCTGCAACTCTTCCTGCTGGCTCTTCAAGAGTTCTTCCGATTCGCGCAAAGATTCGGCCTGCTGTTCGAGTTGGACGTTCTTCTTCTTCAGTTCGTCCTGCTGGCTCTGCAACTCGGCCGCGAGCGACTGCGATTGCAGGAGCAGATCTTCCGTGCGCGTGTTGGCCTCAATCGTGTTGAGGACGATGCCGATTGATTCGGTCAGTTGGTCGAGGAAGGTCAGGTGCGTGTCGTTGAAACGATTGAACGACGCGAGTTCGATCACCGCCTTGACCTCGCCCTCAAACAGGACGGGCAGCACGATGATGTTCAAGGGCGGCGCTTCACCAAGTCCCGAGCCGATGCGTATGTAGTTGTCTGGCACGTTCGTCAGCAGGATACGCTCTTTCTCAAGCACGCACTGTCCGACCAAACCCTCGCCCGCCTTGTACTCGTTCGACAAATTCTTGCGCTCGCGGAACGCGTAGCCGCCGAGCAGGCGCATCAAGGGATGGCCGTTGTTGGTAGCGTTGACGTAGAAGACGCCCTGTTGCGCATCGACGAGCGGGGCGAGTTCGGAGAGGACGAGTTGGGAGACGGTCGCCATGTCGCGCTGTCCCTGCAACATGCGCGTGAAGCGCGCGAGGTTCGTCTTGAGCCAATCCTGTTCGGTGTTCTTCTGCGTCGTCTCCTTGAGATTGGAGATCATTTCGTTGATGGTTTCCGAAAGCGCGGCCACTTCGCCCTGCGCTTCGACGGCGATGGAGCGCGTCAGGTCGCCCTTGGTCACGGCCGTGGATACATCGGCGATAGCGCGCACCTGCGTGGTGAGGTTCGCGGCCAGCCCGTTCACGTTGTCCGTCAGGTCGCGCCACGTTCCGGCCGCGCCGGGGACGTTCGCCTGCCCGCCGAGTTTTCCTTCGACGCCCACCTCGCGCGCCACGGTCGTCACCTGATCTGCGAAGGTGGCGAGCGTGTCGGTCATGCTGTTGATGGTGTCGGCCAACTCCGCGATCTCGCCCTTGGCCTCCACGGTCAACTTGCGTTTCAAGTCGCCGTTCGCCACGGCCGTCACGACCTTGGCGATGCCGCGCACCTGCCCGGTCAAGTTGCTCGCCATCGAATTGACGTTGTCGGTCAGGTCTTTCCAAGTTCCCGCCACACCGCGCACATCCGCCTGTCCGCCGAGTTTCCCTTCCGTACCCACCTCACGCGCCACACGCGTTACTTCCGACGCGAACGAGTTCAACTGATCGACCATCGTGTTGATGGTGATCTTGAGTTCCAGAATCTCACCTTTAACATCGACCGTGATCTTCTTCGACAAGTCGCCGTTCGCCACGGCCGTCGTCACGTCGGCGATGTTGCGCACCTGCGCCGTCAGGTTCCCCGCCATCGAGTTGACGTTGTCGGTGAGGTCTTTCCACGTCCCGGCTACGCCTCGCACGTCGGCTTGCCCGCCGAGCTTTCCTTCCGTACCCACTTCACGTGCCACGCGCGTGACTTCCGATGCGAACGAGTTGAGTTGATCCACCATCGTGTTGATCGTGTCTTTCAACTCCAAAATCTCGCCGCGCACGTCAACGGTAATCTTCTTCGAGAGGTCGCCGTTTGCCACGGCCGTCGTCACGTCGGCGATGTTGCGCACCTGCGCCGTCAGGTTCCCGGCCATGGAGTTCACGTTGTCGGTCAAATCCTTCCACGTCCCGGCCACGCCCGTCACCTGCGCCTGCCCGCCGAGTTTTCCTTCCGTGCCTACCTCACGCGCCACGCGCGTCACTTCAGAGGCGAACGAACCGAGTTGATCGACCATCGTGTTGATGGTGTTCTTCAGTTCGAGAATCTCACCTTTGACATCCACCGTGATCTTCTTCGAGAGGTCGCCGTTCGCCACGGCGGTTGTCACTTCCGCGATGTTGCGCACCTGTCCGGTCAGATTTCCGGCCATCGAGTTGACGCTGTCGGTGAGGTCTTTCCAAGTTCCGGCCACACCGCGCACGTCTGCCTGCCCGCCGAGCTTCCCTTCGCTGCCCACCTCGCGCGCCACGCGCGTCACCTCTGACGCGAACCCGTTGAGTTGATCGACCATTGTGTTGATCGTGTCTTTCAACTCCGCGATCTCGCCGCGCACGTCCACCGTAATTTTCTTTGACAAATCGCCGTTCGCCACGGCCGTCGTCACCTCTGCGATGTTGCGCACCTGTCCGGTCAGATTTCCGGCCATCGAGTTGACGCTGTCGGTCAAATCCTTCCACGTCCCGGCCACGCCCTTCACGTCCGCCTGTCCGCCGAGTTTTCCTTCCGACCCCACTTCGCGCGCCACACGTGTTACTTCCGATGCAAACCCGTTGAGTTGATCGACCATCGTATTGATCGTGTCTTTCAATTCGAGGATTTCCCCGCGCACGTCAACGGTGATCTTCTTTGAGAGGTCGCCATTTGCCACGGCGGTCGTTACTTCCGCGATGTTGCGCACCTGACCCGTGAGGTTGCTCGCCATCGAATTGACGTTGTCGGTCAGGTCTTTCCAAGTCCCGGCCACGCCTTTTACGTCCGCCTGTCCGCCGAGTTTGCCTTCGCTACCCACCTCGCGCGCCACACGCGTTACTTCCGACGCGAACGAGTTCAACTGATCGACCATCGTGTTAATGGTGATCTTGAGTTCCAGAATCTCGCCTTTGACATCGACCGTGATCTTCTTCGAGAGGTCGCCGTTCGCCACGGCGGTCGTCACTTCCGCGATGTTGCGCACCTGCCCGGTCAAGTTGCTCGCCATCGAATTCACGTTGTCGGTCAGGTCTTTCCACGTCCCGGCTACGCCTCGCACGTCGGCTTGCCCGCCGAGCTTTCCTTCCGTACCTACTTCGCGCGCCACACGCGTTACTTCCGACGCGAACGAGTTGAGTTGATCCACCATCGTGTTGATGGTGTTCTTCAGTTCGAGAATCTCGCCTTTGACATCGACGGTGATCTTCTTCGAGAGGTCGCCGTTGGCTACAGCGGTCGTCACGTCGGCGATGTTGCGCACCTGCGCCGTCAGGTTCCCGGCCATCGAGTTGACGCTGTCGGTCAAATCCTTCCACGTCCCGGCCACGCCTTTTACTTTCGCTTCGCCGCCGAGCTTTCCTTCCGTGCCTACTTCGCGCGCCACACGCGTTACTTCCGAGGCGAACGAGCCGAGTTGATCCACCATCGAGTTGACGATCTTGACCGAGCGCAGGAATTCGCCTTTGAGCGGGCGGCCTTCCACGTCGAGCGCCATGCGCTGCGAGAGGTCGCCGTTGGCGACCGCGCCGATGACGCGTGTGATCTCGTTGGTCGGACGCGCCATGTCGTCGATCAGCATGTTGACCGAGTCAACCACTTCGATCCAGGAACCGCGCGCGGCCGGAAGACTGGCGCGCTGCGTGATCTTGCCGTCGCGCCCCACCACGCGGCTGACGCGTTCGAGTTCGCGGACGGTCTGTTCGTTCATCTCCATGATGTCGTTCAAGGTGTCCGCAATCTTGCCGGCCTCGCCCGTCCATTCGGTCGGCAGGCGTTGTGAGAAGTCGCCTTTCTTGAAGGCCATCAGGGTTTTCAAGAGCAGCTTGGTGTCGATTGTGTCTGGAGTTGCTTGTTCGTTTCGCATCGCGTCCTTCCAAAAAAATTGTGGCTAGAGGTCGGAAGAAAAATCCGCTTCGTGACAAAAAAAACGCCCCCGCCGCGCGCCTTTCAAAGCATCTGAGCTAACGGCGAACACACGCCGCGCCGACGGGGGGAGGGCGCGGCCATGCCGGAAATGTAACGGGAGTTGAAGGGGGAGATATTCGGTTGCGTTGGTTATCAAGTCGTTCGCCGTCTAACTTTATACCCGTCCCGCCAAAATATGTAAATCCCGCGTGCGCGCCCACGTTTTGCGACCGCGCGCGCAGGTTATAGACTGGCACATCTAACAAGCACTCGGCGAGCAACTGTCGACAGGCACGAAATCAGACCGGCAGGGGAGTTTTTTTGACGATGCGAGTTCGATTCAGACCTTTACAGCGGCGCGTGTTGGGCGGAGCGTTCTGGCTGCTCTGTCTTGTCGCGTCCGGCAACGTGTGGCCGGAGACGAAGGCGGCGGCGAAAGTTAACACTGCTGCTATGACCATGGCGGCGAAAGTTAACTCCGCTGCTTTGACAACAGTGGCGGCGACCGCCGCCTGGTCTTCTGCGCGTTTCGACGGCGACGTGCGTTTCTACCAGTTGACGGAGTTGGGCGTCATCGTCGTCGGCACGGAGCGTTCGCTCTACGCCGTCGACGGCGAGCGCGGTGAGATTTTGTGGCGGCGCAAGGGGGCGCGGCTCGACCAGACGGACATAGCGCCCGTGCCCGGCACAGACATTCTGCTGCTCTCTCTGGAGAGCGACGGCCGCACGCGCCTCGAAGCGACAGACATCCTGACGGGCGCTAGCGTCTGGCGCAGCGACCGCGTGCGTGGAAGCGTCATGCAGATGGCTGTGGACACGGAGGCCGAGCGGCTTGCAGTCGTGCTCGTGCGCAGTGCGCGCGGGCGTTCCGACGACAAGTTGAAGAAGCATCCCGTCACGCACGTCTTCAATCTGGCGGACGGCGAAGAGTTGTGGAAGCACGAGACGGGCGAAGTGGAGTTGATGCCCGCCGCGTGGGGCGAAGAGGGCGCGGGCGTGGAAACGAACTTCACGCTCGACAACTATCATCCGCCGCTCTTTGCGGACGGCCGACTATATCTCTTCTACGAAGGCGTCACCTCTTTCGACGCGGCGACGGGCAAGAGCCGCGAGCGCGAGCAGTTTCGCGTCAACGAAGAAGGGCTTGCCCTGACCGAAGCCGATCCTATCTTCGACGAACGCTACATCTATACTTCCGGGCGCGGTCGCGTCCGCGCCGTCTCGCGCAGCAACTCAGATCAAGTGGCATGGGAGGCGAAAGACGTTGGCCTCGCGCCGGAGATGATCCTCGCGGGCGAAGGCTCGACTCTGTACGTGCGCACGGGCGGGCAGTTCACGCGTCTCAAAGACGGCGAGACGGTCGAGCGCGGCCCTTACGGCGTGAGCGCCATCGACACCGCGACGGGCAAGGTGCGCTGGCGTTACAAGGGCGCGGACAAAGGCATCACGAACCTCGCGCTGCCCGACCAGTCCACCATCCTCATCGCAGACCGCGACGACCTTGTCTGGATCGATGCGACGAACGGCAAACGGCGCGCGAAAATCTCGCACCGCATCGAGCGCGCGGCGTTCGTCCTCGTCAACGAGCGCGGCGCGGCCGTCGTCGGCGGGCGCAACGAGATCGCCGCCTTCGATGCGCGCGATGGGCGCGAGTTGTGGCGCACGCGCCACACGCCGCCCGGCCGGGGCATCCTGCGCACGGTGGGTGCGATTGCCGCGCGTGCAGCCTCGCTCTACTTCCGCTACGGCGGAACGGCTTCCACAGTCTTCGGCGGCCTGCGCAACGTTTCGCGCGTGGCGACGACGCTGCGCTGGTCTGGTTTGTCTGCGCGCAACACCTTGCCGAGTTTGACCTCGCTCGCGGCGGGCGCGGCGCGTCAGGAGATCACGCGACGCTTCACGCCTTACGGCATCGCCGCACGCGTGCGCGACCTCCAGCGCGCGCCGAATTTGCCGCGCGCTAACGTCTCCGTACTGCCGCGCCCGGACGTGCGCGACGTGGACGAGCGCCTGCTCGAACGCCTCGACCCGTCGAGTCAGTTGGCGCGGCTGTCGCGTTTCCTCTGGCGACGCGAACGCCTCGCGGCCCTGCGTGGCCAGTGGATGTACTACTACACGAATCTGCCTTCGGGCGGCAGCGGCCTTGCGGGCGTCAACATCGACAACGGCCGCACAGAGCGCCAGCTTCGTCTCGAACATCCAGACCCGCGCTTCACCACGGCCGAAGAGACCGGCCTGCTCTACACCGCGCAGGGCAACCGCCTCCACGCACTCGCGCTCGGCGGCGCGGCGGGACGTTAAGAAAGTTGTGCGGGCGTCAGACCTGATGGTGCGCTGTCAGGTCTGACCCCTCGCACGCCGCGTGTTTCTCCAACGGCTATGCCTCAAGCTACAATCCCCTCGCGCCGCCCCGAACGGCAAAACGACAATTCAATCGCGGAGTAAGTTTATGAAAAAAATTCTTCTGTCACTATGCCTGATGCTGACGGCACTCGTCGTCTCGGCTGGCGCGCAGTTTCATACGAGCGAATCGGCGCGCAAGGCGGGCGAACGAATGGGTCGGGGCGACCGCGCGGGCGCTCTGGCCGTGCTCGATCAGGCCATCGAACAGCGTAAGGACTTGCATGAGGCGTATGCGATGCGCGCCCACTTGCGTGCGAGCATGGGCGATCTCGACGGCGCGATTGCAGACTATGGCGAAGCGATCAAAATCACCCCGAACGACGTAGACCTCTACGATCAACGCGCTATGTTCCGTCTCTTCAAACGCGACTCGGCCGGGGCGCTACAGGATTACGACGCAGCCATCGCGCACGGCCTGAAGACCGAGAAGGTCTACGCCCGGCGCGCCATGATCAAACAGGACACGGGCGACATCGAAGGCGCGATCATGGATTACCGTACCGCCGTCGCCATCAATCCTAAATTTATCTCCGCGCACGCGGGGCTGGCCTCGGCGCTCGAACGAAAGGGCGAACCCGACGCGGCGATAACTTACCTGCAAGATTTCCTCACGCGTTACGAAGAAGAACGCGACGGGAAGTTGCCGAGCGTCAAAGGCGCGACTTCGACCGGCGTGCGCACCTCGGTCAAACGCGAGGGGGTGGAAAAAGACGGCAAGCAGGTTTATCTCGAAGGCGGACAGACGAAGATGACCTTCAAGGGCAACACGCCCGAAGAGATACGCAACGAGATGGCGAAGCACGAACAGCGGATGAACCTCGCCGTGGCTTACATGAATCTCGGCAGGATGTATGCCAGCAAGAACGATTTCGGGAAGGCGCTGGAAAATTACGACAAGAGTTTCAAGATCAGCCCCGACACGCCCTACTTGTACCAGATGCGCGGCGAGGCACGCATCAAGTTAGGCGACTTGCAGGGTGCGATTGCAGATCTTTCGGCGGCCATCAATTTCGACACTGGCGCGGCCAACATTCATCACACCAAAGGCTTACTGCTCACGCTGCAAGGCAACGATGCGGAGGCGGAAAAAGAGTTCGCGCTCCATCTGCAAACGTTTCCCACCGCGCAGGCGAATGTGAACAAGACAGTCGAGGAAGCTAAAAAGCTGCGTTCACAACAGACGAAGCCTTAAGGCTTGATTCACATGCACCGCCGCGCCGGGTGATTTAATTCGACGGGCGGCGAAGGTTCTGTGCTTGATGAAAAATTTCGGGCGGGCGGCGGGCAACACGGCGCTCATAATTTTGGGGATTCTTTCGGCGGGGTTGGGGCTGAAAGGTTTCCTGCTGTCGAGCCGTTTTATCGACGGCGGCGTGACGGGCATCTCCATGCTGCTCGCGGACGTGTCGGGCAGGCCGCTCGCGCTCCTCATATTTTTCATCAACCTGCCCTTCATCGCGCTCGGCTACAGGCAGATCGGCCGCTCGTTCGCCATCAGGAGCGCGGCCGCCATTGCGGGTCTGTCGATCTGTCTGGCGGTCATTCCCTACCCTGATGTAACACCCGACAAACTTTTAACGGCCGTCTTCGGCGGCATCTTCATCGGCGCAGGCATCGGCCTCGCCATACGCGGCGGCGCGGTTCTGGACGGGACGGAGATCGCTGCCCTGCTCGTCAGCAAAAGCAGCCACCTCCTGCGCGTCGGCGACGTGATCCTCATCCTCAACATCTTCATCTTCGCGGCCGCGGCCTTCTTCCTCGGCATCGAATCGGCGCTCTATTCCATACTCACCTACGTCGCCGCGTCGAAGACCATCGACTTCCTCCTGCATGGCATCGAGCAATACACCGCCGTCCAGATCATCTCCGCCCACAGCGAAGAGATCAAACACGCCATCATCGCCCAACTAAACCGCGGCGTCACCGTCTACAAAGGCCGCGGCGGCCTCTCGGACGCCGAACAGGACATCCTCTACTGCGTCGTCACACGCCTTGAGATCGGCCGCATCAAAACCGTCGCCAAAGACACAGACCCCAACGCCTTCATCGTCACGCATCCGCTCTCCGACGCCGAAGGCGGCATCATCAAAAAACCCGCGCACCACTGACAACGATCACACCCAATGTCTCGCCCTCACGTCCATTGAATTGTTCGACAGCCCGTTATTTATCGAGCGTTCGCTGCAAATCTCGAAGCCCGTCTTTCTCTTCAGGCGTTAGTTCAAAGACTGTTTTGCCAAACTGTATCTTTACATCTTTAGCTTTTAACATCGCCTCAAAGTCTGCAAACGGAAGCAGAGGGGATATAAGGACTTCGTAACATTCCTTTTCTTTCCTTGGATTAAAACAAGATGCCGTTATAAGTTTTGCTTCGCCTTGTGCCGTACCTTTTTTGTCAAGAATGATGGCAACCTGGCGATTGTCTTTGTATTTGAAGCCGTTGTCTGACCACGATTGATAAAAGAACTGAAAGCCTTTCGGTTTTGCGCCCGCCTGATCTGACGGAACTTCAAATGTGGCGCGAATTATTTGTATGTTATTGCGTTTGAGAAAAACGGATTCAACCTTTGTTTTGGTTTTGAATTCGTAAATCCTCGCTTTGCCTATAACCTTCGTCGGTATTACGGGTGCTGGCGGAGATTGTGCCGAAACAATAGCGACGCTAAAAGATGTGACAACCAAGAGTAAGAACAATTTTATAAAGAGTTTCATAATCATATTTCCCTCTGTAAATTAAGCCCTCTGATTTCACAAAAGCTGTCGAACGCCTGGCCTCACCCGCCGCGAGCACAACATATCAAGCACGGCGTCTCGCAGATGAGAGCTGCGCCATTCGCGTCCGGGTGCATGCCATTGTTAGCCCGCGCGCCGGGTTCATCTGAGCCGCTTGAAGTACACAATCTCCGGGTCGCCTTCATCCAGATTGTGAATCACCCCACTCAACTCATAGTCCAATTTAGCGAGCAATGATTGCATCCGTAAATTCGACAGGTTGGTAGAGGTAAACAGCTTAGGGGTTCGGCACAGAGACTCCATGTGCCTTAACAGCGCCTCACCCGCGCCGCGCCGCCGGTGTTCGGAATGAATGTAGAGCATGTCGATACAGCCATTGTAATAGAAGGTGTAATTTAACACGCCGTAGCCAATCACCGTTTCGTTCGTAACAGCGACGAAGCAATTGCCGAAGACGACTTCATGCCGAATAAATTCTCGCCGCTCGCGCTCTTGACGCGCGATGAGGTCAAGCAAGCAAAGGGCCTCAATGTCATTTTCGATGGCCGGACGGATTGAAATCATATCTCTCTTGACGCCCATGAACACCCTACACCCCGCAAAAGCGAAGCGTGCTGACGCTGGAATTGCCGGCCGCGAGCGAGCAGCATTCAACCAGCGAATTATCATTCAGCCATGAAAGAATTGCTATCGAGCAGTCCGGTCGAACGACTTGTTAGATGCCGTCGCAGTTCACCTTCATACTGTTCCCAGGAAAAGATGAACGCTGAAACGCTGCTCGGTATCGGGATTTCAGCAGTCTCAAAATCCAAAGTGCTTTCATAACCAAAATCGTTCCAGCGGATCAGACCGCCCTCCCGTATAAAGATTGCCGAATACGCCCCGCAAGCTAAGTCGCCACAGAGATGACAGACAAGAATAGAATTTCTTCCATTAGGTAAATCCGGAGGCTCCTCTAGTAAAAATCTGCGAAACTGTCCACGTTCATGTTGTTCTGAAGCAGACCATCCAAGAGGCGAAACACAATCTGGAATAGCGCCCAGACGGCCAACAAAATATGTAGCCAAAGGTTGGTCATCAATCACTATGTCAAGATAAGGAACATCGCCATTCATCGCAGGGCGCAACTTAAATTTATTTGTTCTATCCATAATCATCCAACAGGCATCTAACGCCCGGCATCACCCGCACGCAACTGCGAGCAGCATCCGATCTTACAAATGACAGCCACGCTGATGCAGGTCTGGTGCATGCCGTTGTTATGCTGCCCTGAGGTTATGGCACTTCAATATCCTCAGGAAAGCGCATCCATGAATTTAGCTGCTTACCGCCGGCAGAATCTAGATCGCTCGCGCTCGCGTTCCGAACATTCCAGGCAGTGTTCAAGTGGCTATACAGATGCGCCATCCTGACCCTGAACTCGTCCTCGTCAATTTCTTTATCCGGGCTAATCCCGTCCAGTATCCGAGTCAACTCTTCGTGTGCATCTTCCAGATTCCACGCGATATAGGCTCGTGTTTCGTAGTCCTGCTTCATAATCCTTCAGCCAATATAAACCGACTCTAGAGGCGAAGTGGCATAACGCCCGGCATCACCCCCCGCCCGCTACTGCGCAATGGAGAAGTTAACGATGGGAGCTGCGCTGACCCGGGCCGGGTGCATGCCGTTGTTAGATGCGGCATTGAAAGAACAACTCACACCTGATCAGGATGCTCGCCTTCAGCTTGTGGGTACACCATGCGTAGTCCGTGCAGGTAAGTCAGCGCCATCCCTTCGGAACCGTGACCCTCACCGGAATAGATTTCGGTGGTCAGCGTCAAACCGGGGTAGTTCCTACGCTCGAAAAAGGCGACGAGTTGATCAAAGTAAGGAAACTGGTCATCTTCCAACTCCCCCACTGAAAGGTAAAGCTGAATCGCCTTGGCCGCGTCTCGCGCCACCAACTGCGCGTCGTGTTGAATCACATACGGGTACGCGATATACAGATCGCCGCTGCCGGAGATATACCGCTGGAAGGCATCCGGCTGATGGAACAACGCATAGAGCACAAAGAACCCACTCGACGAATAGCCATACAGGCAGCGATCAGTCGGCAGGGTACGATAGTTCGCTTCAACAAATGGGATCATCTCCCGCGTCAGGGCGTCTAAAAAGAGGTCGGCTGCGCTATCGGGAGGCGCGTCGCGCATCTCGGGAATCTTAAAGTCACGTTCTCGCAACTGGCCCCATTCTTCATAGCTTTCCATGCCGTAGCTAATGCCCACAATGATGGTCTCGGGGACTCCCCTGAACCAATTGGAGAAGCGAGTCAACCCGGCCGCCATCCCGAAGAGGAAGTCACCGTCTAAAACATAAATCACGGGATACGCCTGCGTAGATTTCTTGTAGCTATCCGGGAGAGCGACAGACAGGTGATACTCCCGACCGAGGGTCGGACAGAAGAGCGTTCGCTCCTCCGTGCCGAACAAGGCAGTTTGTGGATACTGTTCACTCATATGCGCCTGCTTAGACGTGCTCATAAATACTCCGGCTTCAATAATCTTGCCACACGCGATTACTCTCTACTGATCACTCGAAAGGGCGAAGCATCTAACGCCCGTCATTACCCGCCGCGACGGGACGTGACTAGCGGCGAGTCTTGCGGATGAAAGCCGCGTTATTCGCGGTCGGGTGCATGCCGTTGTTGGGCGCGGCGTCCGGTATAACCACGCCGCCATCAGTAAACTGCCTCAATCCAGCCCATGCGCCTTGCGATACTCTTTGCCGTACTTACGCCAGAGCTTGTAATTCCAATCCTTTAGATTCCGGCAACTTTGCAACTCAGTATCGACCGACAAATCCGACCCCGGCAAGGCGAGCAAGTCTTCGACCAGTTCGGCGTATTCATCTTCGGCGATCTGGAACGGCTGCCAACGACAGCCGCCACTCATCCCGGCCTCCGAGACGCCGCTGCCGAGCACTTCATTCAGCACGTGGAGCGGCGGGATGCGTTTCAGCGTAAACAAAGAAATATGCAAATCCGGTACGTCGAACAACATCTGCGCCAGCGAGCCGTAGCCCCTTACTTCACCGCCTACAGCGCCATGCTTTTTGTAACGGACAGCTCTCATCATCCTTCTCGCTAGACACGAAGCGCCCAACGCATATTGTGCCGAATGATTCGGCCTAACTCCGTAATAGAGCGGCAAAAGCCGATTGATTTGGCCTCACACATTAGCATGCTTGACGATAACCGCTCAGAGCTTAGCATGCCTCTTTGGTTAGTGCCCCGCCACTTAACGATACGCTCCGCAGGCGCAAGACCGCGGACGATGCGCCGCCGCCATCGCCGTCACCTCAGCCTTAGCGTCGAAGGCAGCGAGCACGCGCAAGAAAAGTGGGCGCGGAGAATCAAACGTATTC
>DASZCS010000051.1:0-114840 GCA_035942855.1 Pyrinomonadaceae bacterium | reverse complement strand
TCTGACAAGCGAGGCGCGTCGTGCCTGAGCGACCGGGCAGAAGCAGTCACCTTCGCGCCGACCGAAACAACTCTTCCGGGCGGCGCGGGCTTCGGGCGGTCTGAGGCATCCCGGGTTACGTGATGTGTATTTCCTCTTCCTTGTTGACGTGTCTGAGGAAGTAGAGCAGCGCGCAGATGCAGGCCACGACCGCTAAGCCGATGGCGTACCACAGCCAACTCTTGTTTCCTTCCGTCCCCTCGGATTGGAGAAACTTCACGAAGTAATACAGAGCGCCGACACTGGCGATAAGACCTACCACCCAGTAGACAATGTCCAGCATACGATTCATGTTTTGACCCTCCGGCGTTGGTTGTTAATCGAAATGATGGCGACCGAGAGGCTGCGACCACTCGTTAATCACGTATGAGCCGAAAAAATTACGCCAGAACTTTGTCGGGACAGTCGTTTCGGACAAAGAAACTTTTTGTGTACGGCCGTTATGTTAACGCCGCCGCGCGCGAGACGCAAGATGGAAAAGCAGGGATGAGGGCGAAGGGACGAGGGATGAAGCAGGATGGTCAATGGTAAATGGTGAATGGTAAATGGAGAAGACATGTCAGTTCCATTCACCATTTACCATTCACCATTGACCTGTCTTCATTCATCCCTCATCCCTCATCCCTCATCCCTCATCCTTTTAGTATCAGCCGTCGGTCGCCGGCGCGGCGCGTGATGCGTGCGCGGTCGAGGTATTCGAGGAGCGGGATGGCGTATTTGCGTGAGACGCCGGTTAACTCTTTGAAGGCGGCCACGTCGATGAGGCGTTCGGGTTCGTGGCGCGCGGCGTATTCGCGGAGCATCTCGACGAGACGCGCGAGGGCTTCGCGGTGCATGAGCAGTTCGCCCGCGACGCGCACGAGCGCGCCGGAATCGATCAGCAGTTGCAGGATTTTGCGCGCGTGCTCGCGTGCGACCGGATTGCGCCCGCCGGGGGCGGCGCGGGCGAGCGCTTCGTCGAAGGTCGGGGCTTCGAGCGCGGCGGCGCGGTAAATCTCTTCGAGCCTCGTGTGCAACTCCGTGTCGGCGGCCGAGAGGGCGAGCGTGTGGCTGGCGGCGCGCACCACGTCGCGTTCGGAGACGACGAGTCCCGCGCTTTCGGCCGCGGCGAGCGCGGCGCGAAAAACTTCCGGTGCGACGTGTGCGAACACGCGCTCGCGCAAAGTCTCGCGCGCAAGACCGCGCTGCAAAGGCTCGCGCCGGTGATGCGCTTCGACTTCAGCGTGCGCCGCCCGGATAAATTGCTCGAAAATTTTCCGCGCGACGTAGACGCCCTCGGCCTCGACGACCGCGCCGCCCGTCGCGTGCGTAGCCTCTGCGAGCGCGGCGTCGAGCGTTTCGTCCTGCCAGCCCGTCCGCGCCGACAGGTCTGCGCGCCTGAGTCCGCCCTCGCCCGCCGCTTCGACGTAGAGCGCAAGCCGCACGGCCGCCGGGGCATCCGTCAAAGCGCGCAAGCGCTCGCGCGCCGCAGTGCGTTCACGCCCGCGATGCTTCAAGGCGAAGGCATCGAGGACAGAGCCTCCGCCGATGGTGCGCTGCGGCGAATAGGAACGGATGATGAAGCGTTCTTCGGGCAGGGCGACGACCGGTGATTCGAGCCTGAGTTGCGCGAAGCCCCGCGCGCCCGGAGCAATCTCGCCCGCCGGTTCGAGCACCTGCACGCGCGCCAAGACTTCGGCCGCGCCGACGTGGACGCGCACACGCGCACGCGAACGAAGCGGGCGCGGCGCGTGCGCGAGCACTTCGAGCGAGGCGTCGATGATCTGCGTGGCGCGCAGGCGGCCTGCGGGCGCAAGCGTCATTCCGCGTTCTATCGCGGACGCGTCAACGCCGCCCAGATTGACGGCCGTGCGCTGCCCCGCGACGGCGCGCTCGACGGCGCGGCCGTGAACCTGCAAACCGCGCACGCGCACGCGCACGCCTGCGGGCAATAACTCCAACTCGTGCCCTTCGGCGATCTCGCCCGCGACGAGCGTGCCGGTGACGACCGCGCCGAAACCGCGCATGGTGAAAGCGCGATCCACGGGCAAGCGCGCCACGGCGACCGAAGAACGAGCGGGCAGGCGCGCCGCCACCGCGCGCAACTCTCGTCTCAACTCTTCGAGTCCCGCACCGTCGCGCGCGCTCACAGGGACGACCGGCGCACCTTCGAGAAAAGAACCGGCGACCAACTCTTCGACCTCCGCGCGCACGAGCGCAAGCAACTCTTCGTCAACCGTGTCCGTCTTCGTGATGACGACGAGGCCGCTGCGCACGCCGAGCAATTTGCTGATGTCGAAATGCTCGCGCGTCTGCGGCATGACGCCCTCGTCTGCGGCGACGACGAGCGCCACGGCGTCGATGCCGTGCGCGCCCGCGAGCATGTTTTTGACGAAGCGTTCGTGGCCGGGCACGTCTACGAAGCCGACGCGCACGTCGCCGAGGTCTAGTTCGGCGAAGCCGAGGTCGATGGTGATGCCGCGCCGCTTCTCTTCCGGCAGGCGGTCTGCGTCCACGCCCGTCAGCGCACGCACGAGCGTCGTCTTCCCGTGGTCGATGTGTCCGGCCGTGCCGACGATGATTGATTTCATAGTCCCAGGTCTCAAGTCTCAAGTCTCAAGTCAAAGAATAGTATCAGACTTGGGACTTGGAACTTGAGACTTGAGACTATTTGACGACTTCAAACTCGATCCACTGCGTTGCGGTGTGGCGTTTCTGGCCGGGCGGCGCGTCGTTGACGACGAGTTGGAGGACGTATGAGCCGGGCTGCGCGTCCGCATCCAGCGTGAGCGTGCCTGTCGCGGCGAGACGCGCCGTGTCCGTCTGCGCGGCGGCGTCGAAGGGAGTTTCGGGCGTCGAGTGGACTTCGCGGCCTTCGCGGAAGAGACGCGCCTGCGTCGTCAGTTGGGGACGGCCGGAGACGCGGCGCGGGTTGTAAATGACGTAAGAGTAAGCGAGCGACGCGCCGGGGCGGAAACGGCGCAGGGCCGGATGCGCGGCCGTGAGCAGGGGCGCAACGGCGGCTTCGGCGGTCGCGCCCGGTTGCAGCGTCGGCGCACCTTGCTGCACGGCTTCGCCGAGCAAGAGACCGGAGAGGGCAAACTGTTTGCCGCGCACGACGTCGGGCACTTCGATGAACTGGCCGCTCGCGCCGAGTCGTCCGGAAGCCGCGTCGCGCACGACGATGCGCAACTGGTATGCGCCAGCGCGTTTGACCGGCACGTCGGCGCTGTAGGTGAGGCCGTGCAGGAGGACGTGACGGAAGGTGTCCGGGCCGACGCGGACGGTGTGCGTGCGGTTGAACTCGTCGGCGATGCGCCCCCCTTCGTCGAAGGTGACGGCGGCCACGTCGAAGACGGCCTTCTTGAAGTTGTTCGGCTCGTCTTTGAAGCTGATGTCCTGCGCGTTGATGTAAAGGAGCGAGCGAACGAAAGAACCCGCGCGCGGATCGTTGAAGAAGAAGGCGCTCAGTTGCATGCGCACGTCCGCGCCGCCCACGGGCGAGGCGAGCGCGGCGTAGAGTTGGCGGTCGCCGCTCGTGGAGCGTGCCGGCACGGCCTCGCTGTCGGGCAGGCTGTAGAAGCCTGTGCGCGAACGCACTCTCAGACCGGGGAGGCGCACGCGCACTTCGATCTTATGAAATTTTTTGCCTTTGAAAGTCGCCTCGGTGGGACGATAGCCGATCAGGTAATAGCCGCGCTGGTCGTTGAGCACTTGTCTGAGCGCCCGCGTCAGATCGTTTTTCGAATGGATGAAACGGCCGCCCGTGTTCTCGGCCATGAAGTTCAGACCGTTCTGCGATTCGAAAAAGTCGATGGCGCGCGACTCCTGCACAAACCCTGTGTCGTCGGGCGACACGTCGTCCTGCGCGCTGATGTGATACTGGTTGACCAGACCGCGCGCGTCAATCGCGTAGATGACGACCGAGGCGCGCGCGGCCGCATCGACCAACTGGCGCAGCGCATCGTAGACGCAGAGCGAAGCGCTGCCATTGCCGCGGCCGCGTCCGATTGAGACGCCGTCGGAGAAATAGACGACCGACTTGCGCCCCGGCAGCAGACGCATGCGCCAAACGAGATGCGTGAGCGCGACGACATCCCCCGCGATGCGTAGACAGGCAGGCCCCAGAGCGCTCTCAATGCGTTCGCGCGCGGCGCGCGCGTCTGTGCTCCCGAACGTGCCCGCGCGGCTGTCCCGCGTCGTGTCGGTATCGTCGCGGCGCACCGGCTCGATGCTATCCACCTCGTAGCCGGACGAGGGCAGCCAGCGCACCTTGCCGACGGCGCGTGCGAGTTGCCGCCGGTCGGTCGTGAACTGCTGCAACGCGCCGCTCGCCGCTCTGAGCGAGATGACGGCGACCAAATCGTTCGGCTGCACCTGCTCGTCCACATACTTTTTAAGCGTGTCGTGGACGGCGTCGGTGCTGCCGAAGGAGAGATTACCGGCGACGAGCGCCAACGTGCGACGCACCTGTTCGGGGCGCAGGCGCGCGGCGGGCACGGGAGGAACGAGCGGCGCGTTTTTGTCTCGCTTCGCCGCTTTGTCTTTGGCCGCCGTCGTCTCCGCTTCGCGCGCTTCTACGGCCGCAGGTTCGAGCGGCACGAAGGAGAGGTTCGTGACCGTCTGTGGCCGACCGTCTTCAAACACCTCGAAGTCTTCCGCACGCAAATCCGTCACGATGCGCCCCTCTTTGTCCGTCACCACGGCATCCACCTGCACGAGGTTCGTCGTGATACGCACCAGCTCGTCTTCCGCCGCCGCTTGCTGCTGCGACGACGACGACACGGCCGGCGTTTGCGCTCCGCTCCCCTGCTGCCCGACGAGCGATGCGAACGACAGCGCCAACGCTAACAGCCCGACGCCCCAGACACCTCTCTTCATCACTGCTCCTTTACTAAATCCCAAGTCCCGAAGACGCAAGTTCCGGGTCGCAAATCTGAAAGCCTCTTCTGACTTGCGACCCGGAACTTGCGTCTTACTTATAGATTTCAAAATCGACCGATTGCGTGGCGATGCGATGTTTGTCGTTGCGCAGCGTGTCGGTGACGATGACCTGTATGACGTATTCGCCGGGCGTGAACTGCGAGCTGAGTTTGAGTTGCGTGAGGATGCCGATGCGCTTCAAATCCGTTTCGGACGCGCTCACCTCCACGGGCTGTTCTTTGCCGCTGAAGAAGAGTTCGCCGTCGCGGTAGATGCGCGTCTGCGTCGTCAGTTGCGGGCGTCCGGTCGCCTTGTCGAGCCGCGCGTTGTAGACCGCGTAGCCGAGCGCAAGCGGCGCTCTTTGCCGGAAGCGACGCACGGCCGGACTGGCGAGCGTGCCCGTCTCGTCTGCGTTCGCGTTCGTCGCCGTGCCCGTCGCTGCGGCCTGTACGCTTCCCTGTCCCGGCGAAGCGGGAGACGCCGCCGCAGCGGCGGGCGCGGCTTGATTAGCGCCGCTCGCGCCCGCCGCCCTCGTCAAGTCGCCTTCAAAGCCGGTCAGAATTAGACCTGAGAGCGCGAGGCGGTTCTTCTTCAAGTCGGGCACTTCGATAAACTGGCTGGCAGAGCCGGTGCGCTCCGTCACTGTATCGCGCACGGCCATGCGCAGTTGGTACGCTCCGGGCTTTTTGACGGGGACGTTCAGGTTGTAAGTGATGCCGTCGCGCAGCACGCGCCGGTAGGATTCTTCGGGCAGCGTCAACGTGTGGATGCGGTCGAGCGATTCGATGACGCGCCCGTTGTCGCCGAAGGTGACGGCCACCACGTCGAGCACGGCCTTGTATTTCCCATCAGGCTCCTGTCTGAACTGCACGTCGCGCGCGTCCAGATGCAGCATCGAACGCATGAAGGAACCGTCCTGCTCCGTGTTGCCGAAGTAGGCCATCAGGCGCAGGCGCACGTCAGGCGAGGCGAAGGGCGAGGTGAGCGCGGCGTAGAGTTGTTGCTCGCGCGTGCGGCGCACGGGGCGCGTCTCTTCGTCGCGTATGCCGTAGAAGCCCGTGCGCGTGCGCACACGCAAACCCGGCCGCTTCACTTTCACGGAGATGCGATGGTAACGACGGTCGAAGGTCGCGCTTTCGGGACGATAGCCGAGCAGGTAGTAGCCCTTTTGATCTTCGACCACGCGCCGGATGCCGCCCGTCAGGTCGTTGTTGTTTTTGATGAGGAAGCCGCCCGTCTGCTGTGAGAGGTAGGCGAGGCCGCTCTGCGTGTCGAAGAGTTGATCGCTGCGCTCTCTGAACGCGTCTTCGATCTGTTGCGGCGTCATGCCGGAGAGATCGTCTGCGGCGGTGAAGCCGGGGATAGTCAGACCGCGCGCGTCAATCGAATAGACGACGACCGAAGCGCGATTGGCGAGATCGGTCAACTGTCGCATGGCTTGCATCACGCGGTCGCTGCGTCCGCGCCCGCGGTCTGTGGTGTAGAGCGAAAAGCCGTCTGACAACAGGAGCACGGACTTGCGACCGGGCAACTCGCGCATGCCGCGCACGACGAAGTTGAGCGCGCCGAGCGTGCCGACGGAAAAAATCTCTTCGCGGAAATCTTCCAGTTCGGCCGAGACCATTTCGGCGCGGCGCGTGGCGCGGTCGGCAGGGTTCTCGCCCGTCGAAGACTGCGGCATGTTCGCGCTGCCTTCGAGCGGCGCGAAGACGGAGACGCCGCCGCGCCCGCCCATGTACCACTTCACGCGGTCGATGGCGGCGTGCAACTGACGCTTATCGGAGGTGAACTGTTGCAGCGCGCCCATCCCCGCGCTCGTGCGTATGATGGCGACCAGATCGTTCGGCTGCATCTGCTCGTTGACGAACTTCCTGAGGGCATCGCGGACAAACGAAGTGCTCTCGAATGACAGGCCGAGGTCATCGACGACGAGCGCCATCGTGCGGCGCACCTGTTCCGGGCGGAGGCGACGCGGCGGCGCGGGTGGCGCGCCGCTCGCTTTATCCTTCGACTTCGGGCGCGCGGCTTCGGCCGTCTCCGCCGTGGACGGTGCGGTCTCGTTCAGGACGTAAGAGAAGTTGGTAAGTTTCTGCGGGCGTTTGTCCTCGAAGACTTCAAACTCTTCGGCCGTCAGGTCTGTCACCTGCTTGCCCTTTTTGTCCACCACGACGGCATCGATCTGCACGAGATTGGTCGTAATGCGCACCACCTCTTCGTCATCATCCGCAGCGGGCGCGCCTGGTTGCCGCTGGGGCGTTGTCTGCGGCGACTGGCCGAGCGGCGTTTGTGCGGGCGTTGTTTGCGGTGGCGCGGTTCGCTGTTGTTGCGCCGCTGTAGCGGCGGCGGGCAAGGTAAGCGATGCGAGCAGAAGCGCGTGCGTGATGACGAGCGAGGCCAGTTTCTTCATAAGCGAAAACTCCAGTCGGGCGACGTTGAGGGGTTGAATGAGTTTTCTTCCGTTAGGGGACGGACGAGTTTGCTTCGCTGGATTTCCGCTGTTGAGTGTGCGATGCTCTCCGGCAACAAAAAACCAACGGAATGGAGAGCATTATGCCAGAGCAAGCGAAAAACGGCGATACTGTGCGCGTGCATTACACGGGGCGTCTGGAAACGGGAGAGACTTTCGATTCGAGCGTGGGGCGCGATCCGTTCGAGTTCACGGTCGGCGGGGGCGAGGCCATCGCGGGCTTCGAAGAAGGCGTGCGCGGCATGAACGTCGGCGAACGTCGCACGGTCGAGATCGAGGCCGACGACGCCTACGGTCAACCCGTCCCCGAACGCGTGCAAACCATTCCGCGCAACATCGTCGTGCAGAGCATCGGGCAGGAACCGGAGGTCGGCATGACGCTCGCCATGCAGATCGCTCCCGACCAGCAAATCCCCGTCACGATCACCGAAGTGACAGACACTCACGTCACGCTCGACGCCAACCACCCGCTCGCAGGCGAGAAACTGATCTTCGACATCGAGCTCGTGGAGATCAAATAAGGAAAGCAAAGAATGAACCCACGCGCGTCACACGAAGCAACACTGAACTCTTCGTGTTGTTTCGTGTCCCTTCGTGGTTTCCAAGTTTTTTTAGTCGCTTTAACGGACGAATCAACGAACCGATTCCCGCTATCCATGAAAGTCATCTGCGGCAGTCTCTTTCGCGTTGCGGCGCTTCTCGTCGTCGCTTCCGTCGCTGCCTTCGCGCAGACGCCGACTGCTGCCGCTCCTGCTCCGGCGACGACCGAAGACATTTTCGTCCTCGACGTAACCGTCGCCAAAGGCAAACTCGAATTCGGCCGCCCCTCCAACATCACCGCCCGCGCGGGCTACGACAACCAGCCGTCTTTTCTCCCGGACGGCCGGAGTCTCCTCTACACCTCGCAGCGCGAAGGCGAACAGACGGACATCTATCGCTACGACTTCGACACCAGACAGACCACGCGTCTGACCGCGACGCCCGAAGGCGAATACTCGCCCACGGTCATGCCCGGCGGTAAATTCTTCTCCGTCGTGCGCGTCGAGGCAGACAAGACGCAGCGCCTCTGGAAGTTTCCCCTCGCCGCAGTGGGCGGCGGCGGTGCGCCCTCGCTCGTCCTTCCCAACCTCAAACCCGTCGGCTATCACCTCTGGTTAGACCGCGAGACGCTCGCCCTCTTCATCCTCGGACGCGAAGGCCAACCCAACGCGCTCCAACTCGCCCCCACGGACAACTCTTTTCTCGACACTATCCACGTCAACATCGGCCGCGCCCTGCATCTCGTCCCGCGCCGCGCGGCCTTCAGCTTCGTACACAAAATCTCGCCCGACCGCTGGCTTATCAAAATCTTCGACCTCAAGACCAAACGCTCGACCACCATCGCCCCCACGCTCCCCGGCAGCGAAGACCTCACATGGACGCCCGACGGCCGCATCCTCTCGGCGCAAGATGCCAAACTCTACCAACTCGACCCGTCCGCCCCCGCGCCCGACTGGCAACTCATCGCAGACTTCTCCAACGACGGTCTCAGACAGATCACACGCCTCGCCCTCAGCCCCAAAGCCGACCGCCTCGCCCTCGTCGCCCGCAGCGAACCCGCGCGTTGAGCGACCCCAGATGCCGGCCGAATAAATTAACGACACGTTTCATCTTCCGGCAACTAACAGGCAGCGGCGCAACTCTCCGCGCGCCGGACGCGTATTAAATGGAAATTTCGACTTTGCGTCAGGAGGTGCTGTATGAACAGAAGAGGCCGTGCGATCATCACGGGGCTTGCCGTTTTGACGGGCGCGCTGCTGGCATCCGTCGTCATGCTCAAAGTTAATCCGACAGACTCTTGGGCGGCCTTCATCGGATGGGTGATTTTCTTCGTCTCCATTCAGTCGCCGCTGTTCCTGTTCCCGCAACTGAGTTGCACCGCTTGGCTGTCGCGTCTGTGGAGACGAAACTGAGCGCACCTTTTCGCCTGTGCCCTTTCATTCGTCGTCCTCCGGCGCGACGCCGAAGTAGCGCATCCAGCGCTCGGTTGTCTCTTCGATGGGCGGCGCGTCCGTCTCCGCCTGCGAAGCGCGCGCCGCTTCCGACTCTTCCATGCGCCGACGGAATTCGCCCGAGCGCACGACGTGCGCCCCGCAGCGCCGCACGTAATCGGCCAACGCGCGATCCGAAGTCACCACCGAGAGCGTCCGCCGCTCGCGCGATGCTTCGACCAGACTCTTGATCCGCTCGTCCGCATTCGACCCGCGCGCCGCGTAGTAGACGCGCACACCTTTGTAACTCGAACCATCAGCGAAATTCTCGTCCGGCGCACCGTCGAACACGACGTCCACGCGCACCTTCTTCGCCAGAGCGAACCGCGCCAACTCCTCCAGCAACTCCCGCCGCGCACGCACACGATCCCTATGCCACCCCACGCGCTGCCCCATCACGTTATTGCCGTCAACCAGATAAGCCATCAGACTGCACGATAGACCACGAAGGCGAAAAGCCGAACCGTCATCCCTTCAACGCCCTTCTCGCAGATCGAACTCACGGAGCGATTCGCGCAGGTCTGCGACGGCCGTATCGTGATGTGCGATCCCGTAGAGATCCAGGATCAAGTCGAAGGCCGTCGTGAAGTAGGCGCGCTCGCTGCGGAAATCACGATGCACCCGATCCCACATCAGCGGCGGCAGCGAACTCTTTTTTTCACCGGCCAACAGGACGGGCATGACCGTCTCCTTCTCCGCCTCCGTGCCCATCAGTCTTTGACTGATCAAATCCACTTCGGAGGCGACCACGCTGCCGGTATCCGACACGCGGTTCTCAAACTTCTTGAAATAGAGCGGCGTGCCCACCGGGATGATAATGCCGCATTCCGCGATTCGGCTGACGAAGCGCGACACGCTCCGGCCCGCGCGGTCGTTCTCCCAACGATCCAGCACAACGCCGACGCCCGCCTTCTGCAAGTCAGTGGCAAGATTGCGCTCCACCCAGCGCTCGCGTTCGCGTTCGCCCCACGCGTAGCTGATGAAGCACTGCGGCCGGTCGAGTTTTTGATCCTCGACGAAGGACGACAAACGAAAGACAGCCTGCTCGAAACGCGTCCGCTGCTCGGCAAGCCAGCGCTGCTCGTCCACCTTGCGCCGCTCCTGCTGCGTCAACTGGATCGGCTCATCTGCTTTCGGAAGCGCAACCTTGTCGCCGCACTTCGGGCAGAAGGCAGACGCCTTGCCCTCGCGCAACTCTTCGCGCACGACCGAGCGATTGAGCGGATGATTGTTCGCGCACAACGCAGGCTCGTAGCGAAACACGCTCAGGTTGCGGCGTGCGAGGAAGCTCTCGAACAATCCTTGAAACAGCGTCCGCACCGGCGTGCCGACATTCCTGCCGAAATAGAGCACGAGGTTCAACTCGCCTTCCTGTTCCTCGTCCTGCCGAAAGCCGCAGATCAAACCGTCGCCCACTTCATAACGCGCCTGATTGCGCCACTGGTTCGTGCGCGTGAAAGTTTGCGTGTAGCCGAGCAGCACGACGAGCGACGCATAGACGTTTTCGATTGCGCCGCTCACCGTGTAGGCCACGCTGTCCTCCGTCTCTTCGTCGGCCAGCAAGGGCTTCTTCAAGTTGATCAATTCGGGGAAGACGAGATACGACTTCCCGCTGAGCGGGTCTGTCTCGCGGAAGCAGACGTTATGCTCCAGGAACAAGAGCGCGGCCGAGTCGAGCAGGATGCTCTGTTCCTCTTCCGTCAACTTCTCCAACTCCCGAAACCCGTACTCGCCCGCCAGCAGAGTCTTCTCTTCGAGCGACCCCAGGCCCTTCTGATTGCGCCGCGCTTCGAGCACGAACGAGGCTGCCAGATTGTTCAGCAACTCAGGCACGAGCAGCACGCGCTCCTCGCCCTTGGAAGTCTTGAGCACGCGCACGTAGCCGTAGTTCGACAGGTGGCGCACGGCCGTCATCATCTCCGCGTCGGTGAAACGCCAACGCTTGTCCGTCTTCTCCAGACGCCTGCGCAAGTCCTGCGGGGTGACGATCACCTTCCTGATGCGCCGGTTCTCTTTCATCCCCAGCACGTAATCCTTGATGCGCTTGAAAGTGACGGTCGTCACCGTCGTCGCCTTCTGCTCCCACGGAATCTGCTCGCGCATCCGGCGCATCAACTCGTCCAGCCCCGTCTTCTCCTTCGCGCTCGTCGCAGATACCCGCCGCAGATGCCACGCTCGCGGCAGAAATCATCCAGTTCCTCCTGCGTCAGACGCGCATCTCCCCGATCCGTGCGCCCGCCGACCAGTATCGTCGGACAAAATTTCCGCGCCTCTCCCCCTTCCATCTCTTCACTCGACGAACTCGCAGCCATCCCCGCCTTGAGTTGCTTCAACCAGAACTCGACCCCATGCAAAGGGTCGCGGGCGTCGGTCGGATCAAACAGGACGAGCGCGAGGTCTGCATCGTCCAGAAACAACGCATGCGTCAGACGATAATCCGGCTGCCCCGCCAAATCCCACAGAATCGCCTCACACTCCGTCCCGTCATCCCGTCGCTTGCCGAGCGCGTCAATCACCCAGAACTGCTGCCCATGCGTCGAAGAATGTTCCTTATACTCACCATGCGCCAGACGCCACCCCAACCCCGTCTTCCCCACCCCCGAATCACCCACCAACACGATCTTAGCCGTCGTGTGATACACCGCCTCTGTCACCGGCTTTGCCTTCGCCGCTTTGCCGAGCAGCAGGTCAATGTCCAGTTCCCAGAGGTGAATCAGCTTAGACCGCTCGTGCCTCTGCGCGTGTGGCTTTGAACCAACCGCTGCTAGAAGTGCCGACGTAGGATGAAACGCGAGACCCGGTATCCACACCTCAGAATGTGTCGGCTCAGGTATGACAGCGATGGTCTCCCAAGTTTCGCAACTCCAAAGGCGCAAGGTTCCATCAGCACTCTTGGAGGCTAGTAATCCCATGACCGCAGAGAAAGCGACAGCATCAACGCGATCGGTATGCCCTTCGAGGGTGCGAAGCAGCTTGCCGCTTCCCACATCCCACAGCATTACTGTCTTGTCACGGCTCCCGCTAGCCAACATCCCGCCCGACGCGTCGAACGCGACGCTATAGATAACATCATTGTGCCCTTCGAGAGTGCGGAGCAATTTCACACCACGCGGTAGTTCTCGCTCCTGCAATTCATCGTGTTGCGCGTCTTGTTTCTTCTTCGACATGACCGTCTCCGATTACTTGTCTCGCTCGCGGTCAAGCGGCGGCGAGATTGAGGAAGTTGCAAAAGGTACGTGGCGTTGTTCTGCGCTGGTGTAGCGGCTGCCTGATGATCCCGGACTTGAGGGTGAATATAAAGTTGTCTGCGGAATTATGCAGCAAAATAGTTTGAGGATGAGTTGATGGCGCGAAGATGAGGTGACGGGAAATTTGGACGGCGGATGGGGGTTTCGGCTGTGGTTAGTACCTCAAGGGTTCCGCCGCCGGAACGATCAGCTTTCCGAAAAGCATTCTTCAGGCACATAGACAGGCCACACTTCCGGCTATTGGAAGCATAGAGACCTCTACGTGGACTACATCTTCCCAGACTTCAACCCCTGCCGCCGGGCAAGACTCTGCTGTTGATGGTTTTTACGCGCTCCTTCCACTTGGCCGCGACGTATTGGAGCGCCGCGCGGGAGTGCGGCATCTGCCCCGACTCGTAGGGGCTTATGGCCTTGTCCATGGCGTCGTCTTCCCCGTCCATCGCCTTATTCATGGCCTTCTGGAATTCGAGCCAGGCGAGGTACTGCGACCTGTCCCTGTCCACCTCCAGATCGCCGCGCTTGAGGTTGCAGGTTTCGATAACCGCCATGCCGTAAGGGTCGTCCTGCCCGTGTACCCTGTAGGCGCTGACGACGCCCTTCTCGCCGTAGATGAGGTGCGCGTCGGGGTTGAGATTTTCGTCATAAGGGTGCAGCAGCAGAGGTTCTTCGAGTTTGTCGAGCGTCGCCGTGTCGGGGCCCACTTTGCGCGAGGCGACGTAGGTGCCGTTCTTGACCGGGAACTGGTTCATCTTCCCCTCGTCGCTGTTGCAGCGCTGGCAGGCCGGGAGCAGGTTGCGCCAGTCGTAGGCCAGCCAGTAGTAGCCCGGGTGCTCCTTGCCCTCGACGGTGACGACCTCGTCCTTACCGTCCTTCTTCCGCGTTACCATGCCCTTCGGGCGGAAATGCTCGGCGTCGCCGAAGCTGTTGCCGGTGAATCTCGAATCGCAGTAGGCGCACTTGCCGTGGAAGACCTTTTTCAGGAGGAACTTCTTCAGCTCTCCCCACACGTCGCTGTTGAACGGGATGGGCCGCTTGCCCTCGTCGTAGTCCTTGAGCGCCTTCTCCTTCGCCTTCTCGGCCCGCGTCTTCCACGCCTCCCACCACGTCTTGTCTTCGCCTTCAAGCTTCTCGGGGTCAAACTTTATCCGGTTCACTATCCGTACCTCCTCCGATCCTCAGATAGATGTCCTGCGCGCGTTCGATGACCCGCCGGCGCTCCTCCTCGGGGTGCTCCAGAAAACGCTCCAGCATCCACTCCTCAAGCAGCTCCATCGCCTGCCTGTCCTCCTCCCTCTCCGGGGGCGTGGCTATCGTCTCCCTGACCTCTTTCGTGAGTCTTTCGTAGTCGGCCTTCGCCTGCGCGTCGTCCTTTAAATCAGGGTCGTTCACCCTCGCCAGCGCGTCCGCGTACTCTTCCTTGAGCCGGGCCGCCTCGGGGCTAATCGAGGTGGGCAGGCCGAAGACGTTGGTCGTCAAAATCTGGTCGGCGCGCAGCCCCTTGGGCGAGAAGTTGAGCCGCCCGACGTGGATATCGTCGCCACTGCGGCGCAGATGGTAAATCTCCTTCTGCTCCATGTTCCCCACGATGAGCGGCGAGTGAGTGGTGACGCAAAGCTGAAGGTTGGGGAAGCGCTTGCGAACCATCGGGACGAGCTTGCGTTGCCAGTCCGGGTGCATGTGCGCGTCGATCTCGTCAACCAGCACGAGGGCGGGTTTGGACTCCACCCCCGGCTCATCACCGTGAATCTCATACATGCGCTGGAGCAGCGTGCCGACCCAGCCCAGGATCGAGCTGGTCCCCTGGCTGACGAGGTCAATCGGCACGACCCCGTCCCTCGTCCGCACCATGACCTGCCAGGTCTCCTCGTCCACGGTCTCGAACTCGCAGCAGACACCGGGCGTCAACTCGGCGAGGATTTCGAAGAAAGCTTTGCGGAGTGCAGAATACCGTGCGGCGTTCTTCGCCGCCTCGGGGCTGTCGGGGCGCGAGCGGACGTGGACGTTGACGAGCCACTGCTTGACGCCATCCATGCGTGTGTCCACCTGGCTATAGATGAGCGGCAGGAGGTCGCGCACGTCGGCATAGGCCGCCGTCACGTTCTGCGAAGGGCCGCGCGGATTCTGGACGGAGGTGCCGCGCATCGGCGGGAAGCCGAGCACCGCCCAGCGCCCGGTCTGGAGCGGCGTGACCGCACTGCGGACGTTGACCTTCTTGCCCTCACGCGTGAGGGTAGTGGTGAATTCGTTGCCGCCGACGCGCAGCTTGATCGAGCCGCTCTGGGCGCGCGCGTTCAGCAGTTTGGCGCCGGCCTCGGCGGCCTTCGGGTCGTCGCCGCAGAGGCCGAGGGCGACGGCCTTGAGGAGCGAGGATTTGCCGCTGCCGTTGTTGCCGAGCAGCACGTTCCAAGACGCCTCGAAAGTGATGTCGAGGTGCTTGAACGGGCCGATGTTTTCGAGCGTGACGCTCTCCAAGGTGGCAGCCTCGACCTCCGGCCTGTTAGCGCGCGGTCCGGCGGCACGCACGGCCTCGCGCAAAGTCTCGACGAAACGCGGGACTTCTGGGAAGTCGGGTGTCGGCTCGAAGACCAGCAGTTGCACGCCGTAGTTCTGGAGGAATCGCTCGGCCTGTAGGTCGATGTCGGGCTGCGCCGGCACGAGCGCGAAGTGGCGGCGACTGGCGGCGCCGCGCAGGCGCAGTCCCGACAGGAAGTCCTCGATGCCCGCGAGCGAGGCGCCCGCGAAGAAGAAGGTCTTCGACATGAAGAGGAAAGTGACAAACCGGCCGAAGGCTTCGTTCTCGAAAATGTTTTTCTGGTATTCCGCCGGAGTGAAGATGAAGCTCTCCGGCTGTGCGGGGTCGCCGTAGAGCTTCATCAGGAAGAAGCGGAACTCGCGCGTGAGGTTGATGATGGGGTCGGTGTCCTTCGGCGAGACGGTGACGGGCTTTAGCGGCGCATAGACTTCGGGGAGCAGGTCGTCCCAGTTCGGAGTGATGATGCCCATGAACGGGATCGCCCGCAACGCGCGGTGCACCGGCGTCGGCTCTTTCGTCTGCTCCCGGAAGACCTCCGACACCATCTGGAGCAGTTCCTTTTCTGGGACGCGCGACCTGATCACCTCGGCGACGACCGACAGGTCTCCCTTCGAGAGCGCGCCGCGCAGCGAGTCCCAGGGCGCGGACGGGTTCGCCTCGGCGGCGCGGTCGAGCATGCGGGCCAGGCCGACCACCCAGATGGGGTAGCCCGCCTGCGCCGCGATGCCGCCGCCCGCGAACAGGACACACTCGCCGGAGCCGCAGGCCGCGACGAGTTCCGCCGGGAGCTCAGGCACGTAGCCCAGCGACTCACCGACATCCTGCCCCCCGTCTTCGCCGTCATCGCCCGTCTCCCGATTGTCCGGCTGCGTCTCGCCCTTCGACCTTATATTTCCGTCGATGATGAACTTGAGGTCGGCCAACTCTTTCTCACGCCGCCGCTCGTCCTCGAGCCGGAGTTTTTCCTTCTCTAACAACTCGACCTCTAACTTCTCCCTCTCCATCTTGAGCCGCTTGCTCTCCGCGCTCGACCGCCACACCTGGGTTATCGCCATTAAGACGAGAAGCGCGACGACCACCAGCGCTATCGGCGAGCGCAACCAGCTCGTCACCGTCGCCGGAGTTGCCCCCCCTGATGTGGAGGGCGATGCAGCGGGGTCAACAAACTGGGGGGTTCTGAACGAAACGTAGGCATCGCCTTTTCGTCCGCGTATGCTGACTGCGACATCGTGCGAGTTGTTCCCCAGACCTGCGGGGACGACGACTCTGAACACGTTCGGAGTCATCTGAAGGATTCTGGCCGGCACGCCGTCGAAGAGAATTTGTGTCTGACCCCAGAGCCAGCGCGGTATCTCCTGCGAGAACCTGACGTTCACGATAGTGCCGGAACTCGCCGTTGAGGGTTCTATGTTTCCGATGCGCGGGGTGAAGCCCGGATCTGCCCCCTCTTCGATGACGGAGAACCTGTCGTACGGCCTGCTCTTCTGGCCTTTGTACTCAAGCACGATCCGTGTTATCTCGCGCCCGCCCTTCGGCTGTTTGGGGGGAACGATCACCGTCAGCCGCCCGACGACCGCATCGATGATTTGCGCCTCGTCCTCGTCGAAATAAACGATAGTGTTATTGGCGCTCAGGATGATCGAGTCCGGCACGAAAGAGAGTTGGAGGACGGCACCGCTCGGGGCAGCGTCATGATCGGCGCTGATGACGCGCGGGATGTCGACGCTCGGGGTCGGGGCGGCCTGCTGCGCACGCGCCGTCGCGCAGAGCGCGAGGCAGAGGCAGAGCGGCGCGAGAATGGCGCGCAAGGCTTTGTTCATCTGAGTCCGTTCCTTCCCGAGCGCGCGTGGGTCGTCGTGTGGTTGTTCATCTTTAACCCTCGAATTCTACGTCGAAGTAAAAAACGTCGTCCGCGAGGTCGAGGACGGACTGGACGCCGCACCGCTCCCTCAGCCGCCCGAGCGTCGCGTCGTCCGGGACATTGTTGTAGCAGTCGAGGCAGGTCGAGACAACGGCGTAACGCTCGCGCCCGTCGGGCGACGCCGCGGGCATGATGGCGTCGAGCATCTCGGGCATGGGCAGGCCGTTGTGGCTGCCGTGGTGGCTGACCTTGATGAAGTGCAGGGGGGGCGGCGGTGCGTCTCCGCCGAACGGGGGATCGCCGTCGCCCATCCTCTTCCAGATGGTCTTCCAACTCCGCTGCTCGGCGTCGCCCGGGAACAGGAGGCGCCAGCCGCGCCAGTTCAGGCAGAAGACGAGGCTGGTGTTGTTCTTCGCGCGGTCTATCGCCAGCAGGTTGTCGCTGTAGCCGCGGCGGCGTGCCTCGACCAGGTTGTAGAAGGCGCCCGCGTCCACGCCCGGCGGAGGGATGGGCGTGGTCAGTGCCGGTTTCGCGCCGGGGCCATCGGCGGCCGAGAGTCCGAGCGCCATCGGCTGGAAGCGCCCGTAATACTCGGACGTGTCCTCCTCAGGCGCCCAAATCTCGAAGCCGGCCTCCTTGAACGGGTGTGTCCCCTCAAGCTCGCAGCCGCGGTAGACGTAGCTCGTCTTGACAGACGCCACCCCGCGCAGGTGCTCCACGCAGTCGGCCGTGCTCCGCGGGTTGTTGTTGAGCCGCATGGCGCGCATCAGTGTGGACTCGGCCCCGGGCGAGGCGCGCAGGAACCGCTCGATCTGGTCATAGACGGCCGTCAGCGAGCGCTTGGCCGCCTCGGCGTTCGGGTAGCGCTCGTAGTAGTCGGGGGCGGCCGAGGCCGTCAGCCAAGAGTATGCGATGGAAAGTTTGAGGTTCAGAACCTTGTCCGCGTAGAGCAGACCTTTGACGTGATCCATGTGCTCGTGCGACATCACGTAGAGGTCGAGCGGCCGCTTGCCGATGACCTTGCGCACGTCCCTGATGACCGGCTCAAAGACGGACGTGTCGCCGCCCTCGCCGCCCAGGACGTTGCCCACGTCGATGAGGATGTGGCGCATGACCGTCTTCCGCCCCGCCCTGTCGGGCACGGAGATCAGGATCGCGTCGCCGAAACGGACGTTGTAGACGCGCACGCGCAGCTTGTCGACCATCATCACACCCCCGCCGCGATGTGAAGCATCCGCGACGTGCCGCGCACGCGCATCAGCCCGTCCGTAGCCTCGGCCCTGACGGCCGTGCTCAGCAACTTGCCGTCCGGGCCGACGGCCTCGTTTCCGAGCCGCAGCACGCCCTCGCCAGCGAGGCGCGTCAGCAGCAGGTCGCGATCTTCCTGCTGCTGCGTGTTCTCGTAGTCGGAGGTTAGCAGGGCGCGCACCTTCTGCGTCTCCCAGTCAATGGCGAGCGTCGTCCCCACAGTAATCTGCCGCTCTGGAGGGAAGAGTCCGCCGAGGCGGTTCGCCTCCTTGTGATCCCATGACACCTTGAAGATGCACTCCCTGATCATGGCCGGGCCACCCCCAAGGAAGTAGCGCTTCGTGGTGTCGAGCCGGGGGCGCACGCGAAAGTGGACGCCATCGGGGATGCCCAGGAGCTTGCGATTGTTGTTGGCGAACTCGTAAGCCACCCAGTCGCTCTCGACCAGCGCCTGTAGGTCGAGTCCCTTGACCGCCGGATGCTCGAAGTTCGTCTTCACCTCCAGCGCCCTCTTATTCGGCACCATGAGGCGCCTGACAAACTCCTCGCGTATCAAATCTCGCTCTGCGCTGTCGTCCGGGTGAGACGCCTGATCGGCGGCGATGATGGCGCGCGCGTAATCGGCGAAAGAGACCTCGCCCAAAGGGAGGTAGTCGAGCGCGCGGAAGATCATGCGCTTGAGTCGGCGCGAGCCGTCGAGGAGCGCGCGGAAAGGGGCCTGCGTCTTCGGGATCGGCTTAACCGCAGAGCCTGCGGGCGGCGGGTTCAAGTATTCGGCCTTCAGGTGCTCGTAGATTTTCAACATAACGCTGTAGAGCGCGCCGCTCAGCACTTCGCTGAGCTCGTGCGGCTCATTTCGCGCGACGCGGTCGGGCGACTTTGGGTCGAGGGTCTTGTTGTTGAGCAGGTTCCGCAAGAAGATCGAGCGGCCGTGCGGGTCGCTCTCGAAGGCGAACTCCTCGGCGATGCCGCTGAAGGCGTGCGAGTCTTCGATGGAGCCCCCCTTCCTGTGGAGCGCCGCGCGCGCGAGCGGCTCGCAGCGAAAGGACATCATGAGAGCCGTCAGGTCGGCGATGGCCTCGTGCAGTGCGAGCGACTGCGGCGAGACGGCGCTGTATAAATCCGGAGCGATGCCGTCGAGGATGGCGTGCCCCGTCTCATGCGAGACGATGTCGTGCGACAGGCTGGTTTGAATCATCTGCCCCGGCCGGCGCGCGGACTCGAAGAAGAAGAACTGGAGGCTGTGAGACTCGCGCTCGTAGAAGGCGTTGTTCCAGCGGCCGGCGCGCGGGACGACCAGCAGTTGGGGCGCGTCGAAGCCCCACGTCAGCGGACGCCCGAGCGTGTCCGGCTCCTCGAACATGTACATCGTCTTCAGGACGGTGCCGAAGACGCTCACCTGGTTGAAGTCCGGCGCGTGGAGGTCGAAGCCCGGCTGGTTGATCTGCCCTTCGTCCTTCATCTCGTAGCCGCCGAACTTCTGCTTGCCCGTCGGCGGACGGAACTTCGCGCCCGGCAGCAGCGCGCCGCTCTGCGGGTCGAAATCCAAAACGGCGACGCGCTTTGAAACCGGCCCGTCGAGGAAGAAGTCCTCGTTCTTGATGGTGACGAACTCGACCGCCTCAAGTTCAAGGAACTCTGTTGTCACGGGGTCTTTGATGAGAGTGGGTATGCGTATGTTCAATGATACAGCTCCCTCGGGGCCGGTGATTTCCTGCGCTCCTGTTGGCGGTGGGGAGTTGAGAGCCCTGTTCTAAAATAGCTTGAGTAGTAAGCCGGCCTGCCTGAGTAGCGGCGCGGAAGGTTTGAGAATTAAGTGAACACGGCCAAAGAGCAGTAAGGCACGCGCCCAAAATAATGACTTGCGACCAAGATTGTCAATACCTTTTCTGGCAGACCGCTTATTACGTTTGAGAGAGGAATAAAGTCGAGGGCGCACATCGCAGCCATCCAGGCGGCAGGGGTCGGGGATGCGGGCAAGGGACTCCATTTTCAGACTGGCTCCGTTAAGAGCTCGGCGGATGTTCAGAGTTGAGCCAGTAGCATAAAGATTCCGCTCGGAATCCTTTTGGCACTAATTACACGACGGTTCAGATGATGCTCTGGCCGTAGTCGCAGTATTCGACGATGGGGCAGCGTGAGCAGAGCGGGTCGCGGGGGCGGCAGAGGGCGCGTCCGTGGCGTATGAGGTTGACGTGGAAGGAGTAGAATTTGCCGTGGGGGACGAGGGCGTTCATGATTTCGTGGGCGCGGCGGTCGGTCGTTTTTTGGGGGATGAGGCCGACGCGTCGGAGTATGCGGAAGATGTGGGTGTCGAGCGGGAAGACTTCCGTGCCGCAGGCGAAGAGGAGTGTGCAGGCGATGGTCTTGGGGCCGATGCCGCGAAAGCGTGAGAGATAGGCGACGGCTTCGGCGGGCGGCAGATCGTGCAGGAACGAGAGGTCGAGCGTCCCGCGTTCGGTTTTGATCTGGCGGAGCAGGCTCTTGATGACGGACGCTTTTTGATTGGCGAGGCCGCCCTGTTGAATCGTGCACGCGATGGTCGATTCGCGTGCGCGGAGCGCGGCGTCCCAGTTGGGAAAGCGACGTTTGAGGGCGGCGAAGGTGCGGTGACTGTTGGTGTCGCTCGTGGCTTGCGAGAGGATGATCTGGACGAGCATGTCGAGCGGGTCGGAGCGATGCCGGGAGTTCTCCGGCACACCGTAGGCGCGTTCGAGGTTTTGGATGATGTAGCCGATGGGTCGCTCGTCCGAAGGCGAGGGGGCGGCACTGCTGTCGGAGCGTGCCGCGTGGTCTGCGTCCGTGGCAGAGTCGGCTGAAGCGTTAGTTGTCGTTCGCGGCGAGGATGCGCTCATAAAATTCGACGTACTGCGGAATGACGAGATCTGTATTGTAACGTGCGAGCGCGGACTCGCGCGCGCGGCGTCCCATCTCGCGGCGCGCTGCGTCGTCCGACAGTAGTTCGGCGGCGTCCGCGCCCATCTTGTCCACGTCGCCGACCGCGCTCAAGCAGCCCGTCTCGCCGTCGGTCACAACTTCGGGGACGCCGCCGACGCGTGAGGCGACGACGGGCACTTCGCAGGCCATCGCTTCGAGTGCGGCCAGCCCGAAAGATTCCTGCTCCGAGGGCAACAAGAGCACGTCGGCCACGGAGAGGTAGTCGACGATGCGCGGCTGTTTGCCGACGAACGAGCAGAATTTTTCCAACCCCAGACAACGCGCGCGATGCTCAGCGCGGCCGCGCTCGCTGCCGTCGCCGACCATCGCGAGCCGCGCATCGACGCCGCGCTCGCGCACGCGCGCCAGTATCTCCACGCAATCGACGGGACGCTTGACGGGTCGGAAGTTGGAGACGTGTACGAGCAGAGGCTCACCGCCCGGCGAGAGTTCGGCGCGCAGTTCGGGGCGCGGCTGTCGCGTGTATTCCGAACCGCAGACGAAGTTCGGGATCACTTCAACCTGCGAGTAGCCGAACGTCTCTTCCGTCTCGCGTTTGAGATATTCGGAGATGGCCGTCACGCCGTCGGACTGCGCGATGCCGTAGCGCGTGATGGGGAGGTAGGAACGATCCGCGCCGACGAGCGTGATGTCCGTGCCATGCAGTGTGGTGATGACCGGCAGACGCCTTTGCGGCCTGAGAGACTCGCGCGCAAGGATGGCGCTGATCGAATGAGGGATGGCGTAGTGGACGTGCAGGAGATCGAGTTGTTCGGTTTCGGCGACGGTCGCCATCTTCGTCGCCAGCGCGAGCGTGTAAGGCTGGTGCTCGAACAGCGGGTAGGACATCATCTCGACTTCGTGAAAGCGCACGCGCTCGTTCAGTTCGGTGAGACGCGTGGGCAGCGCCGAAGAGATGAAGTGTACTGTGTGGCCGCGCCGCGCCAGTTCCTTGCCGAGCTCGGAGCCGACGATGCCGCTCCCGCCGTAAGTCGGATAGACCGTGATGCCGATGTTCATGGGAAGCTGTTAGCTTATGAGCTATTAGCTGTTAGCTAAAACCGAAAAAAATAAAAGCTGTCAGCTAGTAGCATAAAGCCGTCTGCCTTGTTTGGCTAACAGCTAACAGCTAATAGCTAACAGCTAAAAATAGCAAGAGGCAGAAAGCCCTCGCTACTCTCTGCCTCTCGTCTCAGCTTGTCTTCACCTGTAAAGGGGGACAAGCGAGGAACTTGAATATAGACCTTCCCGGCGAATTTGACAATGGTTCTGTCAATAAATTTTCGTCCACTTAATTCATTGGCTTGACGCATCGAACAAAGTTCACGCCTGTGCTGTTGTTTGCTCATTTCTGAGCAATTGCCGGTCGCCCCCGGCTGCTCTCGCGGCGCGGCGAAAGGAAGTATAATGAGTCGCACGATTAATCTTTCGAGAGTGAGTTTTTAGTGTGGCTGCGTCCAGAGCGTCGGCCGCATCTAAATCGAGACTGAAACAAAGCAATTATATTTGGAGAAGCGAGAATGCCTAAGATTGACAACATAGAAGAGACGCCGAACCCGAACGCCGTCAAGTTTCTCTTGAAAGAACCCGTCACGACGGGCGCGGCGCGCTCTTTCCTCAGCGCATCGCTGGCGAAGGACGATGCGCTCGCGCGCTCTCTGTTCGAAGTGGGCGGTGTCGTCTCCGTCTTCTACATGGATCGCATGATCACCGTGGAGAAAGAAGAGACGGAAGAATGGGACGACCTCCTGCCGAAACTGGCCGTGCCCATCCGCGCGGCCGAGGCAGCGCAGGGCGGCGCGGGGGCGGGTACGCTCGGCGGCGCGCTCGGCGCATTGATGAGCGACGACCCGCGCCTGTTGCGCATCAACGAAGTGCTGGACGAGCGCATACGCCCCGCGCTCGCGGGCGACGGCGGCTGGCTCGAAATCGTCAGCCTCAAAGAGAACACGCTCACCATCAAGTATCAAGGCGCATGCGGCAGTTGCCCCAGTTCCATCTCCGGCACGCTGATGGCAATCGAGAACATGGTGCAGCAGGAAGTCGATCCCGCGCTCGAAGTCGTCGCGGTTTAACCGACGAAGCACATCAAACAAAGAATCGGAGGGGCAACTAGTACGCTCGTTGCCCCTCCGATGTTTTGTCCAACGCCTTACCATCTGCCCTCAGACTCTACCCTTCCCGTTTCGCCCTTCGATGTATCTGTCTACGGTCTCAGCCAGCTTGTCTACACGTTCGGTCAGGCGATCCATGGGCTCGGTCAATCTTGTGATTACCTCATCAGTACGAGCCTGCGCAGCAGTCAATCTTGTGATTGCCTCATCGGTACGAATCTGCGCGGCCTGCAACTGTGCCATTGTCTCCTCGTTACGAATCTGCGCATCAACTAAGGCAGCAATGCGTTCATCAACATCAGAATGATCTGCCCGCACTTCATCGAAACGCTCGTCGTAACGTCGAAGCAGATCGACGACGGTTTGGAAACTTTGCGCCAGTTCAATGTTCTTCCCTTTGTGTTCGGCTAAACGCTCGTCGTGTCGCGCCAGCAGGCCGACGAGCGTTTGTTGGCTCTGCCTTAGTCCAACGAGCATAGACTCAGATTCATCTAAGCGCTCATCCTGCCGTGCCAGCATTGCGGTGAGGGTTAGGTTGTTCTGCTTTAGTTCAGCAAGCATCGGTTCATGTTCATTCAAACGCTCATCGTACCGCCGTAGAAGCTCATTGATCGTCTGCACACTTTGAGTTAGTTCGCCGTTCTTCGTCTCGTGTTCATTAAGCCGCTCATCGTGCCGCTTGATAAGTGCGGTAACGGCCTGGAGATTTTGAGTGAGGTTGACGTTGTTCGTCTCGTGTTCGCCTAAACGCTCGTCATGACGGCGCACCATCTCGGCCAGCATTTTGGAATACTGATCGAGGTCAGAAACCCGCGACTCTAAGTTATCCGCGCTCATTTCCTGTCGCCTTTCTTCTTATTCGCCGAAACTTTCGTCTCGGCGAGAGCCTTTGCCGGTCTCCCCACTTTGCGATTTTCGACGAGTGCTAAATCACTCTCCTTGATGAGATGGTCGCGTCCAACTTCTGCGAAGGTAATCGTCCTTCTTCTATCAACTGGCGGACGCGACGGAGGCTGACGTTTAACCGGGCTGCGACTTCACTTGTAGTCAGCATTTGTTCACTAGCCATAAATTTCTTATACCGTAATAAACATTCCTGCCACAAGTGGAAGATTTCTACTGACAAAACTCATCTGCTGCCTGTGCTTGATGTCAGGCATCGCGGCGGCGGGCGGCTCAACTTTTTACATCCTTAACATCATTTTTACGAACCGAGGGGCGGGTCGGGCGTATAATCTGCCGTAGCAGATTCAGTCGAGGGCGCGCACCGCGCCGGTCAGTTCAGGAGAAAATTCGATGAGTTATCGCTTTCGCTTACGGAGCGCGGCGGCCTTTTGTGTGCTGTCGCTCGTGCAGCCCGCTTTGGTCGCACACGCGCAAACTCCTTCCAACACGCAGACGAAGAAGCCCGCGACCGCTAGCGCGACGAAGACTCGCGCGACGCGTGCGGCCGACCCGGCGGCAGCGGCCGAGCGCGCTAACGCCGTCGCGCTCGTCAACGCGCTCGCAGACGAGTCGCGCGGCTTCCGCGATCAGACGCTCCGTGCGCGCGTGCAGATGCAAGCGGCCGATGCGCTCTGGGACACGGACAAGGAACGCGCGCGCACACTCTTCCGACGCGCCTGGGACTCGGCTGAAGCTGCCGACGCCGAGACCATGCGGCAGAGCGACCCAAACGCCCGACGCGCACTCTTTGCCAGACAGAACACCACGAACATGCGCGGCGAGGTCTTGCGGCTCGCCGCGAAACGCGACCGCGCGCTCGGCGAAGAATTTCTCGCCAGGATGGACGAGTCGCGCAAACGCGAGACGAGCGAACTCAGTAACGCTTCCGCCAATCTACCGACGGGCGCGGGAGGAACGAGCGCCGCACCGTCGTCCGGCGGCGGCAAAGACAAGCAACAGCAGCCGACGCGACGCGACCCGGAACAGCTCTCGCCCGAAGCGGCGCGTCGCCTGCGGCTCGGCATGCAGTTTCTCGAAGACAACGACGTGGAGCGCGCATTGCAGTTCGCAGACCCTGTGCTCAACAGCGTGAATCCTTCCTCGGTCGAGTTTCTAGTCCTGCTGCGCGAACGTAATCCACAAGAGGGTGACCGGCGCTTCGCGGCGCTCCTGTCGAGCGTCGTCGCCAGTCCCGATTCGGACGCGGGCGACATTCTCCTGCTCTCGTCCTACGTGTTGACGCCGCATCTTTACATGACCATCGGCGAGGGCGGCGGCGGCATCTCTTCGAGCCAGCGTCGCAGAGAGATCACGACGCCCGATCTGCCTGCGGAAGTCCGCGTCGCTTTCGCGCGCGCCGCCGCGCAAGTGCTCCTGCGCCCGCTCCCGTCCGCGGATCAGGATGCGACGGCCACCGGCCGCGTCGGCCTCCACTTCGTCATCTCGCGCCTCATGCCCTTCTTCGAACAGGTGATCCCCGACGGCGTGCCCGCCTTGCGCGCACGCCTCGCCGCGCTCAATCCGGACATCCCTGCGGAAGCGCGTGAAGGTTTGGGCGAAGACCTCGCGCGCGGTCTTGTGCCCGAAGCCGAGCGGGGCGACCCCGTGCAGGAATCGCTCGATAGGGCTGGCAGCGCGGCCAACCCGCGCGAACGCGATATGGCATACCTGCGCGCCGCGCAGGCCGCCGCCTCGAAAGGCGACGACCGCGCGCGCGATTTCGCAGACAAGATCGAAGATGCTGACCTGCGCCGACAGACGCGCGGCTTCGTCGCCTTCGCGTTGATCAATCAGGCGGTCAGGGACAAGAAGGACGGAGCGGAAGTGTTGCGCTTGCTCGCGGCGTCGAATGAACTGACGCCCGCGCAGCGCACGTGGGCTTACACGGAAGCCGCGCGCCTGCTCGCTAAGGACGACCGCCCGCGCGCGCTCGAAGCGCTCGAAGCAGCGGCTAATGCGGCCAAGTCAATCGACGCGGCCGACCCGGATCGCGTGCGTTCGACCGTCGCCGTCGCCACGCGCTTCTTCGAGTTCGACCGCAATCGCGCGTGGGAGATCATGGCCGAGGCTGTGAAGGCTGCGAACGCCGCGCCCGAATTCACAGGCGCAGACGCCGCGCTGACCTCGCGCATACGCTCCAGCGGTATGAACATGACGATGAACTTCTCCGCGCCGGTCTTCGATCTCACCGGCGTCTTTCAGACGCTCGCGCGCGACGACATGAACCGCGCCGTCGCGCTCGCGCAAACGTTCACCAACGAGTCGCCACGCGCCATCGCCACGCTCGCCATCGCACGCGCCGTGCTCGTCGGCGACAAAGCACAACCGCCGCGCCCTTAGCGCACCCGACAAAACTAAAAACAAGAAACCACGAACAGACACGAAACAACACGACGAAGAGGTTCGTCGTGTTGTTTCGTGTCTGTTCGTGGTTTCTTGTTTTTGCTATCCGCTCTTAAGTTTCTTCGTCGCCCGGAACGTCAAAAGTTCAAACGCCCGCCCCAGAGCGTGAGCGCGAGGACGGCGGCGTGCATCAACAAACCTACGAAGAGTCCCGCACGCCGCCCGCGTCGGCTGAGAGTTTTTCTGTAACCGAGGAGCGCGTGCGCGCCGAGCGGCAGCCAGAGCAGCAGGCCGGAGACGAGACCCGGAGAGTAAGAGACTGTGTAGAGACTGGCGGCGAGGTGCGTCAGCGCGTTGAGCGTGAAGGCGACGGCGTAGGCTAGGAGCAGCCAGCGCAAATGTTTGAAGCGCCCGGCGAGCACGACGCCTACGGCCATCAACAAGAGCGCGAGCGCGTTCCAGATGAAGAACTGCCGCGTCTCAAGTTGCACGCCCGCGACGCGTCCGAGCCACGCCGTAAAACCCACGCCGCCCCATAACTCTTCCAGAATGTGCAACGCATACGTCGCGGGAAACAGCCAGCCCCACAGGGACGGCCAACGCTCGACGCTCAATTCGATTCCCGCACGCATCACGAAGCACGCCCGCGACCGCTCACGAATAAATGTTCATCGGCTGCGTGAGCAGCCCGACGGGGTCTGCGACGTTGAGCGCTTCGCGCACGTAGAAAGCTTCACCGGCGGCGACGTTGACGAGCGAGCCGTAGTAGCGCATGCGATATTCGATCTGAGCGAGGAAGTTTTTGTCGCTGATGCGCGTTTCGGGTTCGGCCGCGCCCTCTCTGTAAAACTGCGACGTGTGCGCGCGTATGGCGCGCATCTTCTCTTCGACGAAATCCGACACGTCCACGACGAACGAAGGCACGACGAGCCGCGAATAGACGGCGTGCGCCAAAGACGGCATCGGCACGTGTCCCTGTCTCTGCTCCTCGTCATAGCGGCGCATGCTGGCGAGCCTCGCCGCTTCGCGCACGAGTCGAGCGGTGGCGGCATGATCCGGGTGCGGGTCGTCCCAGTGCGAAGTGAAGACGACGCGCGGGCGCAACGCACGAAAGACGCGCACGAGCGCGCGCCGCGCTTCGTCCGTCAACAGAACGTGGCCGTCCGGTTGTTCGAGATTGAGCCGCACGTCGAGTTGCATGATGCGTGCTGCTTCGCGCGCTTCTTCGGCGCGTCCCTCGGGTGTGCCGCGCGTGCCCATCTCGCCGCGCGTCATGTCGAGCACGCCCGTGCGATAGCCCAGAGATTTCAACTTGAGAAGCGTGCCCGCCACCGTCAACTCCGCATCGTCCGGATGCGAGAAGACGGCCAGCGCGTCCAGTGCTCCCTCGTCAGTGCTCATAAAGTTTCGTCCCGTTTTATCCAGTTCCGTTTGTGATGAAATTTAATTTAACACGGTGCGCGACGGCCTAGCGAGTTTGACGCTATCAGGGCGCGCTTGTTAGCCTGCTCTGCAACAGGAGGCAGCAGACGCTAACTATGAAACTCGTCGTTCTGGGATCGGGCACGTCCGTCCCGCATCCCGCGCGCGCGTCGGCCGCGCACTGGTTGGAGACTGCGGGCGGCGCGACGCTCCTGCTCGACATCAGCGCGGCGGCCGTGCTTCGCATGGCGCAGGAGCGACTCGACTGGGTGAACCTCGACGCCATCTGGGTCAGCCATTTTCATCTGGATCACCTCGGCGGCCTCTTTCCCTTCCTCTTCGGCACGAAGCATGCGCCCGACACGCAGAAGCGCCGCAAGCCGCTCACGGTCTACGGCCCGCGCGGCCTGCGTAAACTTTTCGACGCCTTCGACGCGGCCGGGAATTACAACTTGCTCAAGCAACCGTTCCCCGTCGAAATCCGCGAGGTCGCGCCGCGCACGAGTTTCGAGATTCTCCCTTCGGTGCGCGCCGAAACTTTCTCGACGCCGCACACCTCCGAAAGCCTCGCCCTGAAGTTGACCGATGCGGACGACGCCTCGCTCGCCTTCACTTCGGACACGGGCTACACGGACGCGCTCGCCACGTTCGCGCATGGCACGTCGCTCTTTCTGATGGAGTGCTCTTTCTTCCGCGACAAGCCCGTCGAGCTACACCTCGAACTGGCGGAAGCCATGCAACTCGCCGAACGCTCCGGCGCGCGACGCGTCATGCTCTCGCACCTCTATCCCGAATGGGACACAATCGATCTCCCGGCCGAAGCGAAAAAACTCTGGCACGGCGAAACCATCGAAGCCCGCGACGGTTTGCGTTTGGAGATTTGAAAGCTAACCGCTAATAGCTAACCGCTAACAGCTTCTTTATGAAATCGCGTCTCATCATCAATCCCGTCTCCGGCACGGACAGCGCGCCCGATTATTTGCAGACCATCAATGCGCGTCTGCGCGCAGGCTTCGGCGAGATGGACATCGTGATGACCGTGGGCGCGGGCGATGCGGCCGACGCGGCCGAGTCGGCGGCTCGCGCGGGCGTCTACGACAAGTTGTTCGTGGGGGGCGGCGACGGCACTCTGAACGAAGTGGTCAACGGCGTGGCGCGCGTCGGGGGCGCGTTCGAGCGAATCACCTTCGGCCTCATCCCGCTCGGCACGGGGAACGATTTTGCGACGGCGCTCGGCCTGCCCGAAGAGATCGAGGCGGCCATCGAGATTTTAGCGGCCGGGCGCACCGTTTCGGTGGACGTGGGCAATTTGAGCAGCCGCCGCTTCGTCAACGTCTCGGCCGGAGGCTTCATCGCAGAAGTCTCGGATGCGGTCAACCCGCAACTCAAAACCATCGCGGGCAAATTCGCCTACCTCGTCGGCGGCGCGCAGGTACTCTTCGACTATGAACCCGTGCGCACTCTCGTGCGAATGGTGGGCGACGACGGGCGCAAGATTCGGCGCGCGCTCGACATGCAGATGTTCGCCGTCTGCAACTCGCGCATGGTCGGCGGCGGGCGTCTCATCGCGCCGCACGCTCTTATCGACGACGGGCTGCTCGACGTGTGCCTCGTCAAAGCGATGCCGACGCTCGAATTCATCGGCCTGTTGACGAGCGTGTCGGCGGGCGACCACCTCGCGGACGAGCGCGTCAGCTATTTCCGCGTGCGCGAAGCCGAGTTCGAGTTTGCGCGCACGATCAAAGTCAACACCGACGGCGAAGTGCTGGAGACGGATAACTGCCGCTACACTTTGCGCCCACGCGCCGCGCGCTTCTTCGCCGGAGACGCGCCGTTCGCCGAAGCAGTGAGCAGTAAGCAGTGAGCAGTGAGCAGTGGGCGGTGTCGGGCGGGCAGTAAAAGTCGCGGGGCGAGCGTTGGTGTTAGTGTTAATTTACGGGTGGAGGATAAATCGAAATGCCGTTTATCGCGAAGCGCCTTTCAGGGACAAAAGCGCGGCCCGTGCTTCGCTCTCTTTGCTGCTTGCTGCTCACTGCTTACTGCTCACTCTTCTCCGCCGCCGGCGCGCAGCGTGTAACGCTTGCGGACGGACTCGTGGCAGAGGCGGCGGCCGTCTCTTCTGCGGCGAGAGACGATGCGCGTCTGCTGGAGGTGGGGCGCGGCGAGCGTGTGAGCGAGACGGCGACGCCGACGGCGCTTCCGCCCGAGATTAAGATCGTCAGTTACAACATGCGCTGGCGCGGCGGCAAGGATTTGCGCGCGCTCGTCGAAGCCTTGCGCAGCGACAGTGTGATCGGCGGCGCGTTCATCATCGGCTTGCAGGAAGCAGACCGCAATCGCGCGCGCAGCGGCAACGTCAACACAGCGAAATTCATCGCCGACGAACTGGGCATGCACTACGCCTGGGCTGCGCCGCCGCACGCGAAAGGCGACGACAAGGAGAAGGAAGACGAGACGGGTGTTGCGCTGCTCTGCCCTTATCCGCTCAGGGACGTGGAGCGCATCGTCCTGCCGCACGAGGGGCCGGGCGGGCGCAGGCGCGTCGCGCTCGGAGCAACCATCCGGCTTGACGAGCGGCGTAGCCTGCGCGTCTACACCGTCCACGCAGAGACGCGCCTGCGCGTAGACAAGAAGACTGAACAGTGGCGCGCAGTGCTCGCCTCGCTCGAAGCACGCCACGCGACGGAGACTCCGGCCGTGGTGCTCGGGGATTTCAACACCATCAAGGACAAAGACCAGCGCGCCGCGCGCACACTCTTCACCAATGCACGCTTCGACACGCCCTTCCCCGACGACAAATCCACTTGGAAAACTCTCTTCATCAAACTCAAACTCGACTGGCTCTGGCTCCGCAACCTCCAAGCGACCGAACACGGCATCGCCCGCCAGATCAAATTCTCAGACCACTGGCCGCTCTGGGTAAAAGTGAGATTATAGCTGTTAGCTGTTAGCTGTTAGCTGTTAGCTGTTAGCTGTTAGCTGTTAGCTTTCAGCCCCGGAGGGGCGGCAGTTAGTAGCCCCGTCCGTCAGGGCGGGGATTGTGGCGAGAAAAGTCTTAAGCCCCGAAGGGGCGGCACATCTGCGTGACGTAATGTGCCGCCCCTTCGGGGCTTGTACATTGATTCACGCCTTGATCCCCGCGCTCACGCACGGGGCTATTACCTGTCGCCCCTTCGGGGCTGCTAACCGTCGCTCCTTCGAGGCTGAAAGCTAACAGCCAATAGCTAATAGCTAACAGCTAACAGCTAACCAAAAGGGACGGCGCTGTCCTTGTACCGCCGTCCCTTTTGTCGTGTGCGTTGATGGGGGAAAGCTCAGCGCACGCGAACCTGTACCTGATTGGCTTCGAGCGCGTTGCCGGTGGCGCGTTGCAGTTCGGCGACGGCCTTGTTGAGTTCGGTCTGCGCGCGCAGTTCGAGGCCGCGCGCGTTGGCGAGCGCCGTCTGACGTTCGAGCACGAGGAAGAAGGTTGATTGTCCCGCTTCGAACTTGCGCTGCTCGCTCGCGTATTGCTGCTCCGTGGCGCTGCGCTGGACGGCCGCCGCGCGCAGGCGCGACTCGGCCGTGCGCGTCACCTGCAAGGCGTTGCGCACGTCCACCTGTATCAACTGTTCGAGTTGTTCGCGCTGCACGCGCAGGCGGTCGCGTTCGACGAGCGTGCGGCCTAGTTGCGCTTCGGCCGTGCGGTTGCGCAGAGGCAAATTGAGTTGCACGCCGACGCGGAAGTTGTTGAAGCGGTTCGCGCCGAGGTTGATGAGCGATTGACCGTAGCCGCCGACGAGCGTGCCGGGGATGGTCTGCGCGGGCGGCGCAGGCAACAGCGGCAGATCGTTCTGACCGGGCAGAGCGTTGATGATTCCCGTCAACTCGTTGACGCGCTCGCGCACGGCGTCGCCCGACGCGGTGAACGGGTTGAAGCTCGTCGCATCGAACGCGCCCGCCAGGCCGACCGCGCCGTAAGTGCCGACGAGGTCGAGTTGCGGCCGCGTCGCTTCGCGCGCAAGGCGTTCGTCGAGCGCGTTGATCTCGCGCGCCACGTCCGACTGTTGCAGTTCGGGGCGCGTGGTGAGCGCTGCCTGCATCGCGTCTTCGAGCGCGACCGAGGGCGGCTGCACGTCAACCGTGTCGGTCGGCACAATCGCCACGCGCCACACTTCCGATTGACGATTCTCCGCGATCAGATTCTTGAGCGCGTTCTCCGTGCGTCCCACTTCGTCGAGCGCGACGTAGACGTTCTGTTCGAAGTTTGCCACCTGCGCTTCGGCCGCGACGATGTCGATGGGCGCGAGTTGGCCTTCGTTGACGAGGCGGCGGTTGTGTTCGAGTTGGGTGCGGGCGTCGCGCGCGGAGTCGCGCTGGATTTGCAGGTTGCGCAGGGCGAAGACCAGATCCCAGTAAGCGCGCTGCACCTGCGTGATCGTCTCGATGGCGCGCTGGCGAAACTGCGCGTCGGTCAGCGACAAATTCTTCTTGGCGATCTCGATCTGTCGGCGCGGCGCGTCGAAGCGCAGACCGCGCAGGAGCGGTTGCGCGTAGGTGAAGGAGAAGGCCGTCGGGTATTGCGGGTTGAGCGCCGAGAAGAGACTGTTGGTCGTCTGCCGGCTGCTCGAAAAGTCGAAGCGATAGTTGCCGCCGCCCGTGGGCGTCAAACCCTCGAAGCGCATTGTGCCGCCGAGGCCGGAGGTGGTGACTGCGCCGCCCTCGCCGCCGCTCAGGAAACTGGCGACGGGCGTTTTGCTGCGCTCGTAAAAAGTTGAAGTGTTGAAGCGCGGATCATATGCGCCGCGCGCGGCCGTCAGGTCGAACTCGGCGGCGCGCACGTTCGTCCGCGCCACTTCGATGTCCTTGCCGTTCTGCAAGGCGAGTTCGATGGCTTCGCGCAGAGCGAGCGGCCGCTGCTCGGCCATGTTGACGCCCACGCGTTCGAGCACGGGAAGCGTCGCGCCGAGCGTCGCACGATAATCCGGCGCGACCTGCGGCACGATGAGAGACGACTCGGCCGGAGCGTTCGTCCCCGTCACGATCTGCGGCGGCGACTGCGACGGCTGTTGTGACGGCGGCGACTGCGTTTGCCCTTCAACCGTCGCCGGAGTCGCAGACGGCGTCTGCGCTGCGGGCTGCTGCGTTGCAGGCTCCGGCACAGATGTCGGTTGCGGCGTCGCAACCGGCGTCTGCGTCGGAGCCTGCAACGGCGTCGGACTCTGTAGTGGTGCGGTCACGGGTGTCGGCTGCGGCTCAGGCGCAGGCGTCGGCGCGAGGTTCGGCGCGGGCGTGGGCGCGACAACCGGCAAGGGCGTCGGCTGCGGCGTCTGCGCGGGCGTCGGCGTCGCTTGCGTCTCTGCGCTCGCCTGCGAGACGCGCGCGCGCGTCTCCTGCTGCCGCGAGAGCGGCGCGGCGTGCGTGTTGGCGAGCGTGCCCATCAAAGGCATGTCCGACAGTTGCACCTGCGTCGATGCGTTCGCGTTGTTCGGGGGCGCGCTCGTCTCTTGCTGCGCCGATACGCTGGCCGCCGCGAAGCAGCAAACCAGAAGCGCGAGCGCGAAAACCTTGTTCGTCAAGTGTTGCTTCATAAGTCCGAATTGCAAATTTAAACTTAACCTTAAAACTTGTTCGTGATCGTACTGGCGGCCGCAGCCGTGCGCCTGCGCGCCCACGCGAACGCATTGCCCACGCGACCAAACACACGCGCGCGCCCGAGATCGTCGAACAACGAATAGAAGACCGGCACGGCCAGCAGCGTCAGCAGCAAGCACAACGATTGACCGCCGACGACGAGCACGCCGATGGAACGGTTCGTGCCCGAACCCGGCCCGCTTGAAATGACGAGCGGCATCATGCCCGCGACGAGCGCGATCGTCGTCATCAAAATCGGGCGCAGGCGGTCGCGGTTCGCCTGTATGATCGCGTCGTATCTATCTAAGCCTTTCGCGCGCAGTTCGTTCGTGTGGTCGATCTGCAAGATGGCGTTCTTCTTCACAACGCCGAACAGCAGCAAGAGGCCGAGACCGGAGAAGATGTTGACGGTCTGCCCCGTCAACAGCAGTGACAGGATGCCGAACGGAATGGCGAGCGGCAGCGTGAGCAGAATCGTCACCGGATGGATGAACGATTCGAACTGCGCCGCGAGCACCATGTACATGAAGATGAACGAGAGCAGGATGGCGATCAGGAAGTATTGCCCCGCGCGCCCCAACTCTTTCGAGCGGCCGACGAGGCCGGTCTGATAGCCCGCTTCCAGATTCATCCCTTTGACCGCATTGTCCAACTCCGCGAGCACGCCCGACTGCGAACCGCCCGGCGAGACGTTGGCCGTCAAAGTCACCTGCCGCTGCCGGTTCAAGCGGTCGATGGCCGAAGGGCCGCTGCCCTCTTCAATACGCACGAGGTTGTCGAGACTGACCCAGCCGAGTTTGGACGAACTGGCGAAGAGGCGTTCCAGATTTTCTTTGCTCGCGCGCGCTTCGCCGATGGCGCGCACGCGCACGTCGTATTGATCCGTGCCCTGATTGAAGGTCGAAACTTTCTGCCCCGCGACCATCGTGTTCAAGGATTGCGCGATGTCGCCGACGCGCACGCCGAGGTCGGCCGCGCGCGCACGGTCGATCTGGATGCGCAGTTCGGGCTTGCCCGAGATGAGCGACGAGTCAACGTCAACCACGTCGGGCATCGTCCGCATGCGCTTGAGCAGTTCGTCGGAATACTTCGTTAGCGTTTGCAGGTCGGGGCCTGCGATCATGTATTGAATGTCGGCGTTGCGCTGGCCGCCGCCGCTGATGGCCTGCACCTGCCCGATGTTCGAACGCAACTCCGGCGGATACTTCTTCAACAGTTCGCGCGCCCTGACCATCAACTCGGTCTGCGACTCGTCGCGTTCGCCGAGCGGCGCGAGCCGCACGTAGATGTTCGCGCTGTTGACGAGTTGTTGCAGGTCGCCGCCGATGGTGACAAGGGTATCGGTCACGCCCGGTATGGTGCGCACGTCTGCCGCGATGCGTTCGACCGTCTGCGAAGTGGCCGCGAGCGTCGAACCTTCGGGCGTGCGCAAATTGATCTCGAACTGCGACTGGTCGTCCACCGGCAGGAAGTTTTTGCCGACGAACATAAAGAGCGGCACGATGCTCAAAGTGACGAGCACGCACAAGGCCACGATCACCCAGCGGTGCGCCATCGACCACTTGAGCATCGCCGTGTAAGCGCGATCCACGGGGCGATAGAAACGCCCTTCCTTCGAGTTGTGCGCCTTCTGTTTCTCTTCGCGGCGTGGCGGCGCGGCGATGCTTTCTTCGCCGTCCACCGCTTCCTCTTCCGCGCGCTGACGACTGAGGGCCAGAGGCATGCGCTCCGGGTTGTCGCCCTCCATCCACTTGCCCATCTCTTCGCGTGCGACTTCCGCGTGCTCCTGCCGCTCCGGCTCGCCCGCCACCACGCGCGATTCGTCGGCCAACAGCGCCGACGCGTCGCCCTCGGACGGCTCGCTGCCCATGCCCGGCGAGACGCTCTGCGGTTTTTTGCGTTTGATGAAACGCGCCGCGAGCATCGGCGTCAGCGTGAACGAGACGATCAAAGAGACGGCCACGGCGAACGATGCCGTCAAGCCGAACGAAGACATGAAGCGACCGACGATGCCGCCCATAAATCCGACCGGCAAAAAGACGGCGAGGAGCGACAGAGTCGTCGCCATGACGGCGAGGCCGATCTCTTTCGTCCCTTCAATCGCCGCTTGGAATGGCGGCATGCCCTTCTCTTCGATGAAGCGGTAGATGTTCTCAAGGACGACGATGGCGTCGTCGATCACGATGCCGACCATGAGCGTCAGCGCAAGCATCGTGATCATGTTCAGGGTGTAGCCGAGCGCTGCCATCAGGCCGAAGGTGGCGATGATCGAAGTCGGGATGGCAAGCCCGGCGATCAGAGTTGAGCGGAAGTTCCACAGGAAGACGAAGACGACGATGGCCGCGAGGATGCTGCCCTCGATCAAGTGCGTCTCGATGGATTCGACCGCCGCCTTGATGAAGATGGACGAGTCGCCGATGACTTCGGTGCGGACGTTAGCGGGCAGCGTCGGCTTGATCTCTTCCAGACGCGCCTTGATCTCGTCCGCGACGGCCACCGTGTTCGTGCCCGACTGCTTGGCGACGATGAGCGTCACGGCCGGTTCGCCGTTCAGACGCGCAGAGGTGCGCAGTTCTTCAGAACCGTCTTCGGCGTAGCCGATGTCGCTGAGCTTCACCGCGTAGTCGCCGCGCGACGAGACGGCGATGTGGTTGAAGTCCGAAGGATTCGTGATGCGCCCCAGAGTGCGGACGGTCAGTTCGCGCGCGCCCTGATCGACGCGCCCGCCGGGCACTTCCATATTCTGCGCACGCACCGCCGCCGCCACTTCGGGCACGGTCACGTTGAAGGCGCGCATCTTGTCGGGGTCGAGCTTGAGTTGAATCTCGCGGCGGCTGCCGCCGACGATGGTGACGTTGCCGACGCCGTTGATGCTCTCGATGCGCTCTTTGATCTGCTTGTCGGCGATCTCCGTCACTTCGCGCAGGGAGCGCGGCGAGGAGACGGCGATGCGCAGCACGGGCGCGGCGTCAGTGTCGAGTTTCTGGATGACGGGTTCTTCGGCCGTCTCCGGCAGATCGGAGATGATGAGGTTTACTTTGTCGCGCACCTCCTGCGCCGCGATGTCCGCGTTTTTGTCCAGGAGGAACTGGACGAAGACCTGCGAGACGCCTTCCACGGAAGTCGAGCGCAGTTCGTCTATGCCGCTGATGGTGTTGACGGCGGCCTCGACCTTATCGGTGATCTCCGTCTCGATCTCGCGCGGGCTGGCGCCGGGGTTCACGACCGTGATCGTGATCGTCGGAAAGTCGATCTTCGGAAACAGATCGACGCCGAGCGAGAAGAAGGAAAAGATTCCCACCACCGTCAAAGACAAAATCAACATCGTCGCAAACACCGGACGACGGACGCAAATTTCAGCTAACTTTTGCATGATGCCTCGATAGAGCTCTTAGCTATTAGCTGTTAGCTATCAGCTAAAACAATTTGTCTGGCTAACAGCTAATAGCTAATAGCTTTTCATTGACTGACCGCCGCTCCGTCCCTCAGTTGTTCGACGCCGGATGTGGCGACGAGTTCGTCGGCGGCGATGCCGTTTTTGACTTCGACGAGTTCACCCTCAATCTGTCCGAGTTGCACGACGCGCTCCTGCGCGCGGCCGTCTTTGATGACGAAGATGCGGCTCACGTCCTGCTCCGTGCGCACGGCGCGCGTGGGGACGAGGACGGCCGGTGCACCCGACGGCTGCGAGATGCGCACGGTGGCAAACTGTCCGGGCTTGAGCAGCCCCTCGCCGTTCTCCACTTCGGCCTCGACCGTCAGCGTGCGCGAGGCCGTCGTCACGTTCGGCGAGATGCGTGCGATACGACCGGCAAACGCACGGTCTGCGTAGGCGCTCGTCGTGACCGAGACGCTCTGCCCCGGCGAGACCGCGCCGATCAGTTGTTCGGGAATGTCTATGCGCAGCCGCAAGGGGTTCGTGCGCACGATGGTCGCCACTTTGGAAGAGGGCGTGATGTACTCGCCCACGTCGGCCGGACGATCCGCGACATAGCCGCTGATGGGCGCGTAGATGTTGACATCCGCGACGGCCTTGCGCGCCTGCGCCACCTGCGCCTCGGCCGCATTGGCAGCGGCGCGCGCCGTGGCGACGCCCGCGTAGTTTTGCCGCGCCGCGGCGAGCGCCGCGTCGTACTGTTGCTGCAACTGGTCGCGCTGCGCGCGCTGCTGATCGTAAGCGGCGCGCGACACGTCGCCCGATTCGATGAGCCGTTCGAAGCGGCGCAACTGTTTGTCGGCCAACTCCAGAGCGACGCGCGCCGCGCCGACTTCGGCCACGCGGTTCACGTCGAACTGTTGATTCGGTCGAAGGCCGATGCGCGCCTCCGCTTGCCTGACGGCCGATTGCGCCTGCTGCGCCTGCGCCTGCAACTGCGTCAGACGAAGGCGCGCGTCCGCATCGTCGAGGCGTACGAGCACCGCGCCGCGCTGCACGTAGCTGCCGAGATCGACGCCAACGGCTGCGACGCGTCCCGAAACGTTCGAGGCCACGTCCGTCTGCTGGTCTGCGGCGAGGCTGCCGGTCGCCTCCACATAGCGCGGCAGTTCGCGCATGATGGCCGCGGCCGTCGTCACCTGCACGGCGGCGGGCGTCGCGTTGGCCGCTGCTGCTGCGGCGTCCTGTTTGTTCTTCGACTCGGCCGATCTGCCGCACCCGCTCGCGGCGAGACTCAAGGCCACGACGAGCAGCAAGACGACTGTGGGGAGCGTGAATTTGTTTCCAGAGTTCATGTCAACTGCTTCTTCTTTCAAAACAAAACTATTTCTTCTTTTTGCCGCGCGTCGTCGCCGCGCCCTGTCTACGTGTCTCGCTGCCGCTGTTGCTGCCGCTGTCATCCGTGCGCGAGAGGGAATCGGTGGCGATGCCGCGCAGCAGTATCTCCGTAAACTCGGTGGCGGCGCGCTCGTTGGTGATGTTGAGCAGGCTGCGGCGCGTGTCCCAGAGCAGGTTGTTGAGCGAGTGATGGATGATCATGCCGAGGAATCCGCGCACGACGATGACGGGGTCTATGTCGCGCATCGCGCCGTCGCGCTGGCGCTCGCGTATGTAGCCGCTGAGGAAGTCGTACATGCCGCGCACGTTGCGATCCCAGAACATGTGCGCCAGTTCATGGCCTTCGAGCGCGGAATGCGTGAGCAGACGCAGAAATTCGGTGTCGTGTTCGTGATGGCGCATCATCGCAAGGGCGAGTCCGTTGAAGACCGCGCGGTCGTCTTTGCGCGCGATGGCCTCGGGCACGATGTCGCAGGGACGCTGGAAATTGTCTGCGCAGGCCTTGTGGTCGATGATGGCCGTGTAGAGTTCTTCCTTGTTGGCGAAGTGGCGAAAGACCATCGCCTCGGAGACTCCGGCGGCCTGCGCGATCTCTTTGGTCGTCGTGCCGCGAAAGCCATGTTGCGAAAAGAGGCGCATCGCCACCTGCAAAATCTGTCGGCGGCGATCCTCTCCGGCCATACGCCCGCCGCTCGCCTGCGCTGCGTGCGTCGCCGCCGCTCCTGCCGCCGGAGCAGAGGCGGACGTCGCGGTGTCGGAAGTCATGCTGCCACCGCCGCCCGCAGCTTTCGTCTCGAGGGTTCGACTCATTAATTAACTGCCTTTCACTACCTCGGTCTCTGTTAAAAGTAAGTACTTACTTACCAGAGTACGTTTGGCCTGTCAAGCGGGTTTCAGGGATTTGCGCGGGGCGGAAAAATTTCCGTCCTGCCTGTATTGTTCTGGGGCTTCGCGCTATAATGCCGCGTACCTTTTCACAACAAGTGAACTAGAGCCCTCGCGCCGGAAACTTCGGGGACTTGTGCGTCGGGGCGTCTTTCGGCGTCACCGCTCGCAGGAAGCGTGTCGGCACGTTGTTTGCTCGCTCGACACTGGAAAGGCACTGATTACGCGGGCGCTTCAAACAGAGTTCGCGCGCAGTAATTCGAGAACGACTATCAAGCGAAAGCTAAGGAGATAACGACCATGTCACAAAACTTCGGAAACAACGATCCGCTCAACACTGGCGGCGGCAGCGGGAGCACTGGCACGACGGGGGGCGGCAGCGGTCTGTCGGCGGGCACGGGCAGAACCGACGAAGGCACGACGCGCGACACGGGCGCGACCGGCGGCGGTACTATCGGCAGCGGCACGCTCTCGACGACGGGTGGTGGCGGCGCGACCGGTGGCGGCACTTCGGCCGGGACGGGCACGGCGACGGCGCGAGAAGGCATCGCGGGCACGGCGCAGGAGTACGGACAGAAGATCGCCGACGCGGCCTCGACCGCCAAAGATTACGTGAGCGATAAAATCTCCGTGGCGGGCGACAAGTTCAAAGACTTGCAGAACGTTGATTACCGCCAGGTGGCCGAAGACGCGAAGAACTACGCGCGCGAGAAGCCGGGGCAGGCGCTTCTCATCTCCGCAGCCGCAGGCTTTTTGATCGGGTTGCTGTTGAGAAGTTCCAACCGTCGTTAATTCGGTTCGCGGGTTTCAAGTTTCAGGTTACAGATTAAAAGCACATTTCAGCCACAAACCTGAAACTTGAAACCTGCACCTTGCCTGAAAGAAACCACAGACATCGAGGAGGGTGACGAGAGATGGCTGAACTGGAGAGGCGTGCGACGGCTGCTGCGCCCGCGCAGGCGACGCAGAACGCGACGCAGGCCGACATAGAGGGTTTGCCCGCCATGATCGGACGGCTCGGCGACCACGTGATGACACTGGTTGACGCCAAGCTCGGCCTGGTCAAAGTCGAATTGAAGGAAGAGGCGGCGGCCTACGGCGCGAACATCGCCGTGCTGGCGGTGGGCGGCGTGCTGGCGGCCATCGGGTTCGCGCTCCTGAACGTGGCAATCGCGTTCTTCATGGCGCGGCTCTTCTTCTACTCTTTCACCCCGCCCATCAGTTACGCGCTCGGGTTCGTCGTGACGGGCGTGTTGTACCTGATCATCGGCGGCATCCTCGTCGTCAACCGGAAGAATCGTCTGGCCGCGCTCAACCCCGCGCCGGAGAGAACCATCGAGGAACTGAGAAAGGATAAACAATGGCTGAAGAAAGAACTTTAGGCACCGCGCGCGCGCCTGAAAGCGACACCGCCGCTGCTGCTGACGACGATCTGACCAAGGCAGAACTTCAGCGTCGCATGGAAGAGGCGCGCGAATCAATCACTCAAACAGTTACGGAGATCAAGGACACGGTGGCAACTCAATATCAGAACGTGCGGGAATCGATCTCGCAATCGCTTGACTGGCGCGAGCAGTATCGTCGTCGTCCCGTCGAATTCAGCATCGCCGCGCTCGGCGTCGGTTTCCTCGTCGGCTATAGCGTCGGCGGCGCGTTCGGCGGCGACTCGGAGATGCCCGAACGTTATTACGAGTCGGAAGGCGACGATTACGACGTGGACGAAAGCCACGTGCGCACGCCGAACGAACGCGCCTTCGTCCCGCAGGCCATCACGGGCGGCGCATACGGTTCGACCGCCTACTCGCAGCCGCCGCAGCAGTCGCAGGCGGGCACGGGAACCGGCAGCGGCAGCCACGGCATTCTGGGCGGTTATGGAGAAGGCGCTGCCGCGTCGTTCGCGGCTGAGTCGCGGCCGTCTTACAGCAGTGGCTACGAATCGTCTGCGACTACGGCGTCGGACGAACCGGCGAAGCCGGGCCTCTTCGAGCGTTTCAAAGAGACACCGGCTTACGACCGCTTGCAGGCCGAAGCGGCCACGCTCGGCAATCGCTTCGTCGAGGAACTGTCCAAGACGGCGCAGGCCGTCGTGCTGCCCGCGTTGCTCGGCAAACTCAAAGACCTGATCGGCATCGACCTCTCGACGCAGCGCGAAGTCGCGCAGCGGAGCAAGCTCGAACAACAGGCGGCTACGGCCGGCGCGGCCACCGGCCAGCAGACGGGCGGCTCGGTTTAAAGAGACGGTCGCTAGAGCGCAGCGTCGCTTCGGAGTCGTCGTTGAAATGTAGCGGCGAAGTCGGGTGACACATCGAGCGAGCGGGTTTAGGAGCGGGGACGGGCGAGCAGGCCACATGGCTCGCCCGTCCTTTTCTTCAAATCGCGAATTCATGCGTGACGTTCACGGCCGGCGGCGAGTCAGACGATGGCACTTGAAACGGCAGCGCAATCAAACCTGCTGACGGGCGCGCTCACGGCGACGCGCGACCCGTCAGTTGCGGCGTCGTCTTCCGCGCCCGCACGCGTCGAGATCATCTTGAACGCGACGGCCGGAAGCGGAGAGGGCGAGGCGGCGCGTCGCACGCTCGCGGAGATTTTCGAGAGCGCGGATCATCTGGACGTGCGCGTCTCGCTCGCCGAGAGCGGCGCGGAGATCGTGGAACTGGCGCGGCGCGCGGTTGCGGATGACGATGTACGGATAGTCGTGGCGGGCGGCGGCGACGGGACGGTCAACGCGGTCGCCGCGCAAATCGTCGGCACAGACAAAGCGCTCGGCGTGTTGCCGCTCGGCACGCTCAACCACTTCGCCAAAGATTTAAACATCCCGCTCGACCTCGAAGGCGCGGCGCAGAACATCGTCGCGTGCAACGTCGTCCGCGTTGACGTGGGCGAAGTCAACGGCCGCATCTTCATCAACAATTCGAGTCTCGGTCTTTATCCTTCAATCGTCCGCAGCCGCGAGAAGCAGCAGGAGCGTCTGGGGCGCGGCAAATGGTTCGCCGCACTGTGGGCGACCTTCGAAGTCTTTCGACGCTATCCGCTGTTCAGCGTGCGCCTGAGCGCCGATGGGCAGGAGTTTCGGCGGCGCACGCCTTTCGTCTTTATCGGCAACAACGAATACCAGATGGACGCCTTCAATCTGGGCGGGCGCTCGTGCCTAGACGCGGGGCAGCTGAGCCTGCACCTGACGCGCGACATCGGACGCACGGGACTGGTGCGGCTCGCCCTGCGCGCCATCTGCGGGCGTCTGCGCGAGTCGAGTGACTTCGACGCGCTCTGCACTAAAGAGGTCTGGATCGAGACGCGCCGCAAGCGCCTGCGCGTCGCCACGGACGGCGAAGTGACCATCATGCGCTCGCCGCTCCACTACCGCGTCCGCCCCGGCGCGCTGCAAGTCATCGCACCAGAAAGAAAGGATGAGGATGAGGGATGAGGGATGAAAGGAATAACTCTGAGAGCATCGATGCTTTTCTGGTTTATCCTTCATCCCTCATCCTTCATCCCTTCATAGTATGAGAACCATCGTACATCTCTCCGATCTGCATTTCGGGCGCATTGACGAGGCGATTGTCGAGCCTTTGGCGGAGACGGTCGCGGAGATCAAGCCGGACGTGGTGGCCGTGTCGGGCGATCTGACGCAGCGTGCGCGCTCCTCACAGTTTCAGGAAGCGCGCGAGTTTTTGGACGAGTTGCCGCAGCCGCAGATCATAGTGCCCGGCAACCACGACGTGCCGCTCTACAACATCTTCCAGCGTTTCTTCGAACCGCTCGACAAGTATCGACGCTACATCACGAACGACCTCGAACCTTTTTATTCGGACGAAGAGATCGCCATCCTCGGCATCAACACGGCGCGCTCTCTGACCATCAAGGACGGACGCGTCAACGAGCGGCAGGTGGCGCGCATACGCGAACGGCTCTGCCCCTACGGCGACGAGGTGACGAAGTTCATCGTCACGCATCACCCGTTCGACATCCCCGAAGGCCACGAGCGCGAGGCAGACCTCGTGGGACGCGCCGAGATGGCGATGCAGGCGTTGGCGACGTGCGGCGCAGACGTGTTGCTCTCAGGCCACCTGCATGTCAGCCACACGGGACACACGGCCAAGCGCTACAAGATCAGCGGCTACTCGGCGCTCGTCGTACAGGCGGGCACGGCCACCTCGACGCGCGTGCGCGGCGAAGTCAATTCCTTCAACATCGTCCGCACGGAACATCCCTACATCGAGATCAAACGCCTCGCGTGGCAACCAGACCGCGCCGCTTTCTCGACGGCCTCCATCGAAAACTTCGTCCACACGCCCGAAGGCTGGTCGCGTCTCGCCGACGGCGCGGAGTCAGGCATCAACACGTAAGTTTGGGGAACCTTTTGCCCTTCACCGGTTTCTATTTTTACTTAAGGAGCGAGTGCATGTCTGTAATTGAACATCGCGCGCGGCGCGCGTCCGTCGTCGCCCCGGCAACGATCTTTTTCTTCGTCTTCACACTGTTGCTGGCCTGTGGCGCGCCGCCGAGTCTCTACGCGCAGGGCACGGCCAACTATGCGGCCGAGAAACAGCGCGCCCTGCAACTGTTGGAGAACTCGAAGGCGACGGAAGCGCTGCCGATTCTGGAACGCCTGTCGAACACCAACCCCGAGGACGGCGAGGTGATGTTCTACTACGGCTTCGCCACACTCGCACACTCGAACACGCTCAAAGAGGCGAGCGCCCGCAGGCAGTCGCGCATCCGCGCACGTGCCGCGATGCTCAAGGCGCGCGAGGTGGGCTACAAGAGTCCGCTCATGGATTCCATCCTCGAAGGCATCCCGGCCGACGGCGGCGAGGAACCTAAATACTCCGAAAACGCCGAAGCCGACGCGGCGATGCAGCAGGGCGAAGCGGCCTTCGTCAAAGGCGATCTGGACGCGGCGCTCGCAGCCTACCAACGCGCCCTTACGCTCGATCCGAAACTCTACTCCGCCGCGCTCTTTGCCGGCGACATGTACTTCAAAAAAGGCCAGCCTTTCAAAGCCGCAGAGTGGTACGAGCGCGCCATCGCCATCGACCCCGACCGCGAAACCGCTTATCGCTATTCGGCCAGCCCCTTGATGGAAGCGGGCAAACTCGAAGAAGCGCGCGCACGCTACATCGAGGCTTTCATCGCAGAGCCTTACAATCGTCTTACCACCGCCGGTCTCTTGCGCTGGGCGCAGGCGGCTAAAATCGAACTGGCGCACCCTGAGATCGACGTGCCGACGAGCGTGACGCCGCTCAAGGACAACAAGATGACGATCAACATCTCGCCCGAAACGCTCGACAAGGACGACGGGTCGGCGGCGTGGATAGCTTACGGCATCACGCGCACGGCGTGGGCGATGGACAAATTCGCCAAAGAATTTCCGAACGAAAAGGAATACCGCCACAGTCTGCGCGAAGAGGTACAGGCGCTCAGCAGTGTGGTCGAAGGCGTCAAGACGCAGACGAAGGAAAAGAAGATCAAGACGCTCAACCCCTCGCTCGCGCGTCTCGTCAAACTTCACGACGAAGGCTTGCTCGAAGCCTACGTCCTCTACGCACGCGCCGACCGTGGCATCGCGCAGGACTACGCCGAATATCGCAAAAAGAACCGCGACAAACTGCGCCGCTACCTCGTGGAGTACGTCACGGGGAAGAAATAACAACGGGGAAAGGGCAAGGGGGAAAGGTAAAAGGGGAAGACCGAGAAGCACTCAGCTTCTTCGCCTTCCCCTTTCCCTTTCACCTTTTCCCCTTCCCGGTTCTTACCTCGGCGGGGCGGGTTTGCGCGGGAGTTTCTCGTCGCGCATGGCGGCCTGATAGACGAAGGCGGCCATGACGATGGCGGCCTGTTTCATGTCGTCGGCCTGTATGCGGTCGAACACGTCCTGATTCGAATGGTGCGTGCGCGTGTCGTATTCAACCTCGTCCTGTATGAACTGGAAGCCGGGCAGGCCGATAGCGTCGAAGGCGAGATGGTCTGTGCCGCCCGTGTTGGAGATCGAGAGCGTCTGCGCGCCCATGTCGCGGAAGGGCATGAGCCACGAGCGGAAGAGCGGCCGGACGGCCTCGTTGCCTTGCAGATAGACGCCGCGAATTTTGCCCGTCCCGTTGTCGAGATTGAAGTAGCCCGCGAACTTGTCGTATGCGGGTTTGGTGACGAGACGACCGCGCGGAGCGGTCGTCGGCTGCGCCGTGGGGCGACCTTCGCCAGCGCCCGGCGGCGTGGGTTGCGGCGTCGGCTGCGTGATCTCGCCGAAGTGCTCTTTGACGTAAGCGCGCGAACCGAGCAGGCCCTGTTCTTCGCCGCTCCACAAGGCGACGCGAATCGTGCGGCGCGGTTTCAGGTTCAAAGCCATCAGGATGCGCGCGGCTTCCATCGCCACGGCGCAACCGGCGGCATTGTCGGTCGCACCCGTCCCGCCGTGCCATGAATCCAGGTGTCCGCCGAGCATCACCACTTCGTCCTTCAAGTCGCTGCCCGGAATTTCGGCGATGGTGTTGTAGCCCATCAAGTCCTGATCCTGAAATTGCACTTCGAGGTTGACGTTCATGCGCACGCGCTCGCCCGCTTGAATCATGCGGAGCATGCGGTTGTAGTGCTCTGCGGAGACGACGACCTGCGGCGGAAACGCGGGCGCGCTCTTGTCGTAAGGCGCGATGCCGCGACGGAAGAACGCCTGCAAGTTGGTCGGGTCAATCGTCTCAGGGATCGTGGACGGGGGCACTGTCGCGCTCTGGACGAACAGCGTACCGCCGTCGCCGCGTCCCGGTTCGAGGATCATGGCCGCGCCTTCGTCCGCGAGGAACTTGGTCTTGCGCAGATTCAGGATGAAGTTCGAGATGAATTCGGGCGTCGGCTGAAACTGCGGGCGCGCCGGCAGGCTGGCCGGATCGGGCGCATTGGCGAGCGTGAGCAACTCCTTCTCGGTCAGCCGCGTGCCCTGTGCTTCGAAGTGCGCATCGATCTTGCGGATGGGACTGACGAGGACGATCGCGCCTTTGAGTTTTCCGCGATACTTCTCAAGACCGGCCGCGTCCGTCGCGTCCAGGTAGACGACCTCCGCATTCAGCACGCCGTTCGTGCCGGGCGACCAGGCCTTCGGGTAGGCGATGAGCGGGACGGCGACAGGTTCAGTCACTTCGGCCGAGAAGCGCTTGAGCGTCCAGCCGCGGCCGAACGGCCCGAACGGTTCAAGGTGCGCGTTCTGCATGCCCCACTTCGTCATCTGGTCGCGCGTCCATTCGTTGGCGCGCTTCATGCCGGGCGAGTTGGTCAGGCGCGGCCCGATCACGTCGGAAAGATAGCTGAGAGTTTGCATCACCTGCGAGCGGTTCATGCCCTCGTCCTTGATGCGTGCGATGGGGTCGTTCGGGTCGGGCGTCTGCGCCGAGGCTGCGGGCGTGGCCGACGGTTGCTGCGCCCACACGGGCAGGCCGTTCGCCAGAGTCGAACAGGCCAGCAGCAACGCGACTGCAATCTTGCGTCGAAACATAAAATGGACTCCTAAAGTTGTTGACTGAAAAATTTAAACCTGCGAACAGGCGGGTGGAAAAGACCCTTCAACGGAAGTGTGATTATACTCCAACACGGCGGGGAAAGTTTCAGGAAGGACAGGTGAATGGTAAATGGTAAATGGTAAATGGATCAGAACTGTCTACTTCCATTCACCATTCACCATTTACCAGCTAGCGTGCGAGGCGCGAGTTGCGACCGGTCGCGGCCGTGGGCGGGACAGCAGCGGCGGGCAGCGGCTCGGTCTTGTAGCCGCATTCTTCGTTGGCGCAGGAGCGCGTCGTGCCCTTCTTCGTCGTCTTCTCCAACAGGAACGGCGCGTGACACTGCGGGCAAGGCTCGCTGATGGGCTTGTCCCAGAACACCGCGTCGCACTTCGGATACTCCGAGCAGCCGTAGAAGACTTTGCCGCGCTTCGATTTCTTCACCACGATCTCGCCCTTGCAACCGGGGCGCGGACAGGCGATCCCTGTCGTCTCGCGCTTGATGAACTTGCACGTCGGGTAGTTCGAGCAGGACACGAATTCGCCGAAGCGTCCCTGACGGCGTACGAGGTGCGCGCCGTCCACAGGGCACGTCTCGTCGAGCGGCACGGGCGCGGCGGCCACGACGCCCTTGCGGTCGATCTTGCGTATGTTGCGGCAGTCCGGATAACCCGTGCAGCCGAGGAACTGTCCGAAGCGACCGCGCTTCAAAGCCATCGGCTTGCCGCACAACTCGCAGGTTTCAGCTTCTTCGCCTTCCCCTTCACCGCCCGCGCCGCTCGCCTTGGCCTGTGCGCCCGTCGTCGTAGACGCGTCGCCCGTATCAGTTGCGGCGGAAGGTTTCGCCAGTTCGCGCGTCGTGCGACATTCGGGATAGTTGGAGCAGGCGAGAAACTGGCCAAAGCGGCCGAACTTGATGACCATGCCGGAGCCGCAGTTTTCACACTTCTCGTCGGTCGGGATGGCTTCGACCTTCTTCTTCTTCATCTCGACTTCGGCGATCTTCAAGTCCTTCGCAAACTTCTCGTAGAACTCTGAGAGCGCCGCCGTCCACTTCAACTTCCCTTCCTCGATCTCGTCCAGTTCCTCTTCCATCCGCGCCGTGTAGGATTCGTTGAAGAGGTCGCCGAAACTTTCGACGAGCAGGTCGTTGACGGTCGTTCCCAATGCCGTCGGATGAAAACGTCCCTCGTGTTTTTCGACGTACTCGCGGTCGAGAATCGTCGTCATGATCGCCGCGTAGGTCGAAGGCCGCCCGATGCCCTTCTCTTCCAGCGCCTTCACGAGCGTCGCTTCGGTGTAGCGCGGCGGCGGCTCTGTGAAATGCTGTTCGGGCGTGACGGAGTTCAAACGCAACTCGTCGCCCTGTCGGACGAGCGGGAGTTTCAGCGCCGCCTCTTCGTCCTCCTCCGACTTCTCGTCGCGCCCTTCCTCGTAGACGCGCAGGAAGCCGTCGAACTTCAAGACCGAACCGCTCGCGCGGAACAAGAAGCGCCCCGCCTCGATGTCGATGGTCGTCTGATCGAAGAGCGCGGGCATCATCTGCGAGGCGACGAAACGCTGCCAGATCAAGCGATAAAGTTTCAACTCTTCGCTCGAAAGGTAGCGCGCCAGCGAGTCGGGCGTGCGCGAAACGTCGGACGGGCGGATGGCTTCATGCGCGTCCTGTGCGTCCTTCTTCGAGCGATAGTGAATCGCCTTCTCCGGCAGATAATTTTCGCCGTACTGCGCGCCGACAAACGCGCGCACTTCGCCGAGAGCCGTCTCGGACACGCGCGTCGAATCCGTGCGCATGTAGGTGATGAGGCCGACCGCGCCTTCCGCGCCGATTTCTACGCCTTCGTAAAGTTTCTGCGCGACCATCATCGTCTTCTTCACGGCGAAGCCGAGTTTGCGCGCCGATTCCTGTTGCAGTTTCGACGTGATGAAGGGCGGCACTGGGTTGCGCTTGCGCTCCTTCGTCGTCACTTCGAGGACGCGATACTGCTCTCGCTCTGCTTCCGCGACGATCTCCGCCGCCTGCGCCTCAGTCCCGATCAGAATCTCGTTCTTCTTCACGTCCTGATCGAAGCCGCCCGTCTTCACCGTCTGTTCGCCGACGCGCAAAAGGCGCGCATCGAAGGTGGGCGGGAGAGCGGCAGCGAGATTCGCCGTCACCGTCCAATATTCCGTCTTGATGAATCGCTCGATCTCGCGTTCGCGCTCGACGACCATGCGCAAGGCGACCGACTGCACGCGCCCCGCGCTCAGACGCCCGCCCACCGTGCGACACAACAGCGGCGAGACTTTGTAGCCCACCAGGCGGTCGAGCACACGACGCGCCTGCTGCGCGTCGACAAGATTCTCGTCAATCTGTCGCGGCTCTTTGAACGCCTCCTGCACGGCGCGCTTCGTGATCTCGTTGAACATCACGCGATACGAAGGCTTCTTCGGCCGCTTCGGCACGATCTCTTCTGCGAGGTGCTGGCAAATGGCTTCGCCTTCGCGGTCGGGGTCGGCCGCGAGATAGATGGCCTCGGCGTCGCGCGCGGCTTTTTTCAGTTCCGTGACCGTCTTCTTGTTGTTGCGCTTCTTCGTGTCGGGGATCACTTCGTAGGAGGTGGCGAAATCGTTCTCAACGTCAACGCCCAATCCCTTCGACGGTAAATCCTTGATGTGGCCGAGCGAGGCCATCACGCGGTAGTCCGCGCCGAGATATTTCCCGATGGTCTTGGCCTTCGCGGGCGACTCGACTATCACTAAATTCTTCGTCATTCCGTTTCCTTCAAACTGGCCGCAGCATCACTGAACTAGCGCCGGAGAGCACCGGCGGACGCCGCCAAATAACTCTAAAATTGTCCTTAAATTCCCTCTGCCGTCACCGTTTAGATGCCTTGAAACGCCGATTTACTGGCTCGCGCCGGGGCGAGCGTTTCGAGCGCCGGACTTTTCGTGTGTCGGCTGAAGGGCTATGAAAATAGCACTGATGGAGGCTCAAAAGTCAAATGAGCGACGGGAGCGTAAGACATGAAACCACGAAATCCCACGAAATCACCGAAGAAGAGTTTCGTGTGGTTTCGTGTGATTTCGTAGTTACTTGCTTTCGTTAGTCGCTCTTAATTTCAGAAGCGTGGGAAGACCAGAGTGAGTACAGTGATGGCGGCGGCTGTGACGAGCGCGCGGCGATTTATGCGACGGGATTTGTCGCGCAACTGGCCTGCGAGATCTTCGTCCGTGACGCTCTGTTCGCCCGCATCAAGGTTGCACATGCCGCGCGCGGCCAGCGCGATGCAGGTCTTTTCGCGCGCCTGCAGGAGTCCCAAACCGGCCAGCCAGATGGGGAAGAAGACGACGGCGCGAGACAGGCGCGGTGCTCCCGTCGTGACGAGCAGAAAGGCCAAGCCCACACCCACCGTCAAAGCCACGATGCCGAGCAGACGCCGCTTGCGCTGTTCGCGAGGGCCGATGTTTGAGACTTCGGAAACCATCAACTTGCTTATTGCGCCGCGCGGAGCGTGGCGAGCGGCTGCCCGGCCGTGACGCGGTCGCCGACGCGCGCGCTCACGACGCTGACCGTCCCGGCACTCGTTGCTTCGGCCGCGACGATTCGCTCTGCCGGAACGACGGGCGCGGCCGCGTTGTCTTGCGGCGCGCGGCGCGCGGCGACAAGACCGGATTGCGCGTTCGCAGCCGCGCTCTGCGCTTCTTGCAGGCGACGCTGCGCGCGTTCGTACTCGGCGCGCGCGCCGTCGAGTTGCGCCTGCGACGCGTCGCCGGAAGCGACGAGCGGCGTCAGTCTCTGCACCTCGACTTCGGCACGCACGGCATCGGCTCTGGCCGCTTCAATGCCGGCGTTCGCTGCGCCCACCTGTCGCCCGGCGCGCGCTACGGGGTCTTCCGCTTTCTGTTGCGGCGCGCTCTGCGCCTCCGTGCGCACGGCGATCTCGACGAGCGGCGTGCCCTGCTCCACCGTCATCCCTTCGCGTGCAAGCACGCGCCGCACCTCGCCCGCCACCGGCGCGTTCACGATGACGAGGCCGCGCCGCGCCTCCTCTTCGCCGCGTCCGCACGCCGCGAGCACCACGGTCGCAGAGAGTGCGAGCGCAGAGAGCGCGACACTGAATCCACGCGCACGCGAAGAGGTGTACGCGACGTTATTGCTCATTCGGTCTCGACTCCGTTGTTGTTGTCGTCGCCGTCGTCACCGCAGCGGGCGATGCGCCGCCGAGTGCCGTCGCAGTGCCGCTCGGCGTTGTCGTCGCGCTCGCGTTCGACTTCGTCAACGTCGCGTCCGTGCCCGGCTTGACCGACGAGGCCGCAGGGATGACGGCGGAAGTGTCGAACCCGGCGGAGGCTTCGGGGCGGAGTTCGAGTTGACGCGCGCCGCGCACGAGAACGTTGTTAGCGCCGAGCGTGTTGCCCGTAGCGCGCTGGAAATCGGCGATGGCCTTGTTAAGATCGGTCTGCGCCTGTAGCTCGCGCCCGCGCGCGGCCAGCAGTTCGTTCTGTCTTTGCAGGACGAGAAACACGGTCGTCGTGCCCGCGCGAAACTGTCTCTGCTCGCTCTCGAACTGTTGCTCGGCCGACTGCCGCGTGGCGGCGGCAGAGGCGAGCCGCGCTTCGGCCGAACGTAGACTCTGCGTGGCGTTGCGCACTTCGGCTTCGATCAATTGTTCGGCCTGCGCGCGCTGGTTGGTGATGCGGCGACCCTCCGCGAGCGAGCGGCCGAGGTTGGCCTGCGCCGTGCGATTGCGAAAGGGAAGTTCGACGCGCACGCCGACGCGATAGGTCGGGTAGTCCTGCGCCAGCAGGTTCATCAACGACGTGGTGTAGCCGCCGACAAGGTTCGGGTTGACGGTTGTGCCTGTGCCGCCCGTGGTCGTCTCAAGCGGCGCGAGTCCGGCGATGGTGGAGAGTTCGTTGACGCGCGTGCGCAGTTGCGCGTTGGCGCTCGTGTTGGGATTGATCGTGGGCGTGACGGTCGAACCGGCGAGGCCGGTCGAAGTGTAAGTGCCGACGAGATCAACCTGCGGTCGCGACTGATCGCGGAAAAAGCGCGTGTCGATCTGGTTGATCTCGGCGCTCGTCTGTAGTTGCGACAGTTCCGGCCGGTTGGTAATGGCGGTGCGGACGGCCGTTTCCAGAGGCACGCGCGGCGCTTCGAGACTGACGGGCGTGACGGGCGTGAGCGGGCGCGACCAGAGCGCGGCCGTGCGGTCGGCGAGAATCAAAGTCTTCAGAGTGTTCTCGGCGCGCGTCACGGCCTCTTGCGCCGTGTAGACGTTCTGCTCGAAAGTCGTCACCTGCGTGTTGGCGGCCACGATGTCGATGGGCGCGAGCACCCCTTGCGCGACGAGCCGCTGGTTGCTCTCAACCTGTATGCGCGCCTGTCTGACGGCGTCGATCTGCACCTGCAAATTACGCAGGGCGAAGACCAGGTCCCAGTAAGACTGTTCGACCTGCGAAATCACTTCGATGGCGCGCTGGCGAAACTGCGCGTCGGTCAGAGACAAATTCTTCTTGGCGATCTCGATGGTGCGCCTGTTCTGGTCGAAGCGCAGGCCGCGCAGGAGCGGTTGCGCGTAAGTGAAAGTGAACGCCGTCGGGTATTGCGGGTTGAGCGTGGCGTTCTGGTTGGTGGTGTTCAGACGCGTCGAAGAGAAGTCGAGTTGATAGTTGCCGCCCGCGAACGGCGAGAAGCCGCCGAGGCGGACTGCGCCCGTCAAGTCTCTCTGCGTGACCGAACCGTTCGCGCCGCCGCTGATGGTCGAACTCGTCGGCGTCGTGCGAGACTCGTAATAACTCTCGGACGAAAAGAGCGGGTCGTAGACGCCGCGCGCCGCGCGCAGGTTGAACTCAGCGATCTCGACGTTGATGCGCGAGCCGTCGATGTCGTTGTTGTTCTGCAGGGCGAGCGCGATGGCCTCGTTGAGCGACAGGGGCAACTGCTCCGCCACGTCCACGCCGACGCGCTCGGCCGAAGGCAGCGGGCGCGAGGGCGCTTCGAAATTGGGAGCAACGGGCGGCGGCTCGGTCGGCAACTCTGCGGGCGCGATGCCGCCCGTCGTGCCGACGTTTTGTCCCGGCGTCTGTTGCACGCCGCCTGTTGTTGCGCCCGCGCCTGCGCCCTGCGCGTTGCCGCCTTGCGGCGTCTGCTGCGGCGCGTTCGTCCCGGCGGGCGTGGACGTCTGCGGCTGACCGCTCGCGGGTGCGCCTTGCTGCGAAGCGTTCGGTACTTGCGGCGAGGGCGGGCGCGGCCCCTGCGTGTTGGGCGTCGTCGCCTGCCGTTCCTGCTCCACTCCGGTCTGCGGCTGCGTGCTCTGCTGCGCTTCGTTGTCGGGGCGCACGGGCGCGGACGAAGAGTTGGGCGGAAGTTCAGACGGCGCGGGCGGAAGCGCGCCCGGTCTGCGCTGCTGCGTGGTCGTGCCCGCAGGCGGCGCTTGCTGCGTCGTGGACGACGGCGGCTGTTGCTGCGTCCGGTTCTGCGCGAGCGCGAGCGTGGGGGCGCACAGCATCGTCAAAGCGACGAACGACGCTTGCCATCTTTGAAATTGACTCTTAATCACCTGAAACATTATCTGCATAACCATCCTTTGCGGACTGCCGCCGCGTGAGCGGCTTCGCCACTTTCGGCACGGCCACCTTCGGGCGACGGCCTCCGGCGAACGACGCACGCGCGCTCGCGTAAGCGTCCGCGAAGCGACGACCCGCGCCCCCCTTGAAGTTGTTGAAACGCGATCCGGCGTAAGCCCACACGCGCGAGTGTTTCGCATCCTCGAACAGCGAATAGAAGACCGGCACGGCCAGCAACGTCAGCAGCAAGCACATGCTCTGCCCGCCGACGACGAGCACGCCGATCGAACGGTTCGTCGCCGCGCCCGCGCCGCTCCCCAAGATGAGCGGAATCATGCCTGCGACGAGCGCAATCGTCGTCATCAGAATCGGGCGCAGGCGGTCGCGGTTCGCTTGCAGGATGGCGCTGTAGCGTTCCATGCCGTGCGAGCGCAGTTCGTTCGTGTGATCGATCTGTAAGATCGCGTTCTTCTTGACGATGCCGAACAGGAGCAGGATGCCGAGCGCCGAGAAGATGTTCAGGCGCTGCCCCGCGATCAAGGTTGACAGCAGCGCAAACGGGATCGACAGCGGCAGCGTGAGCAGAATCGTCACCGGGTGGATGAACGATTCGAACTGCGCCGCCAGAATCAAGTACATGAAGACGAACGAGAGCAGGAACGCCAGCATGAAAGATTGATTGGCGCGCTCCAACTCTTTCGACTGACCCGTCACGCCCGTGCGATAACCGGCCTCCATGTTCAACTCCTGCGCGTAGCGTTGGACGGCGACGAGCGCGTCGGCCTCCGAGCCGTTCGGCGCAAGGCTCGCGGAGATCGTCACCTGTCGTTGCCGGTTCAGGCGATCGATCGAAGCGGGACTGTCACCCTCTTCCAGCCTGACGAGTTTCTCCAGACCGACCGTGCCGCCGTTCGATGAAGCGACGGTGAAACGGCTCAGGTTCTCGCGCGTGCGGCGAAACTCTTCGCCCGCGCGAACGACCACGTCGTATTGATCAGAGCCTTCGCTGAAGGTCGTCACGCGTGCGCCCGCGGCGAGCGTGTTCAAAGCCTGCGCCACGTCGCCCGCGCGAACGCCGAGGTCTGCCGCGCGCTGACGGTCAATGAGGATGCGCAACTCGGGACTGCTCAGACGCAGCGAACGATCCGCGTCGCGGAAGTTGTTGTCCTTCTTGATGCGCTCGACGAGCTTGTTGGAATACTCGTCTAACTTGGCGATGTCGGGGCCGCTGATGAAGAGTCCGAGCGACGACGAGCCACCGCCACCACCGCCGCCGATGGCCGCGCCGATGGACGAACCGCCCGACGCGCTGATGATGTACTCCTTCGGATATTTCCGCTTGCGGATCATGTCGCGCGTCTGTTGAATCAACTCGGCCTGCGAAAAATCGCGTTCCTTCACGGGCTTGAGTCTCACAGAGATGTTGCCCTGATTCGGTTGGCCGCCGCCGCCGAAACCGCCCGCGTTGACGAGCGTTAATTCGACGCCGGGAATCTGCTCGCGCACGTCGCGCGCGACGCGTTCGAGGATCGATTGCGTCGCGGCGAGGCTCGTCCCCTGCGGCGCACGCAAACTCACGAAGTAGCCCGATTCGTCTTCGTCAGGCAGGAAGTTGTAACCGACGTATCTGTAGAGCGGCCAGATCGAAGCGACCACCACCACGCAGAGCAGGACGACCACCCAGCGATGCGCCATCGACCAGCGCAGCATCCACATGTATGAACGATCAATCGGCCGGTAGAAACGACCGCCCTTCGAAGAGTGCTCCTTCTTTTCCGCTTCGACTGCTTCCTTGTTGTCTTCCTCGAACGGCACTGCATGACGGTTATGATCGTCGCCGTCCGTGCCTCCGGCCGCCGCGCCCGCACCAGTGGGGACGCCTTCGGGCGTAATCGATTCTTTCGGCGGCTTGATCCAGCGCGCCGCGAGCATCGGCGTCAGCGTAAACGAAACGATCAAAGAGACGGCGATGGCTGCGGCCGAAGTCAATCCGAAAGAGGACATGAAACGGCCGACGATGCCGGTCATAAAACCGACCGGGATGAAGACGGCGAGAAGCGACAAGGTCGTCGCCATGACGGCCAGCCCGATCTCGCGCGTGCCTTCAATCGCCGCCTGATACGGGTGCATCCCCTTCTCTTCGACGAAGCGATAGATGTTCTCAAGGACGACGATGGCGTCGTCGATGACGATGCCAACCATCAAGGTCAGCGCAAGCATCGTCATCTGGTTGAGCGAGTAGCCGAGCGCGGCGATGATGGCGAAGGCGGCGATGATCGAAGTCGGGATGGCGAGCGCGGCGATGATGGTTGAGCGGAAGTTCCAGAGGAACAGGAAGACGATCAAAGCTGCGAGCAGGCCGCCGACAACGAGGTGCTCCTCGATGGCGTGCAAACTGGTTTCGATAAATTCCGATTGATCGCGCGTGACGACCACCTTCAAGTCCTGCGGCAGGAGCGGCATGATCTCGGCCATGCGCTGCTTGACGCCGTTGATGACGGCGATGGTGTTTGCGCCCGATTGCTTGCGGATGCCGAGCGAGACGGAGGGCACGCCGTTCAGCGACGCGGCCGACTGCGGATCGACGCCGCTGTCTTCGACACGCCCGATGTCACTGACCTTGACCGGATAGTTGTTGCGCGTGGCGACGACGATGTCGTTGAAGTCTTCCACGCGCGTCACCTTCGAGAGCGTGCGCAGCGTCACGGTGCGCGCGCCTTCGTCGAAACGGCCGCCGGGCAGTTCAAGATTTTGCGCGCGGAGTGCGTTGTTGACCTCTGTGACCGAGAGGTTGTAGGCGCGCAGACGATCCGGGTCGATGTAGACCTTGATCTCGCGCTGGCGTCCGCCGAAGACGACCACTTCGCCCACACCGTCCGTCGATTCGACGCGCTCCTGAATCTGGTTCTGCACGATGTCGGTCAACTCGATGGCCGAACGCGGCGCGCTGATGGCATAGACGAGCACGGGCTGCGAGTCCGGGTCGGACTTGCGCACGACGGGCGGGTCGGCCGTCTCCGGCAGGCGGTTGATAATCGTGCTTACCTTATCGCGCACCTCCTGGGTGGCGAGGTCCGGGTCTTTCTCCAGATTGAAGTTGATCGTGACGTTCGAACGTCCCTGTGCCGAACTGGAACGCATCTCGTCGATGCCGGGCACGGTGTTGACGACGCCCTCGATGATGTCCGTGATCTCGGTCTCGATCTCCTGCGGCGCAGCGCCCACGTTGGTCGTCGAAACAGAGACGGTCGGAATATCGATCTTCGGAAAGCGGTCGACGCCGAGCGTGAAGAAAGAGAAACCGCCCACCACGGTCAGGATCAAAATGATGACCGTGGCGAAGACCGGACGACGGACGCAAATTTCAGCTAGTTTTTGCATAGTCTCTAAGTCCCAAATCCAAAGTCCCAGGTCTCAAGTCCGGTAGTCGTTTTATGACTTGAGACTTGGAACTTCGGGACTTCGCGACTTTTTTATTGCCTGACGCGCGCTCCCTCGAAAAGTTGTTCGAGGTTGCTGGTTGCTACCGTCTCGTCTGCGTTGACGCCGGAGAGTATCTGTATGAAGCCGCCTTCCTCCGTGCCGATCTGGACGACGCGCAGTTTCGCCGTGTCCTTGTCGATGACGAAGACGCGATAGGATTGCGTGTTCTGGTCTGCGACGACCGCGGCGCGCGGCACGTAGACGGCGCGGCTGCCGCCCGCACGCACGATGCGCGCCGTGGCAAACATGCCGGAGCGAAGCGCGTTGTCGCCGTTCTCAATCGCCGCTTCAATCGTGGCCGCGCGCGAGACGGGATCAATCGCCGGGTTGACGGCCGTGACGCGTCCTGCGAACTTGCGTTCGCGGTGCGCTTCGACTTCGAGCGAGACGCCCATGCCCGGCGTGATGAAGGGCACTTCCGCTTCCGGCACTTGCAGTTGAAGTTTGATCGGATTGGTGCGCAGCACGGTGGCGATGACGGCAGCGGGCGTGACGTATTCGCCGACGGCCACGGGGCGATTGCTGACGTATCCGGCGTAGGGCGCGCGTATGATCGCATCGGCCACGGCCTTCTGCGCGATGGCGACCTGCGCGCGTGCGGACGAAACGGCCGACTCGGCCGTCTGGATGGCCTGATTGCTCTGGCGCGCGGTGTTCAATGCGGATTCGAGTTGCTGGCGCGCGGCGTTGACGCGTGCGCGCGCCGTGTCGCGCTGCGTGCGGAATTGATCGTAGGTGGAGACGGCCGTGTCGCCCGTCTCGACGAGCGCGCGGTAACGCCGTTCGTTCGCTTCGGCGAGACGCAGTTCGGCCTGTGCCTGTTCGAGACTGGCGTTCGCGCCGCGCACTTCGGGGATGGCGCTGGCGTCGAAGTTGCCCCCGGCGCGCAAGCCCAAGCGCGCCTCGGCCTGACGGACTCCGGCGATGGCCTGTTGTACTCCGGCCTGCGCTTGTTGCAGACGCAGGCGCGCGTCGCGGTCGTTCAGGCGCGCGAGCACGTCGCCCTGCCGGACGAACGCGCCGACGCTGACGGGCGTGGCGATGACCTGACCCGAAGCCTGCGAGGCCACGTCAGAAGTCTCTTCGGCGACGAGGCTGCCGGTGGATTCGATGTAGGACGGCACTTCGCGCGCCTCTGCCTTCGCCGTAGTAACGGCGACGGGCGGCGCTTCCGAAACATTCGCCGCGCCGCCTTTGGCCGCGCCCTCCTCGTTGGTGCTGGCCCCGCCCTTCGTTTCGGCCTTCGATGCTGAACGTCCGCACGAGACCGCACCGAGAAGCACGGCCGAGAGCAGCAGACACAACAGCCCGGCGGCGCGCAGCTTCGGGGAGATAAATGAAACAGACATAGATTAGACCTTAGATAAACCCTTCGCTTAAAACTTACGAGCAAAAAAAACCCTTCGGGGGTATTTGTTTGAAAACGACGCGAGTGCGCGTCCGGTTACAGAATTATCTTCGTCCGATGCTCGGCCCACCCGAACAAAGTGCGACGCGCGGCAGTTGAAGTAATGAGATGTTTAAATCTACTCTCAGGCTTGCCGCGCCACCGGACGGGAAACTTAAAAGTAAATGAATTACAGTAGTCGAAAATGTCACACGGGGAGAGAGATTATATGTCTAACTGGCAGGAAGACCGAATAGAAAAGTTGCACCATTTTTTCGGATTCGACACCGCGCGCCCGCTCGTCCCGCAGGATGCGGCGGCGAAGTTCGAGTTGCGCCCCGAAGTCGAAGAAGGTTTGCGCCACTTTCATATCGAATGGCACGTCATCCCGTCGGCCGAGAGTCTGCCGTTCGACAACTCCTACATCGCGCGCCTGTATCCTTCGGCCCCGCGCGATTTCACACGGACGCGCGAGCACGGCCACAACTATCGCCAACAACTCGTGGCCGGGCACGCGCGGCATCAAGGGCACATCGTCGGCGTGGAGACAACGCTGAAGCCGCGTTACCTACCCGGCAACCGGCAGTTCTACGGCACGACCTACGGACACGACCCGACGGCCGATCCGCTCGCCCCCTACATGGGACGCGCCGGGATGATGAACGGCACGCGCTACGCGCACAACTATCTCTCGCTTCGCGCTTTTCTCTCAGTCGTCAACGAAGACTGGCGTGCGCGTCGCCTGCTCCCGCCCGGCTATCGCGCCACCGTCTGCCCGCCCGGCGTCTTCAACCTCGTCGGCAGCGTCTTTCATCCCGAATGGAGCGACACCGAAACGCTCGAACTCGGCTTCTACCGCGACGAACAAGGGAACGCCACCTGCTTCGCCGTCGGCTCGAACTCGCCCGGCGACTACTCCTACATCAACGAAGTCGAAGGCGACGACGAGTGGTCGCTCCTCGGCTTCCGCCTCGCCCTCATCCCCGAATAAGTCTCAAGTTTCAGGTTTCAAGTTTCAGGACTTGAGACTTGAGACTTGGGACTTTTTTGTAACCGGCCGCGCGCAGCGTGCGTCCTTCATCTTGGTTGGCCGGATTGAGGCTTCATTCTCTCCTGTGTCCGATGCGGCTTGGAACATTTACTTTAAACATCATTGGAGATAAGGACAGATGCAACTAACTCGTTCGAGGAAGATTGTGGGCGGACTGGCGCTGGCCGGGACGATGGCGCTGTCGGGGATCGTCGGATTCGCGCAGCAGGGTACGACGCAAGGGACGCAAGACGGTGCGAAACAGCGCGGCGCTTGGGGTCGTGGCGAACACGGCGGGCGCGGCAAAGGCGGACATGGCATGCGTGGTGGTCGCTTCTTTGAGCGTCTCAATTTGACGGACGCGCAGAAGGCGCAGATCGAGCAGATCACGACGCGTTACCGCGAGACTGCGAAAGCGCAGCGCCAGCAGTTCAAGGGACGCGGCGAGCGCCGGGGCGGGTTCGACGCGTTCAACGGCGGCACGTTCAACGAAGCGGAAGTGCGCGCCGCAGCGCAGGCACGTGCCAACGCGCAGGTCGAGCGTGAAGTTCAGCATGCGCGCATGATGTCGGAACTCTACGCCGTGTTGACCGCCGAACAGAAGGCGCAACTCGCCGCCGAGCGCCAGCAGCGCGAACAGCGCCGGCAGGAGCGTCGCCAGCGTCGCAACGACGGCGGCAGCGCCGTCACGCCGACGACGAGCCGCACCTAACGGCACGCAGAAGCTGGACAACGAACACGTTCGAGTCTCGCCGCCGCAACAACGAGGGGCGGCGAGGCTCGACTAAATAAAACAGACTCTCCCCTTCAGAATTTACATGGAGGGCAGCTATGAAAAATAAGTTCAAAGCGATCTTGTTGATGTGCGCGCTCGTCGTCGGCTCGGCCGTCGCCGTGAGCGCCCAGACGACCTACCGGACGCGCAACGGGCGCACCGTGACGGTCTACCCGAACAACCGCCGCGTCGTGCGCGGAGTGAACGGCCGCACGGTCGTGCGTCGCCCGAACGGCCGCAGCGTGGTTGTTTTGCCGAATGGCCGACGCGTCGTGCGCAGTTCGCGCAGTCGTCAGTATTACCCGCAGGTCAATCGTGCGCGCACTTACCGCACGCGCGACGGCCGAGTCGTCACCATCCTGCCGAACGGCCGCAGGATTTACCGTTAATTCTTAAGGACAAGGAAGGGGTGCAATAATGAAAAGGACTCTCGGCGCGCTCTTGTTGAGCTTCATGCTGCTCGCGGCATCGAGCCTGCCGACATTAGCGCAAACCTATCGCGGCGGACGCTACGGCGGACGCAACGCGACGGCGCAAACTTATCGCCGCTACGACCGGCGTTATAACGAACGCTACAACGACCGCTCGGTCTGGGAACGCAGCCGCGACAAGATCACGGTCGCGGGCGGCGCGGGCGCGGGCGCGGTCATCGGCGGCCTGGCGGGCGGCAAAAAAGGCGCGATCCTGGGCGCGCTCATCGGCGCGGGCGGCTCGGCGTTGTACACTTACAAACTGCGCGACCGCAACAACAGACGCTATCGCCGCTGAGGCAACACACGGAGCATGTGCCGTTGTAAGACGTAAGGGGCAGCTCTCAGGCGAAGGGCTACCCCTTAAACTTTTTCCGTCGGGCGCGCTCGCGCAGGCTTTGACGGCAGCCACGCGTGCGGCCGATTTGTACTCTATGGACGAGCAGGCAGACAACTCCAGGCGCGGCGCGCTTGAAGCGACGGCGGGTGCGCCGTCGGCTGCCCACCTGTCGCCATCGGCCGCCGACCTGTCAGATGCCCCGCTCGTCTCCGATCTGTCTGATGCTCCTGTCGTCTCCGGAGTGACGGACGCCGAACTCGCCTCGCGCGCGAGCGCGGGCGATGCAGACGCCTTCGAGGAACTGTTCAAACGTCATCGCCGCCGCGTCTCTCTCATCGCCGGACGCTTCTTCCGCCAACGCGAACAGATCGAGGAGATCGTGCAGGAGAGCTTCATGAAAGCCTATTTCGCGCTCCCCGAATTCGCCGGCGGACAGGACAACTCTTTCGCCTCCTGGCTGGCGCGCATCGCCTTCAACGCCTGCTACGACGAGTTGCGACGACAGAAGCGGCGGCCGGAAACAGCAGGAGGCGAAATCTCGGAAGAAGAGGCCGATTGGCTGCGCGCGCAACTGCGCGCCGAAGGTGCGGGCGACGACGTGGAAGCCGCGGCAATCGCGCGCGATCTGGCCGACAAACTCCTTGCGCGGCTCAGCCCCGAAGACCGTCTGCTGCTCGTCATGCTCGACGTGGAGGGGATGTCCGTGGCCGAGATCGGCGAGTCGAATAGTTGGTCTATCTCGAAGGTGAAGGTGCGCGCGCACCGTGCGCGTGCGCGCTTGCGCAGCCTGCTGGAGAGATTCGTGTAACCCGAAGACGCGCGCACGCGTCTTCATTAACGAGGCGGACGTGACAGTCGGCCGTCGAAAGAGCGGGTAAACTTAAGATGATCGGCAAACATAAAAAGGACGCGCAGGGCGCAACTGACGGACGCGACGAACGGCTCGAACGTTTCGGGCGCACGCTCGTGCGCGCCTCGGCTGCGGCGGGTGAAGCAGAAGCCGAGCGGGTGGCCGCCTCGCCCTTCCTCTACGCGCGGCTGCGCACGCGCATCAGGGCGGAAGAGGAACGGCGCGCCGGGGGCGGAGAGACGTGGCGCACGCTGCTCGGCGTCGTCTGGCGTTCCGTGCCCGCGATGGCGCTCGTCGCCGTCTTCGCCTTCGTCCTGTTCTGGACTTCAAGCCTCGGCACACAGACCGTCTCGCCCGGCGTCCTCAGCGACGAGGCGCTGATGGATGCGCGCGACGTAGGCGTCGAGAGCGTCGTCTTCGCCGAACGCCGCCCGCTTTCCAGCGACGACGTGCTGGCGACCATTCTTCAGGAAGACGACCGGGAGGCAAACAGATGACGACGCTCCCGCGCGGCTCGACCCGTTTGAAAATCCTGCTCGTCCTCGTCGGCGTCTTTCTGCTCGGCGGCGTGACAGGCGCGTCGCTCGCCAGTCTCTACCGCGTGCGCGGCGACAGTTACGACGTGCCTTCCGGTCGCCACGGCGGCGGCGGTCGCGGCGGCGGCAAACGCGAGGAGAAGATTTTCGAGAGCATGCGCCGCGACCTGAGCCTGTCCGAACAACAGGCCACAGACATACGCGCCATTCTCGAACAGACGCGCAACGAATATCGCGCCCTGCGCACGGAAGTGCGCCCGCGCTACGACGCCGTGCGCCAGAACGCACGCACACGCATACGCGCCCTGCTCACGCCCGAACAACAAAAACTCTTCGACGCACGCGCCGCCGAACGCGACGCACGCCGCAACGAAGAAGACGAGAAATAACGCCGCGCGTCCTTCAAAAACTCAACCACCAAGGCACGAAGACACGAAGTTAAACGATAAAGTTTTCTTCGTGTCTTCGTGCCTTGGTGTTTAATTTCCTTAACTGCCCACGAATCATCGCAGCGTCGCTCTATTTTCCTCTCACAACTTCCTCACGAAACACTTCCCCGGCAGTTGTCGCACGAGGTCGCGCATCTCCAAGCCGAGCAACACGCCGTTCAAATCCGAGACGTTCAACTTGCTCGTTCCCACGAGCGCGTCTATGTGCGTGGGTTCGTCCGCAGACAACAGACCGAAGACCGCGCGCTCGCTTTCCGACAGATCGGCTGGCAGCACAGTCTCCGGCTTCGCCGTCCCTTCAACGGCTCGACTCTTCTTCGACGGTTCGGGCGGCAACAGCCGCGCGGCGATCTCCGGCGGCAGTTCGGCCGCCACGTCCTGCCATGCCTGCACGAGTTTCGCGCCCGCGCCTTTGATCAGGTAGTTCGTCCCGAAAGAGTTGCGCGAAGTGATATTGCCCGGCACGGCGTAGACTTCCCGATTCTGTTCCATCGCCAGCCGCGCCGTGATCAGGCTTCCGCTGTTCTCCGCCGCTTCCACCAGCACGACGCCCAGACTCAACCCGCTGATGATGCGATTGCGATATGGAAAATTCTCGGGGATGGGCGGCGTGCCGAGCGGAAACTGAGAGACTAGCGCGCCGCCCCGCGCCAAAATCTCCGCGGCCAACTTTTTGTGATCGCGCGGGTAGACTTCGTCAACGCCCGTGCCGAGCACGCCCACTGTGCGCCCGCCCGCTTCGAGCGCTCCCTTGTGCGCGGCCGCGTCGATGCCGCGTGCCAGTCCCGACACGATGGTCACGCCGCGCGAGGCCAGATCGCGCGCCAGCATCGAGGCCACGTTCAGCCCATACGTCGAGCAACGCCGCGAGCCGACAATCGCTACGCACGGAGCGTCGAGCGCCGCCTCCCACTCTCCGCGCACGTAGAGGGTCAAGGGCGGATCGGCAATCTCTCTGAGGAGCGCCGGATAAGTCCCATCGTCCAGAATCAGCACGTCCGCGCCGAGCGCGCGCACGCGTTCGAGTTCCCGCTCGGCCTCCGCATGACGGTCGCGCAGGACGATGCTCTCCAGCGCTTCCGGACGCAGGCGCAGGCGCTCCAACTCCGTCCGCAAAGCCGCGAACACGCCTTCGGCCGACCCGAAGCGTTCCAGCAGACGCGCCGCCGCGCGCGGCCCGACGCCCGGCGTCATGTTCAACGCGATCCAGTCTTTCATAAAAGCAGAGGTCTGAGGTCTGAGGTCAGAGGTTAGAGATCAGTAGAAGACAGTTTTCACTGACCTCTAACCTCTGACCTCTGACCTCTCATGTGTTGGCGGAGGCGTGTGGGAATCGAACCCACCCGAGCCTGTTCTCACAGTCTCACAGACGGTTTTGAAGACCGCGCCATTCACCAGAACAGATGCGCCTCCGTGAGGAACAAAATCGCCTGAAACCCTACGCGCGCCGGGCGTCGGCTGTCAAGCGCGACTCCCGGACGCGCGGTTCACGCGCGCTTGACCGAAGGCCAACAAGACGGTAATATCATTTTTCGAACGAGCGTTCGAAAAATTAAGAAGCGACTTTACAAACCCGGTTGGAGTTCACTTATCCGATGATCAATTTCGAGACGACGCCCGCAATATACAAACACTGGAAACTATCAATCGACGGAGAGGTCGCCACTCTCTCGATGGACGTGCAGGAAGACGAGACGCTCGGCGAGGGCTACAAGCTGAAACTTAATTCCTACGACCTCGGCGTGGACATCGAACTGGCCGACGCCGTGCAGCGCCTGCGCTTCGAGCACCCGGAAGTGCGTGTCGTGGTAGTGTCGAGTCTCAAGCCGCGCATCTTCTGCGCGGGCGCGAACATCTACATGCTCGGCACTTCGTCGCATGCCTTCAAAGTCAACTTCTGCAAGTTCACCAATGAGACGCGCTGTGCCATCGAAGACGCCTCACAGAATTCCGGTCAGCGCTACGTCGCAGCCTTGAACGGCACGGCTTCGGGCGGCGGCTACGAACTCGCCATCGCCTGCGACGAAATCTATCTTGTGGACGACGGCAACTCGGCCGTCTCGCTGCCGGAAGTTCCGCTGCTCGGCGTGCTGCCGGGCACGGGCGGTCTGACGCGCCTTGTGGACAAGCGCAAGATTCGACGCGACCGCGCCGACGTGTTCTCCACGCTCGCCGAAGGACTCAAGGGCAAACGAGCCAAAGAGTGGAGACTGATTGACGATTATTTCCCAACGAGCAAGTTTCAAGACGCCGTGGCGGCGCGCGTCCGCGAGATCGTCAAATCAGACAACCCTAAAGGCGCGGCGAAAGGAATCAAGCTCAACCCGCTCGAAGTCGAAGCCATGGGCGAAGGGCGCGAGTACAAGTACGTCAGTTTGAAGTTGAACCGCGAGAAGCGTTACGCCGATCTCACTGTGCGCGCGCCGCAAGGTGAGCAGCCCACAACGGTGGCGGAGATCGAAGAACTGGGCGACTCCTACTGGCCGCTGCGCGCCTACCGCGAACTAGACGACGCGCTCCTGCACCTGCGCATGAATGAACTTGAGATCGGTCTCGTCTGCCTGCGCACCGAAGGAAGCATCGAGGACGTGCTCGCCGTCGACCGCACGCTCCTCGCCAACCGCGACCATTGGCTCGTGCGCGAAATCATCCTCTACATGGCGCGCGTCCTGCGTCGTCTCGACCTGACGGCCAAGAGTTTCTTTGCGCTCATCGAAGCGGGCAGTTGCTTCGCCGGTAACCTGCTCGAGCTCGCGCTCTCGGCCGACCGCACCTACATGCTGAACGACCCGGATGTCAAAGTCGAACTAGCCACGAGCGAGTTCAACGCCGGACTGCTCCCGATGTCGAACAATTTGACGCGCCTGCAATCGCGCTTTCTGGCCGAACCGGAACGCGCCGAAGAGATTCTCAAACACGAGGGCGCGTTCGACGCCGAAGCGGCCGAAGAGGCCGGACTCGTCACCTTCGCGCCCGACGATCTCGACTGGGAAGACAAGATTCGCGTTGACATCGAAGAACGCACGTCGCTCTCGCCCGACGCGCTCACGGGCATGGAAGCGTCTCTCCGTTTCGCCGGGCCTGAGACGATGGACACCAAAATTTACGGCCGCCTGACGGCTTGGCAGAACTGGATTTTCCAACGCCCCAACGCCGTCGGCCCCGAAGGCGCGCTCACCAACTACGGCAAGCCGACGCAAGCGCACTTCGATTACAAGAGGACTTAAAAGCAGTGACGAGTGAAGAGTGACAAGTTAAAACGAAGTCCTTGTCTTCCGTCTCGTCACTCGTCACTTGTCACTCGTCACTGAGGTTTAACCCATGAGCATGAACTTATACGAACGCATCCCGAACAACGTGAACTTGTCTGAGGACAAACGACTGCAACGCGCTCTGGAGAAGTGGCTGCCCAACTACCTCGATTGGTGGCGCGAGATGGGGCCGGACGGCTTTCAGGATAAGGAAGTTTATCTGCGCACGGCCATCAGCGTGCACCCGGACGGCTGGGCAAACTTCGACTACGTGAAGATGCCCGATTATCGTTGGGGCATTTTTCTAAAACCCGCCGACCCGAACGCCACGGTCGGCTTCGGCGACAACTACGGGATGCCCGTCTACCAGGACGTGCCCGGCGAATTCCGCAACGCCCTGCGCCGCATCATCGTCACGCAGGGCGACACCGAACCCGCCTCGGTCGAACAGCAGCGCGAACTCGGCAAGACCTGCCCTTCGCTCTATGACCTGCGCAATTTGTTTCAGGTGAACGTCGAAGAAGGCCGACACCTGTGGGCGATGGTCTACCTGCTTCATCGCTACTTCGGACAGGACGGCCGCGACGAGGCCGAAGCACTGCTCGAACGGCGCAGCGGCAACCCGGATAAGCCGCGCATCCTCGAAGCCTTCAACCAGCCCTGCGACGACTGGCTCAACTTTTTCTGCTTCACGATGTTCACAGACCGCGACGGCAAGTTTCAACTTGCCGCGCTCGCCGAGTCAGGCTTCGAGCCGCTGGCGCGCACCTGCCAGTTCATGTTGACGGAAGAGGCGCACCACCTCTTCGTCGGCGAAACGGGCGTCGGCCGCGTCGTCAAACGCACCGCGCAGTTGATGCGCGAGAACCCGAACACGGACGTGCGCGAACTAGGGGGCATTCCGCTCGACATCATTCAACGCTACATCAACTTCTGGTTCTCCTACTCGCTCGATCTCTTCGGCGGCGAGATCAGTTCCAACTCCGCAGACTTCTTCGCCGCCGGTCTGAAAGGCCGTTACAAAGAGCAGGAGAACTACACGGATCACACTGCGACGAGCGACAATTTTATGCTCACGGTCGTCGAAGACGGAGAACTCCGTCAACGCGCCGTGCCGCTTCGCAACGCCCTGAACGAAGTCCTGCGCGGCGAGTACGTGCGCGACTGCGAACGCGCCATGACGCGCTGGAACAAGTTCCTCAAAGACGAGGGCGTCGAAACCGAACTATATTTGCCGAGCACCCGTTTCCATCGCCACGTCGGCGAGTTTGCCGGGCACACCTTCGACGTGCAGGGGAATCTCATCGCGCCGGAAGAGTTCGAGCGACGCCGCAGCGAATGGCTGCCCTCTCTGGCCGACCGCGAATACGTCCGCAGCCTGATGCATCCCGTCACCGAGCCGGGCAAGATCGCCAACTGGATCGCCCCGCCCGCCGCAGGCATCAAGGGCAAGCCGTTCGAGTTCGAGTACGTCAGGCTCTAAGAGAAACGATGAAGTAGGAACGATGAACGATGAAGTAAAAGCAAAACTGCTTTCCGTTCATCATTCCTCCTTCATCGTTTACCGTTTCTGCTATGGCCGCTAATCTTTCGACAGATTTTTCGCGTTACGACAAGAAGCTGGAGTTTATCCTGCGTACCTCCGCGCGCATCTTCGCGGAGAAGGGTTATCACTCGACCTCCATGCGCGACATCTCGCGTGCGACTGAAGTGAGCCTCGCTGGGCTTTACTACTACTGCAAGTCGAAGGACGAACTGCTCTTTCTGATTCAGGACAACTGTTTCGGCCGCGTCCACGCGCGCCTGCTCGAACGCCTGCGCGAGACGAGTGACCCGGTCGCCAAGCTCCGGCTCGTCATCGAAAATCATCTCTCGTTCTTCGCCGCGAACATGGCCGAGATGAAAGTGCTCTCGCACGAAGCCGATTCGCTCGCGGGCGAGATGCACGAACACGTCACGGGGCGCAAACAGCAGTACACGCGTCTCGTCCGCCGCATCCTCTCCGAAGTGCAGCAGGCGCAGCGCACACAGCATGACCACCCTCACGAAGCTGTGCCGAAACTCGATCTCACCGTCGCCACCTACGCGCTGTTCGGCATGATGAACTGGATTTACAACTGGTACGACCCGCGCGGCAAACTCTCCGTCACAGACCTCGTGGACAATCTCGCGCGACTCTTCCTCAGCGGCTTTCTGCCCGGAGCGCGCGAAGCGAGCGCGGGGCTGGCTCACGCCCCTTCGCCGAGCGCGGAACGTCCGAGCGTCTGGCGCGAGGTCGAGCGTTGACGCTCTCTGCGACCGACTCCCTTTCCTATCGCGGGCGGCTCGCGCCTTCGCCCACAGGTCTTTTGCATCTCGGACACGCGCGCACATTCTGGACGGCCTACGAGCGCGCATGCGCCGCACGCGGCACGCTCATCCTGCGCAATGAAGACCTCGACCCGGAGCGTTCGCGCGCGCACTTCGTCGCCGCCATGCTCGAAGACCTGCGCTGGCTCGGACTCGACTGGCAGGAGGGCTGCGACGTTGGCGGCGCGTTCGCCCCTTACGCGCAAAGCCAGCGCCGCGCCTTCTACCTCGAAGCGTGGCGCACGCTCGTCTCCGCCGGTTACGTCTATCCGTGTTCCTGTTCGCGCAGAGACCTCGCGCGCATGGCTTCCGCCCCGCACGAATCCGCGCCCCTTGAACCCGAAGTGCCCGCAGCGAACGAAGCAGGCGACGCAAACGAGCCGCTCTATCCCGGCACGTGCCGCCCCGCCGCGGACGCGCCGCCTTTTGCGCCCGACACGCCGCGCGGCCTCAACTGGCGCTTCCGCGTGCCCGAAGACGAACCGATACGCTTCAACGATCTCAATCTCGGCGCGCAAGAGTTTACGGCCGGGCGCGACTTCGGCGACTTTCTCATCTGGCGACGCGACGACGTACCGGCCTACCAACTGGCCTGCGTCGTAGACGACGCGTTGATGCGCGTCACGGAAGTCGTGCGCGGCGCGGACTTGCTCAAATCGACCGCGCGGCAGATTCTCTTGCAACGCGCGCTCGACTACACGTCGCCCGACTATTTTCACTGCCCGCTCGTCGCGGACGAACAGGGGCGCCGGCTCTCGAAGCGACACGATGCTCTTTCCTTACGCGCCCTGCGCGAGTCGGGCGTCCGGCCGCAGCAGCTACGCGCGGAGTTCGCCGCCGCTATCTAGTCGCGCGGTAACCGTGCGCGAAATGTTGTAGAATCGCGTGCAAAGATTTTCGCGCGTCGAGTTGAAGTCTAAGGTTCGCTTTTGCGCGAACGGGCGCGGCTTTCTCATTTCATCTTCTTCGGAGTAGAAACAGACAATGGCAGAAGCGAGAGTGCAGGAGACGGCGGAAGCGGGCGGCAAGCTCGTGCAGTATACGACGGAGGGCGGCGTCTGCCTGTTGACGCTGAACGATCCCCCGGCAAACACCTACAGCTACGAGATGATGCAGGAGCTAGACCGCGCCATCCTTGCGGCGCGCATGGACGAGAGCGTTCAGGTCATTGTCATCACGGGCAGCGGCGAGAAGTTTTTCTGCGCGGGGGCGGACATCTCCATGCTGCAAAGCGTGACGCCCACGTTCAAATACTATTTCTGTCTCCACGCCAACGAAACTTTGTCGCGTCTGGAACAGACGCCCAAACTCGTCATCGCGGCCATCAACGGCCACTGCGTCGGCGGCGGCCTCGAAGTGGCGATGGCCGCAGACATTCGCCTCGCGCGCAAAGGCGCGGGCAAGATGGGCTTGCCCGAAGTCTCCCTCGGAGTGTTGCCGGGCACGGGCGGAACGCAGCGGCTCGCACGGCTCGTCGGCAAATCACGCGCGATTGAATTGATGACGACGGGCGAGCTTTTCACCTTCGAGCGCGGCGCGGAACTAGGTCTCATCAACCAAGTCTACGAAGCGGAAACGGGCGCGGCCTTCATGGAACAGGTCTTAACTTACGCGCGCGGGTTCACCACGCCGCACAAGGCCGCGCACGCCGTCGGGCACATCAAGCGTGCCGTGCAGACCGGCGCGGAGATTCCCTTCGAGTCGGCTCTCGCCCTTGAACGCGAACTCCAACAACAACTCTTCCAATCCGAAGACGCGCGCGAAGGGCTCGACGCCTACGTCGGCAAACGCAAACCACAATTCAAAGGCAAGTAAATGGTGAATGGTAAATGGTAAATAGATAAAACCAGTTTTCCACCATTTACCATTCGCCATTTACCATTCACCAGCTATGTCTGAGCAACTTATCAAAGTTCAAGCGCGCGAAGGCATCTTGACGATCACTTTGGATCGTGAGGAGAAGTTGAACGCTTTCGCGGGACACATGCGGCGCGATCTGGGCGACACTTTGGAGCGCGCCGGAAGCGACGACGACGTGCGCGTGGTGGTGATTACGGGCGCGGGGCGTGCGTTCTGCGCTGGCGGCGACGTGGCAGCGATGGACGAGATGATGCGGCGCGACGATGCGGACGAGTTTGCGCGTATGCTCGGCGCGGGTCGCCGCGTCGTGACGACGATCCGAGAGATGGTGAAACCGGTCGTCGCCTCGATTAACGGCACGGCGGCGGGCGCGGGCTTCAATCTCGCGCTCGCCTGCGACCTGCGCATCGCCGGAGCGTCCGCGAAGTTCAGCCAGTCGTTCGTCAAGATAGGGCTGCACCCGGATTGGGGCGGGACATATTTCCTGCCGCGCATCGTGCCTGCGAACATCGCCTGCGAGATGTTCTTCCTCGGCGACACGATCGACGCCGAACGCGCGCTTGCGCTTGGTCTGGTCAACCGCGTCGTCCCGGACGAAGAACTCGCCGCCGAGACACAGAGGCTCGCCGAGCGCCTGCGCGACGCGCCGCCCGAATCCGTCGCCGCCGCCAAGCACGCCGTCTATCTCAGCCCCCACGCCGAACTCGACGAGATGCTGCAATACGAAACCGAAGCGCAACTGCGCTGCTTCCACACACGGGAAGCGCGCCGCCGCGTCCGCGCCTTCGTCGAAAAACGTAGATGAGACTTGAGAATAAAATCGCTGTCGTGACGGGCGGCGGGCGCGGGATCGGTCGTGCCATCGCGCTGGCGTTCGCCCGCGAGGGCGCGGGCATCGCGCTGTGCTCGCGCACCGGCGACGAGATCAGGCGCGTGGCCGACGAAATCCGCCGCGAATGTCGAGTGAATGTTCACGACGATGTGTGCGACGTGTCCGACCCGTCGGACGTGAAAGAATTTTTCCTCTCCACTTACAACACGTTCGGACGCGATGCGGACATTCTGGTCAATAACGCAGGCATCGCCGAGAGCGCGCCCATCCTGCGCACGGACGACACGCACTGGCGACGCCATCTGGCCGTCAACCTCGACGGCACTTTCTACTGCACGCGCGCCGCGCTCCCCGCCATGCTCGAACGCGGTTGGGGACGCATCATCAACATCGCCTCCATCGCGGGCAAGACGGGCGCACCCTACATCGCCGCCTACGCCGCCTCGAAGCACGGCGTCCTCGGTTTGACGCGCTCGGTCGCGCTCGAAGTCGCAACCAAAGGTGTGACGGTCAACGCCATCTGCCCCGGCTACGTCGATACGGATATGACGACCGAAGCAGTCAAACAGATCGAAACGAAGACCGGACGCAACGCCGCCGACGCACTAGACGCAATCAAACGCATGAGCGCGCAGAATCGCCTCGTCACGCCCGAAGAGGTCGCCGCCCTCGCCCTTCTTCTCGCCTCCGAAGACGGGCGCGGCATCACCGGCCAGGCCATCAACGTCGATGGCGGCAGCGTATTGTTCTAGTAGCTGTTAGCGATTAGCTGTTGGCTGTTAGCTAAGACATTGTTTGAATGACTATCGACGCGCTTGGTTATTATTCGCCGGCAGCGCGAAACTAACGACGGAAAGTTGTCGTCTGACTGCTGAAAGCTAACAGCTAACAGCTATGACTAAATTCATCAATCCTGAATCATTGGGACGGCCGCGCGGGTATGCGAACGGGGTGCTTGTGCCGCCGGGCGGGGCGCTGCTGTTCATCGCCGGACAGATCGCTTGGGACGAGCAGCAGCAAATCGTCGGCGCGGATTTCGTCGCGCAGTTCGAGCGCGCGCTTGCGAACGTTCTCGCCGTCGTCAGCGAGGCGGGCGGCACGCCCGAACAGATCGCGCGCCTGGTCGTCTACGTCACGGACAAAGAGGAATATCGCTCGCGCCAGAGCGAGGTCGGCCATTGCTGGCGCAAACTCATGGGGAGACACTTCCCCGCCATGGCGCTCGTCGAAGTCAAATCCCTGCTCGAAGACGACGCCAAAGTCGAGATCGAAGGCATCGCCGTGCTGGTAAACGGTAAATAGTGAATGGTGAATGGACGCGCTCGCCATTGCTTGACCATTTACTATTTACCATTCACCATTCACCAACCATGATTTCTCCGAAAAGTTTTCTCTACGAAGTGGACGCGGAGGGCGTAGCGTGGATCACGCTGAACCGGCCGGAGCGTCTGAACGCGTTGACGTTTGAAGTGTACCGGGAGTTGACCGACGCGTTCGCCGCGTTGCAGGACGAACCACAGGTGCGCGCCGTCGTCATCAGGGGCGCGGGGCGTGCGTTCTGTTCGGGCGGCGACGTGCTCGACATCATCGCCGACTTGCAGACGCTAGACCTCCAGGGCCATCTCGAATTCACGCGTCTCACCTGCGAACTGATCCGCCGTATGCGCAGTTTGCGCAAGCCCGTCATCGCGAGTTTGAACGGGACGGCGGCGGGCGCGGGCGCGGTGATTGCGCTGGCGGCCGATTTGCGCATCGCTGCGGAAGAGGCGCGCATCGCGTTTCTCTTCGTGCGCGTCGGGCTGTCGGGCGCGGACATGGGAGCGGCCTTCCTTTTGCCCCGCTACATCGGCCTGGCGAAGGCGACCGAACTGCTCTACACGGGCGATTTCTTGTCCGCGCGCGAAGCCGAACGCATCGGACTCTACAACCGCGTCGTCGCTGCCGCGGAACTCGAAGCGGAGACGCGCGCCCTCGCCCTGCGACTTGCGCGCGGCCCCGCATTCGCGCTCGGCATGACCAAAGAGATGCTCAACCGCGAGATGCACGTCGATCTCGACACCGCGCTCGAATGGGAAGCGCAGGCGCAATCCGTCTGCATGCAACACCCGGACTTCCGCGAAGCCCACGAAGCCTTCAAAGAGAAGCGCGAGCCGAAGTTCAAAGGAGTGAATGGTGAATGGTAAATGGTGAATGGATAAAGACTATCTTTCACTATTCACCATTTACCATTCACCATTCACCAACACATGGATCGGTTTACAGAAGAGACGCCGTTTTTCACCGCCGAGCATTTGCGACTGGCGGCGAGTGTCGCCAGTTTCGTGTGGCGTGAGATCGAACCGCGCGCCGAGGCGGACGAAGAGGACACGGCCGAGGCGCATGCGGACGAGCGTTTTCGAGAGTTGGTGATGCTCCTGGCGCAGGCCGAACTGCTGCGCTATGCGGTGGCGCGTGCCGGGGCGTTCGACGTGCGCGCGCTCTGTCTGATTCGCGAGGAGTTGGCCTACTCTTCGCCGCTTGCCGATCTGGCCTTCGTCATGCAGGGCTTGGGCACATATGCCTTGAGCCGCGCCGCGCCCGCGCATGTGCGCGACTTCTGGCTCCAGCGCGCCGCAGAGGGACGCGCCGTCGCAGCCTTCGCCCTGACCGAACCGGAAGTCGGCTCCGACATATCGGCCATTCAAACCACGGCGCGGCGCGAGGGCGACCTCTACGTGCTCGACGGCCGCAAGCGCTTCATCTCAAACGCAGGCATCGCGGATTTCTACACGGTCTTTGCGCGCACGGGCACGCGTGCGGACGGCCGCGCAGAGATTTCCGCTTTCGTCGTCGGCGCGCGCATGCAAGGGTTCAACGTGCGCGAACGCACGCGCCTTATTGCGCCGCATCCGATTGGCGAGATCGAGTTCGACAACTTGCGCGTGCCCGCGGAGGATCGCGTCGGGGCGGAGGGCGAGGGCTTTCGTCTAGCGTTGGAGACGCTCGGCACGTTTCGCGCGTCGGTCGGCGCGGCGGCCTGCGGCATGGCGCGTCGCGCGCTCGACGAGGCGGCGGCTTACGCCAAACGCCGCCAGCAGTTCGGCCTGCCGCTCGCCGCGCACCAGTTGATTCAGGAGAAACTGGCGGACATGTCTGTCGAACTTGACGCCGCGCGCCTGCTCGTCTATCGCGCCGCCTACCTGCGCGACACCTACGGCGACGACGCTTCATACGCGCCCACGCTCGCACGCGCCGCGAGCACCGCCAAACTCTACGCCACCGAAGCGGCGCAGCGCATCATCGATCAATCGCTCCAAATTCACGGCGGCGCCGGCCTCGTTCACGGCCACGTCTGCGAACGACTCTACAGAGATATTCGCGCCCTCCGCATCTATGAAGGCACGTCCGAGATTCAGAAACTCGTCATCGCGCGCGAATTGCTAAAGGAATAAGCCGCACAACTGTCAACTGTCAGCAATCAGCCGCGCGCTTTTTGCTAACAGCTAACAGCCAACAGCTAACAGCTACTCATGAAAATCGTCATCGTCGGCGGCGGCCCCGCCGGTCTGTATTTTGCGCTCCTGATGAAAAAGCACGATCTCGCGCACGAGGTCACGGTGCTTGAGCGCAACGCGCCCGGCGACACGTTCGGCTGGGGCGTGGTCTTCTCCGACAAGACGCTCTCTTACCTGCGCGACACGGACGAAGAGTCTTACACGGAGATTACACAGAGCTTCGCCACGTGGGACAACGTGGACGTGTTGCACCGCGACGAACGCATCACGATTCGCGGCAACAAGTTTTCCGGCATCGCGCGCATCAAATTGCTGGGCATCTTGCAGGAACGCTGCCGCGCGCTCGGCGTAGACTTGCGTTTTCGCACAGAGGTCGTGGACGCGCGTGAGTTCGCCGCAGCCGACTTAATCGTCGGCGCGGACGGCGTTAACAGCACCGTGCGCGAGCGCTTCCGCGAACAGTTCGAGCCTTCGCTGAGCGTCCGCCACAACAAGTACATCTGGTACGGCACGCACCAACTCTTCCACGGCCTGACGCTCACCTTCCGCGAATCGGACGCGGGCGCGTTCGCCGCACACTCCTACAAGTTCGACACGGAGACGAGCACCTTCATCGTCGAGTGCGACCCGCAGACGTGGGAGCGCGCAGGGTTCGCCGCGATGTCTGACGAAGCGACGCGCGCCTATCTGGCCGAAGTGTTTCGCGGAGACTTGGGCGGGCATGAGTTGTTGTCGAACAACTCGAAGTGGATCAATTTTCTACTGGTCAAAAACAGGCATTGGCATCACGAGAACGTCGTGCTGCTCGGCGACGCGCTGCACACGGCGCACTTCTCCATCGGCTCAGGCACGAAGCTCGCCCTCGAAGATGCCATCGCGCTCTATCGTTGTTTCGACGCGGGCGCAAACGTGCGCGACGCGCTCGCCGAGTTCGAGCGCGTGCGCAAGCCTGTGATCGAAGAATATCAACAGGCCGCCTACGAAAGTCTCGTCTGGTTCGAGCACGCACGAGACTACATGCACCTCGCTCCGCTGCCCTTCGCCTATTCCCTGATGACGCGCAGCAAGAAGATCGACTACGAGAATTTGCGCCGACGCGACCCGACCTTCATCGCCGCGTATGATCAATACATGAGGGAACAGGTGAAGGAGTAAGGAAACTGGGGAAAGGGAAAGGAAGCTGTTAGCTGGATGCTATTAGCTTGAAGACAGGAAGCGGGACGCAAGCGACTCGGTGCTTGCGTCCCGTTTCCTTTTTTACCTTTCCCCTTCTTCAAATTTCCATTCCGGCGGGAGGAGCCTGCGCCGACCGTCGTGGCTGAGAGAGAGGTTCGGTTCGTCGAGTTGCAGGCGATCCCAGAGTTTGCAGGTCACTTGTTTGTGGGATTGGTCTAAGCCTTCGCAATAGTTCGTGTAGGTGCAGCGGCGCACCTCCGCGCCGCGTCCGTGTCGGGCTTTGAGAAACCAGTCGGGGTCGGCGAGCGTCTGCCGCGCCGCGCCGATGATGTCCGCGTCGCCGCGCCGCAGGATTTCTTCGGCCTGCTCGAAGGTACAGATGCCACCGGCGGCGACGACGGGCGTTGTGAGTCCGGCGTCCGTGAGAGCGCGTTTGACGGCCGAGGCAAGCGGGACGTTGCGACCGAAGGGGCCGCGCTCGTCCGAACGCACCGTCGGCATACATTCGTAGCCGCTCTCGCCCGTGTAAGGATAGACGGCCTGCCCGACCTTCGGCTGCGCCGCGTCCTCAAACTTCCCGCCCTTCGAGAGCGACAAAAAGTCGAACCCGGCGCGCGCAAACTCTTCCGCGAAATAGATCGCATCGGCGAGACGACTGCCGCCCGCGATCACTTCGTCGCCGAGGAAGCGCACGCCGACCGTGTAGTCTGCGCCGACGCGCTCGCGCACCGCACGGTAAACCTCCAGAGGCAAGCGCACGCGATGCTCGCGCGAGCCGCCGTAGCCGTCCGTGCGCGTGTTGAGCGCGGAGAGAAAAGAGGCCATCGTGTAGGCGTGCGCGTAGTGCAGTTCGACGCCGTCGAAACCTGCCTCGCGTGCGCGTCCTGCGGCGTCGGCAAAGATCGTGGGGAGCACTTGCGGCAACTCCGCGATGTGCGGGAGGTGTGTGTCCGTGACGCGCTCGCGGTAGCCGCGCGCGAGAGCTTCCAGTTCGCGCTCATCTAAAACTTCCGCGATCAACTCGTCAGCCGCACCGTTCAAAAATGCGCGCACATCTTGTTCATCGCGCTCAAGCCAACTGTCATCTCCGGTCGCCTCCGCGAGCGCGCGTCGATGACGTTCTGCGAGACGAAGAAAGCGCGCAAAGTATTTCTCGCGCTCCGGGCGACGTTTGACGGCGAGGAAGTCTATGATCTGTATGAAGAGACGCGTCTGCCCACGGCTCGCGCGGCGGACAATTTCGACGAGTTCCTTGAGGCCGGGCAGGAAGCGTTCGTGGCCGATGCGCAGGAGCGGCCCCGAAGGCACGTCGCGTACACCCGTCGCTTCGACGACGATTGCGCCCGGTTGCCCTGCGGCGAAGCGCCCGTACCATTCGAGATTCTCGCGCGTCACGAAGCCGTCTTCGGTCGCGCGCCAGGGAACCATCGCCGGAACCCACGTTCGCTGTTCCAGCCGAAGCGAGTTAATTTGAATTGGCCGGAATAAAAGAGAGCCGTCGGCCTCGGCGCGCGTCGGCCAGCGCGTCTGCGGAATCTCGTGGCGAATGGGGTTCGGGGGATGCCAGGTCATACCGTGTCTCTTCGAGTTTGCAGTGTAGCAGTTAGGCGCGGGGTGGCGGAAACAGCCGGGGCGCGCTAGACGCACGCCGCGCGCGGCGCATATCATTGTCCGCAAGGGGAGGAATCAAAACGTTTGACTGACGAACTGCTCAAGTGGCGCACAGAGTTTCCCATACTCGACAAGACGACTTATCTCATCTCGCACAGCCTCGGCGCGATGCCGCGCGCGACCTACGATAACTTACAGGCTTACGCCGAGATGTGGGCGACGCGCGGCGTGCGCGCGTGGGGCGAAGGCTGGTGGGAGATGCCGCTCGCCGTGGGCGACGAGGTGGCGAAGATCATCGGTGCGCCGCCCGCGTCGGTCGTCATGCACCAGAACGTCTCCGTCTGCCAGTCGCTTATCCTCTCCTGCTTCGAGCCTGAGGGACGACGCAACAAGATCGTCTATTCCGAACTCGAATTTCCGTCGGTCATGTACGTCTACGAAGCGCACGCGCGCGGCGAACGTTTCCGCATCGAGCGCGTCCCTACGGACGACGGGATGACCGCCCCGCTCGAACGCATGCTTGCAGCCATCGACGAAGAGACGCTGCTCGTGCCCATCTCGCACGTTCTCTTCAAGAGCGCGTTTCTGCAAGACGCGCGGCGCATCACTGAACGCGCGCACGAAGTCGGCGCGCTCGTCGTCCTCGACACTTATCAATCGGCGGGCACGGTTCCCTTCTCCGTCACAGACCTTGACGTTGACTTCTGCACGGGCGGCTCCGTCAAGTGGCTCTGCGGCGGCCCCGGCGCGGGCTATCTCTACGTACACCCGCGCTGGCACGAACGCCTCCAACCCAAAGTCACCGGCTGGATGGCGCACGAGCATCCGTTCGCTTTCGAAAGCGGCATGACCTACGCGCCCGGCATCGCACGCTTCCTGCACGGCTCGCCCTCGATCCCCGCGCTCTACGCGGCGCGCGCCGGTTACGACATCATCAACCGCATCGGCGTGGAGAACATACGCGCCAAGAGCACGCGACAGACGACGAAGTTGATCGAGATCGCGGAGGCGGCGGGCTTCCGCGTCACCAGCCCGCGCGCGGCCACAGAGCGCGGCGGAACCGTCACCGTCAACGTCGAACACGCGGCGGCCGTCACGCGCGAACTCATCCGCCGCGAGATCATCGTAGACTTCCGTCCCGGCGCAGGCATACGCATCTCGCCGCACTTCTACACGAAGGACGAAGAACTCGACATCGTCGTCCGCGAGATGCGTCGCATCATCGACACGCGCGCCTACGAAGCCCACGAAGCCACCGGCGCAGCGTATTAACGACAGTGATAAGTGATGAGTGACAAGTGACAGGATAGGAATCTGAAACTTGAGACTTGAGACTTAAAACTCGAATAAGGTGTCAATCGTGCAACAACATATAACTATTCTTGGCTGGCTTTACGTCGTGCTCGGCGCGCTCGGTCTTCTGGCCGGTGTCTTCGTCCTGCTCGTGTTGGGCGGGGCAGGTTTGATTTCGGGCGATGCGCAGGCGGCTGCGCTGATGTCGGGCATCGGCCTCTTCGCCGCCGTCATCGTGGGGGTGCTCTCTCTGCCAAGCATCATCGCCGGGTGGGGCTTGCTCAAACGCAAATCCTGGTCGCGCCTGCTCGCCATCGTCATCGGCGCGCTCAACATCCTCAACTTCCCCATCGGCACGGCCATCGGCGTCTACACCATCTGGGCGCTCACGCAAGACGAATCGCAGCGTCTGCTCTCGCAGTAAAACTACAGTGACGAGTGACAAGTTAAAACCGGAAGCCTGTCTTTCTTCCTGTCGCCGACTTGCCAGTTGCTTCAACTCGTCACCGTTTTAGCTGCTATAACTTGTCACTTGTCACTGTCTTCTTATGTCGAAGAATTACGGCGATAACGCGCCGCTCTCTTACAACAAATATCTGCGCGTGGCGGATCTGATCGCCTTGCAGGATTGCCTGTCCGATCCGGCGCACCACGACGAACTGCTGTTCATCACCATTCACCAGACTTATGAGTTGTGGTTCAAACAGGTGCTCCACGAGATCGATGCGAGCATCCGTCTGATGGACGAAGATCGAGGCTTCGCCGCCGCGCGTGCCTTGGGGCGCGTGGTCGAGATCGAGAAAGTGCTCGTCAATCAGATTCACATTCTGGAGACGATGACGCCGATCAGCTTTCTCGGCTTTCGCGACGAACTCAACCCGGCGAGCGGCTTTCAGTCCATGCAGTTTCGTGAGATCGAGTTCAGTTCCGGCCTCAAAGACCCGGCCACGCTCGACAATTTCCGCGAAGACAAGTTTGCGCACGCGCGCCTCGCCGCTCGCTTTCAAGCGCCGACGCTTGCAGACAGTTTCTACGCGCTGCTCCGCCGACGCGGCCTCGACGCTCCCGCAGACGACGCGTCGCTCGACGAACAGGAGCGCACGCGTCTTTATCAAGCGCGCACGCGCGCCGTCCTCGAAGTCGTCACGCATTTTGAAGAACGCCCCGAAGAGTTTGCTCTGTCCGAGATGCTCGTCGCGCACGACGAATACTTCTCTCTGTGGCGCGCGCACCACGTCAAGATGGTGGAGCGCATGGTGGGCACGAAGCGCGGCACGGGCGGCTCAGAAGGCGTCGGCTATCTGCGCAAGACGCTCGTGCTCCGCTTCTTCCCCGAACTCTGGGAAGCGCGCACGCACCTCGACACGAAACACAACGCCACTGGCTGCCCCTTCGCGGGACACCACTGAGCCATGAACGAGTTTCTGGAAAACAACCGCTCGCTCTGGAACGGCTGGACGCGCCTGCACACGCGCTCGCGCTTCTACGACGTGGAATCGTTCAAGGCGGGCAAGTCTTCCCTTGAGCCGCTTGAGATCGAAGAGGTCGGAGACGTAAAGGGCAAGTCGCTCCTACACCTGCAATGCCACTTCGGCATGGACACGCTCTCCTGGGCGCGACGCGGCGCGCGCGTCGTGGGCGCAGACTTTTCCGACGAGGCCATCCGCTTCGCACGCGCGCTCGCTGCGGAGTTGAACCTCCCGGCCGAGTTCGTCTGCGCGAACGTCTACGACCTGCCCGCCGCGCTCGAAGACCGCTTCGACATCGTCTATACCTCTTACGGCGTGCTCTCATGGCTGCCCGAGCTAGACCCCTGGGCGGCGGTCGCGGCGCACTTCCTCAAGCCCGGAGGCTTCTTCTACATCGCAGAGTATCACCCGCTCGTCTCTATGCTCGGCGACGACGGGCGCACCTTCGAGTATCCATACTTTCACACGCCTGAGCCTATCAAACTACGCGCGCAAGGCTCTTACGCTGCGCCCGAGGCGACGGACTTCACGCACACCGAATACAACTGGTCGCACACTCTGGCCGACGTAATCAACGCACTCATCCGCGCCGGACTGCGCATAGAGTTTCTGCACGAGTTTCCCTATCGCCCGTCGAGCGTCTACAACACGGACAAGTACGAGCCGGGACTGAGCGCGCCGCCGCAAGAGGGCGGCTGGCACGTCGAACTGCCGCACGTCTTCTCCGTGCGTGCGCGGCGTGAGAACGCGTAGTTGAAAAATTATCGTCGCAATCAATCGGCTTTTGCCGCTCCACAGCGGAGTTAGGCCGATTCATTCGGCACAATAAGCGTTAGATTGCTTCCGCTATTCGTCGGCTTGAGGGTGGTATGAAAAAGGCTTCAATCTTGACTGTCGCACTAATCGTGGCCGTTGCTGTGTGGCTCATCTCATTGGGGTTGTTCCTGCACCTCTCGCAGTATGACCCGTATAGCTGGGCCTTCCCCGGAGAAGAGAGCGATCTGAGTAGGAGCCTATATCTGGAACGGCGTGCGTTGTACGTGATAGTGGGCGTAATTTCATTCCTCTCTGCCTGCGTGCTCGGGTTGTTGAGGTTGCTGATGGTTCGGCGGCGCGGCGCGCACACTTCGTCGTAGCGCCTTCGGTTAGCGCCGCATTTAACAACGGCATGCAGCGGACGCGCTAATCACGTCGTCTTTCATCATCAGTCGCCCGTGCGCGCCGCTGATGCCGGGCGTTAGGCGGCTCACGTATAAATTATGTGGCGAGGCATTTACAAGAAATGGATCCCTATTCCACCCCTCGAAGATAGGTGTCTATACGTGGACGCGGTTCACGACGATTGGGAAGGCTTTCGCATCTGGTTCAGCTTAGAGAACAAAAACGCTGGCGTCGTCGCTATCGTTAAATTTGAGTCCGTCTTGCTGTACACGAACTCTGACGAAGGTTACCGGCTTTCAGGCATCAAGAATATTGAGCAGTTGAAATTTCCGCACCTCTTCTGGAAGGTTGAGGAATCGGAGTTGCTGAAAGAGTTTCACCGACAATCCGAGCAGATTTATGAGGGCTGGAACATCACCCATTACGCCTTTCTGAGCGCATCCGATTGCGTCGATGTGTTGAGTGTAAATGAGCCGGCCTTTACATATTTGCTTGACGGAGATAATGCTTGGCTAAAAGATTCCTAACTTCGGTGACGCCCAACAACGGCATGCACCCGACCGCCGACACGTAGGCTCTCATGTAAATCAACGGCTCGGGGCGGCGGGTGATGCCGGGCGTTATGCCGCTTCCGGGTTACGAGTGATATGAAATTCGACCTGAGCGACATACTCACGTTAATTTATCTCTTGCTTGCGGGCGGGGCCATGTTCCTCATCGTTGCCTTTCCTCCGCCCGACGACATGGCTTACCTGAGTATTTTGGGGCTGGGAGCGATTGGCATCCTCACTCTCCCATGGAGTTCGGTGCTGGTTCTTTTTGCGTGGGCGTTGTTCCACGACACTCAGAATCCAATTTTCCTGCTGTTCTTTGCCGGCTGTACAGTCTTGAATGTATATCTCTTTCGGAAGCTCGTAAGTGCCAGCAACCGAGCGTCCGGCAGCAAATGAGTGGTTGACACAAAAGGGCGGCATAACAACGGCATGCAGCGGGCGCGCAAATCAGCTTTGTCTTTATCTTCAAAGTTGAATGCGCGCCGGTTAATTCGGGCGTTAGGTACTACGGTATTGACCGGGAAACACAATGATCTCACTGACGGATTTTCAAGCGAACTTTCCCCGAGGCGCGAAAGTGCCTTACCTTTTGACGCGCCTTCTTGAGTATCAGAATGAGGCAGGCGACTTTTACAGCGGATATTTCGAGCTAACGGCGTATGGCGCGGACGACGTAATTGCCTGGTTCGACGGCGATAAGGTGGCGGCTTCACAGTTCGCCCCGTTCGGTCAAGGCCCGGATGGCTCTTCCTACTGCTACTGGCTTTATGGCGGGAGGAAGTTAGAGCAGTCCCCGGTAGTGTTTCTCGGCTCGGAGGGCGTTGATAACACTGTGCTGGCGGATACTACGGAGGAGTTCCTGTCACTGTTGGCCGTCGGGTATGACGAACTCGGCTTCCCTTACCGGCAGGTCGAAGAGACTGAGAATCTATTACGCTTTCGCGCGTGGCTGAAACATGAATTCGGTATCTCCCCGCCCGAGAATGCCGACGCGCTTATTGCGGGCGCGAAGGTCAAACACCCTGATCTGGAGGCGTGGGTGGAAGATTGGCAGAAGAAACATTTTGCCGGGTAAGATATTGTCACCGCGCCGCACCTGACAACGGCATGCACCCGACGCCCTGCCACCGTGCTTCTCACGCACGTTGCATAGGGGCGCGGGTGATGCGGGGCGTCAGCCCGCTTTGGTAAGCCAACGGAGGGATAAAATTATGACAACGCCAGAGAACGCAACGACGACAATGAAAGAACAACTCCCGCCTGAAGCGCAAATGATGCAGACGCTTGGCGCGTGCTTTATCTCGCAGGCAGCTTACATCGCGGCAAAATTAGGCATCGCCGATTTGCTGGCGGAACATGCGAAACCGGTGGCGGCGCTTGCCGCCGCGAGTGAAACCGACGAGCGTTCGCTCTATCGCGTTTTGCGAACCCTGGCGATGGTCGGTATTTTTCGGGAAACTGAACAGAAAGTTTTTGCTAACACGTCCGTCTCGGAGACGCTTCGCTCCGACGCTCCGAACAGTCTGCGCGATGCGGCAATTTGGTGGGGCGAAGAGCCGCATTGGCGCGTTTATGGCGAGATGCTTTACAGCGTGCGGACAGGCAAGGCGGCCTGGAAACGGGTTCATGGGCAAGAGGCTTTTCCATATATTTTCGAAACCAATCGCGAACTCGGCGATATTTTCAATCGCGCCATGACGAGCTTTTCAGGCACGACGATTCCGGCGATCATCGAGGCGTATGATTTTTCCGGTGTCGGCGTGCTGGCTGATGTTGCCGGAGGCCACGGGCATCTACTCGCCGGAGTTTTGAATCGCTATCCGCAAATGAAGGGCGTGTTGTTCGACGTACCTTATGTTCTCGAAGGTGCGCCCGAGTTGCTTGAAAAAAAAGGCGTGGCCGATAGAGTCGAACTGGTGCGTGGTGATTTCTTTGAAAGCATTCCGATCGCAGCCGACGTTTATATGCTCAAGCATATCATTCACGATTGGTATGACGAGCAGAACATCATCATCATGAAAAACATTCGCGCTTCGATGCACGATGACAGCAGGATTTTGATTCTTGAAATGGTGATTCCCGAAGGAAATGAGCCGCATTTCGGCAAGATTCTCGATCTGGAAATGCTGGTTTCGCCGGGCGGCGTCGAGCGCACGGAAACGGAATTTCGTGAACTGCTTGCAGCTTCCGGCTTCCGGCTTAATCGCATTCTCCCTACCAAATCGATGATTTCGATTGTTGAAGCCGTCAAAGCCGATTAGCATTCAGCGAGACGGCGGGCTTACAACTCATTCAAGCGGACTCGATAGAAGGCTGCATTTCATGATCCTTTTGACTTAAAGTTGTGCGGCTTTCGCTCGCCGGTTAATCCGGGCGTTATTCATCTCTTATCTATCGGTGCTAAGCCAACTATATTATTGCCCTTATGAACATCGAATTTCCCGAACGCTTCAATATGGCCGACTACTTCCTCTATCACAACATAGAGGCGGGGCGCGAAGGCAAAGTTTGTCTCTACTTCGAGGACGAGCGTTACACCTACGGCAACGCCGTGCGTCTGTCGAATCGCGCGGGGAATGCTTTGGTGCAAGAGTGCGGCGTGCGGATGGAAGACCGCGTGCTCATTGTGTTGCCCGATTGCCCCGAGTTCGCCTGGACTTGGTTCGGGGCGAGCCGCGCCGGGGCGGTCATCACGATGGTTAACCCGCTTCTGCCCGCCGCCGATTACGTCTATTACCTCGAATACACGCGCGCACGCGCCGCCGTCATACACGAATCGCTGCTGGAGACTTTCACCGAAGCTGCGCGCGGCGCGAAACATTTGCAGAAGGTTCTGGTCGTCGGGCGTGAACAAGGCGAGTTCGCTTCGTTCACAGAGGCAATCAATTCCGCGTCCGAAGAACTCGCGCCCGCCCCGACACACCGCGACGACATCGCCATCTGGCTTTTCACTTCCGGTTCGACCGGCCATCCGAAAGGCGCTGTCCATCTGCATCACGACCTGCCTTTCAACACCGAGTGCTACGCCAAGCGTGTGCTCGGCATCAACGAAGACGATCTGACCGTCTCTGTCCCGAAACTGTTCTTCGGCTACGCGACGGGCACGAATCTTTTGTTTCCCTTCGCCGTCGGCGGCGCAACCGCACTCTTCTCGGAGCGTTCGACGCCCGAAAAATTGTTTGAAGTAATCGAACGCTTCCGTCCGACCGTGTTGACGAGCGTGCCCACGATGATCAACGGCATGCTCAACATGGAAGGCGCGCGCGAGCGCGACCTGTCGAGTTTGCGCTTCTGCCTCTCGGCGGGCGAGGCTTTGCCCGTCGAACTGTACGAGCGTTGGATGAAGACTTTCGGCGTGGAGATTCTGGATGGCATCGGCTCGGCCGAGATGTTCCACATCTACATCACGAACCGCTTGGGCGACGTGAAGCCGGGAAGCCTCGGGCGCATCGTCGAAGGCTACGAAGCGCAGATCATCGACGCGGACGGGCGCGAGGTGGCGACCGGCGAGATGGGCACGCTGCGCATCAAGGGCGACTCGGCCGCACTCTGCTACTGGCAGGCGCACGAGAAATCGAAAGAGACTTTCGCGGGCGACTACTGCACGACCGGCGACCAGTTTCACGTGGATGCGGAAGGTTACTACTGGTATCACGGGCGCACGGACGACATGTTGAAAGTGTCTGGCGTCTACGTTGCGCCCGTCGAGATCGAGGCGTGCCTGTTGCAGCACGAAGCCGTGCTCGAATGCGCCGTCGTCGGCCACGACGCGGGCGACCGTCTCGTCAAACCGAAAGCCTTCGTCGTGCCGCGCGAAAATTTCGCGCCGTCCGAGGAGTTGGCCGACTCTTTGAAAGAGTTCGTCAAATCGCGCCTTGCGCTCTACAAGTACCCGCGCTGGATCGAGTTCGTCACGTCGCTGCCGAAAAACGACCGCGGCAAGATCGACCGCAAGCAACTCAAGAACGGATAGGTTTCGATGCTCAACTTGCAAAAGCGATCTGCCGCGCGCACAGCCGCTTTCGCCACGCGCCTTGTCTCGCTCGTCGTCGCTTCCCTCTTCGTCCACGTCGCGCTCGTCGTCGCCGGCGTGCAGAACGCGGCGCGCGCTGTGTCGTCGGCGAACAAGGAAGTGCTCTCCGTGTCCGAAGCGCGCCGTCGGCCTCTCGGCACGGTCGTCATCGTGGACGGCTCCGTCACAGTTCCTTCCGGCGCGTTCAAGTCCGGCACTTCCGACGAAGGCTTTGCGCTGCAAGACTCGACGGGCGGACTCTACGTCCGCACCGCTCGTAATCTGGCCTTGCGCATCGGACGAGAGGTGCGCGTCACCGGGCAACTCGCCGACAGCAACGGTCAACTCATCCTCGTACCTGCCGGTGCGCAGGGCGTCACGGCGCGCGCGCAGGGCGCGAAGGTCGCGGGCGAGTCCGTCCAAACCGGCGGCGTCAACGAAGCGACCGAAGGGCGTCTCGTGCGCGTGACAGGCAGGATCACGAAGCCCGTCGGCAACGATCTGCCTTACGGCTATCGCGTCTTCATAGACGACGGCTCCGGCGAAGTTCAGGCTTTCGTCTACGTCTCGACCGGCATCGACGTGCGGCGTTTGCGTCCCGGTCAACGCATCGACGTGACTGGCTTCAGCGGCCAATACAACGACCACTACGAAGTCCTCCCGCGCTTCCAATCCGACATCCGACGCCTTCGCTGACAACCCGAAATGAACATCCACGATGCCACCAACAATCAACCAATGCGCGCCCGGCCACGCAACAATCCATAGACGTTCTGCGCTCTCTCGTTACCTGCGCACTCTGCTTCATCTTGTCACGCGTTTGAACCGATCACTCTGTTTCAACTCGTCACTTGTCACTACGTCACACGTCACTCATTACTTCCCATATGCCTTTCTCCACACGCATCACTGTGCGCTTCGGCGACACAGACCCGGCCGGGCTGGTCTATTACCCGAACATCTTCCATTATTTTCACATCGCACTCGAAGAATTTTTTGCCGCGCGTTGCGGGATCACTTACGCGCGTTTAATGTCCGACGAGCGCATCGGCTTTCCCACCGTCAAGACCGAGACCGAGTTTTTCGCGCCGCTCCTGTACGGCGATGAAGTGGACCTGGAAGTCTATGTCTCACGCACGGGCAACAGTTCCGCCACCTTCGAATACGCGGCGCGCCGCGCCGCAGACGGCATGCTATGCGCGCGCTCCCGGCAGGTACACGTGGCGATGAACCTCGACACACGCCGTCCCGTCACCATCTCCGAAAAATACCGCCGCGCCTTTGAGCAAAGCGCGCTTTGAACTGCGCACGAATCTCACACTGAAACTGGCACGCCTCGCTTCGTCCGTTAGTGACCACAGTTTCGCGCCGAAGTTTTTTTTGCGGAAAACAGCGGCGACTCGGTATTTACTTCCATCACGACAGAGGAACAGTAAGTCCTCCCAATCGCCTGCAAACCCCAGCCATCTTCTCTTTGCGGGATGTGTCGTAGTCCGTCTACACGAACCATTTCAAGTTGCCGTAGGAGGTTCAACCCGTCGTGAAAAAACTGTTCGTCGGTTTAGCCGCACTCCTCGTTTTCTGCCTGCCCGATACTGCTTTGGCAGACACCATCGTATTTACCGCGCCGGTAACGGCGGCTAACAACAATTCAACGACAAGCAATCCGAACAACAGCAACTACGCGGGCGGCGCGAACCAATTCGATCTCGATCACCAGCGCGCCTACACCTGGCAGATCAATAACGTCAGCAGCCGACTGCCCGCCGGGCAGACCATTACCGGCGCGACGCTCACCTTCTCGAACATGCGCAACTGGGACACCAACCCCAACCGCCTGTTCGTGCACCTGCTCGACTCGGCCAGAACCTACACGTCAGCGACCAGCACGCACTCCGCCACCGTCAACGGCGTCACCTATTTTCAGGACGCGAGCGGCTCGCCCGTCACGGACATTCGCGATGCCTTCGCCAGCCCGCAGCTTTCCACCAACCCGCTCGTCGCCGCTGGCACGGGCAACACGTTCCTCTTCGACCGCTCTTTCTCCGGCACGGCGCAGGAGACTTACATTTTCACTTTCAACCAGCAACAGTTGGCCGCGCTCATTGCCTACATCGCCAACAACAACAATCTCGCGTTCGGCTTCGACCCCGACTGCCACTTCTGGAACAACGGCATCAAGCTGACCCTCACTACCGCCGCTCCTGCGGCCGTGCCCGAACCGGCGACCATGACGTTGCTCGGGACGGGCCTGGCCGGTCTCTACTATCGACGCCGCCGTAAGCAACAGCAACAACAGCGGCAACAATCGCTCTAACGATTCGACGGCTCGGAAACCCGGCTTCTCTCTTGCACCCTTAGTCTCTTTTGTCCCCGAACCTCTCTTGCTCCTTTAAGTCTCTCTTGCTCTCCCCATCGGCCACGGCGCGCGACGGAATCAACCAACGCGCGCCGTGGCTTTTTGTCGGCCGTCCTCGCGTGCGCCTGCGCAACACTCGCGTGCGGGCTTTTGACCTTCCCCGCAGCGTGCCCTAAGATTCAGAGGTGCGAAGTTCAACTTTCGCGCGCCTGCTTCGAACATTCAGCCTGCGTCCGCCGATTGCGTGCGCGTTGTTCTCTTGAAAGGATTCATAGCCGCCGTGCGTTTTTCTCAAGCCACACGTCTCGCCTGTGCCTGCGCGCTCCTGTTCTCTTCTCTCGTGCCGGTGAACGCGTCGAATTTTAACGACGACACGCGCGTCGCTTTCGTGCGTCAGCCTCTCTTCAACGAGCGCGCTGAATCACGCGTAGACTTCGCTTCGGAAGCTTCAAGCGAAACGGCGACGCAAACCACCACGCAGACGACGACGAAGAAACGCCCGAACCTTTTCGTCCGCATCATCAGCGCGCCGTTTCGCGGTCTCGCCAAACTTTTCGGCGGCGGCAGCAAGAACGACAAGACCGCGCGCGCGAAAGAGAAACAAAAGAAAGAGACTGCGGCGCAAACCACGACTGCGACTCAACCTTCTGTCGTCGCCGCTGCTACGCCGGCGCCCAACGAAGCGACGCGCAATGAAACGTCGCAAGCCGCTCCTGCCGTCACAACAGCAACAACATCGCAGCCCGCAGCCGCAACGGCGCAGCCTGAAGTGATGGCCGAGGCGGCCGCGCGCACGGTGCAAGCGGGCGAGCGTGCCTTGAGCGTGCCGCCGACCTTCGCGGCCAAGACGCCGACGGCCACCACGCCGCCGCCCGTCGTGCCGCAACCGCCCATGCCGAACCGCGCGGAGATTTACGACTACGAGCCGCGCCCCTTCACGCCTTACATCGAAGGCGTGCCCGGCGATCCGCTCTCGCAAGGGCGCGCGCTGCTGGCGAACGGCTACACGAACGAGGCCGTTGCGCAGTTGTCCATTGCGGCCGTCACCGGCCCCGATCTGGTTGAAGCGAACAACCTGCTCGGCCTCGCCTACGACCGGCGCGGGCAGCACAAACAGGCGCAGGAGTATTACGAACGCGCCTTGTCCGTCGCCCCGCGCAATTCTCAAGTCTTAAACAACCTCGGCCACTCGCTCTACCTCGACGACCGTTACAAAGACGCGCTTGCACGACTCAAAGACGCCGCGCGGCTCGCGCCCACGGACACGCGCGTCGCCAACAATCTCGCGCTCGTCTACGGCCGCCTCGGCAAATACGAAGACGCTTTCAAACAATTCACACGCGCGGGCGGCGAGTTCTACGGCCACACCAGCACGGCCGCGCTTCTCGCCAACGCCAAACGCGACCGCGATGCCATCAAGCACTACGAAGCCGCGCGCAAACTCAACCCCACGGCGACCGATGTGCTGCGCCAACTGATCACGCTCTACGTCCGCACAGGCCAACGCGACAAGGCCGAAGCGGCCGGGCGCGCGCTCGAAAAGACGACCGAGAAGAGTTCGGCCGTCAGTTAACAAAAGCGAAGCACTAGGTTCGGAGCAGCAAAACGGCGGTAGGTTTGTAGCCGCGCGAGCGGCGGCAGCTAATAGCCCCGTCCGTGAGGGCGGGGTTAATGCGGATTCCAAACAGGAAGAAGCCCCGAAGGGGCGACACATTGCAATGCGCAGATGTGTCGCCCCTTCGGGGCTTTATATTTTGTTTGCGTGCCTGATCCCCGCCCTCACGGACGGGGCTATTGACTGTTGCCCCTTCGGGGCTGTGAGCGCGTCGGTTGAAGCGCGCTTCAACTGCGTCGCGTCAAGTTGTAATCGCGCAGGCGGCGATAGAGTGTCGAAGGAGAGATGCCGAGAATTTCGGCCGTCTTGCCGCGATGCCAGTTGGTCTGCTCCAACGCGGAGACGATCTGTTGGCGTTCGACTTCTCTGAGCGGCGGTTGCACGACTGCCGTGCCCGCGCCTTCGCTCGCGTTCGTGCCCGTCGCTGCCGCCGCGCCCGCGAAGGCGGGAGCAAACGCGTTCGTCGCCGGGTTGACGATTTCGGGCGGCAACTCGTTCGTCGTGATGCGTCCGTCATTGGCGAGCAGCACGGCGCGCTCCAGACAGTTGCGCAACTGGCGCACGTTGCCCGGCCACGGATAGGCCGAGAGCGCCGTCATCGCTTCCGGCGTGATCTCCGGCGGGTTCAGTCCGCCGAGTTGGCGTATGAGATGGCGTGCGAGCGGTTCGATGTCTTCGGCGCGTTCGCGTAAAGGAGAGAGATTGATCTGGAAGCCGTTGATGCGATAGAGCAGGTCGGCGCGGAACGTACCGTCTGAGACGGCCTGCGTCATGTCGCGGTTGGTCGCCGCGATGATGCGCACGTTGACTTGAACTTTTCGCACAGCACCCACGCGGTAGAAGGTCTGCGTCTCGATGGCGCGCAGCAGTTTCGACTGCAAAGGCGCGGGCAGTTCCGTCACTTCGTCCAGAAAGAGCGTGCCGTTGTCGGCCAGTTCGAAGAGACCGAGCTTGCGCCCCTTCGCGCCGGAGAACGCGCCCGCCTCGTAGCCGAAGAGTTCCGATTCGAGGAGCGATTCCTGAAACGCGGCGCAGTTGAGATCGATGAACGAGCCGTCCTTGCGTTGTGACAGGCGATGGATGGCGTGCGCGATGAGTTCCTTGCCCGTGCCCGATTCGCCTGTGATTAAAACGGACGCATCCGAAGGCGCGACGCGTTCGACGAGACGCAGAGCCTCGCGCATCGCATCCGAGACATGGACGATCTCGGGCATTCCGGTCTGCCGCGCGAGTTGCGCGCGCAGGCGTTGATTGTCCACTCGAAGCCGCCGCTTCTCGGCCGCGCGTTTGACGAGCGTGTCGAGTTCGTTGATGTGATAGGGCTTGGAGAGATAATCGTAAGCGCCGAGTTTCATCGCCTCGATGGCCGTCTCGACGGTGGCATGCCCCGTGAGCATGATCACTTCGGGCGGGTTCGGTCGCTGGTGCACACGGCGCAGAAGTTCGAGTCCGTCCATGCGCGGCATGTTGATGTCGCACAAGAGCACATCGACGTTGCTCTCTTCCAGGAGACGCAAGGCGGCCTCGCCGTCGGGCGCGACGCGTACTTCGTGCCCCTGCCTTTGAAGTTCCTTTTGCAACACCAGCCGGAGGTTCGCTTCGTCCTCGGCCACCAGAATTCTGCTCGGCTGTTCGCTACTCAACTCACTCGGCCTCCGTCCAAACGCTCCTCGCTCAGAGAGGGCAAGACAAGCGTGAAAGTCGTTCCGCGCCCGACCACCGAATCCACCGCGACGCGTCCCCCGTGCTCCGTCACAATACCATAACAGACAGCCAGCCCAAGACCCGTTCCGCGTCCCACCTCTTTCGTCGTGAAGAATGGATCGAAGATGCGCGCCAGATTCTCCTGCGGAATCCCGACGCCTGTATCGCAGACCTCTAAGCGCACGCCCGCGCCTTCGTTTCGCGCGCGCAGCACGAGCGTTCCGCCCTGCGGCATCGCGTCAATAGCGTTCTCGGCAAGGATGATAACGGCCTGCTGCAACTGCCCCGCGTCGCCCGACACGGCCGAGACATCTTCGGGCGCGTCAACTTCTATTTCGACGTTACGACTGCGCTTTTGATGACGCAACAGACGCGCCGCCGCTTCGAGCACTTCGCCCGGAGCGACCGGCGCGTGCTGCCCGGCGCGGTTGCGACTGAAATCCAACAGGCCGTTCGTGATCGTCTTACAACGAAAAGCCTCGCTGCGAATGAGCGACAGATATTCGCGCAAGTCTTCAACTTCCGTTGACTGTCCGAACGCGCCTTCGGCCACCCGCGTCTCCAGAGCCTCTGCGCAGGCGGCGATGGTGGCGAGCGGATTGTTGATCTCGTGGACGACGCCTGCCGCGAGACGACCGACGGCCGCGAGTTTTTCCGTGCGCGCGACGGCGCGGTTCGCTTCGACGCGTGCGGTGATGTCTTCGCCGACCGTGATGACGTGCGAAACTTCGTCGCCCTCGACGCGCATCGGCACTTTGCTGACGAGCCAGTGTTTCGCCGTCCCGTCCTGTGCGACCGATTCCTGCTCGATGCGTTCGATCCGGCCTGTCTCGAAGGCGCGGCCGAATTCGCGTTCGAGTATTTCGCGGCGCTGGCGCGTCAACACGTCGAAGATGTTGCGCCCCAGAGCCTCGCCGCGCGGGATGCCCTGCCCGCCGAGTTCGCGGTTGCGATTCCAGGCGACGATGCGATGGTTGCGGTCAACCGCGTAGAGCGAGACGGGCAACGTGTCGATGATGGCCTCGGTGAAACGTCTCTGCGCCTCTGCTTCGGCCGTGCGGCGTTCCACCTCTTTCGCCAAACTGGCCGAAGAGGCACGTGCCGCTTCGTACAAAGAAGAGATACGCGCGGCGAGCGCGGCCTGCTGCGCCGCCGCGTCGATCAGACGACTCTCGGTTTCGCCGCAATCGCCGGGACGGTCGAAGGCCACGACGAGCGCGCCGAGCGCACGCCCCTCGAAGCGCAAAGGCGCGACGTATTCCACGCGATGCGTTTCGTCGCGCAGGAAAAACTCGGCGCGGTCTTCCAGCCTGATGGACGTTGCCGGATCGGTGGCGAGCCAACGCCTGAGTTTTGTTCCGTCTATCAACCGGCCGCCCTCCGCGCTGCCCTCGCGGTCGAACACGCAGACGGCCGAAACTTCCGCTGGCCGTTGCTCTCCGCTTTCGTCGCGCGCCGTGGCTTCGTCGCCGCCGGGCTTCCAGGGCTCTAAGAGAGCGGCGCAGAGCGTGGCGTTGGCGGCTTCGTAGGTTGCTCCGGCCACGCGCTTGACGACTTGCAAGGGTTCGAGCGCGACGAGCAGGCCGCGCCCGAGGTCGGCCAGAAAACCGAGTTCGCGGTTGCTGCCGACGAGCGCGCGCTCGCGCTGCGCCGCTTCGATCTGCGTGCCGACGCGCGACAGGAGTTCGCGTCGCGTCGCAGGCTTGACGATGAAGTCGTCGGCTCCGGCGGCGAACGCGGAGACTTTGCGTTCCTCGTCGTCGTGCGCCGAAATGACGATGATGGGCAAGCGCCGCGTCGCCTCTTGCGCGCGCAGCAGGCGGCACAGTGCGAGACCATCGACGCCGGGCAGTTCGATGTCGAGCAGGATCAGGTCGCACGGCTCGCGGTGGAGCATGCGCAGAGCGGTCGGCGCGTCGGCGGCGACTTTGACTCCGTGCTGCGCACTCTCGAAGGTTTGTTGCAGAGCGGTGCGCGCCCGTTCGTCGTCGTCAACGATGAGCAGGGTGAAATTTTTCGCTGCTTGGATGGAAGAAACCGGCATGCTTTCGTTAGAGATGCGCCGCAGCCTCTCGACTGTCTCCGGGCGAACTGTTGAAGAAACTCGTATAAAACATTCCCGCCGGTGGGGGCGCACACGGGAACAAAGACTCACTGGCGAAGCACATCGAACCGGCCACACACGGCCGTACATTCTCTGGCCTCCATAACGATTGAAAGCGATACGAGGCGGGTATGTCAAGATAGCTATTAGCTATTAGCTGTTAGCTGTTAGCTAAAACCAAGACCGGAGCATCACTATCAGGCATGAGGAATCGACCATAAGCAAACAGTGGCGAAGCGTAGTTGCTTCGCCACTGACGGCCATGCCTTACCCTTGGTTTTGTTTTGAGCTAACAGCTAATAGCTAACCGCTAACAGCTAATTAATCGCCGTGGTGGCGAGTTCGTCGGCGGGATCGATGATGGAAAGGTGTGTGGCGGCGCTGCGGCGTGCGCGCCGTTGTTTGTGGTCGGATTTGACGGAGTACATGGCCTGATCGGCAGCGATGAGCAGTTGATTGAGCGTCTCGCCGTCTACGCCGAAGCGCGCCGCGCCGACGCTGATGCCGACGCGCGCACGCTTGTCGGGTGGGACGCGCAGGGAAAGCCCGCTGATGGCGCGCTCGATGCGTTCGCGCAGGTCATCGACTTGTGCGCGCGGCAAATCCTGCACGAGGGCGACAAACTCGTCGCCCGCGTAGCGCGCGAGAAAATCGTACTCGCGCAGTTGTGCATTGAGCACGCGCGCCACTTCGCGCAGCATTTGGTCGCCGATGCTGTGGCCGTAAGTGTCGTTGACGAATTTGAATTCGTCGAGGTCGAGCATGACGACTTGAAAGGACGTGCCGTTGCGACGCGCGCGAGATTCCTCTTCGCTGAAACGAAGTTGCAGTGCGCGCGCGTTCGGCAGATTCGTGAGCGGGTCGGTCAACGCGTTCGATTCGGCCTCGGCGTGTTGGAGCGCGTTGGAGAAAGCGTCCGAGGCGAGGCGCGCGACGGTGTCGAGCAGGTGCAGGTGGTCGTCCGTGTAGTGGTCGGGCTTCAGCGAATAGACGGCGAGCACGCCGATGAGGCGTTCGTCTTTGACGAGCGGCAACGCGATCATCGAGTGATAACGCTCGCCTTCGGGCAAAGCGAGGGCTGCGAAATCGAGCATCGGGTCGAACCCGGACGCCGCGCGGCGATTGGCGATGACGAAGCCGACCACACCTTCGCCCGGCGCGACACAGTGGCCGCGCAAAAGCTCCGCGTTGAGGCCGCTGACGTGCGCCACGGTCGCGTAGTTTTTCAACTCGTCGAAGAGATAGACGGCGCAGGTGTCGAACGGAACCATGTGGCCGACTTTGTTGACGAGAATCTGGCTGCGGTCTTCGATCTCAAGGGACGCGCCGAAGGTGCTCGCAATTTCGTAAAGCGCATAAACCTCGCGGTGCGCGCTCTTGATCTGTTCGAGATAGGCGGGCACGGTGAAGCGCTTCTGGTTGAAGGACTGCTGTGCGGCGGTCGTGTCGGCGGCTGAAGTTGCGGCGGACGCGTTCACGCTGCTCGCTTCGACGAGGGCGCGCGGCTCTGCCTCGCGGCTCGTGAAGCCGTGTTGATCTAAACCCAGTTCGGCGATCTCGCGCTCGAACTCAGGCAGGTGCTTGAGAAACAGTTCGACCACTTTCGGATCGAAGTGTGTGCCCGCGCCGCGCAGAAGCATTGCGCTCGCCTCTTCACACGTCATGCCGCGCCGGTAGGGGCGATCTTCGCGCACGGAGTCGAAGCAATCGACCACGGCGAAGATGCGCGCCGTCCAGGGAATCTCTTCGCCGCGCAGGCCGTCCGGGTAGCCGAGTCCGTCCCAGCGCTCGTGATGCGAGCGGACGATGGGCGTCACCGGGTAAGGGTAGTCAATGCGTTCGAGGATGCTCGCGCCGACGATGGTGTGAACCTTCATGCGCTCGAACTCGGCGGTCGTCAGCTTGCCCGGCTTGTTGAGAATGTGATCGGGAACGGCGAGTTTGCCGATGTCGTGCAGGATCGCGCCCGCGCGCAACGCCTCGATCTCGCTCTGCGAGAGGTTGAGTATCTGGCCGAGCCGCGCGGCGTAGTGTTGTACGCGGCGGACGTGGCAATGCGTCGTCTGGTCTTTGGCGTCGATGGCCGTGGCGAGCGCTTCGACCGTGGCGAGGTGGAGGCGCGCGAGTTCGGCCGCCTCGCGCGAATTCTCGTTCATGCGCTCGAAATAGAGTTTGCAGGTGGCATAAGTTGCGCCGATGACGGGGACGCTGAGGAGCACGTAGAGCAGACCGAAGTTCTGCATCGCCAGATAGAGCAGCGCCGTGACGATGGCCGAGGCGAAGAACGTGCATGAAGTCCAGAGATACCCGTCGCGCCAGAACTTCCAGATCGAGCTATGCCCTTTCAAGGCGTGCAAGGTGGCGATGAGCATGCCGTTGAAGAAGTATTGCAGGAGCGCCATCAAGACGAGCGGCACGAGCAGTTGCTCGAAGGTCAGGCGCGACATGCCGACGGGCTGGCGCGCGATCCCCGCGTAGGAATTGAGCAGGAAGTAAAAGGCCGTGGCCGAGACGAGCACCGTCAGAGCCATCGTCGCGGGCGCGGCCATCCAGCTCGTTGCGCGCTGAGAAGTGCGCAGCGCGCTGATGAGCGCGCCGGTCGCACCGAGCACGAGCGCGGCCGGCACGTCGAGCAGGATCGCGCCGAGGAAGATGAAAGCGTCGCTGGCCGTGATGTTGGCGGAGGTGTTGGGGATGCGTATGGGGAGAGAACTGGAGATGACGACGAAACTGGCGAGCGCGAGAAACTGCAAACCTTGCGCGGGCGTGAACGACAGGCACTGCGACAAGCCCCACGCGACGATGAGCGCTCCGGCCGAGACGAGCGCGACCCAGTAGATTTTTGCCGCGCGGTTGTAGCCCGCCATGTCGATCATTCTCAAACCGTCCTCCGCCCGCAAAGTTTCAGTAGACGCTTGCGCTTAAAGTTTCGGCAAACGCCGCTCTTGAAAGTTCGGCAAACGCCGCTCTTGAAATTTTGGTAAAGCCGTCTCGTGAAGTGTCGTTAACAACTGCTCATCAAATCTTAGCGACCGGTTCTCGTCTCGCGTCGCCTTACTTGTTTCTCGAACGCTACTTGCGTGCGACGAGCGCGTCGCCTTCGCACGCGTCCTCTCCCTGCATTGAAAAGCCCGCCGCCGGAGACGACTCACGGGAGCAAATCGTCTGTCGTCTCCGGCGACGGCGCGGGCAAGCGGCGAGTGCGTGGCACTCACTCGCCGTGGCAGGGGCGAGAAGTTCTTCCTTCTCTCGTCGCGCCAGCGCACGCTCATCGAAACTTCTTCGACTTAAAAACTCTCGTCGAAACTTCCTCGACAGAGTGTCGCGCGTGCGACGCGTGCGGTTATCAAAATTGGTGCGGCCGTTTCGGACTCCGTGCGGTGAGTCCGCCGAAGCGCGTGGAGCGCTTCCAGCCGCACACACATGCTAAACAAGCCGCGTGCCGCGCACGCACGCACCCCAAACAACACACAAACCACGCCAAAGCGCGCCCCTCTTGCAACTCACCAAACGACAGCAAGCCGCGCCCAACGCCCTCTTTCATCAACCTGACGCGTCATGCTGACTTCACACTCGCGCCCTGACCGAACCCAACCCCCACGCGAAACCAAAACCACGACCGACTCGAAGCGAACCCGCAGGCACTTCCAGTTTTTCCCATCCGCAGGCTGCCCGCGCGTTGACAATGCTCGCCCCGCTGGCGCACTCTCGAAAAAACACTGACGAGTGACAAGTGGCGTGCGGACGAGTCGGAACAACTTTTCGGTTTTCAACTCGTCACTCGTTACTCGTCACTTGTCACGAATCTTTATGTCCGTCGGTTATCTCGAATTGCTGCGCGAGAATCGCGGCTTCCGGCAACTGTGGCTCGGTCAAGTGGTGAGCCAACTCGGCGATTGGTTCGACACCATCGCCGTGATGACGCTCGTGCTGAACCTGACGGGTTCGGGGCGCGACGTAGGGCTAATCATGGTGGCGCGTTTTCTGCCGAGCGTCATCGTCGGGCCGCTGTCGGGCGTGGTCGCAGACCGCTTCGACCGACGCATGATCATGATCGTCTCAGACGTTTTGCGCGCCATCGTCGTGCTCGGCTTTCTGTTCGTGCGGAGCGCAGATCAAATCTGGATCATCTATGCGTTGACCGTCCTGCAACTTACCTTCTCGACCTTCTTCGAGCCGGCGAAGTCTGCGGCCATTCCTTCCATCGTGTCGGAGCGCGAACTCGTCTCGGCCAACGCCATCTCTTCGGTCACATGGTCGGCCATGCTCACGCTCGGCGCGGTGGCGGGCGGATTTGTGACGGGTTGGTTTGGCACGGACGCGGCCTTCGTCGTCGACTCCGCTACATATCTCGTCTCGGCCGCGCTCGTCTGGAGCGTGCGCTTTCCGCGCCGCCCGCCGCGCGAGAAGACGCGGCTCACGCTGGGCAAGGCGCTCGGCATCACGGACATGCTCGAAGGCATACGTTACGTGCGCACGCGGCCGCGCGTGCTGGCGCTCCTGGCGGTGAAGCCCGCGTGGGGTTTGGGCGGCGGCATACTCGCGCTGCTCGCCGTGTTCGGCGAGAAAATTTTCCCCATGGGGCGAAACGCTGCGACGGGAATCGGCGTGCTCTACGCCGCGCGCGGCATCGGCACGGCCATCGGCCCCGTCTTCGCGCGTCGCCTCTCGGGCGAATCGCGCACGCGTATGCAGACCAGCATCGGGCTGTCGTTTCTCATCGGCGGCATCTTCTACGCGGCCTTCGGCGGCGCGACCAACTATGCGGTCGCACTCGTCGTCTTGGCCGTGGCGCACATGGGCGGCAGCATCCTCTGGGTCTTCTCCACGGTGCTGTTGCAACAGAGCGTCGAGGACAACTTTCGCGGGCGCGTCTTCGCCGCCGAACTCGCGCTGCTTACGCTGACAATGGCCGCTTCGAACTATGTGACGGGCGAACTGCTCGACCGCTTCAACTATCCGCCGCGCGCCGTCACCATCGGCATGGGCATCCTCTTCATCGTGCCCGGCCTGCTCTGGTTTGCCACGGCGCGCTGGTGGAACCGCGAAAGCACAGGGCGGACGCACGCGCGTCCGGACGAGCCTTCGGTCACAAGCGAGACGGCGCTGCACGACGCGGCGGCCAAGATTCACCTTTCAAGCGATTAACAAGCCGCGCAAGCGCGGGCTATCATCGAACGCGCACAGGAGGCTTTAAAGCGGATGGACTTCGGATTGAGCGGACGAGTCGCCGTGGTCGCGGCGGCGAGCAAGGGGATCGGCTTTGCGTCGGCGCGCGAGTTGGCGCGTGAAGGGGCGCGAGTCTTTTTGTGTTCGCGCGACGAGGGGCGCGCACGCGAGGCCGCGCAAAAGATCGCGGAAGAGACTGGAGCGGAGTGTGACGGCGTGCGCGCGGACGTGACGAACGAAGAGGACGCGCGTGCGTTCGTCCGTCTTGCAGAGGAGCGCGCGGGGCGTGTGGATATTCTCGTGACGAACGCGGGCGGCCCGCCTTCGGCGACGTTCGACAGTGCAGACCTGGAGATGTACCGGCGCGCATTTGAACTGAACGCGCTGTCGGCCGTGCGGCTCGCGCAGTTGGTCGTGCCCGCGATGCGCGCGGCGCGTTGGGGGCGCATCGTCAACATCACCTCGATCTCGGTCAAGCAGCCCATCGAAGGATTGCTGTTGTCGAACACCGTGCGCGCAGGTTTGACCGGATGGGCGAAGACGCTCTCGGCTGAAGTGGCAGCCGACAACGTGACGGTCAACAACGTCGCGCCCGGCTACACCTTGACCGAGCGACAGGACGAACTCGCCGAGGCGCGCGCAGGTTCGAGCGGCAAGTCGAAGGAAGAGTTGATCGAGACGTGGGCGTCGCAAGTGCCGATGCGAAGGTTGGCGACGGCCGAAGAGATCGCGGCGGCGGTGGCCTTTCTCGCCTCCGAGCGTGCGTCATACATCACGGGCGTAACCTTGCAGGTTGACGGCGGCTATGTGCGCGGACTGCTTTAGACGGAAGGGACACGGGCGAGATGACGAACGAAGCGAACAAGGTCGAAGCGCCGCGCGCGCGTGCGCCGCTTCATGTCGCCGAACTCGAACACGCCGAGTGGGAGCGTGCGCGCCCCGTCCGTCTCACGCATTACTGGTCGGGCGAGGCCGCGCCGCCCGCGCGTCAAGCGGAGGCGCGTCTCCTGTGGGACGCGGAAGGCTTGCTCGCGCGCTTCGTGTGCGAGCAGCGCGAACCGCTCATCGTCAGTGATAAACCGAAGCGCGAATGGAAGACCGTTGGACTGTGGGAACGCGATGTGTGCGAGATGTTCGTCGCGCCGCGCGCGGACGACCCTTCGCGTTACTTTGAATTCGAGGTTGCGCCGACGGGCGAATGGCTCGACCTGGCTCTGCGCGTGGGCGTCTTCGGGCGCGAAACCGACTGGGGATATTATTCGGGGATGACGGCCGCCGCGCGCATCTCGGATGACTCTGTCACGTTGGCGATGCGCGTGCCCTGGGATGCGTTCGGCGTTGCGGCCACAGCGCCGCAGGCGGGCGAGCGTTGGCGCGTGAATCTGTTTCGTTGCGTGGGCGCGGGCGCGACGCGCGGTTATCTCGCCTGGCAACCGACGCACGAAGCCGAACCTAACTTTCACGTCCCCGATAAATTCGGCTGGCTGCATTTCACAAACTAGCGCGTCAGGCGATCACATCTTAAGCCTGCCCGCCGCGCCCTTCGATATACCGCTCGACCACTGCCTCCAAACGATCAAGCCGCTCGTCCGTGCGAGAGACAGCGGCGCGAAGCGAAGCGTTGATCTCACCCTGCGCTTCAATATAGCGCGTCATGGTCTGCATAAACTCCGTCTGTGTCTCGGCATGAAACTGGACGATCCGATTCGTTTCCGCAACCTGAGATTCGAGACTCGCCTGACTTTGTAATAGGAACTCAATGGCGCGTTCCATTTCTGCGCCCGTCATAATTCAACAACCTCCCGACTGTCTTCGATATGTGCCCATCTATATAAACCAAAAATGGATTTCCGGCCACACTGATCAAGACAAACCGCGCAGGTATGCTTCAAAGCGGGCGCGGTCTTCGTCGCTCATTTCGATGATGCGCGCGCCGATGAGGTAAGTGTTCGGTGCGCCTTCGCGTTCGAGTCGTTCGTAACGCACGGGGGCGAGGCGCATCTCGACGTGTGCGCCGGGAAGTTCGAGCATGAGGTGAAGCGTTTGATCCGGGGCGGTCAGGTAGCGATCTTTGATACGGATGGCGGGGACGACGAGACCGAGGCCGCTCGCACTGAGATCGCAGGTGTCGCCTTCGAGATAGGGCGCGTGTTCGAGTTGCTCGCGGCTGAGTTTCGCGTCGAAGATCGAGACGCTGAAGTGTACGCTCTCACGGTAGCGCCGCGCGTGGCGGCGATTGCCGATCACGACGCGCATGCGCGCGACCAGAGAACGCATCAGTTCCGGCATAAGATTCAAGTCGGGGTAAAGGAGAAGGGGTCAAGGGAAAAGGTAGAAGGGGCAAACCGGCGCGACGCGGTTTTTCGCCCTTCTCCTTGCTCCCTTCCCCTCTCCCTTATTTCTTCTGCGGGCTGAGAGGCTTGCCGCCTGTGTCTTTTTTCTGTAGGCCGTTCTGATCCATGTAGAAAGAGAGCAGCCCCGTGCGCCCGTAGCGTGTGGGTTCGGCGCGGACGCTGTAACTCTTCGCATCCTTGCCGACGGTGATCTGGAAAGTGTAGCCGAGCGTCTGCGCGCTATCGAAGTCTTCGCGCAAAGCGGGCTTGCTGGCGACGAGCGCCGCCATCTCCGCGAACCGCCCCCCGTTCTGTGCGCTGTAGCCCGCCTCTGCGTTCGCGATCTTCAAAAGCAGCGCCTCCACTTCTTTGTGGTGCGTCTCGATGCGCGCCTTCAGGAAGAACTCTTTGCCGTCGCGTCTGACGATGGCCTGATTCTCCGCGTCGCCGAAAATCCAAGCGCCGTCCGCCCCGCGCATCAGGGGGATGGCCTCCAGCTGCGCGCTCTCGCCGCCGACGCGCGCAAAGACCGTCGCCGTGTCGCCGCTGATCTGCTCGCCGCCAAACTCGATCTTCTCCGGCACAGCCCCGGCCAGTTTCTCAAATTCCGGCTGCAACTCGGCGAACTCTTCGGCCGTCAAGCCTTCGAGCGCGGGCTTGTAGATCGAGAGCGCGAAGGCATCGCGAAAACGCCGCTCGCGCAGCGCCTTGTAAAACTCCGCGACCGTCTGCAAGGGAGTGCGCGCTTGCGTCGCGGTCGCCGCGTTCTGCGCGTGCGCGCTTGTCGCCGTCACGCTTTCGGCGATCAAACTCAAGGCGAGCAATAACAGTAGTGCGGACACGAGCAACTTCGAAAAACGCGCGCGCCTGCGGCGCGAGGCTGAGTCTTGCATGTCTGGTATTTCCTTCGGACGGATGAGATTTGTGCGGCGCGTTAGTTGTGACCGTGGGGAAAGTCGCTCAACTAACGCGCCGCAAGAGATACGGGAACGGGGAGACTCGTGCTGTTCGGCCGGGCTGCCTCTCGGCTACCTCAGTTGTGTCGGCGGCGGAGGCGGCGACGGCAGATTCTCGCTCGCCTTGCCCGACAGGCCGTAGCGCCCGACGTAGTAGAGCGTGCCGACGAGTACGCCGAACATGATGATGCCAATAATCATGCTCTCGTGCAAGGCTTCGGGCAGGAAGCGACCGATGTTCAGGACGTTGCTCTCCAAAGCCTGCGGGATGGCGAGCAGCAAGCCCGCAATCGCGCCGCCCGCGATCAAGCCCGAACTGTAGAGCACGCCCGGGCCGCTCTCTTCTTCGGCCAGCGAACGCTTGCCGCGCGAGACGCGTTCGACGAGCGCGCGCACCGCGCCGCCCACGAAGATCGTCGCCGAGGTGGCGAACGGCAGGTACATGCCGACGGCGAAAGGCAGCGCAGAGATGCCTACGATCTCAAGCAGGATCGAGATGAACGCGCCGATCAAGATCAAAGACCACGGGAGCTTCTGCGTCAGCACGCCATCGACGAGCACGGCCATTAGTTGCGCCTTCGGCGCGTCGAACTTCGAACTGGGGCCGGTTTCCGACTCCGCATACTTCGCCACGCCCGCATCATCCACGTAATAAGTCTTCGTTGACTCGCCTTCTTTGACGTTGGCGACGCGATAGAGTTGACCGTCAAGCCCGCGCTGCCGCGTCTTGTCGTCAATGGTCACATTACCGCCCGCCACGAGCGGCGAGGTGGGCAAGCCTTCGGTCGAGATGGCCGTGCGCACGCCGCCGACGCCGGGATTGATGCGATAGTTAATCTCGCCCGCCTGATTGATCAAATACTGGCCGGAAGGAATCACTGTCCCGTCGGCCGTCTTCTGATCTTCGGCCAGCCGGTGTACGTAGAAGGGGCCGCCCGCGAGTTGCCCGCCTTTCGTCCATTGTTCGTCGGACGCGTTGACGGTCGCGCGATAGCCTTCGTAATTGCGCGGCAGCAGATTCGTGTAGGAAGAATTGAGCGCCGAGAGCGTGTAGGCGATGAGGAGCGCCGAGGTGGTTGCCCCCACCATCAAGCCCCACTGCATGCGCGAGGGCGTGCCGCCGACGAGAAAGCCCGTCTTCAAGTCCTGCGAAGTCGTGCCCGCGTTCGACGCCGCGATGCAGACTATCGCGCCCACTGACAAGGCAAGCACGCGCGAATCCGCCCCGCCCTTGCCGAGCAGGAGGAAGATCAAAGACGTGATCAGGATCGTCGCAATCGTCATCCCCGAAATCGGGTTTGAAGAAGAACCGATCTCGCCCGTGATGCGCGAAGAGACGGTGGCGAAGAAGAAGCCGAAGACGATGACTAAGAGCGCCGACAGCAAGTTCATCACGAGACTGCTGCCCGGCGACCCTTGAAAGATGAGCCACGCCATGATGGCGAAGAACAAGACGGCGATGCCGCCGAAGACGAACTTGATCGGCATGTCGCGCTCGGTGCGCGGCACGGACTCGTCGCCGCCCACTCCCGCTTTGCCGCCGCCGAAACTGCCCATCGAAGACTTGAACGCGCCGATGATCGTCGGCATCGAACGCGCGAGACTGATGATGCCGCCCGTGGCGACCGCGCCGGCCGCGATGTAGCGTATGTAGAGATCTTGCACCTGACCCGAAGACATCGCGGAGATCAAAGGCCCGCCCGCGAGCACCGGAAACAGCGGCTCTGTGTAGCCCGCGCCGAAGAACTTGACCATCGGGATCAAGACGAGCGCCGACAGGAAACCACCGCCGAGCATCATCGCCGCCACGCGCGGCCCGATGATGAAGCCGACGCCCAACAGTTCCGGCGAGATGTCTGCGGCCACGGTCGCACGCTGGTAGCCGCGCATGACGTAAGACGGCGCTTCGTTCCACAGGCGCGCGCCGCTCATCAGCAACTTGTAGAGCGCCGCGACGCCGAATCCCGCAAACACGGTCTTGGCGTCCGTGCCGCCCTTTTCGCCGACGACGAGCACTTCCGCGCACGCCGTCCCTTCCGGGTAGATCAGTTTCCCGTGCTCGCGCACGATGAGCGCGCGCCTGAGGGGAATCATCAGCAGCACGCCGAGCCAGCCTCCTAAGAGCGCCACCCAGGTGATGCGCGGGATCTCCAGATCGTAGCCGAGGATCAAGAGCGCGGGCATCGTGAAGACGATACCTGCCGCGATCGATTCGCCTGCCGACCCCGTAGTCTGCGAGATGTTGTTCTCGAGGATCGAAGTGCGGCCAAGCGCGCGGAAAATAGAGATCGACATGACCGCAATCGGGATCGAGGCCGACACCGTCAGCCCGACGCGCAGCGCCAGATAGACGCTCGACGCGCCGAAGATGATCCCCAAAACCGCCCCGACGATGACGGCGCGCGCCGTAAACTCGGGCAGAATGGTCGTGGCGGGCACGAAAGGCTTGTGCACCGCGCGGCTTTCGGCGATGGGCACGCTGACCTCGTCAACGATGCTCGGCCTCGTAACGTCAATTGTTCCACTCGACATTTTCGGTCTGTGACCTCCGACAGATGATTTGATTGAACGGGGAGCGTGCAGGGGTTAATTTCAACGCTACTTTACTCCCCGACGCTTGCCGGAGCAAGTTGTTAGTTGCCCGCCAATCGTTAGTTGACGGCAACTCCCCCGCTCGTTGTCCGCCGTGTGCTAAACTCGGCGGCGCAACCGATACCGACACAAGTTTTCGCCGGGACACTTCCAAGACGGAGTTGTAAACAGACATGCGCTCTCGCCTGTTCACCCTCGCGCTCATCGCCGCCCTGCTCGCCGCGTTTCCCTTCCCCGACATGAGTGACGCGCAGACGCGCACGCCGCCGCTTACGACCGCCGGTGCGACAAACGTGCCTGCGCCCGAAGACGTGATCGGCTTTCGCGTCGGCGACGACCGCAAGTTGGCGAGTTGGTCAAGCATTGTGGAATATTTTCGCCGTCTCGACGCGGCGAGCGACCGTGTGAAGTTTGAGGAACTGGGCAAGACGACGCTCGGCGCACCGTTCGTCATGGCGACCATCAGCGCGCCGGAAAATCTCGCGCGCCTCGCCGAGTTCAAAGAGATACAGCGTCAACTCGCAGACCCGCGCACGCTGTTGAAAGACGGCGGGAATGCCGACCAGCGCGCGCGCCAACTGATCGCGCGCGGCAAGACCATCGTGCTCATCACCTGCGGCATCCATTCCACTGAAGTCGGCTCGACCCTCTCAAGCATGACCATCGCGCACCGCCTCGCATCGTCCGACGATGCAAACGTCCGGCAGGTCCTGCAGAACACCATCGTGCTGCTCGTCCCTTCGCTGAACCCGGACGGCGTGGACATCGTCAAAAACTGGTACGACCGCACGCTCGGCACGCCCTACGAGGGAACATCGCCGCCCACGCTCTATCATAAATACGTCGGCCACGATAACAACCGCGACTGGTATGCCTTCACGCAGGTTGAGACGCAACTCACGGTCGATCTGATTCACAACGCGTGGCATCCGCAGATCGTCCACGACATACACCAGCAGGGCGAATACGGCGCGCGGCTTTTCCTGCCGCCTTACATGCAGCCGGTCGAGCCAAACGTGCCGCCGAAGATCATCGAAGGCTACACGGAACTCGGCAACTTCATGGCCGCGCGCCTGCGCGCCGAAGGCTTTCGCGGCATCACCACCAACTCTACCTACGACGCCTGGACTCCTGCGCGCGCCTACTCGCACTATCACGGCGGCGTCCGCATACTTTCGGAAACCGCCTCGGCCAAACTTGCCACGCCGCTCGAAGTAAAGTTCGACCAACTGCGCACGCGCGAGGGCTACAACCCGCAACGCGAGTCGGCCAACTTCGCGCCCGTCTGGCGCGGCGGCCTGTGGCGTCTCTCCGACATCACCGGTTACATGACTGCGGGCGCGTTCGCACTGCTCGACCACGCCGCGCAGAACCGCGAAGGGTGGCTCACGCGCTTCTACGAAGTGGGCAAAGAGGCCGTGCGCCCGCGCCGCACGGGTGAGCTTTTCGCCTACGTCATTCCGCACACGCAATCAACTGCGCAGATGCAGACCGACCAGAAGTTGATCCGCATCTTGCAGCGCAGCGGTGTGGAAGTGGATTACGCGTCCGGGTTCACTCTGGGCGGAGTCAAATATCCGAGCGGCACGGCCGTCATCCGCATGGATCAGCCCTACGGCGCTTTCGCCAAATCCCTGCTCGAAACGCAACGCTATCCAGACCTTCGCGACGAACAGGGTCATCCCATCTCCCCTTACGACGTGACGGCGCATACGCTCTCGCTCCTGATGGGCGTCGAGGCGCGCGCCGTCAATGCGCCTTTCAAATACACGGCCTTGAGCGCGCGCATCTTTAAAGACTTCCCGCCCACGCGGCCGACGGGCAATGTGCGTCTCGCGCTCTACCGCTCGCACGTCCCTTCGATGGATGAAGGCTGGACGCGATGGATGCTCGAACAGAACAACATCTCTTACACATCGCTCGAAGACGCGCAGGTGCGCGCCGGAAATTTGCGCGCGAAGTACGACGCGATCCTCTTGCCCGATCATTCGCCGCGCGCGCTTCTGGAAGGGCATCGAAAAGGTACGATGCCCGAAGAGTTGACGGGCGGCCTCGGCGCTGAAGGCGTGCGAGCGCTCCGCGAGTTCGTCGAAGCGGGCGGCACGCTCGTCTGTCTCAATCGCGCCTCGGATTTCGCCATCGCACAACTCAAACTTCCGTTGCGCGACCTAACCGAAGGACTCAAAGAGACGGAGTTCTACGTGCCCGGCTCGATCCTGCGCACCGAACTCGACACCGCGCACCCCATCGCACAGGGCATGCCGCGCGAGTCGATCGCGTGGGCGGAAGACTCGCCCATCTTCGAGTTGACGGACGCGAAAGAGGCCGCTCGCGTGCGCGTCGTCGCGCGCTATCCTGCGACGGCCGATCCCCTTCTCTCCGGCTGGCTGCTCGGCGCGGAGCGCATACGCGGCAAGGCCGCGCTCGTCGAAGTCTCGCAGGGGCGCGGGCGCATCTACCTCTTCGGCTTTCGCCCGCAATACCGCGCGCAATCGCTCGCTACCTATCCCCTACTCTTCAACGCCATTCGACAGGTAAACTGATCCGGAGCCTCTCTTTGAAGGAGATCCATTATGCTAACTCGTCAATCGAAGCGCGCTGCGACTGCCCTTTTCCTGCTGCTCATCGGGCTACCCGCAAATTTACCGGCACAACAAACAGCCTCCCCACCTGCTCACACGCACAGCGCCGTGGTGACGAAAACTGTTGACCTCGGCAGTTTCGTCAAAGAGATCATGGCGCTCAAGATCGAAGGCGAGACGCAGCACCTCGGCCTCTGGTTTCCTTATGAGTTTTTCGTCGCCGCGGGCATGTCCGACGGCAAAACTACGCGCGCATCCGCCGAAAGCGACGTGGCTTTCATCAAGCCCTTTATCACCATCGCCGTACAGGTCAACCGGGATTTGCCCGACGGCACAAGCATCTACCAGACTGAGAGCGAAGTGCGCTCACGCGCGGTGCTCAAGTTGGACGACGGCTCGGAGATCGCACCGCTCGACAAAGTGCCGCCGATGCTGACGGCCGCGCTGGCGGCCATGAAGTCCATCATCGCGCAGCAGGGCGGCGAAGATCGTGCGAGCACCTTTTTCCTCGTCTTTCCCAATAAGGCCAAGACCGGCAAGCCCGCCGTTGATGAGCGACAACGCGATAAGCTGACGTTGCTCTTTAAGGCCGACAAAAACTTCCGCGAGACCGTCTTCACCTGGCGCACGCCCTTCGACGCTGTGTCGAGCGTGCCCGACTGCCCGAAATGCAAAGCCGGCCTCTCGGCCAAGTGGACTTACTGCCCCTACTGCGGCCAGAAGATTTCCAACTGACAGCCGCAATCGAAAGGAAGAAGGCCGACGGCATGGATAACACGCCGTCGGCCTTCTTCCTTTGCGCGTCTTACCGCTCTCTATTTTTCCAGATACGACTTGGCGGCCATCTTCGCCAGCTTCCACATCTTGCCCCACTCGATGCGGCCGTCTTCCGTGTCGCGCCCCATAAACTTGTCGAGCAGCAGTTTGCGAAACTGCTTGCCTTCGCGCCTGAGCATGAACTCCTTGGCGTAAGGCTTCGCCGTCTCGAAGAAACTGAAGCCGGGATCGGTGACGAGGCCGATGCCTTCCAGAGTCATCAGCGCGCGCATGATGTAGGTGAAGTTCGAAGGCAGGCGGAACGGGTATTCGTACATCACTTCCGCCAGTTCATAAGTCAACTCTTTGAAGTTGACTTCGCCGAGCCGCAGATTCAGGTAGTGCGAGAACAGCCCTTCGACGACGGGGCGCACGAGTTCCGGGTCAACGCCCGGTTTCAAAAAGTTGAGGTTGATCAAATCCTGCGCGAGTCCCGACACGTCGCGTGCGACGACGTGGAAGAAGGCGTCGATCATCTGCGATTGCAGGCGCGGCGTGATCTTGCCGGTCATGCCGAAGTCGAAGAAGGCGAGCCGCCCGTCGTCCATCACGAGCAGGTTGCCGGGATGCGGGTCGGCGTGAAAGAAACCGTCTTCGAGCAGTTGTTTCAAGTAGGTGCGAATCAAGAGCCGGTTGACCTTGATGGGCGAGATGCGGCGCGCGCGCAAAGCGTCCAGTTCGATCACCTTCGTGCCGCGTATGAACTCCATCGTCAGGACACGTGCGGTCGAATGCGAGAAGTGTATGCGCGGGACGTGGACGACGCGCCACGTCTTGAAATTCTCGCGGAAGCGTTCGGCGTTACGCGCCTCCTGCGCGTAGTTCATCTCTTCGAAGATCGTCTCTTCAAATTCGTCGAGCATCCCCGCCCAGTCCGCGTTCTCGTTGAAAGACGGATAACGCGACATGCGCGCGACGATGCGACGCAAGACGGCGATGTCGAGGCTCACGGTTTCGGCTAAGTGAGGGCGCTGCACTTTGACGGCGACCTCTTCGCCCGTGTGCAGGCGCGCACGATAGACCTGGCCGAGAGAGGCCGCGGCCACGGGCGCAGCGTCGATCTCTGCGTAAGCCTCCTGAAGCGTGCGGCCTAGTTCCGTCTCGATGCGAGCATATGCTTCCGTCGTGGGAAAGGGCGGCACTTGATCTTGCAGAAGCGAGAGTTCTTTGACGTAAGCCAAAGGGAGCAGGTCGCCGCGCGTGCCGAGCGACTGGCCGATCTTGATGAAGGTGGGGCCGAGTTTGATGAGGCGCGTCTTCAACCACACGGCCTGTTCGTGCAAACGCGCCTCTTTGCTGCTCGACGCGTCTGCGCCGCGAAAGACGAAGTGGCGCACCAGACGTATCAAACGATCAAACGCACGACTGAACAGGTCGCGCACCTCCGCACGCAAAAGCGCAGAGCGCCCGCGCCCACGCGCCTCTTCCAGACGGCGCGCGCTCATGCGCCGGTTAAACTTCGCGCGCGCCTCGTAGTTTTCCAGAAACAGGTAGAAGCCGAGCGTGCCGAGCACACGCGCCACTTGCAGCGTCCGCCACCAGCCGCGCCAACCACGCGCCGCTTCGGCCGCGCGCTCCTTCGCTTCGACGAAGTGCACGGCCGCGTCGTGCGTGCCGCCCGTTGCGGCGGCCTGCCGTGGCGGCGCGGGCTTGGGCGCACGCGCGGAAGCAACGAGGCTTGAAGAAGAAGAAGACGCTCTACGCCCGTTGCCGTTCGCAGCGGTGCGGCCGTGTCCGTCGTGCCCTTTGAGCGGAACTAAAGAATCCGTTTTTTTCTCGGTCGTTGCCATTTCACCTTTGATGATAAATCACACTTGTCGCAATCCTGTGACAGTCTCAAGTCCATTCCTTGTACGTCTAAGGATGCAACTTAGATGCGCTATAAATTTGTTCGGCACGCCGGGCGGCCGGTTCAAATAATCGCCAGGGAACGGCGGACGGAGGGGTGTGTGAAATAGCGTGTGGCGCGGGAGACATCGCGGTCGATCTGCGCTTTGAGGTCTGCGACGGAGGCGAACTTGCGCTCGTCGCGCAGGCGGTGCAGGAAGCGCACGCGCACCACGTCGCCGTAGAGATCGCCGCTCCAATTCATCACGTAAGTTTCGATGGAAGACTCGGGCGCGCGCGCGTCGAAGGTCGGGCGCGTGCCGACGTTCGTGACGCTGCGTCGCCAAGCGCCGTCGATGAGCGTCGCCGTGACGTAGACGCCCGCGCGCGGGATGACGCGATTTTGCGGGTGCAGGTTGGCCGTCGGGAAGCCGAGCGTGCGCCCGCGCGCATCGCCGCGCACCACGCGCCCCTCGACGCCGTAAGGCCGCCCCAACATGCGCCGCGCCAGATTCACGCGCCCCATAGCGAGCATCTCACGAATCCGGCTCGAACTGATTCTTGTGCCCAGCAGGCGCACCTCCGCCACCTCGTCGGCATGAAAGCCGAGACGCCCGCTCGCCGCGCGCAGCAACTCTATGTTCCCCTCGCGCCCGCGCCCGAAGGCGAAGCCGCGACCGAGATACACTTCCCTCGCCTGCAAACGCTCGCGCACCACATCGCGCAGGAAATCTTCGGCGCTAACTTGCGCGAACGCCGCGTCGAAGCGGATGACGATTGATTGTTCGATGCCGAGCACGCCGAAGGCTTCGATCTTCTGGTCGAAGGTCTGCAAGAGCGGCGGCGCGGATTCTGGGTGCAGCACGGCGCGCGGGTGCGGATCGAAGGTGATCACGGTCGGCACTGAGCGGGTCGCACGCGCGCGCTCGACCACCGTGCGCATGATCAACTGGTGGCCGAGGTGCAAACCGTCGAACACGCCGAGCGTCAGCACCGTCGGCCGCTCGATCTCCGCGTTGTCAGTTCCGTGAAAGAGTTTCATAAGACAGTGACAGGTGACGAGTGACGTGTGACGAGTTAAAGCAACAAGAAGTTAATGACGAGACGGAAGACATGTTCTTGGTTTTCAACTTATCACTCGTCACTTGTCACTCGTCACTAATCTCCAGTCCGTCGTAGGCGAACTCGACGCCGGGTGGGAGCAGACGCGAATCGCGCGCGTGCTTGATGTCGTGCGCGATGTGTGTCAGGTAGGCGCGGCGCGGTTTGAGTTCTTCGATGTAGGCGAGCGAGCGTTCGAGCGACAGGTGCGTCGGGTGCGCGGTGAGACGCAGGCAATCGAGGACGAGCACGTCCAGATCGCGCAAAGCCTCCAGCGTCGCCGGCGGAATCTCGCTCAGGTCTGTGGCATAGGCGAAGTCATTGCAGCGATAGGCCACGACCGGCAGACGGCCGTGGATCACTTCGAGCGGCGTCACACGAAAGTCCCGGCTGAGACAGAACGGCGCACCGTCGACGACCGTGTGCGCGACAACTTGCGGCAAGCCGCCGCCGAAATGCGATGGCTGGAAGATGTATTGAAAGATGCGCCGGATGTCGCGCCACGCGCGGTCGTTGGCGTAGACGCCGAGCGCGCCGTGGCGAAAGTTGAGCGGGCGTATGTCGTCGAGGCCGAAGATGTGATCGGCGTGGCAGTGTGTGATCAAAACGGCGTCGAGCCGTTTCAACTTTTGCCGGAGCGCCTGCTGGCGAAAGTCTGAAGAGGTGTCGATCAAGACCGTTTGGCCGTCGTGTTCGACGAGGACGGAGACGCGCAAGCGGCGGTCGCGCGGGTCGTCCGAAGTACACGTCTCGCACTCGCACCCGATAGAGGGCACGCCCGTCGAAGTGCCTGTGCCAAGCAAGGTAAATTTCATGGAATAGCTGTTAGCTGTTAGCTATTAGCCAGAAGCCGCCAGCTTTTCGGTTTGGCTGAAAGCTAACGGCCAATAGCTAACAGCTTTTTCATCTTCCCCCCGTGATGTCGCTGCCGGTGAAGCCGCGCGGGGGCGCTGTGGGGCGCTGCGTTGAGGTGAGCGAGATGTATTGCATGCGTAGTTCGGCGAGCAGTCCTTCGAGGATTTGTCCCTCCTGAATGCCGAGACGGCCGCGCGTCTTTTGTTGCAGCGTGCCGAGCAGGTCGATGCAGTGCTTGGCAAGCGGCAGGTCGAGTTCGCCGGGGGCGAGGCCGGGGTGCTCGGTCATGCCCATGGCCGCCGCCGCGGGCGAGGCGATGAACATGACTAGATTGGCGAAGGGCGTCGGGTCTTCCGCCCCGGCCGGTGCTGCTCCGGCCGCTGAAGCGTCGGGCGCAGTAGTTGTCTGCGCGGACGCAGACGACTCGCTCGCAGTTTCCCTGCGCGGCGCAGGTTCTTCGCGGCGCGCTGCTTCGGGCGCAGGCGGCGATGCGCTTTGTGCCGCGTTTGAAGTCGCGCCCTGTGCGGCAGGCGCTTCGTCGGCGGTCGCGGCGTTTGTGCCGGTGCTGCTGCTGTCGTTTGTGGTGTCGGCCTCGCGCTCGATGTCGCGGGGCGTGCCGTCCGGGTTGAACAGGCGGCGGTCTGTTACTTTGAAATGTGGTTTTTCTTCGCTCATCTCGTCGCTCGCATCAAGCGGCGGCGACCCGCGCTCTGGCGCATGCCGCACGCTGCTCCGGTTAAATTTTATGATCTGTAAGTTGCTAGAGGATGGTAGCACCCGGCGCGACGCCGCCGCAAGAAAGCCCCTTGCTGCGATGGCAGAGGGATGCAGCACAGCTCGCGCCGCCATGATGCTCGGCCGATTAACGAATCCGCTGCTGGATGATCTGAGCTATTGCACGGAGTGCTTGATTAACTGCGTCGGAGTCTGGAAATACTTTCGCCACGTCGGGGTCGAGTACCACCACGTTCGTCCCCTCGGCATATTGTTTGGCATATTTCCCGACCACGCCTTGGCTAAAGTCATACTCGTCCAACATCCGCCAGTTTCTTTATTCACTTCCTCGCTCATAATCTTTCCTCTCGCGCGATGTCGCCTTACGCGCGCAGTTCATAGCACAGAATATAAAGCGATTCGCGCGGGCGGGAAAGTTTCTTCGAGGCGGCTTGGAACATGGAAGTTTAAGTTTTAGACTTGAGGCTCAACAGCTTGAAGCCAAATTTAGAAAGCCACACTCTGAACTTCGGATAAATCTATGCCCGCAACATTCAACGATCTGGTCGCGCTGATGGCGCGCTTGCGCTCGCCCGAAGGCTGCCCCTGGGACAGAGAACAAACTTACGCGACGCTCGCGCCGATGCTGCTCGAGGAAGCCTACGAGGCTTTCGAGGCAGTCGAGGATGCGCGCGAGGGTCGCCCCGCAGAGTTGCGCGGCGAACTCGGCGACCTGCTGTTCCAGATCGTCTTCTACGCGCAGGTCGCCGCAGAGCGCGGCGAGTTTACGATTGAAGACGTAGTTGACGGAATTCACACGAAGATGGTGCGTCGCCACCCGCACGTCTTCGCGGGCGAGACGGCGGCCGACTCCGCAGAGGTCTTGCGCAACTGGGAAGCGATCAAGGCCGAAGAGAAACGCGCGGCCGGGCAGGGCGACGAAAGGGCGAAGGAGACTTCTCTGCTCGACGGCATCTCGGCCAAAGCGCCCGCGCTGATGGAGGCGCATCAACTGACGACCAAAGCCGCGCGCGTCGGCTTCGACTGGCAGAGCGTCGAGCAGATTTTCGAGAAACTTCACGAAGAGGTGGACGAACTGAAAGCCGCCATCGAAGAGAGCAACGCCGCGGGCGACGGCGAATCGGACGCGGCAATGGACGAGACAAAACAGGCGCGCGTGCGTGAAGAGGTGGGCGATCTGCTCTTTGTCGTGACGAACATCGCGCGCCACTTGAAGGTCGAACCCGAAGCCGCTTTGAAGTTGACCAACCGTAAATTCCGACGCCGTTTCCGCCATATCGAACGCGGCCTCGAAGCGCGCGGCCAGTCGCTCGACGCCGCCACGCTCGAAGAGATGGAGACGCTCTGGCTCGAGGCGAAAAGCAGTGACAAGTAAATTTTGAGCGAATAAAATATCCGGCGGGCGCGGCAAATTCGCGTTAGAGATCGACGGCAATTCTTAATTCGCTCAAATACAGATGGAGGCTTGACGGCATGGCGCTCGTGCAATTCGTGAGTAACTACGAAGACCTTTCGACGGATCGTGGTTATCAGTTCAAATTTCATTGCGACAAGTGCGGGAACGGTTATATGTCGCGGTTTCAGACCTCGACCATCGGCACGGCCGGTTCGCTCCTGCGCGCGGCGGGCGACCTGTTCGGCGGCTGGGCCAGCTCGGCCGGAAACTCGGCTTACGACATACAGCGTTCCATCGGCGGCAAGGCGCACGACGAAGCACTGGCACGCGCCGTCGAAGAAGGCAGGCAGCATTTTCATCAATGCTCGCGCTGCGGTAAGTGGGTCTGCCCGGAAGTCTGCTGGAACGCGAGCGCCGGGCAGTGTGAAGATTGCGCCCCCGACTTTCAAGAGGAACTCGCTTCATCGCACGCGCAGGCCAAGGCCGACGCCGCGCGCGAACAACTGCACGAACGCGCACGCCAGACCGACTACGCCTCGAAGCTCGACATGAGTACCGACGCCTATGTGAAAGCCCCCGCGCGAAACGCCGCCGCTTCAGCCGAGCAGACGCTCGCCTGCGTCTCTTGCGGGACGGACGTGGGCAAGGCCAAGTTCTGTCCCGAATGCGGCACGCCGACGAAGCCGCCTCGCCCAACCTGTCATGGCTGCGGGCATCAACCGGAAGCGACCACTAAGTTCTGCCCCGAATGCGGCGCGAAGATGCCGCTCATCGGATAGACGCTCAGAGCGACGTTCAACGAATAGACACTCTCACACACAAACAGAGAGACGCGCTTCTCACATCCAGAGATGACGCGTGCATCACATGCAAAAAAGCGGAAGGCCGGATCAACTCGAGTTGATCCGGCC
>DASZCS010000050.1:0-46545 GCA_035942855.1 Pyrinomonadaceae bacterium | reverse complement strand
GAATCAAACGTATTCTCCGCGCCCACTTTTCTTGCGCGTGCATGCGCACGTCCCGCTTGTAGCGGCGTTGAATGTTTTAGAGTTAGTTAGCGTGCAAGGCCGGCGCCGCCGCGTGCCTGCAAGCCCATCAGACGCGCCGGGAAGACGCCGAAGTCTTCGACCTCCCAGGTGTTTCCATCACGCAGTCTGACTTTGGCGGCGGGGATGAAAGTGCCCTCGCTCGTGCCGCGACCGCGCCGCAGGAACATCTCAGCGTAGCCGAACCTGTAGTCCTCCGAGCGCGTCCCGTAGCGCAACTCGTAGAAGTTGATGTTGCGCTCGTAGAGCACGATCAGTTTCGTGCCCGTCTCCTGCGGCACGGAGATGATGACGTTCGCATCGACGCCGACGTTGTTTCCGACCATGATGCGCCCCGCCTCCATCCGCGACAGCACGCGCAGCAACTCGTTCTGCCCGCCCGACTGCAACGCCGCGTTCAACTGCTGCACCTCGTCAGCCGTCGTGTAGCGATTCACGATCAGACGAAACGGCGCTGTCCGCCCGCCGAAACGCCCGCCCACGCCGACGACCGTGCCGAGAATCTCCTGCTGCCGTCCAGCGCCGCCCCTTCGCTGTCCGAGCGCGACCGACCCACTTGCGCCATCCAGCGGACACATCGCCAACAAGAGCGCTGCGCACCACAACAACCCCAACCAACCGGACAATTTTCTACTCTTCATAACTTCCCCCTGGTGAAATTCAGATTTACCGTTCAACGGCCGATTTTAAGTTCCAGACTTGCTCAGATTATCTCAAATTCCTTTCAAGATGTGCTATGGGGGGAACGTTCTGCCGGAGGATTTGCGTTTTTAAAGGGCAGACGCGCCCGACACCTTTTTATTGACAACCCCGCGCACGTTGCATATCTTCTCGCTGCTACACGAGACCGGCAGATTTCCTCGTATGCCGGCGGTCTCAAACCTCAACAATCCGCGTCACACCAAAGAGCGCACGCGCGGCGGCGCTGTCACGTCTCGCAGGCATCCCCTGCCGACGGGCGCGCATTCAGGTGTGACCCTGCAACCCAAGTTAAGGAGATTGACACCATGCCATTCAAGGAAAACGAGCGACGTGAGACGCAGTCCCCCACTCCGGCCGCCCCCGAACAGCACGCGGTCTGCAAAGGGTACGGAGCATGCTCGAAGTCTGGCTGCAACTGTCAGGGCTTCGAAGGCAGCGGCGGCACTTGCGCCAACGGCGGCTGCGGCCACGCCTATCAGGATCACTGGTGAGCAGCGGGAAACGATGAAGTAAAAGCGGTAAATGGTGAATGGTCAATGGTGAATGGAAAAGAACCGTCTTTCACTATTCACCATTGACCATTCACCATTGACCATTTACCCGTCTTCCATCGTTTAATTCGCGGGTGCGGAGGCGGGGCGGACGTTGATGCTGGAGATGCTGTAGGGCTCTTGCGTGTCCACGGTGAAGTTGAAGCTGATCCAGCGCTCGTCTTTTTTCGCCTGCACGAGGAGGACGAGGTTGCCTTTGTCGGCGCTGGTCAGGCTGTGCAGTTTGACGCCGCCGGTGCGTTCGTAGAAACCGAAGTCCTTCTCGGCGTTATCAACATCGCCGCCTGCCGCTTCGTGAAAGGCGCGCATGGTCTTGATGTCGCCGCTGTTGAGCGCGGCGAAGAATTTGGAGACGGTCTTGCCCACCGGCGTCTTCGCCAACTCTTCTTCGACCGCCGTGCGTTTGTCGGAAGACTTCTCCGCGCCGGGTGCGCCCGCGCTCGGCTTTGCGCCCGTTTGCTGATTGTTGCCTGCGGGCGTTTGCGCCGCAGAGATGCTGACGGCCAGCGCGGCCATGGCGCAGGCTTGTAAAAGTCTCTTGCAGAGTGCGTCGATCTGTTTCATGTCTCTCTCTCCAGGTATTAAGCGTTCAAGCACACCGGGAGTATCCAACGAAACGCCGCGCACAGTGGTTAAGACGAGGATAAAAGTTTGTTAAGGATGTAAAAGAATCGACTCGCCGGGTCTTTGACTTGGCGAGCCAATGAAGAACTGAATTGTAGAATCAATCAGTCAACAACTCGTTGAATCAAGTCTGCTTCAACGGATCGATCCCTTCGGCCAGTCGTTTCTTCGCTTTGCGCAGGCGTTTGCCGGGATAGTCGTAGGCGCGCGCGGCTTTGACCTGTACGAACTCGCCCGTCTCGATGATGTAGGCCGTCAGTTCGTACCCGTAGACGCAGCCCGTGTCGAGTCCGATGGCGCGCGCGCCGCGCCTGACGGTGGCGTAAGGCCAGTGGCCGAACAGGACTGTCTGCGGGCCGTCGTAAACTTCATACCAGGGCGTGCCCTTCGGAGTCGAAGGCTTGCCTTCGAGTGTGCGCAGTTCGGTCAGATCTTTCTTCGTCTGGTCTTCGAGCGGGATGCCGGGACGCAAGCCCGCGTGCACGATGAGGTGATTGCCCGGCGCGTCCAACATCAAGGGCAGAGAGTCGAGATAAGCTTCGTAACGCTCGCGCCCGCTTTCCAGTTCTTCGCGGCACTCGTGCTGCTGGTCGCTCAGTTTCTTCTTCTTGCCGCGCCAGTAGCGCAGGATGGCGCGGTCGTGATTGCCAAGGACGGAAGAGAAACGCGCGTCCGCCATGAAGAGGTCGAGCACTTCGCGGTTGCGCTCGCCCTTCACGATGAGGTCGCCGACGGCGATGACGCGGTCGTCCGCGCCGACACCGATCTTTTCGAGTAAGGCCACGAGTTCGTCGTAGCAGCCGTGTATGTCGCCGATGACGATGGTGCGTCCTGTGTTCATTTTCTTCTCACACAGATTTCGAGCGGGATGAATACCACGGGGATTTTAACGCAGAGCGTGCGCAGACGCGGAGCGCGCACGCGCGACCGTGGCGACGCATAGCCGGAATGGAGCGCAACCGCCCCGCGTCACGCTCAAAGTTTCCGGCGAGTCTTCATGAAATAGCTGGTAGACTTTCGCACCGTCATGAAAACACTACTTCTACTACGCCACGCACGCCCGAGCCAGTCGAGCCCCACGGGGCGCGACTTCGACCGCCCGCTCGTCGAAGCAGGCCGCGCCGACGCGCGCCTCGTCGGCCAAACACTCGTCGGCAGAAACCTCGCGCCCGCCGTGATCCTCTGCTCGCCCGCCGCCCGTGCGCGCGAGACCACGGAGATCGTCCGCGAGGCCGCGCAACTCTCTGCCCCGCCGCGCTTCGACGACCGCCTGTTCAACGCGACGACAGAGCAACTGCTCGCCGTCCTCTCCGAGTCGGAAGACGAAGCGGCCGTGATCCTCCTCGTCGCACACAACCCCGGCATCGCAGAGTTGATCTTGCTCCTCACGGGCACGAGCGCACGCGTCTCTCCCGGCACGCTCGCGCGCATCGAACTCGACATCCAAACGTGGCGCGACCTCAGCGCTGACACCACAGGTCAACTCGCCTTCGCCCTCGAACCGGGAGAAAACTAAAAGCCGGTGAATGGTCAATGGTGAATGGAAGAAGACAGTTCTTCTCCATTCACCATTTACCATTTACCATTCACCAGCCTTCTTCACGGTGCGCGGAGGACGGCGAGCGGCTTGCGCGTGAGGGCGTCGAAACTTGAGAGAGCGCCGACCGTGGCGACGAGCAGGACGGTTGCGGCGAGTCCGATGAGATAGAGCCACGGCGTAAAGCTCCAGGGGATTTCGAAGACGAAGCGCGAGAGCGCGTAAGAGAGCGCGATGGCCGCGAGCGTGCCGACCGTGCCCGCCGTCAGGCCGAGCAGGCCATATTCGGCCAGCATGATCGAGAGCAGCACCTTGCGTTTCGCGCCGAGCGTCTTCAAGACGGCCGCTTCGTAAATGCGTTGCCACTTCGTCATCGCAATCGAGCCGACGAGGATAAGCACGCCGCTCAGGAGCACGAACCCGCCGATGAAAGAGACGGCGAGCGTGACGTTGTTCAAAATGCGCGTCACGGCGCGCACGATGTCAGCCACGTCTATGACGGAGATGTTCGGGTACTTGTCGACGAGCGCGCGCTGGAAACGGCCGCGCTCCGCGTCGGACGCGGGGCCATTGATGGGCGCGATCAACATCTGCGGCGCGTTCTCCAGAGTGCCCGGCCGGAAGAGGACGAGAAAGCCTGTGCGCGAGTTGCGCCAATCGACGCGGCGTATGCTCGTGACGCGCGCCGTCAGGCGGCGACCCGTGATGTCGAACGTAATCGTGCCGCCGAGGTCGAGTCCGGCCAAGCCGCGCATCCCTTCTTCAATCGAAATCTCAGGCTCTGCGGAAGGCGCGGCGTCCCAAAATTTCCCCGCGACGATCTGCTCGTTCACTTCGAGTTGCGGTCTGTAGGTGACGACGTATTCGCGCCCCAACATGCCGCGCTGCTGTCGTCGTTCCCTGTCGTCAAGGTCTATGCTCTGCCCGTTGACCGCGGCGATGCGCATGCGCACCGTCGGCACGAGCGTGGGGCGTTCGCCCGTCGCACGCTCGACCAACTCTTCAACGCCCTCTTTCTGATCCCTCTGCACGTCGATCAAAAACATGTTCGGCAACTGCGCGCGCGCGGCCGGGTCGAACTCGCGCACGAGATTGCGTTGCAGCGACTGCGTGGCGATGACTAGGAACGCGCCAAGTCCGACGGCGAGCACCACGACGCGCGTTTGATTGCCCGGCCGGTACAGGCTGTTGACGGCGTGCCTGAGCGCAAACGAGCGGACGTGCCGCGCGCGCCGGACGAAGAAGATAACGAGCATGGCCGTCAGTTGCAGCGCGCCCGCAGCGAGCGCCAAACCGGCGATGAAGAACGCGCCCACGCGAATCGATCCGGCCTGCCACGCCGCGAGCGCGACGAGTCCGGCAAGGACACAGAGCGCGACCGCACCGCGCCGGAAGTCGAAGCGCGCGGGCGACAACGCACGGCGCAGACGTTTCGTCCACGTCTCGTCCGCGCCCGCCGCCGTAGCGGCCGCGCTCGCTGTCGCGGCGTCTTCGCGCAGCAGCGTGTTCGGCTTGATGCGGCGCACGCGCAGAAGCGGAAGCGCCGAAAAGAGCAGAGAGATGAGCAGTCCGAGCGCTAACCCTTGCGCGATTGCGCCGGTCGTTAACTCGTAACTCATGTTCGCGGGCAGCGTCTCACTGAAACGCCGCGCGACGAACAAAAGCGCCGCACGCGCCAGCGCGATGCCGAAGAGACTGCCCGCAAATCCGAGCACGAGCACCTGCACGAGATACACGCCCGCGACTTGTCGGCTGGACGCGCCCACACACTTGAGCACGGCGATGGTGCGCTTCTTCTGTTCGATGAAGACGCGCGTGACGTTCGACACACCGATGCCGCCAAGCACGAGTATGACTAAGCCGGTCAGAGACAGGTAATTCTCCGAGCGCGTGTATTGTTCGTTCAAACCTTCCTGCGAATCCTTGTACGAGCGCACGCTGACGAGCCTGTCTTTCAGCCCCGCGCGCAGGTCAGAGACGAGCGCGTTCAACTCCGCTGCCGGAACTTTCAACAGCAGTCTATTGCGCGCGCGGCTGCCGAATCCGGTCAAGCCCGCGGCGGCGATCTGTTCGCGCGCGATGAAGACGCGCGGGCCGATGCGAAAACCGCCCGTCGCGCCCGGCTCCTGCGCCAACACGCCGCGTATCTGAAACACGGAGTTTCCGATCCTCACCTCGTCGCCCACGTTCAGACTCAGACGCTCAAGCAGCGAGGCGGCGACGACCACGCCGTTGTTTTCCAGCAGCGCATGTGTGAACCCTTCGCCGTTCACCAGTTTGAATTCGCCGTAGAGCGGATAAGGCGATTCGATCCCTTTTAGTTCGACCATCAACGCGCCCTCGCGCGCCTCGTCGGCGGGACGCAGCATCGTCGCGGCTTCGATGGTCTGCGTTTGTCCCGTGACGCCGTGCGAGGCGGCGATGCGTCTGACGATTTCGAGCGTCGCCTCGTTTATCTCGCGCGAGGAATCGACCTGCACGTCGGCCGTCAGGATGTTGCGCGCCTCGGAGACCATCGCCGCGTTCACGTTCTGGATGGTCGAACGCAGCGCCACAATCGCGCCGACGCCGATGCCGATGCACAGGAAGAAAAAGAGCAGGCGCTTCCACGAAGCGCGTATCTCGCGCCCGGCCATTCGCCAGATGAATTTCAACGCCGCTCCCCGCTCGCTCATTGCAGCCCCCGCTCGCGCGCCGCCGCCGCTGTAGTCTGTAACAACGCATCGCCCGCCTCGTCGCTTTGCGGTGCGCCGTCGTCGCCCGACGCCGTCTCGCCGCCGGTCGCATCAGTCTCCGGCGTGGCGCTATCGCTGACGACGCGGCCGTCGCGCAAAGCGATGCGACGGTCTGCGAGCGCGGCCAGTTCGTGATCGTGCGTGATCAGGAGCAGCGTCGCGCCGTGTCGGCGGTTGAGTTTCAACATGAGTTCGAAGACGTGGCGGCCGTTCTGCGAGTCGAGGTTGCCGGTCGGCTCGTCGGCCAGAAGAATCGAAGGGTTGTTTGAAAACGCGCGCGCAATCGAGACGCGCTGCTGCTCGCCGCCCGACAACTGCGACGGGTAATGATGCGCGCGAGCGGTCAGGTCTACGTCTTCGAGCAGAGCGCGTGCGCGTGCGGGCGCATCCGGCAGTCCGGCGATCTCCATCGGCACGAGCACGTTTTCGTAAGCCGTGAGCGAAGCGATGAGATGGAAGGATTGAAAGACGATGCCCATCTTTCGCCCGCGCAGGGCGGCGAGCGCGTCTTCGTCCATCGCCGTGATCGTCTCGCCGTCGATGCGTATCTCGCCCGCGGTCGGCGCGTCGAGTCCGGCGACGAGTCCGAGCAGGGTTGACTTGCCGCTCCCGGAAGGGCCGACGATGGAGACGAACTGCCCGTCGGGGATGGTGAGATCGAGCGAGTGCAGGATCGTCAACGTCTCGCCGCCGGAAGGAACTTCTTTCCTGAGTCTGTATAATTCAATCATGCGTAAATTTTATTCATCCAGCTTAACATTACTAGCCGCGCTTTTCCTCTGCGCCTCCTGCGGCGGCAATCAACCCGACGCGGCTGTGACGATGCCGCAGCAGCAGGCGGCGACGCCGACGCCCGCGCCGAACCGCCCGAAGATCGTCGCCCTCGGCGACAGCCTGACGGCAGGTTACGGCCTTTCACTTCACGAAAGTTACCCGGCGCTCTTACAAGAAAAACTCGACCGTGATGGTTTTGATTACGAAGTGGTCAACGCGGGAGTTTCCGGCGACACGACGGCGGGCGGCCTGCGCCGTCTCGACTGGGCGCTCGAAGGCGACGTGCGCTTCCTCATACTCGAACTCGGCGCAAACGACATCCTGCGCGGCCTGCCCGCCGCCGAGATGCGCAAGAATCTCTCACAGATCATCGAACTCGCGCGCGGGCGCGGCGCGGAAGTGCTGCTCGCAGGCATGCTCGCCCCCACCAACTCCGGTGCACAATATAGCCGCGAAAGCATGGAAGTCTTCCCCGCGCTCGCCAAAGAGTACAACCTCACCTTCATCCCCTTCTTCCTCGAACGCGTCGCCGGCATCGAAAACCTCAATCAGGCGGACGGCGTCCACCCCAACCCCGAAGGCACACGCATCGTCGCCGAAACCGTCTACCAACACCTCAAACCCATGCTTGAGAAACAAAAAAATGACGCGCGTTGATGTGAAGTCAACAGTTGAAGCGGAGAACTTTGAAACTAACCCGAACACGGCCAAAGCCACCGACCGCAACCGCTTTCAGCGCACATGATTCAACAGCGTAGTTATGCCGCAACCTGCGGTAGAATACGCGTTAGGTTCATCTATTGAAATGTTATGAGTACATGGTCAATCTTTTTGCGAGATATTAAGAAAACAGTAGCATCCCTTTATTCAATTGGATGTGATACACCATTCTTCAGGGGGCACGCAGATTCATCTTGGACTTTATTGCCTAGCGTTGGGCGTTATGAATGGATATGGGAGCCTAACAATCCAGAAGATAGTGCAGAAGAAGCTCTTTATTTTGATTTCTTAACGAGAGCAGGGTCACTATTACCTGAAAATAGTTCATCTTGGTCAAATGCTTTTATTATGCAACATTACGGCTTGCCAACCCGCCTTCTCGATTGGACGGAAACCTTCTCTGTTGCACTTTACTTTGCGATTAAAAATGCTAACGAAGAAGCGATCTGTTTGGATACTTGATCCCTATGAACTTAATAGATTAACTATAAATACGGAAAAAATTTTACATCCGACGGATTTAGGGCATGATTATTATGCATATTTCATTGAACGTACTGCGAAGCTAGAGGGTAATGTAGTTGCTATGTCGCCTTTACGTCATAATCCCAGAGTATTTCATCAACGCGCTGGTTTTACCCTTCATGATGAGATAGAAAACCCACTTGAAGAACTGCATCCTAATGTTGTTACAGAAGTGAAACTTGATAGAAGTGGATTTTCCGAAGCTTCAACTTTTCTGGAGTTAGCTGGAATAAATGAATTTACTTTATTTCCAGATTTGGATGGCTTAGCAAGAGAGCTAAAAGAAAAATATTTTATCCGCAAATGAACCTAACAACTCATTCAACCAGAGCATGAATAACGTTGCTTTCACGGGTGAGACTCTGCCGCTGCCGTGGTTCGTCGCGCTCGGTTAAGCCGGGTGTTAGGCGACCTCTTTAGCGCAATCTAAAATCTTTGTGAAGAAGTCAGGTCAGGTTGATACTTTGGGGGTGCTTGTTTGGCTGGACATTTCTGAATGATAAGGAGTCCGTGATGAAGAGACTTGTCGCTGCGATGCTTGCTGTGCTGCTTACCTGTGCGGTTGCGCTTTCGGTGCAGAAGACAGTTCGCGTTAAGTTCCCGCCGGGGCGCACGACTGTTGTGTTGAAGGGTGTGGCCGTAGGGGGCGAGGACGCGGGAGTCATCTATCTGCTGCGTGCGCGTAAAGGCCAGCAACTGATCGTCCACGTCACATCGCCGCAGAAGGGGCGTGCGGCGTTCAGTATTCATCCGCCGGGCGGCGGTCTGGACGTGATCGAGGGAGCCAGAGACGTGGCCGATTGGGAGGGCACGCTGCCGAAGTCTGGAGACTACTCCATACACGTCTACCCCGGCGGAGACGACGATTCCGACACCGCTTTCACGCTCGAAGTCACGGTACGTTAGGAAGCTCAAACCGCCACATCACGGCGGATAACTGATGAGCCGAACCAGACAGACAGCGGAATCGATCCAATCCGACTTCGACCGGATCGCCCTGCTCTCCGACGAAAGATGGGATCATAACGCGCATTATCACGCGCATCTGCTCGGCCGCATTCCCGCGCGCTGCCGTCACGCGCTCGAAATCGGTTGCGGCACGGGCGAGTTCTCACGCCTGTTGGCGGCGCGCGCCGAGAGGGTTCTCGCCATCGACCTGTCCACGCAGATGATTCGTCTTGCACGGGAGCGCTCAAAACTTTATCCGAACATTGATTTCGTCAACGCAGACGTGTTGACGTATCAACTCCCGCGTGATCATTTCGATTGCATTGCCACGCTGACGACGCTCCACCACTTGCCGCTCGAAATCATCTTGAGAAGAATACACGAGGCTCTCAGACCCGGCGGCGTCTTCCTGTGTCTCGACCTGTATCGACGCTCGAACCTGTCCGATCTGTTTTTTGACGGTGTCGCTTATCCCGCGAGTTTATTGCTCGCGCTCGTCAAAAACGGAAGGCTCAGACCGCAGCGTGAAGTGCGCGCGGCATATGCCGAGCACGGAAAAACTGACAGCTATCTCACGCTGTCGGAGGTCGAGCGGATTTGCGCACGCGTCTTGCCGGGCGCCGAGGTCAACAGGCACTTGTTCTGGCGCTATTCCATCGTCTGGAAAAAAGAGTCGGCGCATGAAGTAAGCGCCAACGCCGCCGCTTAACGATTTTCATTCAAGCGGGGGCAGCGCAGCTTTAGTCTCTGCCGGAGGAGCAGCGAATGAAAGTATCAATCGTCACTTTCGACGACTTCACCGATCTCGACCTATTCATCCTGTGGGACTTGCTCAACCGCGTGGAGGATTCCGCGTGGGAAGTCCGCCTGCTCGGAGAGAAGGAGCGGCACGTCTCAAGCACGGGAATAGAAGTGAAGATGCACGCCCCTTTGGACGAAGCGAATTCGTCGGATGCGGTGCTTTTTTGCAGCGGCAAGGGAACGCGCCGGAAGTTTCAGGACAGGGCTTTTCTGGAGGCGTTCAGTCTAGACGAGAACAGGCAACTCGTCGGTGCGATTGATTCGGGCGCGCTCCTTGTCGGGGCGCTCGGATTCCTGCGCGGCAGACGTGCCACGAGCTACCCGTCCGAAGAGATCAAGAAACTGCTTGAGCAGATGGGCGCGCAAGTGGTCTGGGAGTCGTTCGTCTGCGACGGCAACGTGGCGACGGCGGCGCAATGCCTGTCGGGACAATATCTGGCCGGTTGGGTCATCGAAAATTTAGCGGGCGCGGAACAGAGAGAGCGGGCGCTCAGGTCTGTCGCGCCGCTGGATGCCGTTCAAGTTTCGATCTGAAGGCTACAGCGCCGCGCTGTCAGGTCAAGTCCCCCTCATTCGCTGTGAAGACGCCGAACTTTGGTCTTCATTCCTCAATCCTGATCTCAACGTCGCGCCCCTCGGTCGCTTCGTTGCCGTGGTAGTCTGCGGCGAGGATGCGGAGGGTGTAATCGCCGGGAGGCACGAGAGCCGTGTCCCAGGCGGAGCGCGCGGCCTGCCCGCCGCGTATGAAGTTGGTCACTTCGTAGAGAAAGCGCGTGGACTTGCTGCCGTAGACGGTGATGCCGCTTTCGTCTGCGTAGGCCACTTTGACGGCTTCGTTGTCGGGCGGCATGCGGTCGAATTCGAGCGTGATGCGTATGCGCTCGAAGCCTTCGGCGGGCGAGCCGTCGTGTTTGACGAGCGCGTAGCCGAGTTTGTAGAGGCCGAGACGACGGCGTGCCTGATTGCCGTCAACTTGATCGTAGGCATCGACGACGATGCGCACACGCGTCCCACGCGGGACGAGCAAGCGGCCGTCGCGTTTCTCTTCGAGACGCTTGCCCGTCGCAGTGTCGAAGAGTTCCACGCCGTCGCGTTCGATCCTGGGCGCGACGCGGTCTGTGAAGCCGACGAGCGGAAGGGTGAGCGGGTTTAGTTCGGCCTGCGGTGCGCCGAAATTCATGTGGACGTGATACATGCGATTGATCGTGCCGAGAGGGTCGCCCACGCGAAAGCGCGTGCCGCGTTTGAGGCGGATGCGGCGAAGTTTTCCTTCCGCGTCGCGCTCCGGCGTAAAGCGTTTCTCGTCGATCAATTCGTCGCGCTCATTGCGCCCGACGCGCAGGTGCACGTAGGTCATCACGCCGACGCGCAAACCTTCGTTGAGATTGCCGTGTCCCCAGTTGGTCAAAGGGCTTTCGACCTTTTCGTCGAGGACGGCGCGCACGGTCTGGCCGTAAGTGCCGAAGATGTCGATGCCGCTGTGCAGGTGATGCCGGCTATCGTCGGTGTCGTAGCTGCCGCGCACCTCGCCGAGCGTGGCCGCCACTTCGTGCCAACGGTCTTGCGGGTCGAGCGGCCACGGCAGAGACTTGATGCCGAGCGCTTCGGCCGACAGACGCGGAAGCCCTTCGCCTTCTGCTAAGGACGGCGCGTGAGAGTTTCCAACGGCGGCGGCGGCCGTCGAACTCGCACCCTGAGTTGCCGCGCCCTGTGTTGAATTGTTTTGCGTCGCCGTGGCCTGCGTCGTTTGATTTTGCGGCGCAGTTGTCGGCGTCAACTTGCGTAGGAGATAGTTTGCGCTGTCGGCGACGTAGAGTGCGCCTGCTTTATCTATGGCGATGCCCGCCGGTTGATTGAAGCGCGGGGCAGCACGGCCGTCAACGGATGCGACCGTGCCCGCTCCGGCGATGAGGTGCACGGTGCGCCCGTCGGGCGCGAGTTGCCAGATGCGGTTGCGCTCGCGTTCCGTTATGTAGAGAAAATTGTCGTGCGTCAGCGCCAGCCCCACGGGTTCAAAGGCGCTGTCGAACTGCGTGCCGTCTGCGGGGGCGAGCGTGAGGGTCGAGACCTGACCATCTTTCGAGAGCTTGCGCAGGCGTCGATTGCCCGTGTCGGCGATGAACAACTCGCCGTCCTTCGTCGCCGCGACGGCGCAGGGCGTGTCGAACAGGGCGCTCGCGCCTGCTCCGTCCGCGTAGCCGGGCTTCCCTGCGCCCGCAATGGTCGTCACCTGTCCGCCGGCGGTCGTGATCAGGCGTATGCGGTCGTTGTAAGTGTCCGCGACGTAGACGCGCGAGCCGTCGGCGCTGACGGCAAGGCCGATGGGCGCGTTGAACTGCGCCGCGTCCGCTGCGCCGTCGCGTGCGCCCTGTGTGCCGTCGCCCGCAATCGTGGTGACGATGCCTTCGGGCGTCACTTTGCGTATGCGATGGTTTGAAGTGTCGGCGACGTAGAGATTGCCGCTCGCGTCGATGGCGAGGGCGGAGGGCGTGTTGAAAGAGGCCGCGCCGCCCGTGCCGTCGGCGAAGCCTTCCGCGCCGCCCGCGAGCGTCGTCACCGCGCCGCTCTTCCAGTCGATCTTGCGTATGCGATTGCTGTCGCCCGCGTCTGCGACGTAGACGTGACCTTCGCGGTCAACGGCGACGCCGAAGGGATTGTGAAAGCGCGCCTCGGTCGGGATGGAGGTGTCGAACGCGCCGGGCACACCGTTGCCCGTGTGGGTTGAGACGACAGCGCGCCAACCGGCGACGGTCGGCACGGGGCGCTCGCGCAGGCGATAAAAGATGAAGAGAGCAGCGCCCGCCGAAATGAAAAGGAGCGCGAGTGCGAGCGGAAGAAGGCGTTTGAACATTCGTCGGGTAGCCGTAAAGAAAGTCTCAAGCAGTCAGGATTCGGACAGGATTCTTATGAAGTCTCAGCGCGGCGATTGTCAACCGGAGAGCGGTGAATGGTAAATGGTAAATGGTGAATGGAGAAAGACAGTTCCAATCCATTCACCATTTACCATTTACCATTTACCAGTCGAAACTTTCCGCGCGGGTTTCTCGAATGTAGGAATAGACGCGCGAGCGACAGTTGGTTTATCTTTTCAGTTCCTTTCTGTTTTATCCAGATTCACGCCGCTTCTCGAAGGAGTCTTGATTCATGTCGAAATGCCGTTTGCCCGGAGCGTGGGCGTTAGCCCTGCTTCTCTTAGTCTGGATGAGTTTGACAGCGCCGCACGTCGCCGTCGGGCAGCAACAGACGCCCACGCCGACGCCTACTCCAGCGCCCTCGCCTACGCCTTCGCCCGAAGAACGTTTCGACCCGGCCAAAGATGTCGGAGCGCCGCCCAAGAACACGGGCACGGCGAAAGACGAAGCGGAGGCGAGCAGGAATGCGAGCATCTTCGAGCGGCTCGAATGGCGCTCAATCGGCCCGGCCAACATGGGCGGACGCACGGCTGACGTGGAGGGCGTCGAGGGCGACCCCGACATTGTTTACGTCGGCACGGCTTCGGGCGGCATCTGGAAGACCGTGAACGGCGGGCAGACGTGGCGTCCCATCTTCGAGCGACAGGGCACGATCTCCGTGGGCGATCTCGCGCTCGAACCGAAGAACCCGGAAGTCGTCTGGGTCGGCACGGGCGAGTCGAATGTGCGCAACAGCGTCTCGTTCGGCGACGGCGTCTATAAGTCAACCGACGGCGGAAAGACATGGCGGCACATGGGCTTGCGCGACTCGCGCCACATCTCGCGCATCGTCATCAACCCGCGTAACCCGGACGTGGTCTACGTCGGCGTGCTCGGCCATGCCTTCGGCGCGAACGAGGAGCGCGGCGTCTTTATGACGACCGACGGCGGACGCACCTGGACGAAGACGCTCTACGTCGATAGCGAGCACGGCATCTCCGATCTCGACATCGACCCGCAGAACCCGAACGTCCTCTACGCAGCGATGTGGCAGTTTCGCCGCACGCCCTGGACGCACAAAAGCGGCAGCGAGCGCGGCGGCGTCTTCAAATCAATCGACGGCGGGCGCACCTGGAACAAACTCACCAACGGTTTGCCGAAACTCATCGGGCGCATCGGCGTGAAGGTCGCGCCGAGCAGCCCGAACATCGTCTACGCGATCACCGAAGCGAAAGACGGTACGCTCTATCGTTCGGATGATGCGGGCGACACCTGGCGGCGCATGTCGAATCAGGCGTCCATCGTCTCGCGCGGTTTTTATTACACGGACATGCGCGTCGATCCGACGAACGCGGATCGCATCTACGCCATCGCTTCCACCCTGTTCGTCTCAATCGACGGCGGGCGCACGTTTCGCTCGATCACAGGGCGCACGCACATCGACTATCACGCGCTCTGGATCGATCCGGCAGACCCGCGCCGCATGTGGCAGGGACAGGACGGCGGCGTCGCCGTCTCTTATGATCGCGGCGAGACTTGGGAGTATGTGAACAACATGCCGCTCGGCCAGTTCTATCAGATTCATGCGGACAACCGGCAGCCGTTCTATTACGTGATGGGCGGCTTGCAGGACAACGGCAGTTGGACTGGGCCGAGCCGCACGCGCGAACCGGCCGGGATACTGAACGACGACTGGCGCATGATCAGTTTCGGCGACGGTTTCTACACTTTGAACCACGCCGACGACCCGGAACTTTATCTCTCCGAGTCGCAGGGCGGCGGCATCGTCCGCACGGACATGCGCACGCGCGAGCAGCAGGCCATCACGCCTTACGCGGACGACCTCGGCGGCCCCGCCGCAGACCAACGCTATCGCTTCAACTGGAACTCGCCGATCATCCCCTCGCCGCACGACAAGAACACAGTCTATCTGGGCGGCAGCGTCATCTTCAAATCGACGGACTTCGGCAAGAGTTGGACGGCCATCAGCCCCGACCTGACGGCGAACGATAAAACGAAACAGACGGACGCGGGCGGCCCCGTCGCACTCGAAAACACGGGCGCGGAGTATTACTCGACCGTCATCAGCATCGCCGAATCACCTCTGCGCGCCGGGCACATCTGGGCGGGCACGGACGACGGCCAACTGCAAGCGACGACCGACGGCGGACGGAACTGGAAGAACCTGACGAAGAACGTGCCCGGCCTGCGCGAAGGATCGCCCGTCTCGCACGTCGAGCCTTCGCGCACGGGTGCCGAGACCGTGTACGTCTCCTTCGACCGTCACATGCTCGACGACCTGCGCCCCTACGTCTACAAGACCACGGACGGCGGGCGCACCTTCCGCAACGTCACCGGCAACCTTCCGCCGAACGCCTACGTCTGGGTCGTGCGCGAAGACCCTAAGAACCCAAACCTGATCTACGCCGGGACGGAACTCGGCCTCTACGCCTCCTACACGGGCGGCAACACCTGGCAACCGCTCCTGCTCAAAAATCTGCCGCACGTCGCCGTCCACGACATCATCGTCCACCCGCGCGACAACGATCTCATACTCGCCACGCACGGCCGCAGCATCTGGATTTTCGACGACGCCACGCCCATCCAGCAGATGAACGAACGCGTGCGCGACGCAGACCTGCACATGTTCGACATCCGCCCGGCCCTGCGCTTCACCACGCGCTTCACGCGCTACGGCATCGGCGATGAACCCTTCACCGGGCAGAACCCGCCCTACGGCGCGCTCATCACTTACTACCTGAAAGAGAAGCCCGACGAGAAGACCAAAGTGCGCATGGAAATCCGCGACGCGCGCGGCCAACTCGTCCTCGAAGAGACGCGCGGCGTGCCGAAAGAACGCGGCATGAACCGTTACGCGTGGAACCTGCGCTACGGCGGCGCGCAGGTGCGTCGTCCGCCGACGACGGAAGAGACGCCCTTCGGCGGCAACGCGCGCGGGCCGCAAGTCTTGCCCGGCACTTACACCGTCAAACTGACAATCGGCGACAAGTCGGTCGAACGTCGGGTCGAAGTACGGCTCGACCCGACGGTGAGTGTGCCCGCGTCTGACTTGCAGATGGCGCACGACATGAGCTTGAAGCTCCGCGACATGCAATCGACGACCAACACGATGCTGCGCGCTCTCGACAGTATCAAAAACCAACTGCAATTCATCGAGCGCACCGTCAAGGAACGGCTCACCGAGCCGCCGAAGGATTTAACCGAAGCCATCGCCGACAACCTGAAACAGGTGGACAAGGTGCTCGGCATGCTCTCGCGCCCCGAAGCGCAGGGACTCGGCTACAATCCGGGGCGCGCGCAGTTAATCGACGAAGTGGGCGGCCTGTTCTTCACCATCGACGCGACGAACGCCGCGCCCACGCCCGCGCAGCGCGAGTATTACAACACGCTGCAAGCGCGCTTCCGCACGACGCTCGCGGAGGCCAACAAGTTCTTTACCGGGACAGTCCCGAAACTGAACGAGACGCTGCGCCGCTTCGACGCGCCGACCGTCATGGTCGGCAAACCCATCGAGATTCCGAACGAGTAGCGGAGCGCATTCGATACGAATTGATCATGGGCAAATTCAAAACTCGCATCGTCTTCAAGTTGCTCTTCATCGCGCTGCTCTCGTTTCAAACCCCGGGCAGCGCACGCGCGCAAAACGGCGTGGCCTTGAACGCCGAACAACAAGCCCTGCGCGACATCTTTCGCGAACTCGTCGAGATCAACACCGTAGACCCGAACGGCGACGTGACGCGCGCGGCCGAAGCGATGCGCGCTCACCTGCTGGCCGCAGGGTTCGCTGCGGAAGACGTGCGCGTCGTCGTGCCCGCCGGAAACGCGAAGAAGGGTAACCTCGTGGCGCGATACCGCAGCCCCGCGCCCACGGGAAAACCCTTGCTGCTGCTCGCGCACATCGACGTGGTCGAGGCGCGCGCCGAAGATTGGTCGCAAGGACTCGATCCCTTCAAGTTCACCGAGCGCGACGGCTACTACTACGGGCGCGGCACGATAGACGACAAGGCGATGGCCGCCATCTTCATCGCCAACCTGATCCGCTTCAAACGCGAAAACTTCCAACCCGCGCGCGACATCATCGTCGCGCTGACGACCGACGAAGAGACGGGCGATTTTAACGGCGTCGAGTTTCTCTTGAAAGATCATCGCGCGCTCGTCGATGCAGAGTTCGGCATCAACGAAGGCGGGCGCGGCTATCTGAAAGCGGGCAAGCCTCTCCTGAACGCCGTGCAGGCGAGCGAGAAGGTCTACCAGAGTTTTCGTCTTGAGGTGAGAAACAATGGCGGGCACAGTTCGCTCCCCGCCAAAGACAACGCCATCTTCCGTCTCGCCGCCGGACTCGACCGTCTCGCCAAATTCGACTTCCCCGTCAACCTCAACGAAGTGACGCGCTCTTACTTCGAGCGCATGTCGAAGATCGAGACGGGACAGACGGCCAAGGACATGCGTGCCGTTGCCTCCATGCCACACGACGGGGAGCAGTCCGCCAAGGGCTCTGCGCAGCGTGCCGTCGCGCGTCTCTCCGAGTCGCCCTATTACAACGCGCTCATGCGAACGACCTGCGTTGCCACGCGGCTCGAAGGCGGCCACGCCGACAATGCCCTGCCGCAGCTAGCGCGCGCGACGGTTAACTGTCGTATCCTGCCGCAAGAGACGGCCGCCAGCGTTGAACGCACGCTCAAGCAAATAATCGGCGATGCGCAAGTGAGCATCACGCCCATCGCCGTCTCCAAGCCGAGTCCGCCCTCGCCCCTGCGGCCGGAGATCATGGAGCCTATCGAACGCCTCACGCGGGAGATGTGGCCGAACGTGCCCGTCGTGCCGATCATGGGCACGGGCGCAACCGATAGTCTCTTCTTCCGTCAGGTCGGCATCCCCGTCTACGGCGTCTCAGGCATCTTCGACGACATAGATGACAACCGCACGCACGGCCGCGACGAACGCATCGCCGCCCGGTCTCTCTACGATGGGCAGGAATTTCTCTATCGCCTGACGAAAGCCTACGCGTCCATGAAGTGAATCAGCGACTCAAGGGCGAAAGCCGACGCTTCGCCAGAGCGCGGCCGGGTCGTACATCTCGCCGCGCGTGACGACGTATTTCACGCGGCGAATGTGGCTGATCGAGTCGAGCGGATTGCCCGCGACCAGCAACAGGTCTGCGCGCTTGCCCGCTTCAATCGTGCCGAGTTCCCTGTCCAACTTCAACGCACGCGCCGGGACAATCGTGGCCGCGCGGATCGCTTCCAAAGGCGTCAGCCCCGCCCGCACCAACAATTCCAACTCACGAAACATACTGTGACCGGGAACGACCAGATCGCTTCCGGCCATGATGGGCACGCCGCCGCGATGCAGTCGCCCCGTCAATTTCAAGGAGCGTTCGAGTGCGGCCTGCGCACGATCCTTCAGTTCTGCGGGCACGCCCGTGTTGTTGAGGGTGACGAACAACTCGTAAGGCAGTTTCGCCATGCCCGACTCGAAGTTCACGAAGGCGACGTTGCGCGGGTGTAGATTTAGTTCGCCGCGCGCCAGCGTCGGTTCGACGATTGTGCCGTGTCGCTTCAAAAAGTCGATGCCTGCCTGCGCCGCTTGCGATTCGAGATCGAGGGGCGGCGCGGGCGTGCCCGGAGTGGGTTTGAAGTCGCGCGGGTACATCAGACGCGTAATGAAGTTGATGTGATTGATCTGATCCATCCCGGCTTCGACCGCGTTGAAGGCGTTCGTGCCGTTTGGGACGTGGCCGGTGACGGAGAGGCCGAGGCGATGCGCTTCCGCCGCCACGGCCGCGATGAGTTCCGGTTTGAGCGATTGATAAATCTTGATCTGCTCGTAGCCGAGTTGATGGTAACGACGGACAGCGGCGCGTGCCGCTTCCGGCGTCTCCGCCGTGACCGTACCGAGCGGGCTTGCGCCGCTGTCAATCACGCCCGCGAGCAGCAGACGCGGGGCGAGCGCGCGCCCGTTTCTTGTCGCATCGCGGATGGGCACGATGAACTCCGGTTCGTTGCCCGCGTCGCGCACGGTCGTAATGCCTGCGGCGAGCGAGGCGGGAAACCACTCGGACTGCGTGTTGTGCCCGTGCGTGTCCCACAACCCGGCGAGCACGGTCAAGCCGCGCGCATCGACGCGCCTTGCGCCGCGCGGAATCTCAACGACGTTGCGCGCGCCCGCAGCGAGGACGCGGTCGCCACGGATGACCACTACGGAATCAGGCAAGGGCGCATCGCTCTTGCCATCGACGAGCAGCCCGCCGACGAGAGCGAATGTTCCGTTGTTCAGCGGCTTGATCTCACGCTTCAACGTTTCGAGATGAGCGACGGCCTCTTCGGCTCCCTTGGCGACGAAGAACGGCAGCGACGCTTCGTAACCTTCGCGCACGGCCTCGAAGCGATCCTGTTCGGCGTCCGCTCCGACGATGGCGACGAGTTGTGCGTCCTTGTCTTCCGTGAACCAGACCGTCTCGCGCCCCCACGTCACGCCCTCGATCTGGTAGCGTTCGAGTCGCACTTGTTTGCCGTTCACAGTCACAGTGTCGCGCCCGCGCAGTTCAATGCGCGCGCTCCCGCCCGGCAGAAGCGGCAGCGGCCGCCCCGCGCGATGCCCCTGCTGCTGCCAGTAGCGAAACAACATCATCTGCATCGAGACCGGGAGAAGGCCGCCCGTCGTGTAGAAGTGATCGCCGACGGGAACGCTTCGCGTCTGCATATCTTCGCGCACGCGCGCAACTCCGCGTTCGACTTCGACCGACACGTCTATGTCTGAACGCGTCGAGGTCTGCCCCTTGATCTCGAAGCGGATGGGCAAGAGGTCGCGCCGCGCGTCCAGGTTTGCCGCAAGCTGAACTTTGCCGCCGATGAAGGTCAACTCGGAGCGCGCCGTCATGTGGACATCCTGCCCTTTGCGGCCGAGTTCGTAAGTCTCTTCGCCGACCGGGAATTGATACTTGTAGAGTTTGAACTTACCGCGTTCCTCAATCGAAGGCGCGGGCGCGGCGACAGCGGCGGCACGCGCCGGATCGCCTGTTTGCGCAGTCGCACGGCGGAAAGTCGCGGGGTGTTGAAGGAGAATGCAAGCGATGAATGTTAAGAGCGTGCGGAGCGAAAAAGCGCGGCGAGTGGTCATGTAATTTTCGTCATCCGGCGGCGTGGTCGATGCGCGCCAGTTCGGGCTGGTAATTTTCGAGAGCGTTTTCTTCGTCGGCCAGTTCGGCGGGCGCAACTTCCATGCGGAAAGGAAATTCGAGCGTGGCGATCATGCCGCGCGGCGTCGCGCGCGAAAGTTCAAGACGGCCTTCCGCGCCGTAGAGATGTTCGAGGCGTGCGCGCGTGTTCGCCAGTCCGACGCCGCCCGCGAGCGTGCGCGCCAGCAAATCGTCGGGCGCTGTCGGCGCGTCTTCGTCGCTGACGAGCGCGAGGCCGGGGCCGTTGTCTTCAACTTCGAGGCGCAGCCGTTCGTCGCGTCGTGCGGCGCGAATCGCCAGACGTCCCGGCGCGCTCTGCCGCGAGATGCCGTGGCGGATAGCGTTCTCGACGAGCGGTTGCAGGATGAGGTTGGGGACGAGCGCCGAGAGCGTCTGCGGCTCGATGTCCGTTTCGACACTGAGACGGTCGTGGCGCACGGTTTCGATCTCAAGGTAGCAACGCAGGAAGGCTATCTCCTGTTCGAGCGTCACTTCCTGATCGCCCGAGTTCTCCAAAGTCAGACGCAGGAAATCGCCGAGGCGCGCAACCATCTGGTCGGCGGCCTCTGCGTCGCGGTGCAGGAGGGCGGAGATGGAGTTGAGCGTGTTGAAGAGAAAGTGCGGATGCAGTTGCATCTTGAGCGCGCGCAGTTGCGCCTGCGCTAGTTGGGCGCGCAGTTCCGATGCTTTCACTTCGGCGTTGCGGAAGCTGTGATAGTAGTCGAGCGCGTTGATGGCGATGAGGATGAGCCAGTAGATCGAAACCTTCATCGGAAGGTTGGCGAAGAGTTGATAACTGAACAGCGACAGAAACGTCGGGAACTCATGCGTCAGCATGCCGCCCGCGAGCCAGTAGAGCGGCAGGTACAGGCAGAGATGAATTGCGGGGAAGACGAGGCTCGCCGGGAGATGCACGAAGAAGAGACTGCGCGGCCAGCGTTGACGGTCGAGACGATGGCGGCGCGCGAGCACGGCGATGAGCGGCGCGAGCAGCGCCCACAGGTAGAAGGCCGCCAGATTCCAGACGAAGATGCCGACGAGATCGACGCCCCTGTAGTTGGTGATGGCGAGCGTGCCGAAGAAGGAGAGACTGGCAAACGTGAGGCCGATGACCGTCCAGACACCAAGCAGAATCAAGTGTGTGCGTACACGTGTGAACGGCATGTAAATTATTATCGCACAGGAGACACCGAGGGAAATAAGCGCGTGTCGAATTTCGCTGCCAACACGCGGGGAGGAATTTCGCTTCCGAACGCGAGGCGCGCCGATTGATTTCGCTTTGCACCGGCGGCGAACGAAATTCGGGCAGAGGAATCATCCTCTGCCCTCGTTTGTTTTCGTGAAAGCAATTGTCGGCGCTTCGGCGAGGCTTTAGTCAACCGGCTTCGGGAACGGCCCCGCCTGCTGCTGTTGCTGCTGCGGCTGAGACTTTTGCGCCTCGTCGTGCGGCAGCGGAATGCGGTAGCGTTTGACCTTCGAGTTGAGCGTCGTGACCTTCAAACCGAGCAGGCGCGAGGCGCGCACCTGATGGCCGCCCGTCAGTTCGAGCGCACGCATGATCAGTTCGCGCTCGAAACGTTCCACTTCGTCGTAGAACTTGATGCCGCGCACGATGTCTGTCGCTTCCAGCGTGCTGATGGTCTGCACTTCTTTCAGCAAGGTGAGAGCGGCCTTTTGGAGCATCTCGATCTGCCCCGGTAAAGCGTTTTCGCCGAGCGCGAGGCGGTTTGCGCCGAGAGAGGCGGGTGCGCTCGTCAAGCTGTTCTCTCTGCGATCCAGCAGGGCTGCGTCTTTCATCTTCATTCCCTCGATTTCTTCTGTCAGGTCAAAACGGGATCGGCACTGGGGAGCACGCTCATGTCATCTCAATTCCCGCTTACGTGAAGCCAGTTTGAAACGCCCGGCGCGTGACGGCAACGGAAATGTGACGAGCCGCGAAATCCGGTGCTGAACGGTTCGTGACGGGTGACGAAACTTCCCGTTTTCTGGATAGTGCATGCGAAAAATTCTTTGGGGAAGGTGTTGTCCGGACGATTTCGCTCAAGGACGGGGAGGCGCGCGCCGCGTGCCTTCTCGCGCGCGGTTCAAGAAGAATTTTCAAAACGCTCCAATAGTTTGTCGCGGTAACTGCGGCTGAGCGTCAGTTGTTTGCCGTCGCGCAAGATGACGACGTAGTCGCCGCTAAAGAGCGGTTGCAGTTCCTTGATGCGCTCGATGTTGACGAGCGTGGAGCGATGTATGCGCAAAAACTTGTCGGGGTCGAGTTTCGAGGCGAGCCGGTTCATCGTCTCGCGCAAGAGGTGCGATTCACGCCCGGCGTGCAGGCGCAGATAGTTGCCTTCGGCCTCGATCCAGTCGAGTTCTTCCGTGCGCAGGAAGAAGACGCGTCCCGAAGACTTGATCATGAGTCGTTCGACAGGACGCGGCGACTCGGCCTTGAAATTTTCGAGAAGCGAAAGCAGACGTTCGTTCAGTTCGCCCTTCGCTCCGTTCGACAGTTGGGCGCGGGCGCGCTCGACGGCCGTGCGGAAGCGTTCGTGGTTGTAGGGCTTCAACAGGTAGTCGAGCGCGTTTACGTCGAACGCCTGCAAAGCGTAGCGGTCGTAGGCCGTGACGAAGATGACGGCGGGCATCTCGGCGATGCCGACGGCCTTCAACACGCCGAAACCGTCGAGTTCGGGAATCTGTATGTCGAGGAAGACGAGATCGGGCTTGAGATTCTTGATGGCGGCGACGGCCTCGCGTCCCTCGGCGCATTCGCCGACGAGTTCGAGATCGCGTTCGTCGGCAAGAAAACGCTTGATGCGTTCGCGCGCCAGTGGTTCGTCGTCAACGATGAGCGTCCTGATGGTGTTCACCCGCGTCGCCTCCGTTCAAGGCTTCCAATTTGTAAGGAATCGCCGGGCGTTAATTTGTGGGTCGCACAGGCCGGCTCGATCTTATAAACGCCCGGCAGAAAAGTTTGTTTCAGACAAAAAGCGAGTATGCCGGGTTAGAACCGCGCCCGCGCGTTTTGGTTGCACTTTCACTCAGCCATTTTCGTGCGCCCTTTTCACGTTTCCTTGCGGGCGCACGGTGCGGTGCACACTCATCTGGACGCGAAAAGGCCGGGACGATTCTGAAATCATCCCGGCCTCCCGTGAGTTAAATTTGCGTTACGACGGCGACGACCCGGCCGCGTGCTTGAGTTTTATCCGAACGAAGGCTCGCCGTCGTAGACGACGTTCCAACCGTTGCGGCGACTGGTGGCGAGGCTGCGGTTGAACCAGTGTGTGGCGGCCTCTGCGTCTTCGTAGGTTTGCGCCGAGGGCACGCGCTCGCGCGGATCGACGCGCACGATGCGGCCGCCTTCGGCGGAAATTTTCAAACTGAGGATCGCCAGCAAGTCGTTCTTCTGCATAACGGCCGTGCGCACCTCGAAAGGCTCGCCGTCCTCGTCGTCTTCGTCTTCCATCTCGTCCGCATCTTCATCGTATGCTTCTTCTTCGCCGATAATCTCGTCAAAGAAATCTTCGGGTTCTTTCATAAGCTCAAAAATCCTACTCTCTCGATATTGGCTTCTCGTTTCAATACGCGAAGGCCTGGTAAATTTCGGTTTGCGGCAGGTCGTCGAGCGATTCGACGACCGGGTTGAAGCGCAGCATGCGACGTGCGCGCTCGGAGAGCGTTTCGTGCACGCGGCGCGGGATGTGGATCGTCACTTCGGGGCGAAACAGCCAGCGGCGGCTGTAGCCGATGACGACCATCGGGCGCGGTTCATCAGTGCGGTTCGGCGTGCCGCGATGCAGCGCTCGCACGTCGCGGATCATCACGTCGCCGAGTTGCATGGTCAAAGGCTCAAGCGTGCGCTCGCCCGTTTCGATCTGGCCGAGCGCCACGTCTTTCGACAGCATGTGCGTGCCGCGCGCCACCTCGAAGGGGCCGTTTTCGCGCGTCACCGAGACGAGCGGAAAGTTGACGGCAAGTTGGTAGGGCGGCGTCTCGCTTCCTGTTTCGGGAAAGAGCGGCGGCGTGTCGCGGTGCACATCCTGATACTCGGAACCGAGAAGGGGCGTATCGGTCGCCAGTTGCACCATCGTGAAGTCTTCACCGGCGAGGCGTTCGACGATTGAGAGTACGTCTACGTCTTCGTAGATCGAAGGGTCGGCGAAGGGGGCATCGAATGGGAGCGTCACGTAGTAGCGCGCCGCGCCGCGATTCTTCAGATGCCCCTCGCGCTCGACGTGCTCCGTGAGCAAAGGCGCGAAGGCTGCGTTCCACGCACGAAGCGTCTCCTTCGGAAAATGCTCCGGCAGGATACAGAAGCCGTCGCTGAGCACTTCGGCGGCGAAATTTTCAATCTCTGCTATGGAGTAGCGCCCCTTGTTCGTCGAACTCATCTCCAGCGACCTCTCGTCTTATCTCCTGCGCGGACGCGTGCGGCGACGCGTCACCGTCGCGCCCTTGTTCGGGGCGGTGCCAGCCTCCTGCTTTTTGGGCTTGGCCGTCATCTGCCGCTTGATCGCTGCTGCCAAACTGGCCTGCTGGAACGTCAGACCTAACTCGACCTCGTTGTCGCGCGCGGCGTTGGTGAAGCTCTCCAGAACTCCGAGCAGGGCAGTTTTGTCGTCCCTGTCCGAGACGGTCGGTTTCTGCAACTCTTTCGTGATCTCCCCTTTGAGGAAACCGAGTCCCATGTTGACCAGCCCGCTCAGAGCCGACGCTCTTTCGGAGTTTTCCATGCGGATGATCGACTGCACGCCGAACGTAGAGGGCTGCATGCTGACGGCCAATCGCACCTGCCGCACAGCGTCAACCATCTGCTCCGCTTCGGCGTTTGGGGGCGCTCCCATCGCGCGTATGTGCTTCGAGAAGCCGGGCGGGATGTCCGCAACCAGACTGACGAGCGTGTTCGTATCGCGCAAGGCGAGATCGACCAGTTCAGGCTTGAGGCGCGGACTGCCGCCGCCCGCGTCGATGGCATCTTTCAAATAAGCCGGGATGCCGACGACGATGGTGTTAGCGTCGAGCGCGGCGGCTGCGATTTGATCCACGGGAAACTTCTTCGAGTTCTGTTCGCCGCCCGCACCGCTTTGGCCGTCGGCGGGCGCAGGCTTATTGAAAGTGAAGACGCTGATGGTCTTCGCGCCGACCGTCTCCTGCGTGTACATGTTCTGCGCGAGCATACGCGCGCCGGAGAGCATCGCCTCGGAACTGAAATTGCCGCGCACGATCAGCAGAAACTCCGGCATCTGTTTCGCTGACAGGTCGCCCTTCAAGCGCGCGCCCGCGATCACGTATTCGAGTCCGTTGAGGTCTACGAACTGCTTCACGTCCGCGAGCGCCTTATTAAGCACTTCGGGCGGCACGACGGCGGGCGCGGCCTCGTTGATCAAGCGCTTTGCGTTGATGTAGAGGACGGCCTGCGATTCGGGAAAGTTGGTGAGCGCGCCCCGCGCGTCCTGCGCGCGCACGGCGGCAGGCACAACGGCGGCGACCAGCATCAACGCGACGACGGACAGCACAGACCTGACGCGGGATTGCACTTTCATTGGTTCAATTATCCTTTCGACAAGACAGGCAGAGAACACACGGAATTTTAACCGATGCGGATGGTAAATAGTAAATGGTAAATGGTAAATGGTGAATGGTAAATGGTGAATGGTAGAAGACAGTTCTTTCCATTCACCATTCACCATTTACCATTCACCAGCTTTCACTTCCGCTTGCTCAGGCGATTCTGGACGATGACGACGACAAGCAGGAAGAGGCCGCGCAGGACGGCCTGCCACCAGGGGCTGATCCAGCCCTCGAAGTTGAAGACGTTGAAGATGAGGCCGAGCAGGAGCACGCCGACGAGCGTTGACATGACGCTGCCCTGCCCGCCTGTGAGCAGCGTCCCGCCGACGACCACCGCCGCAATCGCGTTCAACTCGTCGCCCTGCCCCGCGACGGGTCTTCCAGCGCCGAGTCGTGCCGCGTCGAGCACGCCCGCAAGCCCGGCGAGCGCGCCGCTCAAAGCGTAGACGCCGATGGTCACGCGCGCCGTGTTCAGACCCATCAGGCGCGCGGCCTCGTCGTTATCGCCGAGCGAGTAGACGTGTCGGCCGAAGCGCGTGTGATTGAGGACGAGCCAGCCGAGCGCGAACAGCACGACGAGAAAGAGGACGGGCACGGGCACGGGCCCTACGAAACCGCGCCCCAGAAACGTCAGCGTCTCGGACGAACGGCCGATGCCGACAGACTTCTCGCCCGTGTAAGCCAGCACCAGCCCCCGCGCCGCGATCATCATCGCCAGCGTCACGATGAAAGGCTGGATACGCGCCTTGGCGATCACCACGCCGTTGACGAAGCCGAGCGCGGTCGTCAAAGCGACGGCCGCGAGGATGGCGACGAGCGCGCCGCGCCCCGCCAGCGTCGCCGCCGCCACGCCCGCCACGGCCATGAGCGACCCGACCGAGAGATCGATTCCGCCCGTCAGGATCACGAACGTCATCCCGAGCGCGACGATTCCGAGCATGCTGTTTTGCCGCAGCACGTTCCACAAATTCTCGTCCGACAGGAAACGTTCGTAGCGAATGGTGGCGAAGACAAACAGCCCCACCAGAGCGATGAGCGCGCCCTGCCGCTGCACGAAAGATGCGAAACGCGCACGCGCCAGTCGCCCCCCGGCCGAACCGCCTTCGTCAATCGTCGTCGCCGCTTGGCTCATAATCTTCTCCGTCTGCGCTCTTTAGAATTTGAACGTCGCGTGAATCTTCGACTTTGAACTTTGTCTGCTCGCGCCCCGCTCACTTCTTTCGCCGTTCGGCGCGCGCACGCGCCACGATCTCTTTGACGCCCGCAAACATCGTCGGCGCGTGATAGGGGATGCCGTCTTTGATCGTCCACTCGATGCCGCCGGTGCGCACAGTGCGCCCTTCATGGATCGTCTCGACGCCTACGGGGTAGAGCACCTTCAAATTTTCGAGCGGGTTGCCGTTGACCACCAGCAGGTCGGCCGCGTAGCCCACGCGCACGCGCCCCAGACGTTCTTCCTGTCCGAGAATCTTCGCGTTGTTTCCGGTTGCGTGCTGGATAACTTTCAACGTGTGAAAGCCCGCCTCCTGATGCAACTCCAGCTCCCGCAGCAGACCGAAGCCGTACATCTGATAGATGAAGCCCGCGTCCTCGCCCACGCCGATGAGGCCGCCGCGTCGCTCAAACTCGCGCAGGGCAGCCATCCAGATGCGATAGTTCTCTTTCCAGAAAGCCTCGTCGGTCGAAGTCCAGCCGATGAAATACGAGCCGTGGTTCGCCGGGTCGGGACGGAAAAAATCTTCGAGCGTCGGATGCAGATAGTCCGCGAACCAGGGCTGCGTCTGCGCGCGTTGCAGGTCGCGGCTGGCTTCGTAGATGACGAGCGTGGTGTCCCATGCGACGCGTGCTTCCGCCATCGCGTCTAGCACCTTCATCAACTTGTCCCAGTTCGCCTCGCGCCACAGCCGACCGGCATAGCGGAAACGATCCACCTCGTTGTTGTAATTGTAGGCGGGCGGAAAATTCTGCACGCCCGTCTCGATGGCCGCGTCGGGGATGCCGTACCAGTGTTCGATTGAAGTCGTGCCGAACTTAATGTCGTCCCAAGCGTTCGTCTCCGCGACGGCCGCGTGATGCGCGATGCGCAAGCCCTGTTTGCGCGCCTCGTCCCAGGCGGCCGCCATCAGGTCTCTGTCCATCGCAAACATCTTGAGGCCGTCCACGCCCTGCGCCTTCAAATCGCGCACGCGCTGTCGCGCCGCTTCCGCGGTCTTCGGCGCACCGCCCGCCGCATAGATGGCATAGACGAACAGGCGCGGCGCGGCCACTTCGCCCGCCGCGCTCGCGCGCTTGAGCGCAAGCGTGCGCTGCGTGTTGCTGCCCACGTCGCGTACGGTCGTGATTCCGCACGCGAGCCACAGTTTCAACTCGTATTCGAGCGGCTGCGGGACGCCTCCGCGCTCCTCCTGCACGTGTCCGTGCAAATTAATGAGACCGGGCATCACATACTTGCCCGTCGCATCTATCTCCGCGTCGCCCGCCGCCGGACGCCGCGCCGTCCCGCTCTTAACCGTGACGGGATCGAGCGCAACCAACTCCGTGATCGTGTCTCGCTCCACCACGATGTCGAACGGCCCCGCAGCGGGCGTCCCGTTCCCGTCGATCACCGTCGCATTACGTATCACCAGACGCGGATAACGCCGCCCGCTCTCGACCGCCGCCCCTTTCGCCCCTTGCGCGCGCGCTTCATACGGTAAGAGCGCGACGAGCAGCACGACCAAAGCGACGACTGATACACCGAACTGTTTTTTCATGCGAAATAGTTCAAGCCACTTTAGGGCGTTGGATGTAGACCGCGACGATGATGATCGCGGCTTTGAGGACGAGCGACCACGCGAAGCCGATGCCGAGCATGTTGAAGCTCGTCGTGATCACTTGCATGATGAGCGCGCCGATGAGCGTGCCGACGACCGTGACGCGCCCGCCCGTCAGAGGCGTCCCGCCGACGACCACGGCCGCAATCGCGTCGAGTTCGATATAGAGGCCAACCTTCGTCGCGTCGCTCGCTTCGGCCTTCGCCGCTTCGATGAGTCCGGCGAGTCCGGCGAGCAACCCGCTCAAAGCGTAGACCGTGATCTTCGTCCGGTGGACTCTGACACCCGCGAGCCGCGCCGCCGCTTCGTTTCCGCCGACGGCGACGACGTAGCGGCCGAACGCCGTCGCACGCATCACAAAGATGGCGACGGCGAGAACGATCAGCATCACCAGGACAGACATCGGCACAGGCCCGACGAAGCCTTTACCCAGGGACATGAACGTCTGATCGTTGATCAAGATGATCTGCCCGCCGCGACTGATGACCTGCGCCACCCCGCGCCCCGTAATCAACAGCGCGAGCGTGACGATGATCGGCTGGATGCGAAAGCCTGAGATGAGCGCGCCGTTCAGGAAGCCGACGGCGAACGAGGCGACGAGTGCGAGGAGCACCGCGAGCAAGAGGCCACGCTCAAGATTCGTCGCGGCGAGCGCGGCGGCGATTGCCATCACCGAACCGACGGAGAGATCAATTCCGCCCGTCGCAATCACGAGCGTCATGCCGACGGCGACCAGCACCGTGGGCGCAACTTGCAGGAGGATGTTGCGAAAGTTGTTCGCGTCTGCGAAGTTCGGCGTAAAGAGCGCGTTCGCCAGCACGAGCAGGACGAGAGCGGCGAGTGCGCCGTAAGTCGGCCCGTAGTCTGCGAGGAGCGTACGCGTCGTCGCGGCGGCTTTCGGCGCGCCCGCGCTGTTGGCAGGGGAGGCGTTCTGCATCTCTGGTCAGGCTCCTTTTCCGGGCGGCTCGGCGGCGTGCGGCGTGGTGTCTGTGACGTGCGCGGTGGCGGTCGAAGCAGCGGTCGCTTCGCCTGAAGGGTCTTCGGCCATCGCGTGGATGATGTTGTCCTGCGTGATCTCTTCGCCGCGCAGTTCGCCCACGCGCTGCCCGTCGCGCATGACGACGACGCGCGAACTGCCTTCCACCAACTCCTCCAACTCCGAAGAGATCATCAGGACGCCGAGTCCGCTTTCGGCCAGTTCGCCGACGAGCGCCTGTATCTCGCCCTTCGCGCCGATGTCTATGCCGCGTGTCGGCTCGTCGAGGATGAGAAACTTCGGGTTCTTGCAGAGCCAGCGCGCGAGCAGAACTTTCTGCTGATTGCCGCCCGACAGTTCGCGTATTTTCTGATCGGCGCTGGCGGCCTTGATGCCGAGCCGCTTCATGAACTTGTCTACCACTTCTTGCTGGCGCGCGCGCGAGACGATGCCGAGTTTGGAGAGCGCGGGCAGCGCGGCGAGCGTCAGATTCTCGCGCACACTTAAATCGGGAATGATGCCTTCGGCCTTGCGGTCTTCGGTGAGAAACGCTATCCCTGAATCGATCGCTTCGTTGACAGAGCCACCTTTGATCGGCTTCCCTTCCAGACGCACCTCGCCCGCTTCCACTGTGTCCGCGCCGAAGATGGCGCGCGCCGTCTCCGTCCGCCCCGAACCCAGTAAGCCCGCCATGCCGACGATCTCGCCGCGCGCCACTCGCACCGTCACGTCGTTCAGTTTCCGCCCGCGCTTCAAATTCTCTGCGCTCAGGAGCGGCGTCTCTTCGGCGGTCGTGCCCGCGCCCTTGAAGGCGGTCGTGCCCTGTCTGAGTTCCTCGCGCTGCTTGCCGAGCATGAGACAGACGAGGTCGATCTTTTCCAGGCCCGCAAGCGGTCGCGTGGCGACGAAGCGCCCGTCGCGCAGGATCGTCACGCGGTCGCAGACCGTGTACAACTCGTCGAAGCGATGGCTGATGTAGACGACGGCCGTGCCTTCCGCCTTCAGACGCCGGATCACGTCGTAGAGAATGTTTACCTCGTGTTCGGTCAAAGAACTCGTCGGCTCGTCGAGCACGACCACCTTTGCGTCGAAAGAGACGCCGCGCGCAATCGCCACCATCTGACGGAGCGCGATGTTGAGACTGCCGAGCGGCGCGCGGGGGTCTATGTCGAGGCCGAGCCGTTTCAAGAGCGCTTCGGCGTCCGAGTTCATACGCTTCCAGTCGATGAGTCCGAAGCGGCGCGGCTCGCGCCCGAGGTAGATGTTCTCGGCGACGGTGCGATAGGTGAGCAGGTTGACTTCCTGATAGACGGCCACGACGCCCGCGCCTTGCGCATCCTCGGGCGTGTTGAAATCGACGGGCTGGCCTTCCAGAAACATCTGCCCGCCGTCGCGCCTGTACGCGCCCGTCATGATCTTGATCAGCGTTGACTTGCCCGCGCCGTTTTCGCCCACCAGCGCGTGCACCTCGCCGCGCATGAGTTCAAGCGAAACGTTCGAGAGCGCCGTCACGCCCGAAAAAATTTTCGTGATGCTCTCCATGCGGAGGACTGGATCGTTGCTCATAGGTTTCAGGTTTCAAGTTGCAGGTTTCAAGCTCAAGCAGGTTTCAAGTTTCAGACTTCAAGTTAAAGAATCAATAACTTCAGACCTGAAACCCGAAACCTGAAACCCGCAACTCTTCCTTAACTCCCGTAGGCTTCGTTCAAGAACTGCGCCGCGTTCGTCTTGTCGAAGAGACGATCTTCGACGCCGATGACCGGCGGAAGCTTCTCGCCCGCCCAGAACTTCTCAAGCGTCGAGAAAGCGAGCGGGCCGAAGCGCGGATTGGATTCGATGGTCACGTTCATGCGCCCGTCGATAATGGCCTGCAAGGCGCTGCGCTGGCCGTCAATCGAGACGATCAAAACGTCCGTGCCCGGCTTCATCCCTGCGGCTTCGAGCGCCTGAATCGCGCCGAGGGCCATCTCGTCGTTGTGCGCGTAGACGGCCGTGATCTCTTTGCCCCGCGCCTGAATGATGTTCGACATCACGTCGCGCGCCTTGGCGCGATTGAACTCGGCCGTCTGCTCGTGGATGATCTTCATCTCCGGGTGCTTCGCCATCTCTTCGCGGAAGCCCTGCCCGCGGTCAACCGTGACGGATGCGCCGCTCGTGCCCCTCAGTTCCACGATGTTGGCCTTGCCGTTCGACGCTTTGGCTAACCATTCAGCGGCGCGTCGTCCCTGTTGTATGAAGTCGGACTTCAGGACGGTGACGAAATCCACGCCCGCCGTGCCGTTCGCTTCGCGGTCAACGAGGATGACGGGAATCCCGGCGTCCTTCGCCGCCTGCAAAGACTGCTCGAAGCCCTCCTTTTCACGCGGCGCGAGGAAGATGGCATCGACGCGCTGCGCCACGAGGTCTTCGACGTTGGCGGCCTGCTTGGCCGTGTCTCCCTGCGCCACGGTCACGCGTAGGTCGTAGCGTTCGGGGCGCTTCGCGGCCTCTCCCTTGATGCTCTCGGTTTCGGCGATGCGCCAGGGACCGTCCATCTCCATCTGCGAGAAACCGATCACCTTCTTTCCAGCACCGCCACCACCGCCAGCCACGCCGCCACTGCCGCCACTGCCGCCACTGCCGCCCTCTTTGCGACAACCGCCGAGCGCGAGCGCGCACGCGAACAATAACGCCACCAGCAGCGCTAGAGACTTTCTTCCACCGACTGTTGCTCTCATTTTTCACCTCGAAAATTTTCGTCCGAACGACGACTTATCCGTCGCCGCCCACGCAAATTAATTTCAACCCAAACAGATCATCGAAGCCACACTGCAATCGAACGCGTGCCGCTACTCGCCGCGCGCCGTCCTCGCCTTGCGCGACGGCGCGATCCTGAGCCATTCAAACTTCGCCGACGCGTTTGCCGCGCCGCCCGAAGTCAGAGCGACGCGCACGCCCCTGTCCCACGGCGGCAGATACTCGCCGTCCATCTCGTCGCCAAGATTGCGCCAGCGATTTCCGTCTTCGCTCACGGCGAAGCGATACCTGCGCGCGTCGTCCGCAGTCATGCGCAGATAGACGAGCGGCGTCTTCACCGCATCGGCCAACGTCGAGACGACCTTCTGCTCGTTCTTCTGGCGTCGCCACAGGACGACGTTGCGGCCGTCTGTCGCCGCGCCGAGCGCGTTCTCGCCGTCGCCGTAAGCGGCTATGCCTGCGACCGCGCCTTCGCGCAGATCGCGCGCGTCGATCAGCACCGTCGCCTCGTAGTCGCCAAGGGTTGCGAGACGCGCGACGACCGCGCCGATCGGGTTCGTCGCGTGTGCCGCTGCGGGCGACAGCACGAGTCGGCCGCCGCGCACGCGCTCCGTGCGCATCAAGGGTTCATTCGCCTGCGGCCATTGCCAGCCGGGTTGCAATCCTTGCGTGGTGAAGTCGTCGAAGAAATAGTGCTCGGCGTTGCGCTCCTGAAAGCCGTGCGGCGAGGAGGCGCGCGCCGAAGGGCCGCGACCGTTGTTAATCGTCGGCCAGCCGTCCGCGCCCCAGCGCACCTCGTCGAGCAGAGCCTGCCTGCCGACGTAGATGAAATCCTTCGCGTCCATCGCGTGATACAGCATATAGTCGCGCCCGCGCGCGTCTGTGACGACCGTACCGTGGCCGGGACACTTCCAGGTGTCGTTGCCGCGCAGGATCGGGTTTGCGGGATTCTTCTCCCAGGGCCCCAAAAGTTTCCGCGAGCGCGCCACGCCCATCATGTAGTTGCACTGACGGTCGCAACAGAAGTTGCCCGAATAGAACATGTAGAAATAGTCGCCGCGACGGACGAGAGCCGGCCCTTCGACCAGATCGCCGTAAGGCAGAGAGGCGTGCTTCTCCCACGCCTGATCGTTACGTATCAACTCCTGCTTTTCCCCGATGAGACGCGTCCCGTCGGGCGACAAACGTTGCGCCCAGATGGGCGTCGGCACGCTGCGGCTGTTGCCGTCCTCTTTCCACAAGAGGTAACGCTGCCCACGCTCGTCGCGGATGGGGAAGCCGTCGATTGAGCCGACTTCCTGACAGACTAACGGGCCGTGATCCGTGTACGGCCCCTGCGGACGGCGAGCCGTGGCGACGGCAACGCAGAGCGGCCCGTCCTTCTTCTGCGCCGTGTAGTAGATGTAGAAGCGACCTCGATCCTCGGAGATTTCCGGGGCCCAATACTTGCCTACAGACCACGCGGGGCGCTTCTGGAAGACCGCGCCGACCACGCGCCAGTTGACCAGATCGCGCGAGTGCAGGATGGGAAATTCAGGAGCCCACTCGGAAGAAGTGGCCGTCGCCCAGTAGTCCTGACCGACGCGGATCACGGAAGGGTCCGGATAATCGCCCGCCAGCGCCGGGTTCGTGTAGACGGCGCGCGACTGCCCCCATGCGCCCGACGCGCCGAACGCGCCAAGAACTGCAACCACGACCACAAACGCACGCGCCGCGCGCAAGGCTCGCGCGAAACACGCACGCGAAAATTTCAGTTCTGTTTGTTGCATCTTTAGATTGCCCCTCGCTACTTACAAAAATAATTTGAGCTTTGAAATCTCAAATCATTCAAATGTCTCTTCACCCCTTCGGAGACTTCAGTTCCGCACTGCTGCGACGGCGAACGCTTTTGTTCTCACGCGCCGTCAAACGCTTCAACTCACGCGGCGCGGCCGCGCCGTCTCGCGCGTTCGGGTTGGTATAGGCGCCGCCGTCTCGCGCTTTCGAGTTGACCTTCAACTCGCCGTCTCTCGAACGTCGCACGGGCGCGCGTCCCGTAGAGGCGCGCGTGACGAGGTGCGTGGCAATGTGTATGTCCATGCCCTGCTGCTCCGGGTGCTCGATGCTGGCGATGAGGGCTTCGACGGCGCGGCGGCCGAGTTCTTCGCGCGGCAAACTCACGGTCGTCAAAGGCGGCACGGCAAGTTGTGCGAACGCGATGTCGTCGAAGCCGACGACCGACACGTCGCGCGGCACTTCCAAACCGCACCGGCGCAACTCCTGCATCATGCCCAGAGCCATCATGTCGTTGGCGACCACCACGGCCGTCGGCATCTCTTCAGCGCCGCGCTCCATGAGCGCACGCGCCGCGCGCTGTCCGCCTCCGAGTTTGAAATCGCCGTCGTACACTTGCGGCTCGCACGCGGGCAGATGACGACGCATCGAGGCGCAAAAGGCTTCGCGCCTTTTGGCGGCCGAGCGCAGGTGGCCGGGGCCTCCGACGAAAGCGATCTCAGAGTGTCCGAGCGCGACCAGATGCGCGATGGCCTCTTCGATGCCGCGCTCGTAATCCACGACGATGTTGCTCATGCACTGACCGGCGCTGCCGAGATCGAGAAAGACGACGCAGACGCGACGCCGCGCCAGTTCGCCGACGAGCGAGGTGTCGAGTTCCGAAGTCATCAAGGCGACGCCAGCCACCTTGCGCTCGATGAACCGCTGCACGTAGCTCGACGTGCGCTCAGCTTCGTAGTTCGTGTTCGACAGGATCAGATCGTAGCCGCGCTCGAAGGCCGCCCGCTCGATTGATTTGACGAGTTCGGGAAAGAACGGGTTCGAGATGTCGGAGACGATCAGACCGAGCGTATTGCTGCGCCCGGAAGCGAGGCTGCGCGCGTGTGCGTTCGGGTAATAGCCGCACCGCTCGATGGCGCGGAGCACACGCTCGCGCGTCTCGTCGCTCACATACCTCGTCTTGTTGATGACGTGCGAAACGGTCGCCGTCGAAACGCCCGCCTCCCGCGCCACGTCTTTGATACGCATGATTCGGAGGGATGAGGGATAAGGGATGAGGGATGAAGTAAGAACAGCATTCAATCACTTGAGTGCTTTTTTATTCATCCCTCATCCCTTATCCCTCATCCCTTATCTCCCCTGCTCCTTCGCCCGCCTCGGAGATATAGATGTTGGGCGCGAGGCCGGTGGCGCTGGTGTATTCGCGCGTGATCGTCTCCTGAAAACTTTCGAGTCGGTCGCGGCGGACGAGGTTGACGGTGCAACCGCCGAAGCCGCCGCCGGTCATGCGCGCGCCGAGCGTTGTGCCCTGAAGTGAAGTCGCAATTTCGACGAGCACGTCGAGTTCGCGGCAACTCACTTCGTAGTCGTCGCGCAGAGACTCGTGGCTGGCGAGCATCAGTCGTCCCATCTCCGCCAGTCGTCCGTCTTTGAGCGCGGCCGAAGCGTCGAGCGTGCGGGCGTTCTCCGTGACGACGTGGCGGCAGCGTCTCGCTACCTTCTCCGGCAGCGCCTGACCGTAACGCTCCAAGTCCGCCTCGCTCACGTCGCGCAGGGCGCGTATGTTCGCCAGCCCCGCGCGCCTGAGCAGTGCGACGCCTTCTTCACACTCCGCGCGCCGCGTGTTGTATTCCGAGGCCGACAACTCGTGTTTGACGCGCGTGTCGCAGATGGCGACGAGCGTGTCCGTGGTGTCAACCGGGATGGCCTCTGTTTCGAGCGTGCGGCAATCGATCAAGAGCGCGTGGCCGACGCGACCGAGCGCGGCGATGAATTGATCCATGATGCCGACCTTCGCGCCCACGTAAGTGTGCTCCGCCTCTTGCCCTGCGAGCGCCAGTTGCACCCGATCAACTTCGTGCCCCGCGAGGCTTGCGAGCGCCAGCCCCGTCGAGACTTCGAGGGCGGCGGAAGACGACAGCCCCGCGCCCGTCGGCACGTCGGAAGAGAGGGCGAGGTCAGCGCCGCCAAGGCGCATGCCGCGTCTTTCCAGAGCGTGCGCCACGCCTTCGACGTAATCGAGCCAGATGCCGCGCTCGCGTTCGCCCGGATTGTCCAGATCGAACTCGGCGTGCTCGTCCACGTTCAAAGAGTAGACGCGCACTCGCCTGTCCGCGCGCGGGGCGGCGGCCACGCAGGTCTCGCGGTCAATCGCCATCGGCAGCACGAAGCCGTCGTTGTAGTCGGTGTGCTCGCCGATCAAATTGACGCGGCCGGGCGCGCGAAACAGGCGCGGCCGTGTGCCGTACAAATCTCTGAAAGCGCCGCGGAGCGCGGCCGTGTCAATCAACGCTCGACCTCCTCTCCCGGCTTCTCGGTCGTCTCTCCCCACACGACCGGCGCGATGCGTGCGCGCAACTCCGCAGCCTTCTCTTCGGCGAGCGTGTCGTTGATGAACATGCCTGCGCCCGATTCGCTGCCCGCCAGATATTTCAACTTCGTCGCCGTGCGCAGGGGCGGGTAAAACTCGATGTGGAAATGATAATGATCGTAGTCGCCGCCGTCCGAAGGCCGCTGGTGCAAGACCATCATGTAGGGGAACGAAAGGTCGAACAGTTTATCGTAGGCGACGAGGACGCTCTTGAGCAGCGCGGCCAGATCGCGCTGCTCGGCGTCCGTCATGTCGGTCAGGGCTTGCAGGTGGCGCGTGCTGCTGATGTGAACTTCGTATGGGTAGCGCGCGAAGAAGGGCACGTAGGCTGCGAAGGACGCGTTCTCCGTGACGATGCGACGCCCATCCGCGCGCTCTTGCGACAGGATGTCGCAGAGCAGGCAACGACCTGTCTCTTCTTTGTGCGCGCGCGATTGTTCCAGTTCGCGTTCGACGCGCGGCGGGATGAACGGATAGGCGTAAATCTGCCCGTGCGGGTGGTGGAGCGTGACGCCGATGGCCTCGCCCTTGTTCTCGAAGATGAAGACGTATTTGACGAACTCGTGGCGGGAGAGTTCGCGGAAGCGGTCTGTCCAGACCTGCACGAGTTGATAAATCTGCTCGACCGATTCGGTGGCGAGCGTCGCGTTGTGTTCAGGCGTGTAGACGAGCACTTCGCAGACGCCTATGCCGGGACGCACCGGATAAAGTTCCGTGGCTTCGACCGCCGGGTCGGGCGGCTCTGGTTGCAAACTCGGAAAGCGATTCTCGAAGGCGACGATGTCGTAAGTGGGTTCGGGGATTTCCGTGGGGAAGCCGCCGGGCTTCGTCGGGCAGAGCGGGCAGAAGTCCGCGGGCGGCAGGAAGGTGCGCGTCTGCCTGTGTGTGGCCGTCGCCACCCATTCGCCGAGCAGTGGGTTCCAGCGAAGTTCAGACACGTCGCTCCTCCGTCGCCTGCGGTCGGGCGTCAGGTTCGTCCCCGCGCGCCTGCGTCTTCTCGTCGCTCGCCGCTTCCTCAACAGAAGAAGTCGTCGTGGCGGCCTCTTCGTCAAACGTGTAGAAGATCAGATAGCGCCCGTCTTCCAGAGTGATCTGCCTGCGTTGCATGTCGCCCCCGGGGTTAAGACTTCAAACTCACCTTATGCGCCTTGCGAAAGACGCGAAAGGTTTCGAGTGTTTCTGTTCTGCTTGACTGCTTCTTGGTGTGCGAATAGAGCACACGGATTTTAACTGACTTTGAAAACTATTTCATTTCGACGCGCACGCGTATCGCAGCGACTTCAGCGCACGACGGGCGCGGGCTTCGCGAGCGTCGAAGGACTGCCCCATTCGACGCGCGGCCAGCCCCTTCGATAGACAAGTTTGTCCATGAGCATGATGCGGCGCACGTCGCGGTCGCCTTCGATGGCTTTCATGTTGCGTTTATTCGTATCGATCGCGTGATAGATGATCCAGTCGTCGCCCGCCGCGTCGCGTATGACGGAGTTATGGCCGGGCGCGATGAAGCGCGTGCCCATTGAGAGGATGACGCTTTGCGGCTCGCCCGTCGCCTCGGCCAAGCTCTCGAAAGGCCCTTCGGCCGAGCGTGAACGCGCGACCATCACGGCGTAGTGGGCTTTGTCGCCGCAGCAGTTGTCGCCGGAGAAAAAGAGATAATAGAAACCGTCGCGCTCGGTGACCCAAGCGCCTTCGATCAGGCGTTGATAGTTCGCAGGGTCTTCGGTCTTGATGGGGAAGACGATCTCGCGCGGGCGGCTGCCGCGCTTGAAGCTCACGCGGTCGGCCGCGAGTTCCTGCACGCGCAGAGGCTCGAAGCCCGAACCCCAGTAGAGCAGGCGCTTGCCCGTGCGCGGATCGTCGTAGGCCATCGGGTCGATGTTGACGAAAGACTTGCCGCAACGCAAAGGCTTGCCGATGTCCGTAAACGGCCCCTGCGGACTTTTCGCCGTGGCGACGGCGAGACACAAGCCCGTCAAAGTGTTCGGGTCGGCCGAGTAGTACATGTAGAAAGTGTCGCCGTGCTGGCTGACGTGCGGAGCCCAGAACTTCTGCGTCTGGTTCGCCCAGACGGGTTTGACCGGCAAAGCGTCGCCGAGCCGTTCCCAACGGATGAGATCGCGCGAGCGTGCGACCTGTATGTTCAGGGTGCGGCCTGCGACCTCGGTTTGCGTGGCGTAGGCGTAGAAGAAATTGTCCGAAGCGCGTATGACGGTCGGGTCTGGAAAGTCTTCGTCGAAGATGGGATTCGTGTAAGTTTGCGTTCCGCGAATTTGCACCGAGCGCGTCTTACGGTTCGCCTCGCGCGTCTGCGCCGTGACGGCGGCGACGAACGCGGTCGTGAACAGCAAGAGCACGCACGCAAGCGCGAGCGAGGCACAGACGATTGCACGTCGCGCCGCTGCGGACGAAGCGTTGCCCCGCGCCGACGAAGCGTTGCGCCGCACATCGAAGTTGTCGCTCGCCGTTTGTCTCATCCTCGCTCCGGTCTATTTCGCCGTCACCACGCGCACGGAGTCCCAGTCGTTCTCGGAACTGCTCCAACCGTAGAGCATGACGCGGAAGGAGCGCGGCATGTTCTTAATGGTCTTGCGCAAGCCCTCCTGCCCGTTGAGCATGAAGAGAAACTCGTCGCCGCGGCGGACGATGCCGAGCGTCGGGTTCTTGAGTTTCGTGCCGAGGCGGCGGTTGTCGAGCCGTTCGCCCGCGCCGTCAACCACAGCCCACGCTTCCAAAGTCTTCTCGCTCGTCCACACCCACTCGATGCGATTGCGCCCCGAACCGTCGAACATGATGGCGAGCACAGCCGTGCCCAGAGTGTCTTTCTGTCCGGGCGCGGGCAGTTGCATCTCCACATTTTTGATCGTGACCTCGAAGATGAAACGGTCGCTCGTGAAACTCTGCTTGCTGCGCACGCCGGAGCGCGAGGCGTGTGTGCCGCGCATGCGCAACTCGCCCTCTTCGACCTTCAGTTTGCCGCCGCTCGTTCCCTCGAAACTGAAACGCTCCCACTTGTCGGCATCGAGTTGCGTCCCGTCGAAGTTGTCAATCCACTCTTCGACCTGCGGCTGTTGCTGCGACGTCGGCGCACTCGTCCCTTGCGCCGACGCGCCGGAAGAGTAAGCGGCGCTTAAGAACAGGAGCGCGGCCAAACTCAAGATGCGTGGAAACCTTTTCATCAATGCTTCTCCCGTCGGATTAAGAAATTCGCGCCTGCAAAAATGCGCGCCTTCGAGTCGCCTTTAAAAACGGACGTTGGCGAGACGGCGCACGATCTCTTTGCGCTCGTTCTGCGCCTGCTCTTTCTGTCCCTCGTTCAGACGCTTGAAGGTGGCGAGCGCGGCCTGCGCTTCAATCGTGCGCTTCTGTCGCGTGTAGATGCGTCCGAGTTGATAGTGCGCCTCGGCCGAGTTCGGATCGAGTTGGACGGAGCGCGAGAGTTGTTCGACGGCCGCATCGAGTCGTTCGGTGCGCGCGTAAAGTTTGCCGAGCGCGAGACGCGCCGAAGCGAGCGCCGGGTCGAGTTCGATGGCGCGAAGCAAAGAGCGTTCGGGACGCGCGGTGTCCGTCGGATTTTGCTTGAGCAGGATGTCAGCCAACAGGTAATGCACGGTTGCCAGATTCGGATTGACCGCGACGGCGCGCTCGTAAAACTTGATGGCTTCGTCGTAGCGCCCCTGTTCGGCGTGTGCGAGGCCGAGGTAGGCGAGCGCGGGCGCGGCCTGCGGGTCGAGTTCGACGGCGCGTTGGAGCGCGGGCGTAGCCTCCACGCTCTGGTGCTCTGTCATGTAAGCGAGGCCGAGCGCGAACCAGAGTTTGGCCGAGCGCGGGAACTGTTCCAAAGCTTCGCGCAGGCGTATGACGGCGGCCTTCGGCGCTTGCGAGTTGACGAGCAGGAGCGCGTAGCGGAAGCGATAATCCTCGCTCTCAGGCGCGCTCTCGACGGCGAGACGCATGGCGGGGATGGCGTTTTCAATGCGGCCGATTGATTCGTAGAGATCGGCGAGCGCCGCGTAGATGGGCGCGGCCTTGTTGCCACGCGCCACGGCCGACTCCAACAGGCGACCGGCGGCCGTTACGTCTTTGCGCGCGCGAAGAGTGCGAGCCAGGTTCACGATTGATTCGACGTGCGAAGGGTCTGCGGCGAGCGCAGCGTTCAACTCTGCGGTTGCTTCGTCGAGCAGATTGGCTTCGAGCAAAGCCGCGCCGAGTTCCGCGCGCGCCCGTGCGGACGTGATCGCAGAAGAGACTTCCGTTGCGGCTGACGAGAGGCGCGCGGCGTAATCGCGGTAAGAGGAGGCGGCCGCTTCGCGCTCGTCGAGCCGCAGGGCGATGACGGTGAGCGCACGCGCGATCTCTGCGTCGGGCGCGATTGCGTGTGCGCGCTCGAAGAGTTTGTGCGCGGCGCGCAGGTCTTCGGGCGCGCGTGAACTGAAACGGATTTGCGCGAGATTGACGAGCGCGCTCGGCTGGCGCGCGTCGAGTTTGAGCGATGCCTCGAACTCGGCGGCGGCTTCCGAAGTGCGCCCGAGCCGGAAGAGGATCGCGCCGTGGTTGTTGCGCGCCTCGGGCGAACGCGGGGCGAAAGATGCTGCGGCGGCGAAGTGCGTCTCGGCCGCTTCAAGTGCGCCAGCGCGGTCTGCGAGCGCGCCGAGATAGGTGTGTGCTTCGACGTTTCGCGGATCGAGTTTGAGCGCGCGCTCGAAGAGAGTTTTGGCCGTCGCCGCGTCGCCGCTCTCAAGCGCCGCTGCGCCTTGTCGAACTAAACGCGAAGCCTCTTCGCCGCGACGAGGCGCGTGCGAAGAGGCGGCAGACTTTTGTGCGGCGCGTTGTGGGAAGTGTGTGTGTGTGGGCGCGAAGCCGTGCGCCGCGACAGCAGCAGCAGCCGACAGGCCGGCGAGAAGCGCGGCCAAACGAAACGGACTTGGCGGCAAGCGCGGCATAACTCGAACGGTGTGCGCGTGTGCGGCATTGAAAGGCCGCTCGTGTGTGGTCTGCGGAAAACGAGCGGCGCGGGAAGAGTCTCTTGCTCGTACTTCCCGCGCCGCTCGAAGCGTCTCAAACGGCCGAACTAGAAGACCAAGCGCAGGCGCAGTTGGATGACGCGCGGCGTGTAGACGTTTTCGTCGCCGATGATGCTCTGGAAACCGAAGTTGCCGTCGGCGAGGTTGGTCGTCGGCGCGAAGAAGCGCGTGCGATTGAAAATGTTGAAGGCTTCCGCGCCCACTTCAAACGTCACCGTCTCGGTGATGCGCGTCTTCTTCAAGAGGCTCACGTTCTCGCTAGAGAACCTGTCAGACCTGACGTTCGGGAAGGTCGCCGGAGCCGTGCCAAAGAAGCGCGAGGGGTTTGCGTAGTAAGCCTTATAGGCGTCCGAGCCAATCGCCAACTCACTCCTGAACTGAGGCGGGGCGACGAAAGCGGCCTGGTTGACCACGACGACGCCGGGCGTCTGGCCGCGCAAGATGAGTTGATCGCCGCGGTCGAGGGTGATGGGCTGCCCGGTCAGGTTGAGCCGGAGATTGCCGTTGACGCCGATCAGATCGAGGAAGCCGCGCGCGTTCGGGTCGTCGGTGAAGAAAGTCAACGGCAGCCCCGACTGGTAGCGCTGGATGCCGCTCAGGGTGAAGCCGCCAACGATCTTATCGACGATGCCGCCGCGATTGAGGAAGCGGCGTCCTTTGCCGAACGGCAATTCGATCAGGTAGTTGACGACGAACACGTGCGTCGGGTTCGTGGGCGAAACTGAACGCTGCGAGGCGCGGTCGTTGGCGAACTGAAGCACGTTGCTGTTGCCGGTGCGCCCGCCGCCGAGGATGTCTTCCGAAGCGTCCGTGATCAATTTCGAGAAGGTGTAGGACGCGCCGAACTGCATGCCCTGTGCGAAGCGGCGGTCGAGTTTGACTTGCAGCGCGTTGTAGTCGCTTGTGCCCTGGCTTTCGAGAACGTTGTTGATGTTGCGATATTGCGGGAACGGTCTGAGCGCCTGCGCCACCGTGCCGTTGAAGCCCTGGAAGACTGCGTCGCCGTTGGCCGGCAGCGGGAAGCCGACGCTCACGGCGTAAGCGCGAGCAGCGGCCTCATCCGGCGCACCTATCAGTCCATTCGGATTACCGGTTATCGGGTCAGGATCATAAGGCCTGAAGTTCCTATTCAGGAGGGGGAAGCCGAGGCGAAGCGCATTGAAGGGGATCGCGTTCAAACGTCCAAAGTCGGAGCGCAGGCGCGTGCCCTTGTGGCCGATGTAGCCGATGGAGGCGGCGAGGTTGTAAGGCAACTGGCGTTGCAGGTCGAGGCTGTACTGGACGGTGCGGCCGGTGCGATAGGAGGGGTCGAAGAATTGCACGTCCTGACTGCCATCGGGGAAGACGAACTGGCCGCCCGGATCAACCGCCGGAATCGAGGGGTAGGAGCGCAGGAAGAAGCGCGCCTGCTCGCCGTCGGGCGTGCGCGCGCCGCTGCCGGTGTTGTAACCGATAGTGCCGGTGTTGATGTCGCCGCCGCCGCCCGTGCCGTACAAAACGGGCGCGTAGTAGATGCCGCCGCCGCCGCGCACGACCGTCTGATCGTTGAGCGAATAGGCGAAGCCGACGCGCGGCCCGATGTTCGAGCGGTCTTCGCGAATAAGCGTGTCGAAGGGCGCGCTGACGCCGCCCTGCCCGGACGCGCCCGCAATCGCGCCGCGACGGCCGCCCAGGCGCGGATCAGGATTGACGGCGTTCGGGTCGAAGGCGCGGAAGCGGTCGCGCGCTTCGGAACGCAGGCCCGGCAGGTCGTAGCGCAAGCCCAGATTCAGGGTCAGGCGTTGCGTGACTTTGAAGTCGTCGTTGATGAAGTAGCCTTGCGTCAACTGACGGAAGGCCGGGTCGATGGAGTTGGTGCTGTTGAAGGAGAACTCGGTCGCGCCCGTGATGAGACTGGCGATAGGCCAGCCGCCCTGCTGCACGACCCGATTCGGGTCTTGCATTGTGGGCGCGGGGATGAGCGCGGCGGTCTGATCGTGGCGGAAGTTGAACGAACCGCCCGGATCAATTCTCTGCACGACGTTGAACTGCCCGATGCGCACGTCGCCCCCGACCTTGAGCGAGTGGCGACCGATGCGGAACGAAACGAAGTCGGAGATTTGCGTCGTGTTGTCGCGGATACGGTCGGTGAAGAAGGACGAGCCGATGTCCTGATAACCGCGCGGGTCTGAGGTCGTGGCCGGGTCGCCGTAGCCGGGAAAGCCGAGGCGCGGGAAGGCCGCATTCTGCGTCGCGTTCACAGGGATGCCGAGGCTTGATGTGTTGAACCCGGCCGTCGTGTTGGCGTTCGCCACGTCGAAGCGCGTGTAGCCGAGATTCAAGTGGTTGAGGAAGCTCGGCGTGAACGAATAGTCGTGCTGCAAGCGGATGATGTGCGAGCGGAAGTCCTGCTCGAAGACGCCCTGCGAAGTGAAGGGCAGCGGAAAGCGCGGCGGCGGAGCGCCCGCGTCCTGCGCGATACGCGTGTTGCGGCGATAGGAGTAGCTGAAAGTGATCTTCTGCTTATCGGAGACGATGAAGTCGGGCTTGACCGTGAACTGGTTCGACTCAAGCGGGATGATGCTCTGCGACAGGTAGTTGCGGAAGACGGTCGAACCCAACGGGCCGGTCGTGTTCGGCAGCGGGAAGAATTGCAGCGCGGCGAAACCGGCCGGGTCGATCAGATTCGGGAAGAGGTCGAGCCGATTGCCGGGGATCGCTTCACGCGTTCTCGGGTTTTGCAGCGGGTTATAAATCCGCACGCCCGCGACGGGACGGCCGTTGGCCGGGTCGGCCGGAAACTGGCTGAGCACGTAAGGGTCGGTCAACAGTTCGCCGAAGTCGCCCAGGCGCATGCGCGCCGTCGGCACGGTGATGATGGCGTTCGACCCCGTCGTGCGGCGATAGCCTTCGTAGTTGAAGAAGAAGAAGGCGCGATTTTCAAAACGATGAATGCGACCGCCACCCTCGCCGAAGTTCGGGATGGTGATGGGGCCGCTCAGGTTGAAGCCGAAATCATTCTGATTGTCGCGGCGACGTTCGAGCCGTTCGCGTCCCGTGACGGGGTCGCGCCCCGCCGCGTTGTTGATGAACGAGTTGGCGTTCAGATTTTCGTTGCGGATGTAGTCGTAGACTTCGCCGTGGAATTCGTTGCCGCCGCTCTTCAAGGAGAAGTTGACAACGCCGCCGGACGAGTTGCCGAACTCGGCCGAGTAGGTACTGGTCGAGAGCGTAAACTCCTGAAAGGCGTTCGGGCCGGGGGCGACTTCAGAGAAGAACGTGCCGTTTTGCGTGCGGCGGGTGCTTGCGCCGTCGATGAGAATTTCCGTGCCGAGTCCCTGGCCGCCGCTGACGCGGAAGTTGGTGGCGTTGCCGCCGCCGGCGGCAGCGCCGCTGCTGCCCGAACTGACGTTACTGTCGAGGAAGATAAAGGCGAGCGGCGTGCGCCCGCCCGCTTCGGAGTTGACGAGCAGAGGCAGTTCTCTCACCTGTCGTTCGCTGACGTTGCTCTGACGGACGGGCGTGTCGGTCTGGATGGTGGGCGCGCTCTCGGCCGTCACCGTCACCACGTCTGCAATCGCACCGAGTTCGAGCGTGAAGTCGGCGCGGCGTGTGACCTGCACGCCGACCTGAATATTTTCCAGCGTCGAAGTCTTAAACCCGGAAGCCTCGACCGAGACGCGGTAAGGCGCGGGCGAGAGTTCGGGGAGCGTGTAAGAGCCTTCGTCGGAGGTCGTCGCTTCGCGCACCTCGCCTGTGTTGAGATTCGTCGCGGTGATTTTCGCGCCGGCCACCAGACCGCCCTGCGGGTCTGTCACCGTGCCCGTGATCGTGCCGCGGTCGCTCTGCGCCCAGACGGGCACGGCCATCAAGAACGTCAACAACAGAAACGAGAACAGTTTGTTCAACTTCATGACTCCCTCCTCAAACTCCACACGACGAGCGTGTTCCTGACCAGCGCAAGAATTTTCGGCCTTAACGGAAAGAACGACTTTTACAGCGAGAGCAAAGAAGGGCGAGGCAATCAATTCAACGCGAAACTCTCAAGAGTAGCGGCTATGACAACAACGCGCGCAGAGACATGACGGCGCACGAGGAGAGACTCCCGCCCCGTACCCGCTTGTCTGTTGAGATTCGCATTGTAAATTGAGAGACAGCCCAAAACCTGGTCTAGCGGCTCAAGCCCTGTGGGTAGAACTGAATTGCGTCGTAAGCGGCTTAAGCGGTTACGTAAACGGTTAACCAAGTTGAGAAGGCTTATAACAGCCGTCGCTAAATCCTGTCAAGTTTTTAATGCTCGCTGGAGCCGTCTCTGTCGAACTGCGATGCTCGCGGCGGGAGAGCGAGCGTTTTCAACTTTTTTCTTGCGCGCGTCGGCGGATTAGTTTATTAGGAAGATGACTCGACCGAAAGACTTACCAACCAAAAGGAGAACTCAATTAATGCCAGCGAAAAAAGCGAGCAAGAAGACGGGGGCTTCCGGCGGCGGGGCCGGTAAGGGCGGCGGCAAAAAAGGCGGCGCGGGCAAGGGCGCAAGCAAAGGCGGAGGCAAAGGCGCAAGCAAAGGCGGCAGCAAAGGCAGTAGCAAAGGTGGTAGCAAAGGCGCGAGCAAGTCGGCCAGCAAGAAAGGCGTAGGCGCGTCGAAGTCGACCAAGAAGTCGGCCGCTTCGGGCGGAAGCAAGAAGGGCGGCGCGAAGAAGGGTGGCAGCAAGAAGGGCGGCGCGAAGAAGTCTTCCAAGAAGGGCGGCAAGAAGGCCGCGAAAGGAATCGTGCGTCGTGTGCTGGCGGGCGCGGCGGCCGGTCTGGTGAGCGGCGCGGTGGCCGCGGTGCTCCCTCCGCTCGAAGAACAGGCCGGGATCACTCCGGTCGGCAGCGAAGGCGGTGGCGGTGAGAGCAGCGGCGGACAGGGCGGCGGGAGCGGCGAAGGCGGCTCTTCAGGTGGAGGCAAGTAACAACGGCCGCAGACCGCGTCGGAAGCGATAAAACTTTAGAACGTCTCGCGCAACAAGAAACC